>JAWSVB010000016.1:0-257928 GCA_033852135.1 Gammaproteobacteria bacterium | reverse complement strand
CCAAAGATTGTGCATGCGCATGCACAATTGAGCTGGTCGCATATTAGAATGCTTGTTCATGTTGCGGATAAGCAAGCCAGGCAAGCATTTGAGCAAAAAGTCATAGCTGAAAAACTAAGCTCCAAAGAGCTGCAAAAACTTGTCAAAAATGACAAAAGCTCGACCAATCAAACTGAAAAAACAGTCTTGAATACTACTCGCGACACTCCATATGTTTATCGTTTCAAACAGATACAAAAACAAACCATGATAGATCTGGGGTTCAGGTTTTATATTAATAACCCATTCGAAGAAGCCAAACTCTCCAGAACCCACAAAACAGATGTAATTCAAATAGAAAAAGCCAACGACAAATATCAACTTGTTAACTTAGGTAAAGGCTCAGTCCCACACTACACCTACAAAGCCTACGTAATAGAAGTGATAGATGGCGATACCATCTGGGTAAATATAGATCTTGGTTTTAACAACTGGACAACCCAAAAGCTAAGGTTCAAGGGGATAAATACCAAAATCATAGAAACAGCAGAAGGGCAGAGCGCCAAAGAGTATATAGAATCAAGACTCAAAGGGTGCAAGTTCATCGCCGTCAAAACCTACTGGCGTGATAAGTTCACCCGCTATCTAGCAGATATATTTTATAAAAAGAAAGAGACAGATTTTAACAACCTTATAGAAAATGGAAAATTCCTAAACCAAGAGTTATTGGATAAAGGGTTAGCGGTTAAGTACTAACTTTTCTGATTACGTCATATCGGCGAAGGCCGGTATCCAGAAAAGCTATGGGAATATGAAATGGATAGCTAGTGTAGGGTGGGCACTGCCCACCATTTTTTCGCTCCCATTTCTGTGTTTCCTTAGTCTTAAATATCAGCTACGCATATTTAATCTTCGGCAGCATTAGAGGGGGGAGTTGGTACGTAATTTTAGTTTCTCGATATGGGTTTTATAAGATTTAGTTTTTGTTTGAGCTTTTGACCTTTATTGGGATGCATCCTCACCATATTATTCACCCTCCCCATAGTTTTGTTAAATAACTTTTCGTATTCTAGAGATTGGGCTTCTGTTACATATGCCTGTTGGCATGAAAAAACAGCAGCTTTAATATTTGCTCGTTTCTGTTTTGGAAGAGTGGGGCGGGAAGTATTGACATTAACTCGGTGTACATTTTGGCATTTTCCATTTGGCATTGCTTGATGTTTTTTTCGGTTGGGCTTTACGTTAATTGTTTCTAACATTCCGTAGATTTGTGAAATGATGCTGCTCTGCTCTTTCTTTGACAGGTGTCTGGAACTCGAAACTGTTATGTCATCTATGTAGCGTGTGTAGCCATAACCAAGGTTCTTAAAATTACGTACTAGATCGGCTTCTCGCTCCCATAATACTAAATTGGATATATAGCTACTTGGTTTAGCCCCCTGTACTAAAGCCCCGTTAAAAGTGGTTAATTCAGCTAAGCAATCAGCTATATCATTAGGAAAGCCGAAAAATTGAGTCCACACTTCATAAACAATTTTTTTACTAATAGAAGGGAAAAAATTTGTTGCGTCTTCACTAATAATGAATTTCTTGCCAGTATGTTGTTTGCAGTTGCTTAAATAATCTTTGCCTTTAAGACTGCCGTGAAGATAGTCAGGGTACTGTACTTTTCTGAATAGAACATTAGAAATTTTTTCATGGACGTGTTTAAGTTCATGCTTAACATCGTAAGTTTGTCTTATAGAACCATCAGGTTTAACTAGTTCTTTAGTTAGGTAATAATAACTGTTGGATTTTTCAGTCAAAGTTTGTAGATTTATTTGGGAAATGCCTAAGGCTGCGCTAAGGGATTTTAAACTAGCAATAGGTTCGTAGGGGTAATGTGGTTTATTATGCATTTTCAGATATTAGCTGAAGAGCAGTAAATGATAGTTTTTCTGCTAATTCATTGCTAATGCCATTTAGTTCATTTTTATCAGATGCTAAAAACATAAAAATACTCGCAGGTATGTTTAAAGCAGAACAAAGTTGTTGAATTGTCGATAGATTTGGATCTCTCTTACCTTGTTCTAACAAGGATAGATATGAAATGGAGATATTAGCCAAATCAGCTAGTTTAGTTTTAGTTAGGCCTCTTTGGGTACGGCAGAGCTTTAAAGCTTTACTAATATTCATAATGCACTCTCTTTAAAAATAGTGACCTGGTGTAAACGCCATAAAAATCATTGCTCACTTAGGGTCTTAATAATTCTCTCTATAGCTGGTATAAAAGCAATAACCTTTCCTAATATTTCTAACATCTGATTAGGTGTTATTTTCTCTTTGCAGCTCTCAAGTTCTTTAATAGTCCTGTTAAGCTTATTACGTTTACTGCTGTCTATATCATCATGCAACTCTATTTGAATGCATTTAAGCAATTCTATAGAGTTCTTTAAAAGTTTATGCTTATGCATAAGAAAACTCCTGTATGTCTAGTCGGTGCGATATTGCACCAGTTGACAAAACAATATTGAACCGAATAGAAATGGCATAGACAGCACAGGTCACATTCTTGGGTACCGAAGGTACCCACACCAGTTGATTTGATTATCATGAAGCCTCTTAACGTAGCAGATGTAGCTCGCTGTAGCGTGTAGGAGGGTAGAGCAATCAATGTTGACGCGGCGGTAGATTGCCAATTTAAAGCAATCGACTCAAAAGTGAGCCACAATCAAGTTCAATAACGAGTTTTAACTTTTAAAGAGCATCAGGGTGGTACACCCTGTACATGATTTATAGTAACATCGGCAAATTTGAACATCAAGCAATATTTGACTGTGAGTCAAATATTGTATGTTTGAGTGTAATATTTGACTATTTGGTCGTTAATTTAGCAAAGTAGTTCGGGATGAAGAATGGCACAGCTTTTCTGGATACCGGCCTTCGCCGGTATGACGTTTTTATTCGTAGTTTCAGAGAGTTATTTGTTAGTTATTTAAAACCTTTCATCCACTCAATCACCCCACCAACAACATCTTCATCATGCACAGCTGAGATAAAATTAGCCTCATACTGAGAAGGTGATAAATAAACACCACTCTCCAGCATATATTTATAAAATTCTCTGAATCTTTCAAAATCACACTTTTTAACATCTTCAAAGCATTGAGGTTGCTGCTTACTAAAGAAGATTGTGAACATCGGTCCGATATGGTTGAGGGTTGTTTCTGCAGGAAGGTTTTCAGTTAGTTGCTTGATAAAGTGATTTGAGTTCTCTTGTATTAGCTGCTGCGTTTCTGGTTTTATCAAGGTACTAATTGCTGCTAAACCAGCGGCCATGGCAATTGGATTTCCGGAGAGCGTTCCTGCTTGATATACAGGCCCGTTAGGTGCAAGTAGGTTCATTATCTCTGCTTTGCCGCCAAAGGCACCAACAGGGAAGCCCCCGCCGATGATTTTACCCAGGCAGGTTAGGTCAGGTTGAATATTATAAAGCTTTTGCGCTCCACCTGGTGCAACTCTAAATCCGGAAATCACCTCATCAAAAATTAGTAGCGATCCTTCTTGCTGGGTGATTTCACGTAGTGATTCTAGATAGCCATCCTTGGGGATGATTACACCCATGTTTGCTGGAATTGGCTCTAGGATAACAGCTGCGATTTTATCCTTGTTGTTGGCAAAAACCTCTTTTACCATCTCAATATCATTGAAAGGGATGCTTATGGTGTTTTTGATGATGTCGTAAGGTACACCTTCTGACGATGCCTCATTGATTTGGGTGACGCCTGAGCCAGCTGATACTAGCAGTGAGTCTGAGTGTCCATGGTAGCAGCCATCAAACTTAATTATGATGTCGCGCTTTGTGTAGCCGCGAGCTAAGCGAATGGCGCTCATGGTTGCTTCGGTACCGGAGTTTACGAAGCGTATTTTATCCATTGACGGATAGCATGAGCATACTAGGTCAGCTAGCTTAGCTTCGTTTTCACAACATGTGCCGTAAGAGATCCCTTTATCCAGTGCTTTTTTAACTGCTTCAATAATGCTTGGGTGGTTGTGACCAAGAATATGTACACCCCATGAAAGGCAGAAATCGATAAAGTTATTCCCATCTGCATCGATAAATTCAGCTCCATCTGCCTTTTCGATAAATATTGGGGTTTCGCCAATATCTTTAAATGATCTAACGGGGCTGTTAACACCGCCGGGTAATATTTGCTCGGCTTGTTTAAATAGTTTTGTTGATATATCTCTGTTCATTGGTTGTGCGTTTAACTCTTGAAATATTTTTGTAAAAGGTATGGGGTGAAGTAGGAGACGATTCTATCGGCTCCGGCACGTTTGATTGAGAGCAATGATTCATGGATTATATCTTCATTGGCCCAGCCGGAGTTAACCGAATGCAAAAGCATTTTGTACTCACCTGATACGTTATAGGCAACTATTGGAATATTGCTATTATGCTGTAAGCAGTGCTGTTTGGTGCGGTAGATAATATCCAGGTAGGAGAGGGCTGGTTTAATCATTATTTGGTCAGCACCTTCTTCTATGTCAGCGTTAACCTCTGCAATTGCTTCATCAGTATTGGCATAATCCATCTGGTACGATTTTCT
Organism: Gammaproteobacteria bacterium; assembly: GCA_033852135.1. GTDB lineage: Bacteria > Pseudomonadota > Gammaproteobacteria > QZLD01 > QZLD01 > QZLE01. The sequence goes on along the minus strand of JAWSVB010000016.1, from coordinate 253,360 downwards.
ATCTGCAGGTTTGCTATCTAGTGCTTGTGGTGCACAGTCTGCAGCATCACGAAATGGTCCGTAGTAATTGGAGGCATATTTAGCTGCGTAGGAGAGGATCTTGGTATTGCGTAAACCATTCTCTGTAAGAGCCTTGTTGATGTAATGAACTCTGCCATCCATCATATCTGATGGTGCAACTATGTCAGCTCCTGCCTTGGCATGACTTAATGCTATTTGCGCTAGAATTTCACAAGTCTCATCATTGTCGTTAATGTGGCTGTTCTCATTATGGTTGCGCCCAATGTGGCAGTGGCCATCGTGTGTATAGGAGCATAAGCAGACATCGGTAATCACCTCAAGTTGGGGTAGGAGGTTTTTAATCAACGCTGTCGCTTGCTGCACTAACCCAGTTGCAGAGAATGATTGCTCAACCCCTTTGGTTTTAGGAACACCGAAGAGGAGGACCGATTTAAGGCCTAAATCCACAAGCTCTTGCAGATCCGGCAGTAAGCGATCGATAGAGTAGTGGAACACATTTGGCATGGAGCTGATTTCAGCTTTAATATTGCTGCCTTCAACTATGAATAGCGGAAGTATAAAATCACTCTGGTGAAGTTTAGATTCACGATGTTGAGCACGAATCTCTTCGGTAACTCTTCTATCTCTAAATCGTTTGAATGTCATTGGTGATACCTTTGTTCTTTAGATTTTGAAATCTTTATGCAGATTTCCCCAATGTTCACTGAGCTTTTGTTTATGCTCACTATTCATAGGTAAGTCGTTAAGAGCTTTTCGCCACAATGTTTTTGCTTTGTCTAAAACGTCATCAAGGTGTGGTTTTATAGCTCTCCATGGTATATCTGATTTCTCTGCCCAATACTGGAAGTTGGCATAGGAGGCTTTATACCAGTCGTTAGTTTTTCCAAAATTTAATGCAGAGTATTGTTCATTATCTATGTAAACACTAGTTGTTACGATGTCGTAGGCTGGTGATAGTCGCGGTACTAACTTATCGGCATAAAGTAAGCTCCAGTTCTTTAGGTGAGCATCTCCGTTTGCGAGTAAAATATTAACCAGCAACCTTCTTGCAAACTGTTGGGAATCAACAAGACCATCGCCAGAGTATTGGTACAAAATTTTGCCAATTTGCTGATAATTAGCGGAGTTGTATTTCTCATGTGGGTATTTCACCAAAACCTGAGCAAAATCTTCCATATGAATTCGCGTATTGTTGTCTCTATCAAAGCGCTTTATAGCAAAAGCTTTGCTTTCATGGGGTAGATTAATCTGCGGAAGGTTGTCTAGTTTCTCTAAGTTAACTAGTTTGATCTCTGGTATGTCGATGCCAGCTAAAGAGGCAAGTGTCATTGCAGTATATTCATTTAGCGGTACATCTTTGTGCCTGGTTGACGGGGGTTTAATAATCCAGTCTCCCAGAGCCCCGGTTTGAGATAAATTGTAGCGGTCGCCATTTTTTTTCATGGAAAACTTCATCTGTACACCAGCCAGAGAAAATTTGTTTTCCTGGTGTAGTTCTGCAAAGTTTATTACTTCTGGATTTTCATGAGTTTTTCCAGATAGGATTGCAAGAACCCTTTCTGGCACTTCATCCGGTGTCATGGGGGCTGCAACTAACGCTCCAGGTAAGTCTTTTCCTAGATATGACAGAATGTGGAACTCATTATCAATGTGAACCTTTAGACTTTGGGTAATAAATTCCCGCAGAGATCCTTCAGGAAGCAGGTTTGATAGCGTTGGGTGCAAACGTTGGTTTTTTGCCCAAGGTTCTGCCATTAATTTATCAGAGCGTGGGAATGCAGGGTGGGTAATTAAGCTGAAGGTGGGTCTGTGCGCATCACTTTTAAATTCATCAGCAAAAATTAGCGCGTTTCGGCCATTTTGAAAACCAGCCAGATATCCAACAAGCCTTTCATGTATTGTTAATTTTAGGACATTGATTTTATCTTTCACGAGTCATCTCCTAGCAGGTTTTGCCAGGGATCATCTGAAATGTCTCTATCTTTATTTGCTTCTGAATGCTCTGAGTTATGTGGCTGATCTGGATTACTGCTATCGGGTATTGCGCTGTTAAATTTAACCCCCTCAAGTGCAGCTACAACGTCGTTAAGATGTTCTTTGGGGATAAGCATGATTTCACTATTAAGCCCTTTTGCAATCAGCTCAAGGGTGTCGAGCCTTGGATTTCCTTTTGATTCCAGGCGCTGATATTGCTGACGTGAAACTCCTGCGCGTAACATCATGTCGTTTTGTTTAAGACCAAGGTCAGTGCGCCGTTTTTTTAGCTGCTTAAGTAGTGATTTCATTTTTTTGTAAACATATATGTTGCTTTATCCTATAAAGAAACATATTAGTTTCTTTTTTTATAAAAAGCAATGTATGTGTTGCTTAAGTATTGGGCTTGTATACACTATTCGAGGCTAAACTGAATTTATTACGGCTATTGAAAAATATGCTCTTTGTGCAGCATGACGATCTCTAAATCGTTTGAATGTCATTGGTGACACCTTTATTTTTAAGAGCTTTTAGGCTGTGCTTGCCATAGACATGAATGCGTATCTGTTTTGGGATCTCATCATATATTTTAAAGAATGCCTCAACCGTTGATCCGCTAGAGAATACGATCTTGTCGAAATTGTTTAGGTCAATTTTATCCTGCTGAATTGCTAGTGTGTTGTAGCAGGTTATCGGGGTTACATTTTTAAGTTGATGTAATCCATTATGCGATTTGTCAGAGCATGGGTAGCCAAGATTGTTAAAATCCAGTTGATTAATGAGTTCTACCATATGATCTGAGTCGGCAACTTCAGGCATGTAGTCAGTCTTAATTCCGTAATTAACCAACTCTTTTTTGGTTACATTGCCGATGGCAAATATTTTTTGATTAGAGTTGAGCTGGTACTTGCTAAGAAAGTGTCTGACTGAGTTTTTACTGGTGAAGATAAAACCATCAAATTGGCTTGGATCGATGCTGCAGTGGCAAGGTTCGGTTTTGATAAGAGGGTATTGGAATATCTCCCCTGTTACCTTGCTGTTATAAGGGTTTATCCCTGTGTAGAGGACTCGTGGGCGCGGGTTTTGTTCTGCAACCACATCGCCGACGATAATTATTAAAGGTGATTTGCAATCGCACCGATCCATCTCACCGATAGTGGTTATGATCTTTTTTTGCTCGGCTGAATTGGCATCTTGAATCAAAGCCACTGGCGTCGTGCTGTTTCTATCCTCTAGTAATAGCTCTTGTTTAATCTCTGAAAGATTGGTTGCCCCCATGTAATAAACGACAGTTTGTTTGTCATTTTTAATTTCGTCTTGGGGAGGAGTTGATGCCTTATGTCCGGTTCGAAAAATCAGGTTGCTACTAACGTTTCTTAGTGTAAGAGGTATTTGGCTATTTGCAGCAGCAGCCTGCGCTGCAGATATCCCCGGCACAACTTCTGTGTTGATACAGCGCTGTTGCAGAAAATGGATCTCTTCTCCGCCACGTCCGTAAATAAATGGATCGCCACACTTTAGGCGGGCAATGTTTTTCCCTTTGCTTGCAGCTTCAAATAGTAGTTGGTTAGTCTCTTCCTGTTTTACGTGATGCTGCCCTTTACGCTTGCCAACGTATATCTTTTCACCGGGGTAGTCATCAAGCATATTTTTATCGAGGAGGTCGTCATAAAATATTTGGTCTACCTCGCGTAGAATTTTATCCGCCTTAATTGTCAGTAGATCTTTATTGCCAACACCTGCTCCAAGCAAAAAAACTTTGCCATATGTTTTGCGGATATCGAGGTGGGAAAATAGCGAACTAGATTGATAATTTTTATGGGCGACAATTGCTAAGTTACCTTGAAGAGGGTGAGTTTCAAATGGAAGCCTTTCAGTAATCTTATCTTCAAGTCCAAGACGCTCCAAGGCGCAGGTAGCGACGATCAATGCATCGATTATACCTTTATCAATTTGCGCAACTCTCTCTTCGATGGTTCCGCGTATAGATACGATCTTAATATCTGGGCGTATATCAAGCAGCTGCTTACGGCGTGCTGGGGAGCTGGTGCCAACTCTTGCGCCTACAGGAAGTTGCTTTAATGCTACATCATCTTTTGATACTAATGAGTCACTTTTGTCAGCACTGGCAAGTAGGCTAATTACCTCTAATCCATCGGGAAGAGGGAAGGGTAGATCTTTAGCGGAGTGGATTGCGATATCGGCTTGCTGCTTGAGGATTGCCTCATCGAGTTCACGGGTAAAAATATCTTTTGCAGGGCTGTCCATTAAGCAGATTTGCTTATTTTTATCCCCTAAAGATTTGATGGCGACTAATTCGTAATTAATGTTTTCAAGCTGAGAAAAAACCTCCTCAACCTGCTTTATTGCGAGGGCGCTGTCTCTGCTGATTACTTTAATTGTAGGGTGATGCGTGGCGCTGGCTGAACTCATCAACTTCTTCCTCTATGATTCTGGTGGCTGCTTCCAGATCCTTCTTGCGAAAATGGTGGTTGATATCAATAAAGTGTTCAATGTCTTCAATATTATAGAGCGTTATATTGCTCCTGTTATTGATGGCAGGGTCGATATCGCGCGGGCAGGCAAGGTCAAATATCATCATCTCTTTTTGGCTGCAAAAATTCTGGTCTTTAAGAATAAGGTGGGGGGCAGATGTTGCAGATATCAGTACATCAATTGTAGGAAGGATATTAGATAAAGAGTCGAATGATGTTACCTCGCACCCATATTTTTCGGCAATTGATTTGGCTTTGCTATAGGTTCTGTTGGCGATGTAGATGGTGTTTTGAGTTTTGCGTGATAGGGCGCGGGTAACTACCTCATTGAGGTTGTTAACCCCAATTATCAATATGTTGCTCTGGCTTAAATCGACCCGGTGTTTGGATAGAATTTCAGGGATTGCCTGACCATGTGATATTGCCCCAGCAGATATGTCGGTATTAGATCTGACAATTTTTCCTACCCTTAAAGCATTTTGAAACAGTCGATCTAACCCTTTTGAAAGGCGGTTACTGTTTAATGCTTCAATATAAGCTTGTTTAACCTGCCCTTGAATTGAAGTTTCGCCAATTATTGCTGACTCGATACCACTTGTTACTTTAAAAAGGTGTGACACAATCTCTTTCGGAGCAACGCCGTCACCACTGTATAGTTCAACTCTATTACAGGTACTAAGAAGCACAAAATTATCATGCTCATGCTTGAGGTTTCTCAAGAATGATTCACGCTCAGTTAGGCTATGAGCAAGATCTTTATGATTAAGTTGTATCACTTAAATCCCTAGTTAAGTTGGAGGTTGCTCGTGTAAAATTGGTGTTTACTTGTGTAAAAAAGGGATGCTGACATAGCGTTCGCCAGTATCTGCAAATATGACAACTATCATTTTTCCTTTGTTTTCGGGCTTTTTGCACAACTTTTCTGCAGCACATACAAGTGCACCAGAAGATATTCCTGAAAGAATTCCCTCTTGCTTGGCAAGAGCTCTTGTATATTCGAGAGCATCATCATCACTAACAGTGACGATAGTATCAATAATATCTGTATCTAGGATTTTAGGGATAAAGCCAGAACCGATTCCCTGAATCATGTGTGGACCTGGTTTTCCCTTGGATAAAACTGCGCAGTTTTCCGGCTCTAGTCCAACTATCTCGATAGATGGGTTTATCCGCTTTAATTCTCTGCCGACTCCGGTGATGGTTCCGCCAGTACCAATTCCAGCCATAAAGATATCTATTTTGCCATCGGTATCACGCCAGATCTCTTTAGCAGTTGTTTTGGCGTGGATGTCAGAGTTAGCTTCATTTTCAAACTGTTGCGGAATGAATGCATTATCTAATTTCTTGGCAATAGCATTTGCTCTATCAATAGCGCCTTGCATCCCTTTAGAGGCATCAGTTAACTCAATCTCAGCACCAAATGCGCTTAACAGTTTTCTGCGTTCGTGGGACATTGCGTCTGGCATTACGATAATGGTGCGATAACCTTTAACTGCTGCAATCCAGGCTAATCCAATTCCGGTATTACCAGATGTAGGCTCAATAATCGTTGTGTCTTTATTGATTAGCCCTTTCTCTTCAGCATCTTCGATCATGCTCATAGCAGTTCGATCTTTAATGCTGCCACCTGGGTTAAACTGTTCTAGTTTTGCAATTATCTCTACACCTGTGCGATCAGATATTTTATTTAGTCGAACCAGCGGAGTGTTGCCGATTAAGTCGGTTAGTTTGTCAGCTATTTTTTTCATTCTTGATACCTATAACTTAACTTGTAGTTGTTGTGTAGAGTGAAACCGGTGCATATATAAACTATGTTTATATGCTGTAGTTGCAGCTTGTATTATCGCTTAAAAGATCATCTAGAGTTATCGATTCTAGATGCTTTTTTATTTTATCATCAACTTCTTTCATCACATTTAATATTGATGAGTTCTTCGGGATATTTTTTTGCAGCGCAAACTTATTTGATCCTTCGAGGGCGTTGATTATTTTATTCAATGATATCTTATTTGCCGGTAGGGCTAGTGAGTACCCACCATTTTTGCCTCTTACTGCATCGATAATATTAACTTTGCGCAGTGATGCAAATATTGATTCCAAATATTTTTCTGAAATTTGCTCCTGTTGAGCAATATCTTTAAGTAAAACTGGTGGGGATTCAGCGGACGCTAAATTTATTAGCGCTCTCAAACCATATACACCTTTAGTTGATAGTTTCATCTAATTTACCTTTACGTGATGAGAAATAACCTATTAAACCTATCGCACAGATAGGATTGTATATGTTTTTTTGTTTAATAATAGGGGGGAGTTCATAGAAATATGAATGTTAAGGATGATTTTCACCCTAAACTTTGACAGGAACTAGGTGTTTTAAAGGGTGGTATTCTGTTAACTGTCTGTATTTATGAGAGTTATGCTTAATCCTGTGGGTATGCCGGTCGTAGCAACTTCACCAATCTCTGTATAGCTTATTTGAGTTGCTTCTCTACGAAAGTACTCAACTATCTCTTTGGGTGTGTTATCAGGAAAAAAGATTGTATTGGCGTTATGTAGAAGCCTGTAGTCGCGTAACTTGATGGAATCAGGGCTGCTAAAAGATAGGCGTATTGTTGTGTGCATATCTTGAGGTGGTTGGTTATCTATCTCTATTGTAGTGCTTTGCATGGATAGATTATTGAAGATGTTGTCCCAAAGTTCTTTCTTTTTATTTGGCTCTAGGTTTTTGTTTTTATTGCGTATTGTGGCTGCGTTCTCTGCTAGTTTGCCAACTGTAAAAGGGATGGTCTTTTCTAACTCTGCACGCATGAACCTTGATACGGTAGGGGATTGTCCATCAGAGGAGATACTTACCGTAATTGGTGATCTATCAATTATCGCCGGAAAGATGAAATTGCTCAGCTCTGGTTGGTCTACAACATTAACTAGCAGCCCTTTGCTCAGGGCTGTTGCTGCAGCTAGTTTATTCACCTGTTGGTTATCTGTTGCGGAAACAATCAAGTTGTAGCTATCGATATCTTCGGCAATAAATTCCCTAGTGAATAGCTTGATATTGTGCTCTTTGATTAGGTTTTGCATCTCTTTGCTGCAAGATGTAGCAACCACAGTTATTTTGAAATCACCTTTTAAAAGGATTCTTAATTTTCGATAAGCAATTGTTCCTCCACCAATTATTAGGCATTTCATGTTTTTACTATCAATATTTAGCGGGAAGAATTTCATTTTTATTTCGCTGTAGCTGTGTGGTTTATTGATTATACATCAATGAGTTGCTCTGTATAGTATATCTATATAGTAGACCATTATGTAATATTCCATCGGTTCAAGCGCGATAATAGGCTGGTGGTGTTTTTAATAAGATGCTGAAATATAAGTAAATAGATAAAAATCACGCATAACCCTATGAGATAAATAGGTTGAAATACTCTACTTTGCGACCGTTTTAATTGAAGCGAAATCATAAATACTCTATTTTGACTATAGGCTAACTAAACAAATGGTTGTTCTCGTGAATATTACAAGTAAAGCAAATGGCTGTCTGCGCATACTACTTAGGATGGTTAATACATATCCTAATAAACCAGTACATGCAGAAGAGCTATCTAAAGAGCTTGGGATCACAATTAAATATATTCAACAGTTGTTGTTGCTGCTGAAGAATGAAGGCTTTATTACTAGCAAGAAGGGGCCGAAAGGTGGGTATACCCTTGCTAAAGATCCGGATCAAATTATTTTAGGTGATGCTCTAAAAAAAGTGGAGAACTTATCTTTCCCCTTATCAGCTGTTGAAGGTGATAGTTCATCCAAAGATGTATTTGACAAAATTTGGTGTGAAGTCGGAGATGCGATATCAGAGATTCTCGACAGCATCAGTTTTGCAGAGCTTGATGACCTGCAAAGGCAGTCTAAACTGAACAACAGTATTAATTACTACATATAATTTTGTATAGAGAGGTATGTATGAGTATACAAGTTAATATTAATGGCAATAAAGATACCATAACTCAAGAGCTAACAGTTGCACAGTTGCTTACTGAGAAAGAGGTTGAGTCACCAGAGATGGTTTCTGTGGAACTAAATGGTGAGTTTGTAGAGCGTAAATCGTTTTCTGATACAGTCATAAAAGCTGGTGATGAGATTGAATTTTTATACTTTATGGGTGGCGGTGCTTAATTTTTGCTTAGCATTTATACATACATAATTTAAAAGGAAGCCAAATGAAAGATTTAGAATTTAGTACCAAAGTTTTACATGCAAAACCAAATAAAGATGATTCGCAACGTGCGATTAGATATCCAATTTATGCTACTGCTGCATTTGACTATGCAACATCGCAGGATATCGAAGATGCATTTACCATGAAAAAACCTGCGCATAGTTATTCGCGCATTACCAACCCTACAGTAGAGTTTTTTGAGAAGAAGATTAATATCCTCGAGGATGGTGTAGCAACAGTTGCAATGGCTTCCGGTATGGCTGCTATCACCAATACGATCTTCAATCTAGTTGCTGCTGGCGATAATATCGTGGCATCTAAATATCTATTTGGTAATTCATATTCATTCTTTAAAAACACCCTGGCTAATCTGGGTATTGAAGTAAGGTTTGTAGATCATACTGATTTGGCTGAGGTTGAAGCTGCATTTGATGAAAATACCAAGCTACTGTTTGTAGAAACAATTGCAAATCCACAGATTATTCTTGCTGACCTAGACAAGCTGTCTGCGATTGCTCATGACAAAGGCGCGGTATTTGTTTTGGATAGCACGCTTACAACACCATACTTGGTTCATGCCAAAGATCATGGGGTTGATATCGTTATCCACTCAACAACTAAGTATATCTCTGGTGGTGGCACATCTGTAGGCGGTGTTGTTACAGATCTTGGCACTGCTGATTGGACTAAGTTTCCTATTCTTTCCAAGTTTCATGGTCTAGGCAGCATGGCGTTTACGGCACGATTGAGAAAAGAGGTCTACCGTAACCTTGGTTCTGCACTATCTCCAAATACTGCTTATCTGCATACTTTGGGACTTGAAACTTTGGCTCTAAGATTAAAACAAAGTAGTCAGACTGCGTTGGAGGTTGCTAAGTATCTTCAGAAGAGCGACTTGGTCTCTAAGGTTAATTACGCAGGTCTTGAAACTGATAAAAACCATGCTGTTGCTAAGCGTACATTTTCAAAAGAGCTGTATGGTGGCCTGTTGAGTTTTGAGCTGCAAAATAAAGAGACAGCTTATAAATTTATGGACTCTTTAGAGTTAGTAAGGCGTGCAACAAACTTGAATGATAATACATCGCTGATTATTCATCCGGCATCCACTATTTTTTGTGAATATGATGCAGAAGAGCGTGCCAAGCTGGGTGTTTCCGAAGGGCTAATTAGGCTTTCAGTTGGGCTGGAAGAAGCTTCTGATTTATTAGCTGATGTTGAACAAGCACTTTCAAATCTATAAAGATATAGAGGTTAGAGATTATGGATTTTACAGAAGATCAAATTGAACGTTATAGCAGGCATATTTTGTTGGATAACGTCGGTGTAGAGGGGCAGGAAAAACTGCTCAACTCAAAAGTATTAGTAATTGGAAGTGGTGGTCTAGGGGCCCCTATTCTAGTGTATCTAGCTGCGGCTGGTGTTGGAACAATCGGCGTTATTGATGGTGATGTAGTGGATTTGAGTAATCTGCAGCGCCAGATTATCCACTCAACACCTGATATTGGAAAGCCAAAGGTTATATCTGCTAAAGAGACAATCAATGCGCTTAACCCAGATGTAAACGTGATTGCTATTCAAGATATGGTAACGGCAGATAATATCGCTGAACTTATCGCAGATTATGATTTTATCATTGATGGCACCGATAATTTCCCTGCAAAATTTTTGATAAATGATGCATGTGTTCTTGGTGGGAAACCATATTCTCATGGTGGAATCCTGAAGTTTGATGGGCAAACAATTACGGTTACCCCAGGTAACACATGTTATCGCTGCATCTTCATCGAGCCACCACCAGTAAATGCTGTGCCATCATGTCGCGAAGCTGGAGTCTTAGGTGCGATTGCCGGTGTGCTTGGTACGCTGCAGGCGACAGAGTGCCTTAAATATCTTATTGGTGATGGAGATCTTTTGGAAAATCGTCTGATGGTATTTGATGCACTGAAGGCGAGATTTCGTGATGTGAAGGTTAAGAAAAATCCAGATTGCCCAATATGTGGAGAGCACCCAACCATTACATCGCTTATCGATTATGAACAAGCTACTTGCTCACTTAAATAAGTTGCTGATGAGTTAACCTGCCTAATCTGGTAAAGAAGAAAACTGATTGGAGAGAAAATGATTATTCCTCAGAACCTGCTTGAAGAGATTTATGTACATGCGGAATCGGAACTTCCGATAGAGGCCTGTGGCTATCTGTTTGGTAAAGATGGTGTGGTTAAAGAGGTTTATAAGATGACTAATGTAGACCAGAGTCATGAACACTTTGCTCTTGATCCAAAAGAACAGTTTGCTGCAGTTAAAGCCGCACGAAGTAATGGGCTTGAAATCATAGCTGTATATCACAGTCATCCAGAGACACCAGCCAGACCATCTGAAGAGGACATTAAATTAGCATATGACCCAAACATAAGTTATGTGATTGCTTCACTAAAAGATGGTGGCAGAGATATCAAGTCATTTCGCATTCAGTCTGGGGAAGTGACACATGAAAAATTGGAACTTGAAAAGGGAAAATTAGCCTAATGTATTATAGAGCACCGAAAAATTTATTGTCTGAAATCAATGAGCTTGAAAAAAATATTCAAGCTTTTAATGATGGTGATCTCCACCCGGTTCAGTTTAGGGGTATACGCGTTCCATTTGGTGTTTATGAGCAACGTAAAGACGATAGTTATATGGTTCGCATCCGCTGCACTGGTGGTGCTATCACTGTTCCACAGCTGCGTAAAGTGGGAGAGCTAGCGCAGCGGTTTGGTAGGCCATATTCACATATAACTACCAGGCAAGAGCTTCAGCTCCATGACGTGGAACTTGGTAGCATCACCTCAATAATGAAAGAGCTTTACTCTGTTGGGTTATCAACCCGCGGCGGTGGTGGTAGTACCATTCGCAATATCATCTCATCCTTTGATTCAGGAACCTCAGATAGCGATGTATTTGATGTGTTCCCATATGTAGTTGCACTTACAAACCGCTTGATTGCAGAAGCAGACTCATGGACACTACCTAGAAAGCTCAAGTTTTCATTTTCTAGTGATGCAAATGATAGCGCCAATGCATTGATTCAAGATCTCGGTTTTATCGCAGCAATAGATGAAAAAGGGGAAAAAGGGGAAAAAGGGGAAAAAGGGGAAAAAGGGTTTAAGGTATATGTTGCAGGTGGAATGGGTCGCCGAGCCAGACCTGGAAAAGTTATACATGAATTTCTCCCAGTGCATGAGATGTTTGCAGTAACACATGCATTAAAAAACCTATTCCATAAATATGGTAATAGAAAAAATAAACATGCAAATCGCCTTAGATTTCTTTGGGAAGATTTAGGTGAAGAGCTATTTAAAAAGTACTACTTTGAAGAGTTTAATAGCTATCAGGCGTCTGATGATGAGCAGTTATTAGAAGATGCACTTAACAAAACCTACAAACATGCTCAGCCATCTGAAACTGCATCTTTGGCAACTAAAGTTGATAGTGCAGATTTTAGAAAATGGCAAAGAGAGTACGTATTAGAGCAAAAACAAAAAGGGTTATTTTCTGCAAAAATCCCAGTTAAATTGGGTGATTTTTATAATGAAGATATTCAGGTTATCTGCGATGCAATTGAAGGTTCTGGTGACGATATTATCCGTTTCACCATGGATCAAAATATCGTCATAAGAAACCTTAATTTAGATGGTCTTTTCAAGTTGTACCAAGCAGTGCAGACCAGAGGCATCATTGCGTCTACTCCACAACTGTTTGGCAATATTATCAGTTGCACAGGGGCTGATACCTGCAAGCTTGGAATCTGCCTACCTAAAGGGTTGTTACCGCATATTCAAGAGCGCGTAATCAATGATGGTATCGATAGCTCGGTCTTGCATAAGCTGAAAATTAATATATCTGGCTGTTCCAATGGATGCGGACAGCATCAAGCTGCAGATATTGGTTTCTCAGGCAGAGTTAAAAGGCGTGAAGGGGTAACAATTCCTGCTTACAACATTTTCTTGGGCGCAAATATCAATGCAACTGAAACTGAATTTGCTCAAGAGGTAAGTTGGGTTCACTCCAAAGATGTTCCAGAATTTACCTCAAGATTTCTTGCTGAATACCTAGCATCTGGCAAAGAAGATTTTATAGATTTTCTTGCCGCTGGTGGAATAGAGAAAGCCAGGTCAATCGCTGAAGAGTTGCAGGAAAGAATCCCTCTATTTGAAGTAGATAAAAATTACTACTTTGACTGGGGTGCAAAAGAGATCTTCTCAACTGCAAAACTAGGGCAGGGTGAATGTTCAGCTGGATTGTTCGATATGATCGATGTTGATCGTAAAACAGTGATCCAAACAACGGCACAGCTTCAAAGTGATCTTGAAGATAAAGAGTTATCTAAAGCTATATATGAGTTGATTTTATCATCCGCCCGCATGCTTCTGGTTACTCGCGGTATTGATACCAGTACCGATGAGAAGGTATTTAATGCTTTTAAACAGCACTTTATAGATGCCGGAATAGTTGAAAAGAAATTCTTAGCTCTTATCGATGTAGCCAAGATTTACGCGAATGATATTGCAACTAGCTATAAATATGACTCTATCCAACTGGGTGATCGTCTGTTGCAACTATACGACTCTATGGATAACACCTTTAATTTTAAGATAGAAAAAAAAACTACGCCTGTTGAAGATGAGTTAGTAGAAGATTCAGCTGAAGAAAAACCAGCGGTTACGGAAGCTAAAATCGATTCTACCAACCCTGTAAAGTCTAAAGATTATCGCGGAGTTGGTTGTCCGATGAATTTTGTTAAAACCAAGATTGATCTAGCAGGTATGAAAGCTGGAGATCGGCTTGAGATTCTTCTTGATGATGGCGCTCCGATAGACAATGTTCCGCGCTCGGTCTTGGCTGAAGGGCACAAAATCATCTCCCAGGATAAGGTAGAAAATTACTGGAAGGTGTTAATTGAAAAAAGTTAATAGGTTATCTCAAGCTTCTGTAAGAGATAGATCTGGAATACTTGTTTGGTGTGATGGAGATAGAAATTATGGCATCAGATAATAAAAAGCGCAGTTTGTTAAAAACCTTGTCGTGGCGCATTACTGCAACGTTAATAACCTTTGCTGCATCATGGGTATTAAGCGGTGATTTGGGATTAGCATTCTCAATTGGTGGAGTTGAATTCTTCGCCAAAATGTTCGTGTATTACCAGCATGAAAGGCTTTGGGACAAGATCAAATATGGCCGTAGTGAACCACCAGAATATATTATTTAACTATGCGTTATCTCAGGAGTAGGGTGGGCAATGCCCACCATGAAATATTGAATTAAGCTTTAATGGTGGGCAGTGCCCACCCTACAAAAAGCAGGAAGGGTAAATGAATCAGGTTGTACTAAATAATTTATTAGCAAAAGTACAAAACAAAAAGGCAGCGCAGATTCTGGAGATAGTTGTCTCCGAGTTTGCAGTCAATGAAATTGCTTTAGCATCAAGTTTTGGAGCTGAAGACCAAGTTTTATTGGATATGCTGCAGAAGGTTAATCCGCAGGTTGAGATTTTTACCTTAGATACAGGCAGGCTTCCGCAGCAAACCTATGACTTGATACAGAAATCCCAGGATAAATATGGGTGTGATTTTACCTATATGGTTCCCGATGCAGATGAGCTTGCGGACCTATTGCACACAAAAGGCCCAAACTCATTTCGTGAGTCAGTGGATAACAGAAAAGAGTGTTGTCAGATTCGTAAAGTAAAACCACTGCGCAAAAAGCTCAGTACATTAAAGGTTTGGATCTGTGGGTTAAGGCAAGAGCAATCACCAACAAGATCTGATGTAAAACCAATTGAGTGGGATGAGGCAAATGGTCTTATCAAGATAAATCCACTGTTTGATTGGACCGAAGAAGATGTCTGGAACTACATAAAATCTGAAGATGTACCGTATAGCGAACTGCATGATTTAGGTTATCCAAGCATTGGTTGTCAGTGTTGCACCAGAGCGATAGAAAAGGGGGAAGATGCCCGCGCCGGAAGATGGTGGTGGGAAGAGCCAGAAACCAAAGAGTGTGGCTTACATATAGTAGACGGTAAACTTGTGAGAAAGAGAGAAGCATAATGGACCATTTAGATGAGTTAGAAGCAAAGAGTGTTTATATCCTGCGAGAGGCATATCGTGAGTTTGGAAATCTTGCGATGCTATGGTCTGTTGGCAAAGATAGCACTGTACTGTTGTGGCTGGCGCGTAAGGCTTTTTTTAGTCATGTACCTATTCCACTGCTACATATCGACACCCACTTTAAGATGCCAGAGATGATTCAATACCGTGATCGTCTAGCTCTCGAATGGAAGTTGAATATGATCTATGGTGAGAATACTGAAGCTTTAAAGAAAAAACTGACATTCCCAGATGGTAATGTTGATCGTTTAACATGCTGCAAATATCTGAAAAGTGAAGCTTTAAAGCACACTCTATCTGGGGAGTGGACTCGTTATAAAATGAACCATGAAACCGGAAAATATGATGTAGATACCAATAAAGAGGCATACACCGGAGTGATTGTTGGTGTACGTGCTGATGAAGAGGGTAGCCGCTCTAAAGAGAGATACTTCTCACCCCGTGATAAGCAAAATGATTGGGAAGTATCGGATCAACCTCCAGAGCTATGGAACCAGTATAAAACTGATTTTGCTCCAGGAACTCATCTGCGTATTCACCCATTATTGGATTGGACCGAGCTTAATATTTGGGAATATATCCAGCGGGAAAATATCCCAATTATCGATCTGTATTTTGACAAAGGAGAGGGGAAAAGGTGCCGCTCTCTTGGTTGCTACCCATGTACTGGCAAGGTTGATTCAACTGCTAAGAATGTTGAAGAGATAATTGAAGAGTTAATAACTGGAAAATTTAGCAATATCGCCGAAAGATCGGGGCGCGCCCAAGATAAAGATGATGGTGGCGGTCTTGAGACTCTACGCAGAGAGGGGTACATGTAAGATGTCTGTTGAAAGAATGAACGTCGTAATAGTAGGTCACGTAGATCATGGTAAAAGCACAGTTATTGGGCGTTTGCTCGCTGATACTGGTTCTCTTCCAAATGGTAAATTAGAGCAGGTAAAAGCAACTTGTGCCAAAAATGCAAAGCCGTTTGAATATGCCTTTCTACTGGATGCGTTGAAGGATGAGCAGGCGCAAGGCATCACTATTGATAGTGCGCGCTGCTTTTTCCATACTCCAAAACGTCACTACATAGTAATTGACGCTCCTGGGCACATTGAATTTCTCAAGAACATGGTAACAGGTGCTGCCAATGCCGAAGCAGCAGCTATTGTGATTGACTCAAAAGAGGGGGTGCAGGAGAACTCACGCCGTCATGGTTATCTAGTTTCAATGCTTGGAATTAAACAGGTGTTTGTACTAGTAAATAAGATGGACCTTGTTGATTATGATGAGAAAGTTTTTAACTCTATCGTTAAAGAGTACAGTGATTTTCTTGCAGAGTTGAACGTAAAACCAATTACTTTTATACCGATTTCAGCATTTAATGGCGAAAACATAGCCACAAAATCAGAGAAAACACCATGGTATAAAGGCTTATCTGTAATTGATCAATTCGATGCATTACAGAAAGAGTCTTTAAGCGATAAGCATGAGTTACCATTTCGTTTTCCAGTGCAAGATGTATATAAATTCACTGAGGAAGGGGATGATAGAAGGATCTTTGCTGGAACAGTTTCAACCGGAACAGTAAGCAAGGGGGATAAAGTTGTATTTCTACCATCCGGTAAGAGAACAGCGATTAGATCAGTAGAAAGATTTAATGCTGAAGATAACCAATCGGCTAGAGCTGGCGAAGCAGTAGGTTTTACAATAGACCTGCAGCTTTATATTAAACCTGGTGAGTTAATGGTGAGAGAGGATCAGGTTCAACCGCATACTTGCCAGCGTTTTCGTGCCAATATTTTTTGGATGGGGCATGCACCGCTGATAAAAAATAAAACTTACAAATTGAAAGTTTTGACCAAACAGATAATGGTTAAACTCGTTGATGTAGTAAACGTTATAGATGCATCAGAGATCAATTCTGTACAAAATAAACAGCAGATTGACCGCCATGATGTTGGTGAGTGTGTCTTTGAAACAACTAAACCAATCTCATTTGATCTAGCAGCTGATATCCCTGATACGGGTAGATTTGTAGTGGTAGATAACTACGAGATATCTGGTGGCGGTATTATGCTAGAAGCATATGATACTGATGAAACTCTGGTTCAAGAGCAAGCAGACAGCCGTAACCAAAGTTGGGTTGATGGTTTGGTTAGTTCGCAACAGCGCAGTAATAATTACCTGCATAAACCGCAGTTTGTTATCTTCACTGGTGAGCTATTAGTTGGTAAACGTGCAATAGCTATGCAGCTGGAAAAACTGCTTTTAGAAAACAACATAAAGTCATATTACCTTAGTTCATATAATCTAAACCTAGGTTTAGATAATGATATTCAGGATAACCTTAAGCTTGAAGATGATCGTTCTGAGCATGTTAGGCGTTTAGGTGAGCTTGGCAATATTATGACCAAGGCAGGATTGGTATTTTTGACCAGTTTTACCGATGCAGATGACTATGAGCTAAAAGATATTGAAAAACTAAGTAGTGCTGAAGATATTTTCATAGTGCACGTTGGTGAGAATATATTCTCAGATATCACTCCAGATGTCCTATTGCCAGCGAACCCTGATGAGAGTGGTGCTGCAAAGGCAATTCTGCAAAAATTATTACCTAAAATTAAGTGATATTTAAGGATCTTTTTATGAAAAAAATGGTCCAATAATATAATGCCTCGGGGGGGAATGTAGATATATTTATTCTGATCTACTAGTGTTTTATATACCCTGAGGTTGGCACTGTGCATGATAATCCATCTTATCTCATGCACAGTGTCGTCATTACGTAACGGGATATTTTTTAACGAGATACACTGGATTTTAAAACATCAACTGTAACTTAAGCGTGATTGTTTTAGATCTATAAACCTTATTTAAATTAAGGTTAAAAAAGTAGGAGCTAATTCTTCTACAAATGCTTTTAAAGCGAAGGGGGTAATTATGGAATCGCCAACCCTAGTAATTTTCACAAAACGTCCCAAGATTGGTCATGGCAAACAACGTTTAGCTGCGGATATTGGCCCTCAAGCAGCACTTGAAATCGCTCAAGAATTATTTAATTGCGCGACTGAAGATGCTAAATCATGGCCAGGTCCAGTTGTTCTAGCTGTTGAGTCCAGTCATGATATTAATTGGGCAATGCGCCTTGGTTTTGACTACCACTTGATAATACCTCAAGTTGGAGAAAATCTTGGTCAGCGGATAAATTTTATCGATAAATGTCTGCGTGAAATTGGCCACCAAGAGATTTTCTTTATTGGTACCGATGCACCAATCCTTTCCAAATATCATTATAAACAAGCTATTAAAATGCTTGGCCAGTACGACAGTGTCTTTTGTCCTGCAGAAGATGGTGGAGTTACTATTATGGCTAGTAAACTACCGTGGCCTAAACTAGACTTGTTAGACTGGAGTGGTGAAAGGCTTTGTAATCAATTAGTTGCTTTGTGTAGTGCTAACTATATGTCTACAGGATTAATGGATACAACATACGATGTTGATGTGCTTGAGGATTTAGAAAGATTAGTTAGAGATCTTTCTACTGATGGTAGAAAAAGTCGTGTGCAACTTCATAACCTGGTCGAAGCGCAATTAGATACCTTAGAGTTCTATTAATCGATTATACCAATGCGACTTAAAAAAACGCTATAAGGAAATGCTATGAATAAAAAACTGGTTATTGCTTCAATAATCATCGCTATCAGCGTGTCTTTTGTTTTTTTACCAATTGGCGAGTATCTAGAGGCTTTTATAAACTGGGCCAATGAAAATCCATTGATATCATCAGTTGCATATATGATTATTTATATTGCAGCTTGCGTATTCTTTTTACCAGGATCAATTATCACCCTTGCTGCAGGCTTTATATTTGGCTTGGTTCATGGCACGATTTTGGTTTCTATCAGCAGTACAATCGGTGCGACTTTAGCCTTTATCATCGGTAGAACAGTTGCAAGAGATTGGGTTGGTGGAATGATAAGCCAACAACCAAAATTTAAAGCGCTTGATTTAGCTATCGAAAAGAAAGGCTTCTTAGTTGTTTTACTGACAAGGCTCTCTCCAATCTTTCCATTTAATTTCTTAAATTATGCATATGGACTCACGGGTGTGAGCTTAGGTAAGTATTTTCTTGCATCATGGTTGGGGATGATCCCAGGCACTATTTTATATGTTTATCTTGGGTCAATATCCAAAAGTGTTGCAGATATCCTCCAGGGAAATATTGACTCAGGTGTTACAGGTCAAATTTTGCTTGTAGTTGGGTTGATAGCTACTGTTATTGTGACAGTTGTTGTAACTAAAATCGCCAAAAAGATGCTGAATGAGCAGTTGGAAGAGCAGAGGCAAGAAAAGTAGCATTGATATCAACTTAATTTTTTCAAGATCCCTGAGCCTCTCGACTACGCTCGAAATAAACCAGGGCCGAAGGGTCAAACGAAAAAATTTATAGATAAGGACCCTTCGGCTACGCTCAGGGATCTTTTAGTCTGAGAGGAAAATATTATGGATATAAATCAAGACTATGCCGGTAAAGAGTTTGATGACCAATGGAAAGAGTTCGTATTTCCTGAAAACTACACAAATCCAACACCTAAAGATAGATACCACCTTGTAGTTATTGGAGCTGGCCCTGCTGGTTTGATCACCTCTATCGCAGCAGCTGGATTAGGAGCAAAAGTAGCCCTTATTGAACGCCATGCAATGGGTGGGGATTGTTTAAATGTTGGCTGTGTACCTTCAAAGGCTCTCATCCATCAAGGTAAAATCGCCAAATCAATTAAATCAGAACTACTTGGTCAAAGTGATAAAAAAGATCTTGATCCACTGATTTTTAGTCAAGCAATGTCATGGTTAAGAGAAGTTAGGTTTGAAATATCAGAACATGACTCAGTTAAACGTTATACCGAAGCTGGTGTTGATGTATTTCTCGGTGAAGCAAAATTCATTGATGAAACTCATGTGGCTGTTGGCGATATAACACTTAATACAAAGAAGAGTGTGATATGCACAGGTGCAAGAGCATCTGTAATACCATTTAATGGTTTAGAAGAGACTGGTTATCTCACCAATGAAAACGTATTCGATATGACCGAGCAGCCAGAATCAATTGCTTTAATTGGTGCTGGTGCTATTGGGTGTGAACTTGCTCAAGCTCTAAATCGTCTTGGATCAAAAGTACATTTGCTTGATGCTGCACCAAGAATACTCCCACGTGAAGAACCAGAAGCGAGTGAAATACTCTCTAAAACACTAACTCTTGAAGGGGTGTTGGTTAATACCGGAGTGATGATTGATAAGATAAGTAAAGAGGGTGACAAAAAAGTCATCACCTTCAGTGATGGTGAGGCCATAGCAGTAGACGAAATAGTATGCGCACTGGGCCGCCTTCCTAATATTGAGGGGTTAGACCTTGAAAAAGTAGGGGTAGAAACGGATTCCCGTATCGGTGTTATTGTAAATAATAAGCTACAGACAGCTAATCCAAAGATCTATGCTGCTGGTGATATATGTTTCCCATATAAATTTACCCATAGCGCTGATGCGCAGGCTCGAATAGTAATTCAAAATGCCTTGTTTAAAGGGAGAGCCAAGACTGACGGTCTAGTTATTCCATGGTGTACATATACTGATCCTGAAGTGGCTCACGTTGGCTTAACTAAAGAAGAAGCAACAAAACAAGATATCAAATTTGATGAAATAAGCGTTCCATTGGCAGATTTAGACCGCTCTAAAACTGATAATAAACTGGTTGGCTACGCTGAGGTTCTAGTCGGTAAAAAAGGGAAGATCTTAGGGGCTACAATAGTTGGTGATAGTGCAGGTGAGATGATAGCGCCAATTGTGGTGTTAATGTCTAATAATTTAGGTATTAGCGCTCTAGGTAAATCAATAATGCCTTATCCAACCAGGTCAGAATACTTACGGCGCTTAGCTGATGCTTATAACCGTAAAAAGCTAACTCCATTAGTTAGTAAGTTGTTTAAGCTATGGTTTAAGCTGACAGGTTAAAGCTACAGCGATAGAGGAAAAGTCGTCATACCGGCGAAGGCCGGTATCCAGTTTCTTTCTGGATTCCGGGTCACTCACTTCATGTTGCTTAGAATGGCGTGGGGTTAGTAGGGTGGGCACTGCCCACCGCAACTAAAAAATGGAGTAAATCGGTGGGCTATGCCCACCCTACAGGTAAAAATTGGATCAACTGGGGTCGGTAGTCTATTGATTTCTTTGCGAAGCGAAGAGCAAAATCAAAGACTCGGACCCCATTGATCGGACCCCATTGATCGATACAGGAAAAAATTGAAAACATTATCCATCATCATTCCAGTTTATAAAGATCTACCAGCCCTTAAAAGGGTTGTTGGGTTAATTAATTGTTGGGATGAAAAACCAGATGAAATAATTGTCGTTGAGCCGCAGGATAACTCTGAGTGTGAACTTTTTTGTAAACAGCATGGAATTTTGCATTTTGGGTGTGAGCAGAAAGGTCGCGGTGCTCAACTAGCGTTTGGTGCGCAACAGGCAAAATCTGATATATATTGGTTCCTCCATGCAGATTCAATTCCTGCTTCAAACAGTATTCCACAAATTAAAAACGCTATCGAATCAGGTGCCAGAGGCGGGTGTTTTTTATTCTCATTTGCCGGTAATGATTCTATAAAAGCAAATATATTCGAACGAATCATAAATTTTAGAATGAGAATTGGTGTCCCATATGGTGATCAAGGGTTATTCGTTACAGATTCGGCATATAAAAATACATCAGGCTTCAAACCATACCCTCTATTTGAAGAGGTGGAAATGGTGAAGCAACTTAAAAAAACTGGTAACTTTAGAGCGCTTAAGGCAACAATAGGTGTTGATTGTCGCAAGTGGCAGCGAGAAGGTTGGTATTCACGCAGCATTACTAACAGGTTGTTAGCTATTGGGTATATGCTTGGGGTTTCACCAGATTATTTAGCAAGAATTTATTACAAATTACGTTAACTATTAAGTTAATTAATTATTAATTAGGAGCAACAAATGCGCGAAGATGTTAAAGAGTATTATGGCAAAATTTTACAAGGTTCCAAAGATCTGAAAACAGATGCTTGTTGTACAGTTGCTGATATTCCCAAACATATTAAAGCTGCACTGTGTGAAATCCATGATGAAGTGATCACTCGCTATTACGGGTGTGGAATTGTAGTTCCACAGAAGTTAGAAGGTGCAAGAGTCCTCGATTTAGGTTGTGGGGCTGGGCGTGATTGCTACGTATTATCTAAACTTGTTGGTGAAGATGGATATGTTGTTGGTGTGGATATGACAGATGAGCAGTTGGATGTCGCAAACAAATATATTGATTATCACACCAAAGAATTTGGTTTCAGCAAACCAAATATTGAATTTAAAAAAGGTTATATTGAGAAGCTAGATGAACTTGGGTTAGAGGAGGGTAGCTTTGACGTTATCGTCTCCAACTGTGTTATAAATCTTTCCCCATATAAAGATCAGGTTCTTGAAGGTGCTTATAAACTACTTAAACCGGGTGGAGAGATCTATTTCTCAGATGTTTATGCTGACAGACGAGTTCCAAAACATCTTCTTGAAGATCAAGTGTTATATGGTGAGTGCTTAAGTGGAGCGCTGTATTGGAATGATTTTGTTCAGTTAGCCAAGCGTACAGGGTTTCTTGATCCAAGGCTGGTTACAGATAGACCAATTGCTATTGATAATGAAGAGATTCAGCACCTGATTGGCTATATCAAGTTTTTCTCAGCGACATACAGATTGTTTAAACTTGAAGGGCTTGAGCCAAACTGTGAAGACTATGGGCAAGCTGTTATCTATAAAGGTACGGTAAAACATTCAGAGAAGAGTTTGGTTTTAGATAAACACCATACTTTTGAAGAGGGTAAGGTTGCTACAGTTTGTGATAATACCTTCCGCATGCTCAAAGAAACTAGATTAAGTGAGCATTTTGAATTTATCGGCAATACAGATGTTCACTATGGTATCTATTCCGATTGCGGTACTGGTTTGCCATTTGATACTCCAGAAGATGGTGATGGTGGTGGTTGCTGCTAATTAGAGAGAGCGCTAAGTTTTAATTTAGGTTTTCTAGTTGCAATGAGTTTAGAAAGGGAAGTAAAGGAAATAAATATGGACCAAGGGTGCAATCAAAATACAAGTAATCTTCCAGGATATATAGTTCCTTATGGGTTAAAAGAGTTATGGTTTCATACTGGTACCACCTGTAATCTTTCTTGCCCATTTTGTCTTGAAGGATCTCACCCTGGTGACGATCGAATTCAAAAAATAAACCTGGAAGAGGCTAAGCCATATCTTGATGAGGCAAAAAAGCTCGGGGCAGAGCAGTTTTCCTTCACAGGTGGTGAGCCTTTTGTTAACAAAGAGTTTATGGCAATTCTTAGTTATGCTCTTGAACTTAATCCATGCTTAGTTTTGACTAATGCTACAGACCCATTAATTAATCAAATGGACCATGTATCAAATCTTCTTGCTAAGCCAAATAAAGTATCTTTTCGCATAAGTATCGATAGCCACTTAGAGGCGGAGCACGATAAAAACCGCGGCCAAGGTAATTTTCAAAAGTCATTAACAACTGCAAAAAGATTATATGATTTAGGCTTTAAAATCTCTGTTGCCAGGCAGATGTTGCCAATGGAAAACACAGCTGAAATTGATGCTGAGTATAGGAAGGTTTTTGTAGAAAATGGCCTTTCTGAGGATACATTTATCGTGGTATTCCCTGATCTTGAAAAACCAAGTGTTCAAGTAGATACACCAACAATCACTGAAAACTGCATGACAACATATCAAACTGAAGAATCACGCAAAAAATTTATGTGTGCCTTTAGTAAAATGATTGTAAAAAAAGATGGAAAGCTAACTGTATTGCCTTGCACCCTCGTTGATGATTCTAAGCAATACGAACAAGGCGGCGATCTAGAACAAACAATCCCCCAAAAAATATTCCTACATCACCACAGGTGCTTTAGCTGCTTTAAATACGGCTCATCTTGTAGTGAAGGTTAGCATGTAGTGAGGGGTTATCAAATATCGCTTGTACCGCTATTTGGACAGCATATTTTGCTCTGCAGATATAGTTGATTTGTAGAATCGACACACTTTAGTTACAAAATTGCACTCAGTTCCCAAATTACAGTTTTTTAAACTGCTATTATTGCCCTCAAATTTAACAAATAGACTTAATTAAGCGCTTACTGGCTGGCGTTTTATGAGAGTCTACTATAATTGATTATATAAAATATTTTCGTACCTGATATTTGGGTTATTTAAGAATTATTGCGGAGGCATAATGGATTTTAAGCAAATTTATAAGAATAAGTTAATTACAATACCTGAAGCGGTATCTAAGGTTCAGTCAAATCAGGTCATTGGAACCTCGATTATTGGCTCTGAGCCTCCAGGATTACTTGGCGAATTGGGTAACCACAAGGATCGCCTCGAAAATGTAGATGTATATGTATGTCTACCAATGCGTAATCATCCGTATATGACTCAGGATGATATGGCTGGTCACTTTAATGTAAATAGTTGGTTCTACAGCGGTCTAGAGCGTAGTATGCACAAGACAGGTCGTGTTTCATACTGCCCAAATAATCTTCATACAGCCGCTTCTCTAGTTCTAAATCATACCAAAAACCATATTAATGTATTTTTCGGTATTGCAACTCCGCCAGATGAAAAAGGCTACATGTCTTTATCATTAGGCC
This sequence comes from Gammaproteobacteria bacterium, assembly GCA_033852135.1. Taxonomy (GTDB): domain Bacteria; phylum Pseudomonadota; class Gammaproteobacteria; order QZLD01; family QZLD01; genus QZLE01. The sequence continues at coordinate 228,780 of JAWSVB010000016.1, read as the reverse complement.
TTATCGTTGAGAAGCAGCTAATGGAAGCTGCGGACCTGGTAATTCTTGAAATCAATGAAAACCTTCCATACACATATGGTGACACATTAGTTCATATCAACGATGTTGATCACGTAGTTGAAAATAATTTCGATCTACCAGTTCTAGGTAGCATCCCTTCAGAGCCTTGGCAGGAAACCATTGGTGGTTACATCGCAGAGATGATTGAAGATGGATCAACACTACAACTTGGTATTGGTGGTATTCCAAATGCAATTACACCTTATCTAACAGCTCGTCGTGATCTTGGTATTCACACAGAGATGTTTGTAGATGGATTCCTTGATCTAATCGATGCAGGTGCAATATCAGGTAAGCGAAAAACTCTCTGGAAAGAGAAAATGATCTGTACCTTTGCACTGGGTTCTGAGCGCCTTTATGACTTTATTGATAAAAACGTTAGTGTAGAGGTGCATCAGGGTAAGATTGTAAATGATCCATTTATCATTGCGAAAAACTATAAAATGATAAGTGTAAATACTGCGATTACTCTTGATGTGAACGGACAGGTTTGTTCGCAGAGTCTTGGTCCGCGCCACTTTAGTGGTACCGGTGGACAGCTTGATTACCATCTAGGTGCACAGAAATCCGATGGTGGACGCGGAATTATTGCTCTGCGCTCTACAGCTAAAGAGGGTGCGGTTTCAACCATCTTACCAGTACTACCAGAAGGTTCAGAAGTTACTGTACCTGGTCAGTATGCAGATACCATCGTTACTGAATTTGGTGTTGCTGATCTTAAAGGTAAAACTGTCAAACAGCGTATGGAAGCATTGATTAAGATTGCTCACCCAGACTTCCGTGAGTGGATCAGAGATGAGTGTCACCGTATTGGTAGTGTGCCAAAACTACAGGTTCCTGGTTTCAAACTTGATGAACCAACTTACAAGACTCCTGATCCAGTTGATGAGCCTGGCGTTTCTAAAGATACAATTAAGCTTGGAACATTCCTTGATCTATCAGGGCCAAATGCAACTCTTGGCTTAGATATGTTACATGGTATGAGAGCTTACTTTGATCATATTAACTCAAGTCAAAATGGAGTTAATGGCCGTAAGATTGAGCTTATAGTTGAAGATAGTGCTTTTGATGTTGAAAGATCTAAAGTAGTAGTTAAAAAATTGGTTGAAGAAGAAAATGTTTTCGCAATGGTTGCTCCATTTGGAACCACTTCAAATATCGCTACTATGGATTATCTGCTTGAAAAAGAGCTACCAGTTATAGCTCCAATTAGTGGTCTTTCTACTTGGTCTACCCCTGTTAAACGCAACTATTTTGCTTATCAAACTAACTATCAGATTGAGGGACAGATCCTTGCGCAATATGCAGCAAATAATCTTGAGCCAAAAAATGTAGCTATCTATGCAGTTAATGATAAGTTTGGGCAAGAGGGTGCTGAGGCAGTAACTGAAGAGCTTAAAAAGCTTGGTGTTGAAAATGTTAATACTATTTTCCATGAGTTGGGAGATGCCAATACAGATGAGCAGCTAGCTCAGATTAAATCAGCAGGACCAAACGGTGATGAGCCAGATCTTGTTGTGATCTATAGTTATCTAAAACCAGCTGGAAACTTATTACTTGCAGCACACGAAGATGGATTTAAACCTGAATGGCTAGGAAGTAACGTAATTTCTGGACCTGGACTGTTCGATATAGCAACAGAGCAGGGTGCACATGGCGTTCGCACAGGTTGTTTCCCACCGGGACCAAGTTTCCATCGTGGTGAAAGATTATACCGTAAGATCATGGCTGGGCACTTTATGCGTGAAGAGATCGGAACATGGAACTCTATCGCATATGCAATTGCACAGTTGACCGTTGAAGGGCTTGAGCAAGCAGGCAGAACATTGACTCGTGATAACTTTATCAAGAGTCTTGAAGGGCTTAAAGATTGGACTGGCGGTATCCATCCACCAATCTCTTACTCAGGTGATGATCATCGTGGTCTTAAGACAATTGCTATTCAAAGAGCAATTAACGGTAAGTGGTTGCGTGAGCGTGCTACTTACGAACTAAAAGAGTAATTGGTTAGCAGGAAATTTCCTGAAATCAGTTTTAACTAAAAAGGGAGCTTATGCTCCCTTTTTTTATAACAGTTGTTTTTATTTGATGGAGTTGAATTGCAGATATAACCTGTTATCGTTTTAATAGACTTTTAAATTTGCATTTATATTATGGAGAACGAAATGACTTTTAAATCGCCTTTATTACCTATTCTTTCCCTTGTATTTATAATTTCTTTTACTGGCTGTAACTCTACAAATCCATATACAAGAGAAGAACAGGTGTCGAAAACATCTACAGGTGCTGCAATTGGCGCAGTATCAGGTGCAATTATTGGTGTTTTGACTTCAAGTAAAAAGGACCGAAGAAAAGGGCTTTTGATTGGTGCTGGAGTAGGGGCTCTTTCTGGTGCTGCAATTGGACACTATATGGATGAGCAGGAAAAAAAACTAAGATATCAACTTGAAGATTCAGGCGTAAGTGTTATCAGAAATGGAGATTCAATTATTTTAAATATGCCTGGCAATATTACATTTAAAAGTGGTAGTGCCGATCTAAATGCCCAGTTTTTTAAAGTTTTAACTTCAATAGGATTGGTTTTAAAAGAGTATGATTCAACTTTGGTTTTAGTGGTGGGGCATACAGATAGTGTAGGTTCAGAGCAAAGTAACCGCGTATTGTCAGAGCGACGTGCAAGTGCTGTTGCTGCATATTTAGGTTCACAAGGGGTGGTATCAAAAAGAATTATGACTGCAGGTTATGGAGAATCTCAGCCAATAGCTAATAATAATACCGCAGCGGGGCGCCAACAAAATCGACGTGTAGAGATCACACTAGAGCCGATAGCTCGCTAAAACAGCTTTAAATTTCCTAAATGGGTACTATTATTATTGTTAAGTTTAAATGTTAAATAATAGGGAGATTGTTATGACAGTAAATGAAGGTTTAAGAATGATGGCAGGGATTGTGATTTTGATATCTGCTGTGCTTGTATATTTCCATTCACAATATTGGTTAATCTTAACTGCTTTTGTTGGCCTGAATCTGTTGCAGTCAGCCTTTACTAAATGGTGCCCAGCGATAACAGTATTAAAAAAGCTAGGTTTCAAGCAAGATTAGGTAGCAGAGAAACCCTGCTACCAACCTTGTTGAAAGTCCACTTAGTGTTCAATCTTAAAGAAGTTAATCATCTCGTTTAGTGTATCGGCTTGAGCAGCAAGGTTCATACTTGCTGCTGAAGTTTGTTCTGCAAGGGATGCATTTTGCTGAGTGATCGATTCCATTTGAGCGATAGCTTCATTTACTTGCTCGATACCAATTGCTTGCTCTTTACTTGCAGATGCGATTTCTGTAATAAGAGTTCCTGCTTTTTGAGTACTCTCCACGATATTGTTTAGAGTTTCCCCTGATTGATTTACAAGCTCGGAACCATTTTGTACCTTACCTACGCTATCTACAATCAGCTCTTTTATCTCTTTAGCTGCAGTTGCGCTTCTTTGAGCTAAGTTTCTTACTTCACTCGCTACGACTGCAAATCCTCTGCCCTGCTCCCCAGCTCTGGCAGCTTCAACAGAGGCGTTAAGGGCGAGTAGGTTGGTTTGAAATGCAATCTCATCAATAACACCAATTATATCTGAGATCTTGGTACTACTCTGATTAATCTCTTCCATAGCTTTTATGGCATTAATGATAATTTCACCGCCTTTTTCAGCAGCTATATTTGCATTGTGGGATATACTTTGTGCCTGCGAAGCGTTTTCTGCATTGTTCTTCACAATGCTAGTTAACTCCTCCATGCTTGACGCTGTTTCTTCAAGGTTTGAAGCCTGCTGTTCAGTTCGAGCAGACATGTCTTTATTGCCAGATTCTATCTCTTTAGAAGAGTTATCAATATGTCCCGATGATGTGAGGATTTCACTCACCACTTCATAAAGCTTATCTACAGTTATGTTGATGTTATTTATCAGTACTGCATATATACCCGAATAATCTTTATCTACTTTATGGGTGAGATCACCAGAAGATAGCATTGAAAGAGAGTTTTCAACATCTTTTAAGGCATTGTTAACAACGTAAATTATAGAGTTAATACCTTCGCTTAGGTTGCGCAAAAAGCCATCTTTGCCATCTAATGAAATGGTATTGCTAAGGTCTCCTGCAACAACTTTATTAACAACTGCATCAATCTCAGATTCAATCGCGAGTTGCTGTGTCATATCTATCCATTCAGCAACAGAGCCAAGCCTTTCATTATCATCATTTACTACAGGACTTATGACTACTTTAAACGTAAGCTCGCCGATCTCGATCATTTGAGTTTCTGTACTATTAAGTGCAAGAATCCTAGATTTATTGGTTTCAGGATCTCCAAATAGATCCATCTGGTTGTTTAAGATTTGTGCAGAACTAAATTCAGGTAGCTCCTCTTGGATTATCGATTCACGAGTATCAAAAAGTGATTGAGCTGATTGGTTGAGGTATATAACTTTATTGTCTCTATTTGCTAGTACGACAGGGGAGTCAACACTATCAAGTGCAACCTTTATTCGAGCATTTCTATTAGCAAGCTGTTGCGCTCTATCAATGTCATATCCGAGTACAATTTGCATCTTTTTAAGCGCGCACATCACTTGGCCTAACTCATCATCACCTTTGTAACTTATTCTGGAGAAAAAGTTACCAGATGCGATTTCAGCTAGGCTTTTGATGATTGTATCGAGTGATTTTGATATGTGCCTGATAAGCAAAATAGAACTTAATAAAATGAATAGCAGGATTAGGCCAACTATGATCTCAAGCTTTAGATTTTTAGATTTAATCTGGTCATGTTCAGCAATAATAATTTGTTCAAATTCTGGAACAATTTGATCAAATATTTCAAAAGCTGTATTAATTGGGGCAGTTCCAGACTCAAAGTAACTTTTTGAATTCAGTTCACTAAAATCTTTATTTAATACTGCATTAACATTTGCTTTGAATATTGAAAGCTGCTTACTTAAAACATCAGTTTGTGATTTTAGTTTTTGCTCAAGGTTTGCATTAACACTGTATATTTTCTCAAACCCTCTATCTAGCGCCTCATTTGTAGTTTCAATATTAATTAGTAGTTTTGAAAGCTTATTAAACTGGTTTGGGGTAAGCTTTTTTGTACTTACTATGCCTGCTCCTAGTCCTCGAGCTTTTCCCATCTCTTCAGTAATGAAAGGGATATGCAATGTTAAAGTTTCAACTAGGTATTTAATATCAAGCCTGTCAGATAGACTTAGTTTGGAGTCATCAGAAATTTCCTGAATAAGTGATAGTACTTCTGTAATTAAGAGAGTATGACGCTGGAAACTATCAGGGGCTTTAAGTTTGAACGCTTCTGATTCTAAAGTTTTCCATTTTTGTTTTAGATCTTTAATATTAGTTTTTGTAGCAAATGCATTATTGGTATCTTCAGCAACTTTTATTGCTGCATTGAATTTTTCGTTAATAACTTTTCTACGCGATAAAATTTTTGATTTGAAGCTCTTAGCACCATTTAAAAAACCATTGGTCATCCCCCGATGTTGAGGAATAAACTGCAAAAAGCCCCGTATTGCATTAATCTGAGTTAGGCCCGTATGTTGTTGTTCAATTTTATTAGCAATAATATTTCTATCAGATACTAAAATGTAGCTTAAGGCTAGAGAGATAATAAAAGAGAAGAAGACGGAGAGTCCTATTTTATACCCAACCTTAATGTTATTCATTTTGTTAGATATTTTTGAAAAAACATTCTGAACTACACGTCCATTATGAAGGGTAACCTCACCATCTTTAATTTGCTTATATAAACTTAGTGCATCTTTCTTTTCTTGATCTGATAGCCCTCTGCGAACAGAAACATATTCTGATATTTCCCCTCGATCATTGTATATTGGGGAGACATTGGACATTACCCAATAATAGCTTCCATCTTTACAGCGATTTTTAACCGGAGCAGACCAGGTTTTACCTTCCTTAAGTGTTTCCCATAGGTCTCTGAAAGCTTCGCTTGGTACATCCGGGTGTCTAATGATGTTGTGCTGAGAACCTTTTAACTCCTCTTCTGAAAAGCCTGATACATCAATAAAGGCGTTATTAATATAAGTTATTCCCCCTTTTTTATTGGTCTTTGTGACCAAGGTTTGGCCAGAAGGGATTATCACTTCATTATTGATGATTGGCTTATTGATTCTCATGCTTTGCTCCATGCATACCTATTAATTTAAATCTAGTTTAAATCCAGATGTTTTCAATGGGTTAATAGGTGGGAGCGGGATATTTACTGAGGTTTTAACGCAAAAAGGATACTGCTTCACAAGAAACAGTATCCTTTATATCTAGGATGAAATAGTTATTGAAGGATTGTTTTAAGATCTTCTTCAGCTGTTGTGGTTAATTTGAAGTCAAAGGTATCAACTAAGAAGTTAACAATATCTTCATTTACGAACTGCGGAGGCTTAGGCCCTAAGCGCACATTCTTAATACCTAAACTGAATAGTGCTAGTAGAATCGCTACTGCTTTCTGCTCCATCCAAGATAGGATAATGCTAACTGGCAGGTCATTAACTTCACACTCAAATACTTGAGCAAGTTGTTGGGCGATGATTACAGCACCTACGGAATCATTACACTGGCCAAGATCAAGGTAACGAGGAATATCGGTTCCTGGGACATTACCAAGGTTAAGGTCATTAAAGCGGAATTTACCACATGAAGATGTAATAACTACGCAGTCTTCAGGGATCTGCTCAACAAGATCACGGTAGTAGTTTCCAGCTTTTCCTGGTGCATCACAACCAGCAACAACAAAGAAGCGTTTGATTTTACCAGCTTTAACTGCCTCAACAATTTGAGGAGCAAGAGAAAGAATCACTGAGTGGTGATGACCTGTAGCTAAAGTAAGGTCAGATTCCCAGTTAGTTTCAGGTAATTCAAGAGCTTTTTCGATAAGTGGTGTGAAGTCATTGTCAACAATATGAGTTGAACCTTCAGCGCCAACTTCAGCATAACTAAATAGGCGATCAGTATAGTCTTTACCTTTTGTAGGAACGATACAGTTAGTATTAACAAAGATCGCGCCTTGGAACTTACTAAATAGGTCTTTTTGATCGAACCAAGCGCCACCGACATTACCTTTAAGGTGATCGAATTTAGCTAGTTCAGGGTATGAATGAGAAGGAAGTTGCTCTGAGTGAGTATAAACATTAATCCCTTTACCTTCTGTTTGCTTAAGAAGCTCTAGAAGTGCGTAATGGTCATGACCAGAAACAAGAATTGCCTTACCTTCAACTTTATTTTGACTAACAGTTACTGGAGCCGGAGCACCGAGGTTTTTAACGTGAGCTTCATCAAGCTGCGCCATCATAGTGCAAGTAGCTTGACCAACTTCCATAAGCATATCTACATGCTGTTGGAAATTGAAATTCACATTGGTTAGGGTGAAATAAAGTGCGCGACTAATTACATCATCAACTTCTTTAGTATCAACGCCGTAATGCTCAGCCTGTACTCTGTATGCAGAGATACCCTTTAGGCCATATACAATAATGTCTTGGATGTTTGATAGCGTTTCATCTTTGCCACATGTGCCGACTGATTGATTGTTGCTTCCACATCCGCCGATTGCTGACATTGAGCATTGATTGCAGTTCATTCCCATTGTATTCTCCAGTTGGGTTAATTGTTAAATTCGATATGAGCAGTATATTTGCTTATTTCTATCTGAAATTGATTTGGATCAAAAATGAATAAAAAAAATGCCGTAGAAAATTTCCAACAAATCATTCTTGGTCAAATCGATAAGGAGTTAACTTCCTCGCTGTTAACTGTTACGTCCGTAATAAGTATAGACAAGAAGCAAGAGTTATTTGCAGAAGGGGAGGTTGGAAAGTTTGTTTATTTTTTAATTGATGGTGGTGTCAGGCTATATCGAACAAACCTTGAGGGGAAAGAGTGTGTCGTAAGGTTTGTAGCTCCTGGTGAGATCTTCGCTGAGATTCTTTTTTCAGAAAGGGTAAATTATCCAGTTAGCTCAAGAGCCGTACATGATTCAACACTGCTGGCAATCAGCGCTTCAGGATTTTTTAAGCTAGTGGAAGAGAACCCTAATTTCACCATTAAATACATAGCTAGTATTACAAAACGACTAAAATACTTTGTCGATCTGGTTGAAAACCTTACTACTGCTGATGTGCAGAGTAGATTTCTGTCATATTTAAATCATGCAGTGGAAGAGAGCGGTTCAAACACAATAAAGCTTCCGGTACCAAAGGGTGATTTAGCATTATTGCTTGGTACAACTGCTGAGAGTTTCTCTAGATCTTTGAAAAAGTTATCACAAGATGGCGTGATTGAAGTGAGTGGAAAGAGTATTACGCTGCTTTGATATTTGTATGCTGAAAAGTGTTTTCGATACTAAAAAGTGCGTCATCTCCGTTTTCGTGTATTGCTGTTTAGGTAACGTTAAACGGGCAATGTAAACGTCATACCGGCCAAGGCCGGTATCCAGAAAAATAATATAACTCTATTTGCAGTTATAGTACTTGATGTCGGCCTTCGCCGGCATGACGGGTGATTTTTTAAAGTTGTGCCTAGGGTTTTGCCCTAGGCAATTAAAATAGTACTAAATATATTAGATATACTCTTTTAAAGAATCTCACCATTAACTGAAACAGTAATGATTGATAGTGGAATATCTTTTCCAGATTTTTCCAGTGCTTCTTGTGCCATCATTCCAAGTCCTCTACAGCAAGGAACCTCCATAAGAGCGACCGACAGCTTAGTTACATTATTGTGCTGCAGTATTGCAGTTAGCTTTTCAACATACGGGCCAGTGTCATCAAGCTTAGGGCAGGCGATTGCAACAGCTTTATCTTTAAGTAGCTTGTCATGATAGTTACCCATAGCGAATGCCACGCAATCAGCTGTAAGTACTAGCTCTCTGTCATGGAAAAATGGCGCTAGAGGTGAAAGTAAGTGTAACTGTACAGGCCACTGAGTTAATTCAGATGGAGCATCTACAGCACCTGTTTTTTGATCATCTTTATCATGTGAATGAGAATCACAACCACAAGGTGAAGCGGCTGGTTTTTTCTGTATAACTTTGTTTGCAGAACCAGGGCAACCACCACTGCAGCCATGCTTTGACGGAGGTTTAGTTGCCGCAGGCTTGGCTGCTTGCTGTGATTTCTTTTTCATTTCAGCTAAATGTTCTTGTACTGCATCGTCGTCGTATTCAGCTGCATCACGCTCAATAATCTTTATTGCTCCAAGGGGGCAGTCACTTAAGCAGTCACCCAGTCCATCGCAAAATTTATCATCAATTAATTTGGCTTTGCCATCAATGATTTGAATTGCCCCTTCATGGCATGATGGAACACAATCGCCACATCCATTACAAAGCTCTTCATCAATCTCGATAATTTTACGTTTCATTTTATTTCCTCTGAATATGTAAGATTTTTATTAATGATAATTGTTTGCAATTTATCAACCTTGATATAGATCAAGTTTTATATTTTTTACTGTTTTTATAGCTATAGAAACTAAGTGTAATAAAGTTATACACGCTTTCATGTAATATAATATCAGCTATAATAACATTCAACTCGCTATTACTTAATTAACCAACTGGAGAACCTTGATGGAACTTAAAGGAAGCAAAACCGAACATAATTTAATGGCAGCATTTGCTGGTGAATCTCAAGCTAGAAATCGTTATACATATTTTGCAGCTAAAGCAAAAAAAGAGGGTTACAGACAAATCTCAGAGATTTTTGAAGAGACTGCAAACCAAGAAAAAGAACATGCAAAAAGATTTTTTAAATTTCTAGAAGGTGGATGTGCAGAGATTACTGCAACTTTCCCTGCTGGGGTAATTGGCTCTACAATTGAAAACCTAAAAGCAGCTGCGTGTGGTGAGCACGAAGAGTGGACTGAACTTTATCCTGCTGCTGCAAAAACTGCACGTGAAGAGGGTTTTGAAGAGGTTGCTAAAGCATTCGAAGCAATTATGGTTGCCGAAAAGCAGCATGAAAAGCGTTATCGCGATCTTGCAAAGAACATTGAAGATGGAAAAGTTTTTCAAAAAGATGGAACAGTTGTATGGCGTTGCCTAAACTGTGGTTATCTGCATGAAGGTGAAGAAGCTGTCGATGTTTGTCCTGCTTGCTGTCACCCGAAGGCGCATTTTGAGTTGTTTGGTGAAAACTACTAGCAAGTAAAGGAATTACAATGCCTAGAAATAGAAACGAAATGTATAAATGTGATATCTGTGGAATTATTACTGAAATACAACATGGTGGTAATGGTCAACTAAAGTGTTGTAACCAACCGATGGTTCTATTAGAAGAAAACACTACAGACGCAGCTACTGAAAAACATGTACCAGTTATCGATATTATTGATGGTGGTTACAAGGTAACTGTTGGAGAAGTTGCTCATCCAATGATGGAAGAACACTACATTGAATGGATTGAGCTTATAGCAGGCGACCAGGTTATGAGACAATATTTAAAACCTGGCGACGAGCCTGTTGCTGTATTTAAAACTGATGCAGCAAATGTCGTTGCTAGAGAATATTGTAATTTACACGGTTTGTGGAAAAAGTAATGAAGTTGTTTTGATTGATTTACTAATCAAAAAAAGGGTGAATTTATTTCGCCCTTTTTTTGTACCTAATATATCTGTAATTAATTTTTTGTAAGAAATATATAAACAGAAATGATTAAAAAAAGCCCTGGCATTGCCAGGGCTTTTTCGTGTTTTAGTACTTCTAGACAAGTACTATTAAGGAGCCTTTACTTAGAACTTGTGAACTCAGGATATGCTTCCATACCGCAGTCCGCAATGTCCATACCTTCGTACTCTTCCTCTTCGCTTACTCTGATTCCCATTACTGCTTTGATGATTAACCAAACAACAGTACTTGTACCAAACACCCATGCGAAGATTGTTATTGCACCAACTATCTGACCAATGAATGTTGAATCACCGTTAGTAATAGGTACTAACATCAAACCGATAAGTCCACACACACCGTGTACAGATATTGCACCTACAGGGTCATCAAGCTTTAGCTTATCAACCATGACGATAGAAGCTACTACCGCTAAGCCACCAATAGCACCGAATAGTGAAGCAACTAATGGGGTTGGAGTTGATGGTTCTGCTGTGATAACAACTAAGCCAGCTAACGCACCATTAAGCAGCATTGTTAAATCAGCTTTACCGAACCATAGTCTAGCCAGGATAAGAGCAGCGATAGAACCGGTTGCAGCAGCAGCGTTAGTGTTAAGGAATACCATAGCTACTGAGTGTGAGCTTGCGATATCGCCAAGTTTTAGTACAGATCCACCGTTGAATCCGAACCAGCCCATCCAAAGGATGAATGTACCCAGAGCAGCTAGCGGTAGGTTAGAGCCTGGAATCGCGTTAACTGATCCATCTTTACCATATTTACCTTTACGAGCACCAAGTAGGATTACTGCAGATATCGCAGCTGAAGCACCAGCCAAGTGAACGATACCTGAGCCAGCAAAGTCAGAGAAACCAAGATCACCAAGGTTAAATAGACCGAATACATCGCTGCCACCCCAAGTCCAAGCGCCTTCCATTGGATAGATAACTGCTGTCATTACAACTGCAAATAGTAGGAAAGCCCAAAGCTTCATTCTCTCTGCAACCGCACCAGATACAATAGACATTGCAGTAGCTACGAATACAACTTGGAAGAAGAAGTCAGAAGCACCTGAGTATACTGAATCTCCTCCGAAGCCGTTTTCAGCAGATGATGCCAAAGCGTCTTTAACGAAGTTCTCTCCACCCATGATTCCATCAAGGAATATGCCGCCGCCATACATGATTTCGTATCCGCAGATTAGATACATGATACAAGCGATAGAGTAGAGCGCGACGTTCTTAGTAAGAATTTCTGTTGTATTCTTAGCTCTGACAAGACCTGATTCTAGCATGGCAAAACCTGCTGCCATCCACATAACTAATGCACCACATACCAAGAAATAAAAGGTATCTATTGCATATTGAAGTTCAAAAATTTGATTTTCCACTGTACTTCTCCTAAAAAAATGAGTTCTGAATCTCTGATTTCAATGGTTAAAGTTTAAAGAGCTTCAGGACCGGATTCGCCAGTTCTGATTCTTACAACATGCTCAAGCTCGGTAACGAATATTTTTCCATCACCAATTTTGCCTGAATTAGCTGTTTCTCTGATTGTATCGACAACTTGTTCCCACATGTCGTCTGAAACAGCAGCTTCAATTTTGATCTTTGGTAGAAAATCCACTACATATTCAGCGCCACGATAAAGCTCGGTATGACCTTTTTGTCTACCAAAACCTTTTACTTCAGTAACTGTAATTCCCTGCACTGAGATATCAGATAAAGCTTCTCTGACGTTGTCTAACATAAATGGTTTTATGATTGCTGTTATCATCTTCATTGTTATGCTCCTGGCATTGATAATTTACTTCGGTTGCAAATGTTGCTCTTGAGAATCCTATTGCATTTGGTGTGCCAGGTTTGTAAGTAATTGGTTTAACTTGATAAATGTGGAAATTATCAGGGGTGTGAGATGGTTGTTAGTGCGCTGAATCAGGGAGGAATTAGAACTGGTGCATAGTTTGGTGCACTTAAAGTGAGCGTTTAGAAATATCTAGATGCAACGATTAGATCTCTTATGCAAGTTATAGAAATATAACTATCTAGGTATTGAAAAGATGAATTTTCTAGAGCTTATCAGCTTCTTTGTATAATGATTTAATTGAAGTGAATAACTTCTGGGATGACTCTTTATACTCAGCAATATAATTATTAATATCTTCAGGAATATCTTCAGGAACATCTTCATTGATAGCTGTTTGTAGTAAAACGATTTTTTGTTCAAGTTCAGTTGCTGCAAAAGTTCCAGCTATACCTTTGATTGAATGAATAAATCTACGAGCCTCTTCTATATACCCATTATGCAAATCGTTTTCGATTTTATCACCGCTATCTTTAATTTTATTGGCAAACTCTAATAGTAGTTTTTCAAATAGAGACCTCCTACCTCCAAGCATTTTAAGGGCTTTTTCCCAATCAACCCCTTTAAGCTGTGAAAAATCTATATCTTCTTTTTCTATATTAGGTGTTAGCTCTTTATGAGTGGGGTGGGTTATGGTTTTTTGTATATCACTAAATGTTGTCGGTTGGTTAACAGTTTGCTTGGATAACCACTTTATTAGAACTTGATTGAGATTCTTAATATTAATAGGTTTTGCTATGAAATCATTCATCCCAATTGCAAGACAGTTTTCTTTTTCACTTGTCATTGCATCAGCTGTTAAGGCAATAATTGGTAGATCATTGTATTTTTCTTCTACCCTTATCCTTTTAGTTAGTTCATCGCCACTCATTATCGGCATTTGAATATCGGTTAGTAAACAGTCGAAGCTACCTTCTTCTAACTCTTTAAGTGCTTCAACACCATTTGAAGCGACTTGTACTTCTAACCCTATGTCAGTGAGTAATTCTATAGCAATCTGCTGATTTATATGATTATCTTCAACTAATAATACTTTTGCGCCTTTGATCTCAGGGATTTCAAATGTTTTATTACTATGTATATTTTTGTTAGCGGTATTAGATGAGTCTCCATATATTTCTGAAACTATAGAGTCGATTAAAGTAGATTGCTTAATAGGTTTTGATAAGAAGTTATTGATTCTAAAAGTAGAGGATTTCTGAGTTATTTGCTCATCTCCATATGCTGTCATCATCATTAATAATATATCGTCATATCTTTCATCATTTCTGATTATCTCGATTGTTTCTAACCCATTTAGATCAGGCATATGCCAATCGATTAAAAGCATGTCGTATGGCTCTCCAACGGATAATGCACGCGGTAACTTCATTAAAGCCTCTTTTCCAGAGGTAACAAATTCAGCATTTATTCCTATGTTTTGCAGTGATTCAGTAATATAAGTAGCTGTTGGCTCATTATCATCAACGATAAGTGCTTTAAATGTATTTAATTTTTCATAATCAAAAGGTTTACTTTCAGCTTTAGTAGCACATATTGGTAGATCTAACGTAAAAGAGAATACTGTTCCTTTACCAACAGTACTTCTAACTCCAATGTTACCACCCATCAATTGAACCAAGTTTTGACTGATGCTTAGGCCGAGACCGGACCCTCCATATTTTCTGGTTATGGTTTCATCAGCCTGGGTAAATGATTCAAATAATCGCTTTAGCTGTTCATTATCCATTCCTATACCAGTATCGCTGACACTGAAACGTAATTTTGCTCTATCTGAAACTATGTTTTCAACTGAGACTTTGATTATTACTTCACCTTGATCGGTAAATTTAATTGCGTTATTTACCAGGTTAATTAATACCTGTTCGATTCTTAATGGATCACCCTCTATCCGTTTAGGCACATCTGGCTCGCAGTAGATGATTAATTCGATTTTCTTTTCGGAAGCCTTGCTTGCGAAAATATCGGCCACTTGATTGGTGATTTCATTAATATCAAAGGGAATATGTTCGATATTAAGTTTTCCAGCCTCAATTTTTGAGAAGTCTAGGATGTCATTTATTATTCCTAACAGGCTATGTGATGAGATATTTATCTTTTTTATATAATCTTCCTGTTTGGCATTTAGATTTGTTCTCTGTACTAATTCGGTTAACCCAATAATTGCATTCATCGGTGTTCTTATTTCATGGCTCATATTTGCTAAGAACGTGCTTTTAGCAGCAGTTGCTTCTTGGGCTTTTTCTTTCTCTAGTTTCAATGATAAAAGTAGCTCGTCATTGTTATGCCTTAACATAAGGGATTTAGTGATCACCTTATTATATTTCATCATTGCGACGGTCATCATTAACAGGTAAAAGCATAATAACGCCCCTGTTATAACATCATCTTCTTGTGCTAGCAGGAGAAAACTGACTGTCACAGGCATTATTGCAGGGATAAAAAATGCGAGCATCGCCTTGCGTACAACTGATAGAACAATTGCCCCAGCAGTCATGCCAACAATGAGTAAAACAATAAAAAATTGATGAAATACTGAGTCTTGCGGAAAAAGAATAACCCCTGCTAGACCCCAAACTGACCCAGCTAAAAAAGCACCAAGTACAAAATGCTTGCGCCAAACAATCATCTCTTTTGCTTGTACGTTTTTTAAAGCTCTAAATTTTCTTAAAAGCACTACTCTGAATATAATTATGAAAAATGAATAGAAGAACCATAAAACTATATTTTTAGTGGGTACAACATCATATTGCACAAAGATCATAGCTATAGAAACAACTACTTGGGCAAATATACCCGAGGATAAATTAGAAAATAATATTTCAGTTTTTTCTTGCTCAATCTTTTCCACAGTACCAATGCTATCCATGTTTATTTTTTCATTGTTCAATAGCTAATTGTAGTCTCAATAAGGCAAAGTTTCGGGTTTATCAGATAAAAAATTAAGATAATTGTGTATTAAATCCAATGTAGTAGTGTCTGGTTGTGTATGTGGTTTATGTAACATATTCAGAGCAGGCTGGATAATAACCTATAGCGATACTATGGTTATATTAAGTATAAACAAAAGTATCGCAATATTATTGAGAGTGACACAGAGATAAATGTGGAGTGGTAAATGAAGAAGGCAATAGTTAGATTTTCTTTAAACCATCCAGAAATCGTATTTGCTGTTGTTTTTGCAATCTCACTATTCCTGGTATGGCAAATTCCTAAAATTAAGGTTGATACAGACCCAGAGAACATGCTGTCCGAGCAGCAGGAAGATAGGGTTTTACATAATAAAATAAAAGAAAAATTCAATCTTAGTGATTCAATAGTTGTTGGTTTAGTGAATGAAACCGAACCTGGTGTATTTAACCCAAGTTCACTGGCTTTAATCCATAAACTATCAGCAAGGATATTGGATATAAAAGGGGTAGTTGCTCCTGATTTAATGTCGATAAGTACTGTTGATAATATAACCCAAGAAGGTGTAGGGACTATCAGGTTTCAGTGGATGATGCAGAATCCACCTGCCGATCAAAAGTCATCTCTTGAAATTAAAAAATCAATACACAACCTTCCTCTCCTTAATAATACATTGGTATCAGAGGATGGAAAGGCCGCTGCTATCTATGTCCCAATAGTTGAGAAACATGAAAGCCATAGGATTGCTACAGAGATAAAGAGCATTATTGCTGATTTAAAACCTGGGGAGCAGGATCAGTTTTATATTACTGGTTTACCGGTTGCTGAGGATACATTCGGTGTTGAGATGTTTACTCAAATGGCAATTTCAGCCCCACTAGCTGGATTAGTTATATTTATCCTTATGTGGTGGTTTTTCCGTAGCGTTACTCTTATATCCGCGCCAATGGTAATGGCTATGGCAACCGTCGTTTGCACCATGGGAGCATTGATAGGTTTAGGGTATACCGTACATATCATGAGCTCTATGATTCCAATATTTTTAATGCCGATAGCTGTTCTAGATTCGGTGCATATATTATCTGAGTTCTCGGATAGATATCGAGATGGTGATGATCCTTCCGAGGTGGTGGAAGAGGTGATGAGTCATCTGTTCACCCCTATGCTTTACACCTCATTAACTTCTGCAGTTGGTTTTGCTTCATTAGCATTTACTCCAATTCCTCCGGTACAAGTTTTCGGCCTTTTTGTTGCCCTTGGAATTTTATTGGCATTTATCTTCACCATAACTTTTATCCCTGCTTATATAGTAAGCCTTTCTGAAAAACGTTTATTGGTTATGGCTGTAGCCGCTAGAAAGGCAGAAGATGCTAAAAGCGGTTTGGTAAGAGTTTTACCTAAGCTTGGTAGTTGTGCAGTTAAGTATCCAAAAATACTTCTTTCTATTATTGCGATAGTTGGGGTTATTAGTATTTATGGAATAGTTAAGATCAAGATAAATGATAACCCTGTACGTTGGTTTAAAGAACAGCATGAAATAAGAGTTGCAGATAAAGTATTAAATCAGCATTTTGCAGGAACATACGATGCGTTCTTGGTATTAACAAATACTTCCAAAGAGAGTGTGTATAAGGTTTTCAATCAAAGTGTAGATTCTATTATCAATAAAGCTGGATCTGATGTTGATATAAATCATGATTGGAAAACTCTACAAATCAAAGTGGCATCAAAGCCTATTCTTGAACAGCTTGAAGAACTTTCTGTTGAGGTTGATGACATAGCATTTAATTCCAGCGCGAAAGAAGAGGTGGTGTGGCAGCAGATCATTGATGAGATAGAAAAGGCCCAGCAACAGGTTAAATATTTCCAGTCTCCTGAAGCTATAGGTCATATTCAAAACCTGCAAAAGGTATTGATGCAAAGTGGTCATGTTGGTAAATCAAATTCACTAGCTGATTTGGTTAAAACCGTATATCGCGAGTTAAAGGGTGGGGGACAGGATAATTACAAGCTTCCACCAAGTTCACCCGCTGTTGCACAAACAATTCTAAGCTTTCAATCATCGCATAGACCAAATGATTTATGGCATATGGTAACGCCAGATTACAACTCCACTGCTATATGGCTACAGCTTAAAAGTGGTGATAATGTCGATATGGCCTCTGTGGTTGATAGCGTTAATCAATATCTTGAAGCAAATCCGTTACCAGCAGAAATAAAAGTAGAGTGGGGTGGTCTGACATATATCAATGTGGTCTGGCAAGATGAAATGGTTTCTGGAATGATTCTGAGCCTTTTGGGGTCATTCGTTATTGTCTTTTTGATGATGGTGATTTTATTCAGGTCAGTTAAGTTTGGTGCATTAGCCATGGTTCCACTAACTGTAACAATTACTTTGATATATGGAGTGATTGGTATTGTAGGCAAGAATTATGATATGCCGGTAGCTGTACTATCATCTTTAACTCTTGGACTATCTGTTGACTTTGCGATCCATTTTATCCAGAGAATGCGTGAATTACACAAAGAAACAGGGTGTTGGAACGAAACGGTAAAAGCTTTGTATGCTGAGCCAGCAAGAGCAATTAGCCGTAATGCAATAGTTATAGCGATTGGATTTACGCCGCTGCTTGCTGCTCCGCTGATACCATATATTACCGTAGGGTTCTTTTTAGCATCTATTATGGCGATATCATCAATAGCAACTCTATTTCTACTACCTGCAATTGTGATAGTTACTAAAGACAAATTATTGCTTACAACTGTTAACGCTTGTGATGAAAATTCTGATGCTGCTTTTGAAGAAAATCATGAAGAGAAGCCTGAAGAGAAGGTTGAAGAACCAGTTGAAGATTCTGAAGTAGAATTTGATCTGATATTAAAAGACGATGGATCCGATAGGGAGGTTTAATATGAAAAAGATATTAATTGCGGGGATATTATTGCTGGCAAATGGTTTAGCCTCAGCAGAGGACTTTACTGATGTAAATTTAATAGTGCGCTTCGCTAATCTGGCATCTTATTATGCAGGTGATGATGGTCAGGCAAAGGTGAGGATGACTATTGTTGATAAGAATGGAAACAAGCAACGTCGACAATTCAGTATGATTCGAAAAGATGTTGCAGAAGGCGGAGCCCAGAACTTTCTGATCAAATTTACCAAGCCGGCAGATGTGCGCGATACAGTATTTATGGTGTCTAAACATATTGGCAAGGATGACGACAGGTGGCTTTATCTGCCAAGTATTGATCTGGTTAAGCGTATTGCAGCAGGTGATAAGCGTACAAGTTTTGTAGGATCACATTTCTTTTATGAAGATGTTTCAGGTCGCGGAATAGACGAAGATAATCATAAACTGCTGGAAACAACCGAAAAAGAATACATTGTTGAAAATACTCCAAAGCAGCCAGAAGACGTAGAGTTTTCATCCTATAAACTTTGGATTGATAAAATCTCATTTCTTCCAAGTAAAATTGAATACTTAAACAAGGCTGGCAAGCTCTATCGCACAGTAGAAACTGTGAAGATAGAAAATGTTCAAGGTTTCCATACCGTAGTTAGATCTAAGATTACCGATATCCAAACTGGTGGATACACATTGATGGAATTCAAAGGCGTTAAATATAATGTTGGTATTCCAGCGGATATATTCACCGAGAGATCATTGCGCAAACCACCTCGTAAGTGGTTTGGGAAGTAGGAGTCAAAGGTTTGAATTTATGTAATGGATTGTTCTCTATGACTTTTACACCCTTCGGCTACGCTCAGGGAACGGTGAAAATTGTAAAGCACCCTGAGCGTAGCCGAAGGGCGCTTCGAAGATTAGAAAAAGGTATTGGACTATCCTTATTGCTTATCTTTTTTTTCTCAACGCCATCATTTGCCGATGATTGGGATGACGACTGGGAAGATGAAGAGGAGCAAGGTATAGAGCTACATGGATTCTTTGAGATGGGTGTTGGAACATTTACCGATAACAATGTAGCTAAAACAAACAGTGATCTTTCCCTTGCTGAATTAACTGCAAGAATAGAGCTAACCCATATATGGAATGATATAGATCTTAAATTAAAAGGTGATGCTCATGCTGATGGCGCAGTTGATGAATATGCTATCAATATTCGTGAGGCAACTGCTAAATATTCAACTGGAGATCTAGATATAACAGCTGGAAGGCAAGTTCTAACCTGGGGCACTGGAGATCTATTATTCCTTAATGACATGTTCCCTAAAGACTATCAATCATTCTTTGCTGGTAGAGATTTGGAGTATCTAAAGGCCCCATCTGATGCTATTAAGCTTGGATATTTTACAAAGTCAGTAAGCGTTGATTTAGTCTGGATGCCTGAATTTGAATCAGATGTGTATTTAACTGGAGAGCGGTTTTCATTTTTCTCTCCAGTAGCAGGACAAATTGTTGCAGCTCCACCGCAAATAGCGCCACAGAATCCCAGTGAGAAACTATCAAATAGTGAGTTGGCTTTGCGAATATATGACACTTTCAACGGGATCGAGTGGGCTTTATATGGCTATAGAGGGTTTTGGGGGCAGCCAACAGCAATGGATGCAAATGGAAATCCAACGTTCGCAAGACTAAATAGTTATGGTGCAAGTATTCGTTCATCTATTCTTGGTGGAATCGCTAATGCTGAAATAAGCTACTATCAGTCACCTCAAGATAAAGATGGAACCAACCTTCGTATACCTAATGACCAGATCCGTTTTTTAATAGGGTATGAATGGGAGTTGATAGCAAAACTGAGTATGGGGCTACAGTATTATATTGAGCATATACAAAACCATGATCAACTACTCAATAATTCAATGTTCCCACAGTATGAACAGGATCAGAGTCGCCATTTGATAACAACAAGGCTTAACTATCGGTTACAACGCGATACGGTCAATTTGTCACTATTTGTATTCTACTCCCCAACTGATAATGATAATTATCTAAGACCATCTTTATCATATCGTATTGATGATAGTTGGAGTGTTGATGTGGGCGCAAATATCTTTAGTGGCAACAAAGATTATACCTTTTGGGGGCAGTTTGATAAAAATGATAATGTTTATTGCAGAGTTAGGTTTAGCTACTAAAAATTAAGTTCATTGTATTAACCACTCTTCAGGTACACACGACTTAATAATTTCGGTCAACTTTTGGATTGCATCAACTCTAACCGTGTTTTTTCGATAAATAACAGCAATATCTCGACCTATTTTACTGTCATTAAACTCTTTATAGCTGATTAATTCGGAGTTAAATGAAACGGCTTTGTTGGTGACTGAAAGAGCCGGTAGAAGTGTAATCCCAGCTTTTGATGCAACCATTTGGCGCAGAGTTTCAAGACTGGTGGCTCTAAAGGCTAATTCATCATCGCTTTGGCTGATGTTGCAGAACTCTAAAGCATGATCTCTTAGGCAGTGTCCCTCTTCCAGTAACAATATAGTTTCGTTATGGATGTCATTAAGAGAAACATTATCTTTATTTGCTAGATCATGGTCAGCTGGTGCAGCTAAATAAAACGGTTCGTGAAATAGGTTTTCCACCTCTAGTTTTCCAGTTTCAACAGGAACAGCAAGAATAAGCATGTCTAGCTCACCGTCATTCATTTTTTTAACGATCCGATGAGTTTGATCTTCAAAAAGTAATGGCTTCAAATCAGGCATACACTTTTTGATTTCAGGAATAATAACCGGTAATAAATATGGTGCTATTGTCGGGATTGTTCCAATTCTGAGTGAACCAGCAAGAGGATCCCTTGATGCCTTTGCATAAGCTGTTAGTTCATCCGCTTGGTTAAGTAATTGTTTGGCTTTTTCTACAATCTCTTTTCCCAGTGGAGTTATAAATACATTCTTGTTAGTTCTTTCAATAAGCTTTACGCCTAAAGAATCTTCAAGTTTCTTTATTTGGGCGCTTAAAGTTGGCTGGCTTACATAGCAAAACTCAGCTGCTTTTCCAAAATGTTGATATTCAGAAACTGCTACCAAATAGCGTAAGTCTTTAAGGTTCATTATTTCTCCAACAAAACTAATATTTAGATCATAAACAGCAAGTAATTCTATAGTCAGCAATAGGCTGATTTTTAAAAACTTAATTTTACCATAGATAAAACCTATTAAGTCGATAAAAAATTCCAATTATACAATACTCTATTTCAGCAGTAGTATTTAAGCCATGAGGAAGAGCAGGGTAGAGTTTGACTATTAGTTTAATTCATGCGTTTATATAACCCCACAGTTCAGTAAAGTAATATCAGTAAAGATTCAGAATGGAGAAAAAAATGTTAAGCGAAAAAATGGTAAGTAAGCTAAATGACCAATTAGGAGTCGAGTTCTTCTCATCAAATATTTACCTACAAATGAGTGCATGGGCTGATAGTCAAGGGCTTGAAAATTGCGCTACATTCTTTAGAGAGCATGCTGCAGAAGAGATGTCTCACATGAACAAAATGTTCGACTATATGTGCGAAAAAGGTGCGATGCCAGTTCTTAGTCAAATTGGTAAACCTCAAAGCGAATACGCAAATATACAAGAAGTATTTGAAGAAGCATTTCAACACGAGAAGTATGTAACAGGAACAATTAATGATCTTGTTAGTATCGCTTATGACGAAAAAGATTGGGCATCATTTAATTATCTACAATGGTTTGTAGCAGAGCAGGTTGAAGAAGAAGCTCTATTTTCAAAGGTTTTAGATAAGCTAAGACTGATTGGAGCTGGTGGTGAGTCTCTATATTTTATCGATCAAGAGATCGGTAATTTTGTTGGGGCAGATGGTGCCGCAGCAGCTTGCTAATTTGCTCAAATAGATTTTAAAACTAGTTTTTGAAATTATAGGAGAAGGGTAATGGTTAACTACGACGCTATTGTTATTGGGTCTGGTCCAGCTGGTTATAACTGTGCTATTAGATTGACTCAGTTAGGATCAAAGGTTGCTGTTGTTGAGAGAGACTATATTGGTGGTATCTGTATCAACTGGGGGTGTACCCCTAGTAAAGCAATGATTCAGTCTGCGAAAGTAGCTAAAAATGCCCTTCATGCAAAAAAGTATGGCATCAACGTTGGTGATGTTGATATCGATTTTGGAAAAGTTGCAGAAAGAAGAGATAAAGTAATTCTCAGTGAAAGAGAGATGATTACCAAGCTTCTTAAAGATAACGGTATTGATGTCTACCAAGGTGATGCTGAGCTAGTAGATAAAAATAAAGTAAAGGTCCATTACGGTAAGTTAAATATCGATGGTGAGATGGACCTGAAAGGCAACTCTATTGAAATTAGTGGCGATAACATCGTTATCGCTACTGGTTCAGCGCCATTGATTCCAGGCATTATTGATGAGAATGATCCGTCAATAATGAATAGTAACCGACTGATTTCAGTTAAAGAACTACCAGAAAAACTGACTATTGTTGGTGGCGGTGTTATTGGCCTTGAGTTTGCCACTATCTTCTCAAACCTTGGTACAGAGATAACAGTAGTAGAGTGTGCAGACAGAGTTCTTTGCTTAATGGATCCAGATGTATCTGCCGAGATCACTAAGCAGCTAGAGAGTAATGGAGTAAGAATCATTACCGGTTGCAAAGTAACCTCTATTCAAGATGGTTTATTAAAGGGTGAATGCCAAAAAACTGGAAATACTATAGAAGTTGATTCTCCAGCAAACCTGATTGCAATTGGACGCCAAGCTGTTGTCGATAAAAAAGGGTATGAGAAGGTTGGCCTTAAATACACTATGCGTGGCATTGATGTTAATGACAAAATGCAGACAAATGTTGATAGTGTGTGGTCAGTTGGTGATGCAACCGGCAAATCAATATTAGCTCACGTTGGTGTTCAGCAAGGTCTTATATGTGCAGAGAACATAGTAGCTAAGAAGAAGGGTGAAGAGCTTGATGAGATCAATTATGAAGTGATTCCTGCTGTTGTTTACTCTTATCCGGAGATAGTTGCAGTAGGAACTGTTCCAAGTGACTTAACCGACGTTAAGAGCTTTAAAGTACCATTTGAAGCAAATTTAAGAGCTGCTATTGAAGAGCACACAGATGGTTTTGTAAAAATTTGGGTTAAAGATAATAAAGTAATTGCTGCTCAGATGATTGGATATGTTGTATCTGAAATCATCCAAGAGTTGGCGAATATGATTCAGTTGGGTACAGATATTAATGATGTTGTAAGAATCATTCATGCGCATCCAACTTATGCAGAGATAAATAGGACGGTTTTAGAGCTTGCTCTAGGTCAGTCTATTGAGTTTACAGGTTAATACCTGATTGAAGTTAGACCAACTCAAACAGAGCTGGTTATTAAGTTAAATTAATCATTTAGGAGTTTTAAATGAAGAAATGGGTTTGTACTGTATGCGGATATATTCATGAAGGTGATACACCACCAGAATCTTGTCCACAATGTAAAGTTCCTGCTGAGAAGTTCAAAGAGCAGGTCGCTACTGATGGAATGTCATGGGCTGATGAGCACGTAATTGGTGTTGCTGAAGGCGTAGACGCAGAGATCGTAGAAGGCCTTAGAGCTAACTTTGCAGGCGAGTGTACTGAAGTTGGTATGTACCTAGCAATGAGCCGTCAAGCTGATCGTGAAGGTTATCCTGAAGTTGCAGAAGCATACAAAAGAATCGCTTTTGAAGAAGCAGAACATGCAGCTAAATTTGCTGAACTTCTTG
Source organism: Gammaproteobacteria bacterium (assembly GCA_033852135.1). Taxonomy (GTDB): domain Bacteria; phylum Pseudomonadota; class Gammaproteobacteria; order QZLD01; family QZLD01; genus QZLE01. Next base: position 204,590 of record JAWSVB010000016.1, on the reverse strand, counting down.
GTGAAGTTGTTGTTGCTGACACTAAAGCAAATCTACAAGCACGCGTTGACGCTGAGCATGGCGCATGCCAAGGCAAGAAAGATCTTGCTACACGTGCTAAACAGCTTAACCTTGATGCAATTCATGATACAGTGCATGAAATGTGTAAAGACGAAGCCAGACACGGAATGGCTTTTGAAGGTCTATTAAAAAGATTCTTCAGCTAAACTAGTAATAGTTATTATGGGCAGGGTTAATTTAACCCTGCCCGTTGTTTCTTGCCCATTGTTTCCTGAAACAGTTTGTTAAATAAATTTCACTTTAAGATTTATTATGAATTTGAATATAAATGATAAAGCACCAGTTTTTTCCCTTTATGATCAGGATAATAAGCTGATAGATATCTCTGAGTATAAAGGAAAGAGAGTTCTGGTTTACTTTTACCCCAAAGCAGATACCCCAGGGTGTACTAAGCAAACATGCTTACTCAATGACTCGTTAACCAACTTAAACAATTTAAATGTTGACGTAATTGGGATCAGCCCAGATTCTGTAGAAAAACAGAAGATATTTGCTGAAAAGTTCGATATCAAATTCCCCTTGTTAAGTGATGAAGGGCATAAAGTTGCTGAATTATTTAATGTATGGGGAGAGAAGAAAATGTATGGCAGAGCGTATATGGGAATTATAAGGTCTGCCTTCTTGATTAATGAGGATGGCAATATAATAGAGACCTGGTATAAGGTAACTCCGAAAGATACTGTTGCCAAAGTTTTAAAAAAGCTCAAACTACTAGCTGAATAAATTTAGGAGAAAGAATAATGGCAGTTATAAACATCACCGCAGAAGCTTATGAAGATGCGATTAAGAAATATGAAACAGTAATTATTGATTTTTGGGCAACATGGTGTGGTCCATGCAAAGCTTTTGCACCAGTTTTTGAAGAGATTGCAGATAAAATCAATGCAGATAATTCAAAGATCCTATTTGCAAAATGCGATACAGAAAAAGAGCAACAGCTTGCTGCTCAATTCAGAATTAGATCTATCCCAACAATTGTTGCTATCAAAAATGGCGAAGTTGCTGAAGTGAAAATGGGCGCATTGTCTAAAGCTCAATTTGAACAGTTTGTTCTAAGTATTTAATTTAATAAATATAGAATATTTTTTAAACAGGAGTGGCAACATAAATGGCAGTATCGAATTATTTGATAATCGGAAATGGAGTAGCAGGCACTACAGCAGCTGAAAACTTAAGGAAAGAAGATCCTGAAGCTAAAATCACTATTGTAACAGATGAATCACTACCGTTTTATTCAAGAATTCGACTCAACGAATATGTTGCTGGAGAAATAGCCAAAGAAGCATTAGTCGTAAGAAAAGAGAGCTGGTATCAAGATAAAGATATCAACTTAGTTACAGCTACAACTATCTCAGTTATCGACAGCGAGAAGAAGATAGTTGTAACAGAGAACGGTCAAGAGTTTCCTTACGATAAGCTTCTTTACTCTGCAGGAAGCCATGCATTTATTCCGCGTATTTCAGGTGTTAATAAACCAGGAGTGTTTGCACTAAGAAACATAAATGATGCAGATGAAATCATTGGCTATAAACAGGGTAAATCATCTGCTGTAATTCTTGGTGGTGGCTTACTTGGTCTTGAACTTGGCTATGCATTGATCCAAGCAGGTGTAAAAGTCACAGTTGTCGAACTTTCAGATCACCTCTTGCCAAGGCAGTTAGATAAAGTTGGTGGCGCCTTTTTGCAAAAAACTTTAGAAGGTGTTGGCTTTAACTTTATTCTTGGTGATTGTGCTACAGATATTGCTGGTGAGTCTTGTGCAGAGACTGTCATATTAAAGAGTGGCAAAACTCTTTCTGCTGAAGTTGTCCTTGTCTCAGCTGGAGTTAGACCAAATATTACCTTAGCTAATAACTCAGGGTTAGATACCAACTTAGGTTTGATTATTAATGAAAATATGCAAACCAATGTGAGTGACATCTATGCAGCTGGGGATCTAATTGAGCGTGATGGCAAACTATATGGCAGTTGGATTACATCAATGGAGCAAGGGCGGTTAGCAGCGCAAAATATGGCTGGCAAACCTGTCGAATATCATGGTTCAACCATGTCTATGACATTAAAAGTTGTTGGTATAGAGCTTGGCTCAGCTGGTAATCATGATCCAGAGCATGAGTTAGAATCAAAAATACTAACTACAGACAATGTCTATAAGAGAGTTATTTTTGACCAAGACAAAGTTGTTGGTTGTGTAATGATTGGTGATAAAAAAGGTTTCAGCAAACTATCCAGGCATATATCTCAGGGTGATAACATCGCTGAAATCGATGAGCAATTGCTAGAATTAAGTAGTTAAACCAATATTTTATATGTGTTTTAATGAAAAATTCAGGTGAATAGCTATAAATGATATACTTTTTCCATTAATTATCTTGTACAGGAAAGTTTATGGCTCAGTGTAAAAATGGAATATTGGATATCATAGATAAAGGTATTGAACTTGAATTACTTTTGTCTGATCTATACATGGTTTTTTGTGATTGCTTCACTGATGACAGAGACCTATGGTGGCGCTTATCTGTAGAAGAGAAACATCACGCATCTTTTTTAGAGAGCGGAAAAGATGTCTTGTTACCATTTGATAAATTCCCTACAGAAATATTACCTAAAAGCATTGCTGAATTGGATAACGTCTGCAACCAAATTGGTAAAGTGATTCAATACTGTAAGGACGAAGCTGTTTCAAGAGAGCAGGCGTTTAATTATGCAGTGTTTATTGAAGGATCAGCTGGGGAAGCCCATTATCAATCAGCGATTGAGAAAGAGGCGAATTCAGACGTATTGCGAGTTTTTCATGTCCTTAATGAAGGGGATAAAAACCATAAAGCTCGCATCTTAGCGTATATGAAAGAACATGATATTAAGATTACTGAATCTTAATTTTAAAAATTTATTTTTTGATCAAGCAAGTACAACGGAGAGATTAATGGAAAAATATATTTGTGATGTATGTGGTTACGTTTATGATCCAGAAGCTGGAGATCCTGATAATGATGTTCAAGCAGGTACTTCATTTGCAGATGTACCAGATAGCTGGGCCTGCCCTTTATGTGGAGCTGGCAAATCAGATTTTAGTGTTGAGGAATAATATCTATACAATTTCTACTTAACATATAAAATAGAACCAAATTTTGGGGCTACTGAATGGTCAAATTATAATTGACTTTATTCGGGCCCCAAATCTATTTATGCAGAAATGAAATTATAGTTTTTATATGAAAGCTGCAAAATTAAGTCTTAGAGTTTATTTAAATAGCTTGATTACCTGCTAAATATTAAAACTACTTATTCTTTTCCCATCAAGGGTAAACCCTTTTATAGTTGAATCTTCTCCAATTGTTACCGAGTAATATACTTAATGTTTTTTACAAAAAGCTACACCAAGAAAGCACCTCAAGAACCTAAAAAAGTAAGGCTACACTTTCTGCAGCATGTTGCATTTGAAGATTTAGGTATTATTCAGGATTGGGCTGAAGAAAAAGGGATGCATATTACCTCCACTAAATTGCATGAAGGTGAAGCTCTTCCTGATAGAAAAGAGCTAAGAGATATAGACATGGTATTGATCATGGGTGGTCCCATGAATATCTACGAATATGATAAATACCCATGGTTAAAAGAGGAAAAAGATTTTATAGCGAAGGCAATAAGACAAGCTTCTCTTTCTAGAAAAATGTCTGTAGTTGGAATTTGTTTAGGTGCTCAATTAATCGCAGATGTACTCGGAGCAAAAGTTACCCCTAATCAATTTAAAGAGATAGGTTGGTTCCCAATCAGATCTCAAAGTAATTTATTACCCGACTCTCTTGAAGTATTCCATTGGCATGGTGATACATTTCCAATTCCACGCGGCGCAAAGTGCATTGCCTTTAGCCAAGGGTGTGGGAATCAAGGTTTTATTTATAAGCAAAGAGTATTAGGTCTGCAGTTTCATCTAGAGATGACGAATGATGGAATTGATAAGATCTATGCAAACTGCGCTGATGATATTGAATCAGGTCCATATATCCAACAACATAATATATCTGATGGTTCACGAATAGAAAATGCTCATAATGTTATGAGAGCCATACTGGATGGGCTGGTTGGTTAAGTCATAAACCATACGAAACTATTTATCTATATCTAAGTTAGTAGTAATTGTTGCCACTAAAAAGCAGCATGCTAGTAACTATGCTAATTATCACCATCTAAAAATTTCTCCCCCTGTTAAATTCTATTTTTTAAAAATGTTATGGATTTCCTAACAAACCCTCTCGTGTGAAAAATTTAATAAAAGACATGATATTTCAATGCTATATGGTATTTGTTTTTGGTATTTAAAATAATGCTCCAACCGAGCATATAATCAAAAACTGTTCTATATTTAAATAGTGCGATTTAAAGTAAGAATAAAAAATTAACGCAATCCCAGGGAGGGAAGTATGTACATACCAAGCAATGATGACATTAAGAAATTCCTAGCTAAGATTGAAGGGCAATTTGCCCTAGAAAAAAAGTCCCTGATCCCAATTCTTCACGCTGTTCAACATGAATTTAGTTTCATACCAGAATATGCGATGCAAGAGATAGGCATAATGCTGGGAATAAGCTCGGCAGAGGTTTATGAGGTAGCAACTTTCTATAGCTTCCTCGAAGTTGAGCCAAAAGGTAAATATCATGTAGCGCTTAGTATTGATATGCCTTCAAAAATGGCTGGTGTTGATGATGTTGCCGCCCGCTTAGAAAAAGAGCTTGGTATAAAAATGGGGGAGACAACATACGATAGGATGTTTTCCCTCGAGTGGACAGGGTGTGTAGGCATATCAGATATGTCACCTGCAATGATTATCAATGATAAGATTTTTCACCTAGTTACCCCTGATAAGGCGAGTGAAATAGTCAAAAAGCTTCGTGCTGGGGAAGAGGTTGAAAACGAACTTCCACAAAGTTACACAAATGAACTTACATTCGACCAAGTTGCGCCAGACTCAGGGCTTAAAAAAGCACTCGAGATGTCACCGCAGGAATTGCGAGATGCTGTAAAAGACTCAGGGCTACGAGGGCATGGTGGAGCAGGTTTTCCCACAGGTATGAAATGGGACTTCTGCGCAGCTGCAGAAGGTGATATTAAGCACGTAGTTTGTAATGCTGATGAAGGTGAGCCAGGTTGTTTCAAAGATATGCTCATCTTTACACGGTTTGCTGACAAAGTTATTGAAGGTATGACCATCGCAGGTTATGCCATTGGTGCTCAAGAAGGCATTCTTTACATGAGATGGGAGTATGCATTCCTAAAAGAAAAGCTAGAAGCTCTATTGGATAAAAAACGCGCAAGCAATATGTTGGGTATGAATATTTGCGGCAAGCAGGGAGTAGATTTCGATATTAAACTTTTCTTTGGTGCAGGAGCTTATGTCTGCGGAGAAGAGACAGCGCTTATTGAATCAATTGAAGGTAATAGGGGAGAGCCAAGAAATAAACCTCCGTTCCCAGTAACCAATGGACTATATGGTGAACCAACAAATGTAAATAACGTTGAAACATTTGCCTGGGTACCATGTATTTTATCTAAGGGGGCTGACTGGTATAAATCTGCCGGTACAGAGAAAAGTAAAGGTTATAAATTATTCAGTGTCTCAGGGGATTGTGAACAGCCTGGAGTATTTGAATTTGCTTGGGGGATGACGCTTAACGACATTGTAAGAATAACTAAAGCAGAAAATCCAAAAGCGATTCAGGTTGGTGGTTATTCAGGCCAACTTGTACCTGCTAGCCAGTTCGACAGAGTTTTAAGTTATGAAGACTTAGCAACTGGTGGGTCTGTAATTATCTATGGCCAACAGCGTAATCTCTACGACATAGCAGATAACTATTTAGAGTTTTTTATCGAGGAATCATGTGGTCAGTGCACCCCATGTCGCTGGGGCAATCAAGTTTTGTTAAATCATGTTGATAAGATGCGCCAAGGCAAGGTTACAGATAAAGAGACTAAAGATATAAAAACCCTTTGTGAAACAATGGTGCTTACATCTAAGTGCGGGTTAGGGCAGACAAGTCCTAATGTTCTAAAAAATCTAATGAATGATTTCGCAGATCAACTTTAATACCTGCTACGGAGATAATAAAAATGAATGGAATAAAAAAAATGGTAACTGCAACAATTGATGACATTCAAGTTACAGTAGAGGAAGGAACAACAATACTAAAGGCAGCACAAAGTGTCGGTATTAAAATTCCAACATTGTGTCAGCATGATGACCTTAAACCAAAAGGACTATGCAGAGTATGTGTGGTAGAGATTGAAGGTTATAACACCCTGCAAACCTCATGTACTTTGCCAGTATCAGATGGGATGGTAATCAATTCTAATTCTCATAAAGTTAGAAAAGCGCGCCGTGATCTGGTTGATTTAGAGCTATCAAGTCACACAGGTACATGTTACACCTGCAACAGAAGTAGAAACTGTACTCTGCGCGAACTAGCAGATGAGTGCGGAGTTACCGAATTTAGATTTGGTGTAAAAGAAGAGCCGGAACATGAGATTGAAGATTCTGGTCTGTTTATAGTTCGAGATATGAACAAGTGCGTTCAATGCCGTAATTGCGAAAGAGCCTGTAAAGAGCTACAAGCTGTTGGTGCATACGGAATGAAAGATAGAAGTAATCAGATCAAAATTGCAGCATTTGCTGATAAAGACCTAGAAGATACAGTTTGTATCAACTGTGGTCAGTGTATAACACACTGTCCAACAGGAGCTCTTTCAGTTAAAGATGAAACTGAAAAAGTCTGGGAGTTGATTGAGGATCCAACTAAACATGTGGTGATTCAGACATCCCCAGCTCCAAGAACAGCTATTGGTGAATGTTTTGGGAACGAGCCAGGTGCTGAAGCTTTAACAATGCAACTTCCAACTGCACTACGTAGATGTGGTTTTGATAGGGTTTTCGATACTACTTTTACAGCTGATTTAACCATTATCGAAGAAGCTACAGAACTGCTGCTAAGGCTTAAGAAAGTATTAGTAGATAAAGATGAAACAGTTGCCTTACCGCAATTTACCAGTTGCTCACCTGGGTGGGTAAAATATCTAGAGCACTTTAAGCCAGAGATGATACCAAATCTATCATCAGCAAAAAGTCCTGGGCAGATGTTTGGCGCAGTAATTAAAACTTACTATGCAGAAAAAAATAACATCGATCCAAAAGATATTGTATCTGTAGCCTTAATGCCATGTACCGCTAAAAAGTTTGAGTGTAATCGTCCAGAAATGGATGATAGTGGATTTAAAGATGTTGATTATATGATCTCCACGGAAGAAGTAGCAGCAATGATTAAAGAAGCTGGTATGGATCTGCGCAAAGTACCAACGTCTGAATATGATAATCCATTTGGTGTATCAACAGGATCTGGAGTTATATTTGGAGCAACAGGTGGCGTAATGGAGGCTGCTTTAAGAACAGCAATTGAGGTGATTACAGGTATAAAAGTAGAGGATCTATTCGATCACGCTAATATCACCCCAGTGCGCGGATTTGAAGGGTCTAGAGTTGCTGAGATTAAGATAGAGCAGGTAGGACCGGTTCCAGATATCCTTAAAGGGCACTTTGATAATTGGGATTGGTTAAAAGGTGCAACGCTAAAAGTTGGTGTGGCTCATGGCACTGCAAATGCAGAGAAGGTATTGGCAGATATTGAAGCTGGTGGACCATTTAGTGAATGTCATTTTATTGAGTTTATGGGGTGTCCTGGTGGTTGTATAGCCGGTGGAGGAATGCCTCGCCCAGTTAATATGGATATTCGTAAAGCTCGCGCATCAACACTATATAATGAGGATATGGTTTATGAGACTCGTAAGTCTCATGAAAATCCTGATGTAGCACACATATACAGTGAGTTTCTCACTGATGGTCCATGTGGGCATAAAGCGCATAAACTCCTTCACACCTCATATACAGCTAGAGGTAAATTAATAGATTAAATCTAGTCAATAATAGCTGACAAAAATAGTCAGGATTAACTATTGTAACTAACCGTAGAGCCTGTTAATGTTGGCTCTACGGTTTTTTTAGGGTAAATAAAAATGTCAGCAATTATCAATGATAATCAAATTGAGAAAGAATTAAATAATGCATCAAATGATCATGGCAAGATCAGAGAAATTTTGCAAAAAGGAAGAGAACTCAAAGGATTAAACATAAGTGATGTTGCTGTACTTTCAAACATAGATGACCCAGATTTAACTCAAGAGCTATTTGAAACAGCAAAATATGTCAAAGAAGAGATCTATGGTAACCGCCTGGTTATATTTGCCCCTTTATATATATCAAATCTTTGTGCTAATGAGTGCTCATACTGTGCATTTAGAGCCGGAAATAAAGCCATAAACCGTAGAGTATTATCTCAAGCAGAAATCGCCGAAGAGACCAAGATTTTAATTGAAAGCGGTCATAAACGCGTGCTGATGGTTGCTGGTGAGGCATATCCAAAGCAAGGTTTTGATTATGTGCTGGATTCAATCGATACGATCTATAGCTGCAAAGACGATAAAGGCGGCAGCATTCGCAGAATTAACGTAAATGTAGCTCCTCTCGCAGTAGATGAGTTCAAACTCTTAAAAGAGAAAGGGATCGGAACCTATCAGATCTTCCAAGAAACCTACCATAGAGATGTATATAGCAAAGTACATCTGCGTGGGAAAAAAGCTGATTTTGATTGGCGCGTATCCGCCATTGATCGAGCTATGGAAGCTGGAATTGATGATTGCGGCGTAGGTGTGTTGTTTGGTCTAGCTGATTGGAAATATGAAATTCTAGCTATGATGCAGCATATTAGCTACCTAGAGGATAAGTTTGGGGTAGGCCCACATACTATAAGTGTCCCAAGAATGGAGTTTGCTACTGGCTCAGATATATCAGAGCACCCACCAGAAGAGGTATCTGATGAAGATTTCCTCAAGATTGTAGCAATTCTACGTATAGCAGTACCATATACCGGAATAATCATGTCGACTAGAGAAGGCCCGCAACTTAGAGGCAAAACTCTAGATCTAGGTGTATCTCAAATATCAGCTGGTAGTCGTACCAATCCGGGTGGATATGCAGTAGACCATGAAGATATGAGCCAATTTTCACTAGGCGATCATCGCTCACTTGATGAAGTGATTCGAGATATAGCCGGAAAAGGGTTTATCCCTTCCTTTTGCACCGGGTGTTATCGGTTAGGAAGAACTGGCGAAGACTTTATGGATCTGGCTAAACCAGGCCTCATCAAGCAGCATTGCGGACCAAATGCTGCATCATCATTTATGGAGTTTCTGCGCGATTATGCATCAGAAGCTACCAAGAAAGTTGGTATGGAAGCTATGGAGAAGTTTATAGCTGAAATGGGGGAGAAGGAACAAGAAACTTCCCGCAAGATGGTTGACAAAGTTACCCATGGTAATAATGATATATATATTTAATTCTTCAATAGATCATAAGTTTAACTAATTTGGACTGACCTTAGCGTCAGCCCAAATTTTTTCTAAACAATAAATTCTAATAACTTCATAACCTCTAAATTTAAGCTATAGTTATAAATAGTTAGATAAGAAGAGTCGAGCCCCCTGATTATGGATATGCTATACGAAATTAAACGTAAGGTTTCTGAGGTATTGCCTCCAGATTTTTTCCCAGGTATCTATAACGTAATTAATCACCTGCAGATGGCAGAACATTATTGGCAGGAAGCAAAGGGTAGTATTGAGGAATACCTTTTTACCGATGCAGTGCTCAGAGCTAACCATGCATTTGAGGCGGCGTTAACTGAAGCGTATAAGTTGGTATGTGGCAAAGACCCGGAAGGTTTGAGTGTTAAAGAGATATACCAATATCTTGATGAACAAAATATTTTTAAAGACAAAGAAGCTCAAACATTCCACAGATATCTTGAGGACTGGGAGCTACCAGCAGAAACTGACGAACAATTATTTTTCTCAGAACAAGAAGCAATGCTAGCAATTATGAATGTAACAGCATTTTTTCTAATCCTTGTAGAACAAATTATCGAAATCGCCAGCTATGAAAAAGCTAAATACTTTTTAGGGTGGGATCGAGCTGAAAAAATTCATAAAGAGATAGAACGTTATGGAGGTAAGTTTTTCCTAGATCAACTCGTAACCCTATTGCGCTTATTCTCAGCGGATCTGTTTTATATAGAAGAACGTGAAAACTCCCCAGCAGAATATGAAATGTTAGGCTATCTGCGCGGCTTTCTAGAGATAGCAATACCTGATGTAGAAGTAGAGATAGATAAACGTATAAAAATAGGTGAATCCCACACTCAATTAGATATGTTAATTCATAATGGCGATGAGAAAGTGCTTATTGAGACTAAGCGCTCAAACCAGATCAAGGGAAGCATATTTGATATAGATAATGCTGTACAACAGGTTTCAGGTTATATGACAGCAACTAAAATAAACAAGGCAATATTGTTTTATCTTCCAATCCTTGGCAGCTCAGATCTTGCAACGCGTGAAATTGACCTTAAAGTTGATGATATGCAGCAACAGATTAAGGTTGTATACCCGCAGTAAAGTTAAATTTGTTCTTAGGAAGATACTGTTTACCTAGAACAATAAAAAAAGCACCATGATAATAATCAGTGGTGCTTTTGTAATTTAAAAAAACTGAATTATTTTATTAATGCTCAAAGGTCATGCGCTGTGCATCAATACCGTCAATTGAATTGAATTTAGCCATCATCTCAGTAGAGATATCAGAACCATTCTTATTAAAAACCTCTAAAAGAATAACTCCGCTGGTAGCACAAACATTTTCATTAGTGTCATGTAAACCAATTCTAGTTTTAATGCTGCAGCCATATTCAGTAAATACTTTTTGTAGCTCAACTGCTTGCTGGCCTCTATTGCTTACGTGAACGCCAAGAATTATATGATCATCCATGAGAAATCTCCTTTTGTTAGTTATAGTATTAATTTAGTCGTATTAAGCCTTTAATTCAATATTCAGTATCATTTAGCTTGTTCGTTATGTGTTGAGGTAATGATTATGTTATTTATTTTGAAATATCGTGGGTTTTATATGATATTAATCTAATTAACCTTTGAGTCTTGAATGAATGTTATATGTTAGTGAATATAGAGTGTTGAAGTAATCTTCCTACGTTCAGTCGTCTTAGTGTACATGATGTTAGTCTGGCCCATGATGCTTGTACCAAAGTAGCAGGAGAGCTTGAGCTAATTCAACTTGGCTCAACCATATATCCAAGGTACACTCTAATAAAATTTTATGGTGATATATAAATATCGCTTGTTGCAAGGTATGCTTATTCATACTCTATGTGAAATTATTAAAATAACTAACAAGGAATGGTGTCAAAATGAGTGATCTATTTTCGCTAAAAGGGAAAAAAGGGTTAATTATTGGAATAGCTAACAAGGACAGTATCGCATACGGATGTGCAAAAATTATGCGTGATGCTGGTGCTGAGCTTGCAGTTACCTATCTCAATGAAAAATCGGAAAAATACGTAAAACCTCTAGCTGAAGATGTTGATGCTTCGATCTTCATGCCTTGTAATGTACAAAAGCCTGGTGAGCTTGAGGCTGTATTCGAAAAAATTGAAAAAGAGTGGGGTCAATTAGATTTCTTGGTTCACTCAATTGCATTCGCAAGTATGGATGATCTGCATGGTCGTTTAGTTGATTGTTCACTTGAAGGGTTCCAGCTTGCAATGGATGTTTCCTGCCACTCACTAATGAGAATGACTAAGTTAGCTGAGCCATTGATGAAAGATGGTGGGTCTATCCTATCTATGAGTTATCTAGGCGCTGAAAGAGTTGTTGATAACTATGCTGCAATGGGGCCAGTTAAGGCTGCTCTAGAAAGCTCAACTAGATATCTTGCTAATGAGCTTGTTGGTAAGGGTATCAGAGTTAATTGCGTATCTCCTGGTCCAATCATGACTCGTGCTGCTTCTGGTATTAAAGACTTTGATAAATTGATGGGTGGAGTAACTGATCGTATTCCAAGCTATAACGTTGGTCCTGATGATATCGGTGCCGTTTCAACTTTCCTTGTAACTGATGCAGCTAAAACATTAACAGGTTATGTTTACTACGTTGATGATGGTTACAGCACATTAGGTTAATTCTCGCTTATTAGCTTCGCCTGTGCGAAGCTAATTGCATGTAAATACACCAGCAAAAAAAAGCAGGGTAAGATAATGGATTATAGTATTGAATCAAAGATAGGTAGAACTATCAGTGAGATCAGTATTGGAGATACAGCTTCGTTTGGTAAAACATTTACTGAAGCTGATGTTTACCAGTTTACTGGCATCATTGGTAATTTCAATCCAACACATTTAAATAAAGAGTTTGCAGCAAAAACCCCATATGGAAAGCGTACGGTTCCGCAAATGTTGGTTGCTGGTTTAGTCTCTAAAATACTAGGGACTGAGTATCCTGGTAATGGAACAGTTCATGTTGCCCAGGAGTTGGAATTTCTAAAGCCAGTGTTTATGGGAGACACCATTGAAGCTACTGTAGAAGTAACTAAGATCGATGGAAAATTAAATCGAGTTTGGTTCGACTTTAAATGCGTTAATCGTGATGGTGACCTAGTGCTAACCGGTGAGACTGAAATTATTCCTCCATTTATCTTTTGTGAGGAGGAATCATGAAAGCCAGAATCGGAAAAACTGTAGAAGAAATTAAAGTAGGTGACTGCGCATATTTTGCCAAAACTCTTTCCAATACCGATATGCTGTTATTTGCAGGGGTGACCGGTGATGTAAATCTTTTGCCTATTAATGATGAATTTGCTAAGCAGACTATTTTTAAACAACGAGTTGCTCATGGGATGCTTACAGCTAGTTTCATTACTAATATTATCGGTATGAGGCTTCCTGGTTATGGTTCAACAGTAAAAAGTCAGAAAGTGAAATTTACTCTACCTGTATTTATTGCAGATACAATAGAGATTGGTTTAACTATCACTGCTGTAGATGTTGCTGAAAATACAGTTGATTTTTCTGTTGTAGCTACAAATCAAGACGGCAAAGTTGTAATGACAGGGAGTGGGGTTATAAATCCACCTGTGCCACTTGATGATTCTGATGAAGAGCAGGGGGAGTAACATGGCATTTCAAGAAATATTGGGAAAAAGTATTGGTGAGATCGAAGTTGGTGATAAAGCATATTTTGCTAAAACCATTAGTGAAACCGATGTTTATCAATTTGCCGCTGTAACAGGAGACTTTAATCCAGCTCATGTGAATGAAGCATATGCTACAGGCACTTTCTTCAAACACCGTATTGCTCATGGTCAACTTACGGTTAGTTTGATCTCAAATATATTGGGTACTCAGTTGCCAGGGCCTGGGACGATCTTTGTTTCATCATCTGTAACTTTTATGGCTCCAGTATATATTGAAGATACTATCGAAGCTGTGGTTGAAGTGGCTGAGTTGAATCGTGAGAAGAATCGCCTGAAGTTTAAGGCGTGGTGTGTAAACCAGAAAGGTGTAAAAGTTCTGGAGTCAGAAGGCATGGTGATGCCACCAAAGAAAAGATAATATTATCTTTATTAAGATATTAAAAACGGTCTAAGCAGGAATGTTTAGGCCGTTTTTTAGTTTTCAGGTTCACCTTGTTCTTTGAGCTTTCTTGAGAGTACGGCAAGACTTGAGTATAACTCTGTTTGTTCCAGGATCACTCCATCAGGAACATATGGTTTTACAGGGGTAAAGTTCCATATAGCATGGATGCCACTTACAACCATGGTGTTGGTAACTGCTTGAGCGGCATCTGCGGCACAGGTTATAACTCCGATTTTGACATTCATTCTTAGAGCTAGATCTGTAAATTTCCGCATGGGAAATACTTCAATACCATTAATCATGGTTCCAATTTTTTCAGGATCAGAATCAAATGCAGCTACAATGCGTACACCTGTAATATCAAAACCATTGTAACCAATGATTGCAGACCCTAAGTTTCCAACGCCAACGATAAATGCGTCTAACTTAGTTTTCCAGCCTAAAAAGTTTTGAATAGACTCGAGTGCTTCAGAAAGGATGTGGCCAACTTTGGGTTTTCCAATTAATCCAGTTATAGCCAGATCTTTACGAACCTGAGTAGGGTGCACGCCAAAATAATTTGATATTTGATCAGACGTTACATATTTTTCGCCCTGATCTATAAGATCTTGCATGTAATGGTAATACCTTGGCAGGCGCCTAATGGTATTTGTTGGTATAGCTGTTTCGCTCAAAGCAGTTCCCTTCAATGCAGAATGATCTTACAAGCAGTGTCCTACAAATATAATTATTCTATTTACGTTATTATTTTATCAATATATATGTTTTTATCTACGCTAGCAGTATATATTTTTTTTAGGTTTTGTTCCATATAAAATTCATATATTACAGATATATCCGTTTGTGTAGTGAAAGTTATCGCATCAATTTATCACCGATTTTAATTGGAATGAATTTCACAAAAAATGAATATAAATTCTTTACTCGTGATAATAATATCGACAAATATGGTGATATTAAAATATAATCCTAATGTCTTCTAAGTTATTGTTGTTTGTTTGCAGCTTACAATAAAAACTATTGGGCTTATCGGTGCAATTTTATAAATGATTTTTTATTGAAATATTCTGATAAAACAAAAAAATACCTATAGATTGATATTTCAATATGATTTTTTAGTGTCGTTGTAATGAACCGATTAAATAATCACAAGCCATAGTCTGCTGCATGAATTTTTATTTGTATCAGCTGTTATAAAAATGGGCTTGTTAAGTTATGAAATTTAATGTTTAGGTGGGCAAGTAAAATGGTTTCAGAGCAACTCCCTATATACACAGAAGTAGCTGAATGTCGTGATTGTTATAAGTGTGTCAGAAATTGCGATGTAAAAGCTATTGAGGTTGATAACCATGAGGCGGTAGTGGTTAACGAGCACTGTATATATTGTGGTAAATGCGTAAATACATGTCCTGTCAGTGCCAAAAAAGTTCGTAATGATATTTTCAAAGCTAAACAGTTATTGCAAGATGGTGGAAGAACAATAATTTCCTTGGCCCCTTCGTGGGTGTCTGAGTTTGCTGGTGTTACTTTTGAGCAGATGATTGCTGCTCTAGAAGAGCTTGGTGCTTTTGGTGTGTCTGAAACCGCTCTTGCAGCAGACTATCTAAATGATTATTTAAATGAAAACCTAAGTAAGCAGCTTAAGGGTAGTGGGGGAGTGCAGATAAGCTCCGCTTGCCCAGTTGTTGTTAGCTTGGTGCAAAAATATTACCCACAGCTTTCATCAAAACTTACGCAGTGTGGGTCACCAATGGTTATTCATGGCAGATTATTAAAGCAGTTATATGGTGATGATACCCGCATCGTTTTTATTGGACCGTGTATTGCTAAGAAACATGAGGCAGATCAAAATCATATGGAGGTTGATGTTGCTATAGGTTTCGATGGTTTGCGTCGTATTTTTGAAGATAAAGGTATTTCCCCATCAAGTTTGTCTGGCGAGAATAAATGTTTTATACCTGAGTCATCTGCAAAAGGTGCTTTGTATCCGCTTGATGGTGGAATGTTGTCTGGATTGAATGATAAAAGCATTAGTTATTTTAATTATTCAGGTATGGAAGAGGTAAAAGGTGCCTTGGATAATATAAGCAATCTTCCTGCTGATAGCATGGTTTTTCTAGAGTTACTTTCATGTGCTGGTGGATGTATTAATGGGCCTCTTCAGTCGGTATCTAATAACTGTATAAGTAAAAATCTGTCGATCAATAGTTATGAAAAGAGTGAGCAGCAATCTTTGGATTTGAATGTGCCGTGTGAGCTTATCTTGAATCCTGAGCCCGTGATTACAGAAAACTATTCAGAAAATCAGATCTTAAAATCTTTGCGCTCAATTGGTAAAAGGCAGCGTGAAGATGAGTTAAATTGTGGTGGTTGTGGTTATGATAATTGTCGCGATATGGTTTGCGCGATTATGTCAGGCTTTGCCCAGCCTGAAATGTGCGTATCTTATATGCGTAGATTGGCGCAAAAAAAGGCAAATGCCTTAATAAAATCAATACCTTTTGGTGTGGTAATTGTTGATAGAAAACTCAATATTCTTGAAAGTAATAAGAGCTTTGCTAGGCTAATCGGAGATGATTTTGTAACCATTTATGAGAGTCTAGGTAGTCTTGAATCAATTTGTATAGATAAGGTGGAGCCATTTAATAAGTTAATCTCTGGCGCTTTATACAATGATGAAGAGGTAAATAAAGATATCCGCTTTCAAGATATGATTTTATCCGTTTCAATCTTTCCGATTGAAAAAAAGCAAATTGCTGGGATGTTGGTGCAAGATATAACTAATCCAGTTGTTCAGCGCGAGCAAATCATTAAAAAAGCACATGATGTGTTGGTAAATAATAATACAACAGTGCAGAAAATCGCTTATCTGCTTGGTGAAAATGCAGCAGATTCTGAAATACTTTTAAGCTCAATAATTGATTCATTTGGTGCCAAAGATGCCTAATAGTGAGCAAAGGAGTGTGTTTGATAATCTGCACCTTGATATCGATCACTATAATGTCTGCAAGTATAACCAGCATGTAAGTGGTGATAGTTTTATTTCTAGTCGTGTAAAAGGGGAAAATCGCACCGTAACTGTTCTTGCTGATGGTTTGGGAAGTGGTGTTAAGGCTAGTGTGTTATCCACGTTGACTACAACTATGGCGTGCAAGTTTGCCTCTAGTGATATGGATATAACAAAAGCAGCTGAATCCATTTTGCAGACTTTGCCTGTGTGTAAAGTGCGCAAAATAGCTTATTCCACCTTTATTATTATCGATATGCATCAAGATGGTGTAACTAATATCATTGAATACTCCACTCCTGAGTGCATCATTATTCGTGCAAATAAAATTCTTAGCTTGGCAAAAGAAACTATAAAGATCGAAACCCCTGTAGCGCAAGAGAATACAATTTTTTATTCTTCATTTATTGCTGAGCCAGGTGATAGGTTGGTGTTTTTTTCTGATGGGGTTGTTCAGGCTGGGATTGGGTCCAAGAATTGCCCCAAGGGGTGGGGTGAGCTTGATGTTCAAGCTTATCTTACTGATTTAACAAAGGATAATTCTAAAATTTCTGCTGGTGATATGTCATCTAGTGTAGTGAAGCAGGCTCATGCTATAGACGGGCATCAAGCTAAAGATGATATTACCTGTGGTGTTATCTATTACCGTAATCCGCGTAGGTTGCTTGTGGTGTCTGGTCCTCCATATGACAAAGATAGAGATGCTTATATAGCTAAGAGGGTGAGAGATCATGATGGGGAAAAAATAATTTGTGGGGGGACTACTGCGCAAATAGTTGCAAGAGAGCTAGGTCTTGAGGTTGAGTATGGGGTTGGAAATATTGCGGATGAGGTTCCACCTGTTTCAAATATTTCAGGTGTTAATATGGTGACCGAGGGCAATGTTACTTTGGGTAAAATTGCTTCAATTCTGCAAAAAGAAGATATTCACAACCTTAAGAAGCACAGTAGTTCTGTTTGCTCTCTGCTACAGCTTTTGCTTAATACTGATCGCTTGGATTTTATAATTGGGACAAGGTTTAATGAGGCGCATCTTGATCCTAAATTCATGCAACCATTTGATATGCGAAAGAATATAATAAGAGATATTGCTGCTGTTTTAGAAAAAAAGTACTTCAAAAAAGTGCGTATAGAGTATGTTTGACGGTATTTTGTGCTTTATTGCAGCCTAATTAATAGTTAAATAATTGTCAGTATTCTTGTTTAATCTTTGGTTGATAATTCCCTATATCGTTAAATATAGCGCAAATCATATTTGATTATCTGTTAAAGGCATATCTTAGTGTAATGTCAGAATGTAAGTCTTATTTATAGCCTAATTTTTTGATTAAATTGAAAATTACTTGGTTATTTGTCTTTTTAGTTTTATGGTGTATTTGTTATATACGTAGTGTTTTTTCTATTGTTGTTAATACCTGGTGTATATGGTTTTGTCTCAATTATAGATTTAATCGTGATTTAAATATCGAAAACTCTTGATAAATACAAATGAGTATGTAAAATGGCTTTACGTTGATTATTTGATTAGCGGCATCATGTGAGTTTTGTGTTGATATTTGCTGCCATTTTCTTCTCACATGTAACGGTTTATTAGCAGCATTAATTATTTAAAAGATAGTGAGTAAATTGGCGAGTAAATGAAGATAAGTTCTACAGGCTACTCAAAACAATAACTCATTATCGGTAAAAAAATTTTTTAACTTAAACATAAGGTAAGGTGTCAAAATGAGTGATCTATTTTCGCTAAAAGGGAAAAAAGGGTTAATTATTGGAGTAGCTAACAAGGACAGTATCGCATACGGATGTGCAAAAGTTATGCGTGATGCTGGTGCTGAGCTGGCAATCACCTATCTAAATGAGAAGTCAGAAAAGTATGTAAAGCCTTTGGCTGATGATGTGGATGCTTCAATCTTTATGCCATGTAATGTACAGAAGCCTGGTGAGCTTGAGGCTGTATTTGAAAAAATTGAAAAAGAGTGGGGTCAGTTAGACTTTTTAGTCCACTCAATTGCGTTTGCAAGTATGGAAGATCTGCATGGTCGTTTAGTTGATTGTTCTCTTGAAGGGTTCCAGCTTGCAATGGATGTATCATGTCACTCATTAATGAGAATGACCAAGTTAGCTGAACCATTGATGAAAGATGGCGGATCAATTTTATCTATGAGTTACCTTGGTGCTGAAAGAGTTGTTGATAACTATGCTGCAATGGGGCCTGTTAAGGCTGCTCTAGAAAGCTCAACTAGATATCTTGCGAATGAGCTTGTTGGTAAAGGTATCAGAGTTAACTGTGTATCTCCTGGTCCAATTATGACTCGTGCTGCTTCTGGTATCAAAGATTTTGATAAGTTGATGGGTGGAGTAACTGATCGTATTCCAAGCTATAACGTTGGTCCTGATGACATCGGTGCGGTTTCAACTTTCCTTGTAACTGATGCGGCTAAAACATTAACTGGTTACGTTTACTATGTTGATGATGGTTACAGCACACTAGGTTAATTCTTGTATATGGCCTGGCAAAGGCTGGGCCATATGTAGTAAAGAAGTTTAGATATTGAGGTGGATCGATGGATTATAGTATCGAGTCAAAGTTGGGTAAAACCATCAGTGAAATCAGAATTGGTGACACTGCATCTTTTGGTAAGACATTTACTGAAGCAGATGTTTATCAGTTCACAGGTATAGTTGGTAATTTTAACCCTACACATTTAAATAAAGAGTTTGCGAGTAAAACTCCTAGCGGTAAACGTACTGTTCCGCAGATGCTAGTTGCTGGTTTGGTCTCTAAAATACTAGGAACGCAATATCCTGGTAATGGCACAGTTCATATCGCGCAAGAGTTGGATTTTATCGAGCCTGTTTTTATGGGCGATACAATTGAAGCTACTGTTGAAGTAACTAAAATTGATGGTAAAGAGAAGCGCGTATGGTTTGATCTAAAATGTGTAAACCAAGAAAGTAAATTAGTTCTTACAGGTGAAAGTGAGATTATCCCTCCATTTATGATTAATGAGGAGAAGGTATGAAAGCTAGAATCGGAAAAACCGTAGATCAGTTAAAAGTTGGTGAAAGTGCATATTTTGCCAAAACACTTGCTGATACAGATATGCTCCAATTTGCTGGTGTTACAGGTGATGTTAATTTGCTTCCTATTAACGATGAGTTTGCCAAGCAAACCATTTTTAAGCAGCGTATTGCGCATGGGATGTTAACTGCTAGTTTCATTACCAATATTATTGGCATGAGATTACCTGGCTATGGCTCTACAGTTAAAAAGCAAAAGGTTAAATTTACTCTTCCAGTATTTATTGGTGACACTATTGAAATTGGTCTTACCATTACTGCAATAAATGTTGATGATAATACCGCTGATTTTACAGTTCAAGCTAAGAACCAAAAATCAGAGATTATAATGACTGGTAGCGGAGTTTTAGTTCCACCAACACCATTAGATGATGTAGAGGAGTGATGATATGCCGTTTCAAGAGATACTGGGTAAAAGCATTGATGAAATTGAAGTTGGTGATAAGGCTTATTTTGCTAAAACTATCAGTGAAACTGACGTCTATCAGTTTGCGGCTGTCACAGGTGACTTCAACCCAGCCCATGTAAATGAGGCTTATTCTTCAGGCACTTTCTTTAAACATCGTATTGCGCATGGACAATTAACTGTTAGCTTAATATCTAATATATTAGGAACACAGCTACCTGGCCCTGGAACAATTTTTGTATCTTCTTCGGTAACATTTATGGCGCCTGTATATATTGAAGATACTATCGAAGCTGTTGTAGAGGTGGCGGAGTTAAATCGCGAGAAGAACCGTCTAAAATTCAAAGCTTGGTGCGTTAATCAAAAAGGTGTAAAAGTACTTGAATCAGAAGGCATGGTTATGCCTCCTAAGAAAAGATAGTATGCAAAAATAAATTATATCTACTCTAAAGTTAAGCGGCTCTAAACTGGTGTTAGTGCCGCTTTTTCATTTCAAAAATTCTCCATTATCTATTCATTTAAAGTTTTTAGTAGCGCTCAGAGCTTGTGTATCTAATTGATATAATGCTATAATTTTGGATTATTAGATACCGCTGGGTATGTAGAAAAAATAAAATATATATAGTGCATGGTCTTGGAGGATAAATGTCGGTTCTTAAAGTTAATGGTTTTGATTGTAGATATGAATTATCAGGAAATTTAGAGGCATCTGAAACAGTTGTATTTATCAATGGCATAGCAAGTCCGTTAGAGTCTTGGTTGGCAATTAGTGAACCGTTAAAAAATGACTATAGAATCCTTTCATATGATTTAAGAGGGCAGTGGTACTCTGAAGTAACTTCAGATAAAAACTATTCTTTTCTTACTATGGCTGATGATTTAAAAGAGTTAATGGATGCTCTAGGGATTGATAAGGCTCATTTAGTTGGTACTAGTCTAGGTGGAGAAATTGCCCTGTGGTTTGCATTAATGTATCCGGCAAAAACCACTTCTATTGCTGCTATAGCTTCTGTACCTGAAGCTAATGAACTTATGATAAGGCAAGTTACTCGTTGGAAAGCAAAAGCTCAAGAAGCTATAGCTGCTATTAACGAGTCAGATAGTGATCCTGCAGTTATGAAAAAAGTAGCTTATGCTTACTTCCAGACTCTATTGCCAGAACTATATTCCAATACATATCTAGAGAATAACATCGGTTTAATTAATGATCGTTGTAGCAACTTTCAAGAAATATGCACTTATGAATTCTATCAGGGGCATGTGTTCCTTTGTGATATGTTCTTTAAATTAAAAACTGAAGAGAAGTTGACTGATAGACTGCATGAAATTTCATGTCCAGCTTTAATTATCGGTGGAGAAGTAGATTTAGTTAAACCAGCTTCTTTTAGTGAATTGATAGCTCAAAAAATGCCGTCATCTCATTTGTGTATATTTAAAGATGTGGGTCATGCAATTTTGCATGAAAGACCAGAGGAAGCAACTTTGCTAATTAGTGATCATATCTCTGGTGGACTTTCAAATAGCTGCTTATATGGTTGTGAAACGGCTATTTCTTCGTATAAAAAAACTCTAAATTAATATAGAGCCATCATCTTTGAAAAGGCTATAAATGTTTTTCTATAGATAGATGGTTTTAAGGCGCCATTACTGCTACTGTTGATATAAATATTCAAATAAAAATTAGGAGTAGTAATGAGCCTTAGTAATGAAATAATTGATGAGCTTGAAGTTCTTGATCTATTTAATTCTGATAGTACCAATGAAGGGATTAAAGTTCATGCTGCTGCTGAGCCCAAAATAATTGCAGCTACAAAACGACTCCATGCAAA
This sequence comes from Gammaproteobacteria bacterium, assembly GCA_033852135.1. Taxonomy (GTDB): domain Bacteria; phylum Pseudomonadota; class Gammaproteobacteria; order QZLD01; family QZLD01; genus QZLE01. Next base: position 182,620 of record JAWSVB010000016.1, on the reverse strand, counting down.
AGGTCTTATTTCACAGGTTGATGGTGGTTATCTAACACCACTTGGAATAGAAGCTTTCGATTTAGCAGTAAAACTGAAATCAATTCTAACTTAATACACAAGAGTAGTATTTTCTAATATTTTTTTGCTGAATATCGTTTATATTTTTAGACGAGTTGTCCCTATTTGTATTTATGGTAGATTTATTATTCACTATATTTAAGGGGGCAAAGTTAATGGGCTACGATATAACAATAAGAGATGCATCAAATTCTGATGTTGATTTTATTATTTGGATTATAGAAACAGCTGGAAGATCCGGAGGAGCAGTTGGTTTTACTGACATGTTATTTCCTGAATCTAAGGCTAAAACTTATGAATTTTTATACTACTTAATCTGTTCAGATATAAAGTCGTTATTCCACTTTTCAAATTTTAAAATTGCAGAAATCAATAACCAACCTGTTGCAGGATTAAGTGGTTATTTTACACCAGAAATTAATAGTGAAGACTTTAGAGAGTGTCTACTTGCTGCCCAAAACAAATTCAAATTATCTCTACAAGAGAGTGAAGAGATGGTGAATAGGATAGGGGTTTTTGTTAGCTGTTTTCCTGGTTTATTAGATAACGCCTGGGTTGTTGAATGGGTGGCTGTTAAACCGGAATATAGGAAGCAGGGGATAATTAATATCCTACTCAATAATATTATTTCTCATGGGATTGTTGAGAAAAAATGTGAAGTTATTCAAATTGCAGTAGCTAAAGGAAATACTCCAGCTATAAATGCTTATAAGAATATTGGATTTAATTTATACGATGACAAATCATCTGAAGAGTTTGAAAGTGTTTTTGGCTATGCAGGTATGGATAGACTGGTTATCGAGAAAGAAAATTTTAATAGGTTTACTGCATAAAAGTTGTGCTGGAATATGTTGGAACTATCAGTTTTAAAAGTTTAGCTGATAGCCATACTCTTTTAGCCAATTTCTGCGCTGTTTATAATCTGGGCAATGCTTTTCAACCAAACTCCAAAAATCGATGCTATGGTTAGGATGGATTAGGTGGCAAAGTTCGTGAATAAGCACGTAATCAATAATCGCAGCTGGAGCCATGATAAGTTTATAGTTTATATAAATTTTCCCTGAACTGTGGCACATTCCCCAGCTGCGCTTATAAGCTTTTTCTTTTATAATTTCTGGCATAACCCCAATTGCAACGTAGTATTTTGATGCATTGGTATCAATATATTTTTGCGCTTGCTCTCTATACCAGTGAATTACTTTTCTCTTAATAAAGTCTCTATCACTTGATGATTTAGGAGCATTAGATATGCTAACACTTAAGGCTCCATTGGATATGGTAACTTGTCTTGAGTTTGTTGTGATATCAAGAAGATATTCACTACCTAAAAAGGCGAATGTTTCTCCAGCTGTGAATTTTTTAGGTGAGCAGGTATCTATTCTTTTATTAACAATTGCTAGTTTTGATCTTATCCATGAGGACTTATCATCAATAATTTTACTGATCTCTTTAGCTGCAAGTTTATTAGGTGCAGATACGATCACTTCACCCGTTTCAGATATTGATATCCCAATACTTTTACGCTTACTTCTTTTAAGGGTGTATTCAATCATATTGGTCTAAGAATAAAAAAATCCGGGTCAATCAAAATCAACCCGGATCTTATATCACTTTTTAAGCTTTAACTAGCTTCTTTTTCTTAAACGTAGAGCAATTAAGCCAAGAGCAAGAAAGATTAGGCTTGGTGCGCCACCGCCACCACCGCTTCCGTCGCCGCCGTCTGTATCTCCATCATTACTTTCACCTATTTCAACTGTTGTTTTTGTCGGGTCTTCAGGGAAAGCATCTGCATTATCACCAACACCATCACCGTCTGTATCTATAGTTTCTTTTGGATCTTCAGGGAAAGCATCAGCGTTGTCACCAACACCATCACCGTCTGTATCTACAGTTTCTTCTGGATCTTCAGGGAAAGCATCATCTTCGTCTGCAACACCATCATTATCACTATCTATTAATGAATCACAAACATCACCAATGCCATCCTCATCAACATCTGCTTGATTTGAATTTGAATCTACAGGGCAGTTATCCAGTGAATCTGCAATACCATCACCATCTGTGTCTATTAGTGAATCACAAACGTCACCAATGCCATCCTCATCAATATCTGCTTGATCTGAATTTGAATCTACTGGGCAGTTATCTATTGAGTCTGCAACTCCATCACTATCACTATCAGCATCGATAAATGAATCACAAACATCACCAATTCCATCGCCATCAGCATCTGCTTGGTTTGAATTTGAGTCTACAGGGCAGTTATCTAGTGAATCTGCCACTCCATCACCATCAGTGTCAATCAACGAATCACAAACATCACCAATGCCATCACCATCAACATCTTTTTGATCTGGATTTGAAACTGCAGGACAGTTATCTGTTGAATCAGCAATACCATCACCATCAGTATCAATCAGTGGATCACAAACGTCACCAATGCCGTCACCATCAACATCTTTTTGATTTGGATTTGAAACAGTAGGACAGTTATCTGTTGAATCTGCAACACCATCACCATCTGTGTCAATTAGTGAATCACAAGTATCACCTATGCCATCACCATCAACATCTTTTTGGTCTGAATTTGAATCTACAGGACAGTTATCTATTGAATCTTCAACGCCATCACCATCAGTATCAATTTCATCGGTAGCTATAGTGAAATTAATAGCACTAGAGGCACTTTTAGCTCCATCATTATCTGTTGCGATTACTGTACCAGTATATTTTCCACTAGCTAAGTCACATTTTTGTGCCCCAAAGTTTACGGTTGATCCAGGAATAAAGTCTACAGGATAGTCAACACCATTAATTTTTAAGCTGATATCACTTATAGTTCCATCGCTATCACTTGCTTCACCCATTATTCCAAAACAGTTTCCTTGGGAGTTAACTTCAGTATGCGTTATTTCTGGAATAGCGTTTATTGTTTCTTCGATTGTTACACCGGTAGTTTCGCTTAGAACAACTGGGTTGTTGCTGTCATTGGCTGTTGCTTTGACAGTATATTCATTAGCGGCAAGGTCACACTGCTTAACTTCAAAGCTGTTGTCGTTCTTAAGTTCAGCAGGGTAAGCAGTATCATCGATGTAAACTATTACTTCTAGGTCATCGCTATCGGCATCAGTTACAGTGCCAAGAGCAACGATACAGTCTTTATCTCCATCGTCATCATTAGTAGCAGCTGCCGCAACAAAAGAGATGAATTTTGGAGGTGCATTTTCTTCCTCCTCTTCTTCAGTTAACTCTATGTTCAGTGTTTCTGCAGTTTCGTGCCCTTGATTATCTATAGCCTTTATTCTGATTTTGTGTTCACCGGCATCTAAACCACATTCATTTACTGTATAAGATGTACTTGTTGGTTCCCCTGGAATCATTTGCAAAAAATGACGCCCGTCGTTAAGTTTGTGCCCAATAGCAGTAATATACCCATCGCTATCAGTTGCTGTTACATCAAAAGTAATGCAACCATTGGCTTTGATTATTTCAGATACAGTGATCTCTGGTTTTTTATTATCAGTTTCGATAATTAATACAGTTTGTTCGCCAGTCTCAGCAGATTCAGTTTGATCATCATCTATAGCCTTTGCTGTAATTTGATAGGAGTTAGCATCTAAGCATTTATCTAAATGGAATTTGTAACTATCGCCAAATACTTCAACTTGAGAGGTATATTCACCTATGCCGCTGATTGCGATCATTACAGATTCAACTGTTCCATCTGCATCAGATGCAGTTCCATCGACAACTAGGCATGATCCAGCGTCGTTTGTTGTTGCATCGAATGTATCTATAGTTGGAGGGATATTATCTTCCTCTACAACATCGATAACCTCTTCAAAATCGTCACTGGATATTTCTGCACCTTCGTTATCAACTGCGGTAATTTTTATCGTGTAATCACCATTTGCTAGATCTGTAAACTCTACATCGAAGTAACGGGATGCAACGTTAATGTCAGTAATAGTTTCAGTTCTATTTTCTGGACCAGAAACTTGGATTGATATAGAAGCTATAGTGCCATCCTCATCATCTGCACTTCCATTAACATAGATGATATCTTCTGCGCTATATATGTTCAGACCGTTAAGTTTTGGTGTTACATTTTCTTTTACTTGAACTACACGCTTGTTGTTTTGCTTGAAAAATTCAGCAGCATATAGCCCATAGTTTGCGCTTGAACCATCGATATAAGACCCTGAAGCACCAGTACCACCAGGCCATGCATGACCGACACCACCTAATTCAACTAAGCTTACGCGGCCATCAGTCCAAGTGTTTTCAATTACGTCGCTGAACTCTTGAATTTTATTTTCTTCATCTGTTTGGGATGATCCATATATGATTGCCATAGCTTTTGCATTTTGAAGGCCATAGGTTTTTGGAACAGTATAATCAGTAGTTCCGTAAGCTGTGGTTGTGATTTGCGTATCAAAGTAATCACTATTTGCTCCAGCATAACTCTCGCAGCGTTGAGCAGTTAGCTCAGGAGTTCCTTCATGTGAGAATGCTCCGTTTACACCAGTGCCTGCACTTGGAGCTGCATCTAATGCCATACCAGCAAAGATATCAGGAGCATAGCAACCTGTAATCATAGCCATGGCGCCACCTGAGGAGAGTCCACCTATATAAACTTGGTTTGGATCGATATTGTATTGCTTATCCTCAATAATCGTTTGGACAGTTGATATTATGCTTTTTGATTCGCCTGATGTGCGGCTATGAGCGCCTGTCCAGTATTGCCAGCAATCAGCGAATGCATTTGGGTTATTTGGATTTGCAGCGGCAATAACCATGCCGTATTCGTCAGCAACTTTATTAAGGTTTGAAGTTTTAAATGCTGATGCGGGTTGTAGGCAACCACGGAGCACAATAAATAATGATTTACCATTACCAATTGGTGACAATGTATCCGGGTTGTATATGTGAACTGTATTTAAACCACCAGTAAAGCTTTGTTGATTCCATTGCGCAGCATTAGCACTTCCGCAAATAATTGTTGCAACAACCCCTAGAGAAAGGGTTAGAATTTTCCTCATGTCTCACCTCAAGTATGATATGAATAAAGTGTGCTTACGAATTGTTACTAGCTAAGTAAGTTTTACAGTTTATTCGTATATTAATGTCCATTAACGCACTCGCGTATTTTTGTTAAAAATGTGAACTGTGTCAAACTTTTAAAGGTAAAAAAATTAGATATTCGCTTGTGCATTGCAGCAAATTCTGTTTTTGATTAATACCATCAATTTTCGTAGATGGCATAGTGATGCGGTTATTGGAGATGTTGTATGGAGATAAATGTTAATATATGTTTATGCAACCATATGTAAATATAATTAAAATCTTCAATGTGATCTTGTGCACAAAGTGACGCGGCGCGCATGATTTTTTTATGCTGCTGGTGAAGGCAATATTCCATTCATTAAAAATTGGTCTTTTGTGAATTCAAATGATGAATTACCTATATGATTATAAAAAATAACGGTTTTTTGAGAAGTTGTGCATTGCCAGTGATCTATTTTATATGGTTTTTTGCTGACTATTGCTATTGGATCAAATATCCCAATATTTATGCCATCAGAATCATCTCTTGCTGATTGAAATGTAAATGCTTGGATATTATCTTCACGCATTTGAGTTCCAAGTTTTTGGGTTGCTCTATAGTCATCAGGTGAAATCAGGTTGTTATATTGATTGAAAGGTGAGTGTTGGAGTTGAATGGCACGATCAGTTTTTATGGTAACGTTAAATGTTAAGTGTTGAGTGTGGATTTTTAAGTGTTCAGGTATCGTTTCCATACCCTCAATAAATAGAAACCTATAATAGGCGCACTCACAAAAGCAGGTTTTGATCTCTGCTGACCCATAATAGATCCCTGAATAGTGTTTTTCACCAAACCTAGATCCGTATTTTAGTGGGGGATATCGAAATGGGGTCGTTATCAGGTAGTGTTTTTTTTTATTTTGTACAATAGGTTTCGATTCTTCTAGCAGTTGCTCTAATAGCTCCTGCTCATCATGGGTATCCACGAGTGACATTGTTGCTACTTGTTGTTGTGATTCTACAACCCTTGTTGTACGGCAGTTAAGTTGTGTAATGTGGGATATACCATTGCACTCTTGCCAAATGTTCATATTTTACCGCGCATCGCATCAAGATATTCTGTCACCTGAACAATTCCATGAATTGTACAAATTAGTTCACTAGGTGTTCCATGCAGGTGTTTGTTGCTGGTATTCATCCAATGCTTGATTGTTTCTTCATTGCCACCAACCATCGCATATAGTGATCTGAATATTCTAATGGTTAATAAAGCGAATTCACCTGTCTTTGATTTAGCTTTTATTTCACCTTTATTTTTAATGCGGGTGATTGTGGTGCGATCAACACCTAAGATATTTGCAATATGGATATTATCTAAGCCAAGCTGTTCTGTAGCATTGAAAAATGCTTTAAATAACACTGTATTAGCATTGGTTTGAATTTTTGGATTTGCACAAGCCATAATTTCACCATTTATTGTGATGCATATGCGTATTATAGCTTATAAAACACGCATATGCACTAAAATAACTCTAGGCTACTATTTTATGCCAGCCTTTGAAAATGCATCTGCAAAAGCTGAGTTTGAAGGTTTGTTTTTTTCGTTGTTATTATTAACTTGCTTTGCCTTTGACTGTTTATTCATACGTGGTTTATTTGGTTGATTGGTATCTCTCATTTTAGCTTCGTTTACAGGTTCATCTAGGCGCATAGAAAGTGCAATTCTCTTGCGTTTAATATCAACTTCCATAACTTTGACTTTAACTATATCGCCTGTTTTAACAACTTCTCTGGGATCCTGAACAAATTTATTAGCTAACTGCGATATATGAACAAGTCCATCTTGATGCACACCAAGGTCTACGAATGCTCCAAAGTTAGTAACGTTTGAAATCACCCCTTCAAGGATCATGCTCTCTTTTAGATCTTTTATATTTTCGATGCCATCACGAAAGTTAGCAGTTTTAAATTCTGGGCGTGGGTCTCTACCAGGTTTTTCAAGCTCTTTGATAATATCAATTACAGTTGGTAACCCGATATCAGTTGAGGTATAGCTTTTAGCGTCAAGATTATTTAAAACCTTGGTATTACCAATTATTTGTTTGATATCTAATTTTGTATCACTAAGGATTTTTTGTACAGTGGGGTATGACTCAGGGTGTACTGAAGAGCTATCAAGAGGGTCTGAACCACCTGTAATACGTAAAAAACCAGCCGCTTGTTCAAATGTTTTATCACCTAATCTAGCTACTTTTTTTAATTCTTTGCGATTTTTGAAGGAACCATTTTGATCACGAAATTCTATAATATTGGTAGCAATGGTTTGGTTAAGGCCGGATACGCGAGTGAGGAGTGGTACAGAGGCTGTATTAAGATCAACACCAACTGCGTTAACACAATCCTCACAAGTTGCGTTTAGTGATCTGGAAAGATTACTTTGATTTACATCGTGTTGGTATTGCCCAACGCCAATGGCTTTAGGTTCAATTTTAACTAGTTCTGCAAGAGGGTCTTGTAGTCTTCTGGCAATTGATACTGCACCACGTAAAGATACATCAAGATTTGGAAACTCTTTAGATGCAAACTCTGATGCTGAGTATACTGAAGCACCAGCTTCTGAAACAATTATTCCTGTTGCTTTAGTTTCTGGATATCTTTTAATCATATCCTTTACTAGCTTATCAGTTTCACGTGATCCGGTACCATTTCCAATACTTATAAGCTTTGCTTCATGTTTTATGCAAAGTGATTTTAGTATCTCAATTGATCCGTCCCAATCATTCTTGGGTTGGAGAGGGTAAATAGTTGCTGTATCAACTAGCTTGCCATTGCCATTAATTACGGCAACTTTTACACCAGTTCTAATACCAGGGTCAAGGCCAATGATTGCTTTGTGGCCAGCGGGGGATGCGAGTATCAAATCTTTAAAGTTTGATGCAAATACTTTTATTGCCTCATCTTCAGCTGCAGTTTTAAGATTTGATTTAAGGTCCATATCCAGTTTGGTTTGAATCTTAACACGCCATGCGAATCTGATAGTATCTGCTACCCATTTATCACCAGGGTTTCCAGCATTAGTAAACTCTATTCTGTTAGCTATTATCCCAATGCATGGATCTACTTCTGTTTCTTCGATGCTTGATTCAATCGTAACATTTAGTATCCCTTCATTTCTGCCGCGGAACAGTGCAAGCGCTCTATGAGACGGTACTGTTTTAACAAGTTCGCTATATTCAAAATAATCAGAATACTTTTGCCCTTCATCTTCTTTGCCTTCAATTACGCATGATTTAACAGCACCGTTATCCTGCAGATAATTTCTTAGTTTTTGTATTAGGTCGGCGTCTTCAGATAATTTCTCCATAATGATCTGGCGGGCACCATCTAAGGCTTCTTGCGCAGTTGTGATTTTTTTGTCTGGATTTATAAAATCTTCAGCAACGATTAATGGGTCAGTTGATCTATCGCTAATGAGTTTGTCAGCAAGGGGTTCAAGGCCAGCATCTTTGGCAATTTGCGCCTTGGTGACGCGTTTCTTTTTGTATGGCAGGTATAGGTCTTCTAAACGAGTTTTAGTTTCAGCTTCAAGAATAGATAGTTTAAGCTCTGGAGTGAGTTTGTCTTGTTCTTCTATTGCTTTTATTACAGTCGTTTTACGTTCTTCTAATTCTCTAAGGTAGATTAATCTTTCTTCTAAATGTCGTAGTTGAGAATCATCCAGCCCTTGGGTTTTCTCTTTTCTATATCGAGCAATAAATGGTACGGTTGCGCCTTCGTCTAGGAGGGATATTGCTGCAGCAATTTGGTGGTTGGAGACGTTAAGTTCGGCGGCAATCTTATCAGTTATATTAAACATGCAAGAAGTAATTCCTTTTTTGTATTAGATGTAATGTTTGAATTCAATATTTTAGACCTACAGTATGAATTTTATATTACTGAGGTAACATTCCACATGGGTTAGCGTATAATATATGTATATCGGATAAATGCTATCGTTTTTGATTTAGGTGCGAGCATAGCTAAGAGTGAAGTTTTATAATTAAAGGTTTGGATAAATGGAATTTGGTCACAATCAAAGATTTGTAAGTCGATTAACTCAAAATACCGTTGCTGTTATTTTAGCAGGAGGGCGAGGAGGGCGGCTTGCTAATCTAACGGACTGGAGAACAAAACCAGCGGTACCATTTGGTGGTAAATTTAGAATCATTGATTTCCCCCTTTCTAATTGCATTAATTCCGGCATTCGTAAAATGGCCGTGCTAACGCAGTATAAAGCTCATTCATTGATTCAGCATATGCAGCGTGGTTGGAATTTTCTTCGTGGTGAGCATGGTGAGTTCATTGAAATAGTTCCTGCGCAACAGCGTACAAATCAGAAAGATTGGTATGCAGGTACTGCCGATGCGGTTTATCAAAATATTGATATCATAAATAGTCATCACCCTGACTATGTAATAGTTTTAGCTGGTGATCATATCTATAAGATGGACTACGGGACTATGATTGCGCGTCATGTTAGTTGCGGAGCTGATATGACAGTAGGTTGCATTGAAACTCATGTTGACCAAGCCAAAGCTTTTGGTGTTATGAGTGTTGATGCTGATGGGGTTGTTTTAAAATTCTCAGAGAAGCCAGAAAACCCAGAACCAATTCCAGGGCGAGATGACACGGCCCTTTGTTCGATGGGTATTTATGTTTTCTCAAAAGATTTTCTTTTCGAGCAATTAGCACTTGATGCTGCTAATGAAAATTCAACCCGTGATTTTGCTAAGGATATCATTCCGTATGCGATTGCTACCAATAGAGTAGTTGCTCACCCATTTAGAGATCCAAATACTGGTAAGCAGCCATATTTTCGTGATGTAGGTACAGTTGATGCTTACTATGAGGCTAACCAGGAGTTGATAAGAGAGAAGCCAGAGCTTGATCTTTACGATAGTGAGTGGCCAATTTGGACCTATCAAGCACAGTTACCACCGGCTAAGTTTATTTATAATGAAGATGGTCGTCGTGGAATGGCTATTAATTCGATGGTTTCTGGTGGTGATTATATTTCTGGATCTATTGTACGTAACTCACTGTTATTCTCTAAGGTTCAAGTAAACTCAAGATCACTAATCGAGAACTCTGTGATAATGCCTGGTGTTACTGTAGGTGAAAATTGCCGCATAAAAAATGCAATTATTGATGAAGCGTGTACTATCCCTGAAAATACCATAATTGGTGAAGACCTGGAAAAAGATAGCAGGTATTTTTATGTATCACCAAAAGGTGTTGTTTTGGTGACTGCCGAGATGTTGGGGCAGAATGTGGCCTACATTAGATAAATTTAATTTCTTAAAAGCTTAAAAAATGATTAAACAAAATAATGACTCACAAAATAGAGTTGATAGCAGCTTTGTGTTGAGAAAAGAACCAAGAATTGCTTCTTTTATGGAAGGTATTCATTGGTTTACTGATGCAATTAAACTTTTTACTAAAAATCCACTCAGTTGGGTATCGCTTTTTGTTTTGTGGTCAATAGTAATTATTCCATGCTCTTTAATTCCTGCATTTTCTTTCTTACTAAATTTAATATGGCCTGTATTGCTAGGTGGGGTAATGTGGGGGTGCTACCAGTTGGATAGAGGTAATAAATTTTCTTCGACATATCTTTTTGCAGGGTTTCAACGGTTATTTTATAAATTGATTATGGTCGGTGTTATCTATTCTATTGGGTCAATTGTTATTGGTTTGATATTACTTGCACTTATGTCTGGTATGGGAGTGGATTTGGAACAGGTTCAAGGAACCATGCTTGCATTTTCAAGTGGTGATGTTGATCCTATGCAGTTAATGAAGCTTTTACAGATTCTTATGGTGATCCTATTAGGATCTTTAGCGCTTTCAGTTCCGTTATTTATGGCAGTTTGGTTTGCACCAGCCTTGGTAATAATTAATGAAATCCCACCTATTGAAGCGGTGAAACTAAGTTTTTTTGCTTGTCTTAGAAATATGGTTCCATTTTTATCTTATGGAATTATTTCAATGGTCGCACTTATTATCGCTGCAATTCCCCTAGGTTTAGGAATGTTTATTGTTATGCCTATTATTTTTGCCTCGATTTATACTAGCTATAAATCAATTTTTATAGATGAAAGTGGTGCTACTGGTTCTATAGATGAGAATAAACCACAGAAAACTACAAGTATTCAGTTGTAGCTTTGGCTAGTTAATAATTTAAAGGACACATAAAAAAACTCCTGCAATTGCAGGAGTTTTTTTATGTCTGAAAGCAGGTGTTTTCACTCTAAAGCTTGAGCTTAAGACTGTTACATCTTCTCGTGTAAGCGTTTTGCACGCAGCAAGAATGTTTCTAGCTTGGCGTTTATTAGTTGTGGGAATGGTGATCCATCACTTTCAATTGCTAGGAACGGTAGGCTATCTATATCGGTTAAAACAGCCTTAACTTTCTCATTACCTGGATCGCTTGCTATCTTATCCTCTTTTGTCATTGCCTCATTCAAGATAGATTCAGCTAGTCTGTTCGGCATACACCCAAACGGCCCAATCGCAATTACACCACTAACGTGAGTTGCTATCTCATCAAGTGCGCTACCCACAGTTAGGATAGCTTCACCAGGTAGGTCAGGAGATATGTATTTAGAGCCTTTATTGATAATAGATTTAATATCAAGTGGCTCTGCATGCACTAGGCCTGATTTAGATAAGATAGATTTAATTTTCTTCTCTATATATCTCATCACGTTCTTTTTGATATGGAATCCAAATTTACCCATACCTTCTAGAGGCTCTTCTGTGAGGTCATTTTCAACAAGATAATCAGAATATATTATCCACTCAGCAACTGGTGAGCATGTTGTTGCAAACCCTTTTTCAGCCATTTTTTCAGTGATATGTTGGCGTGAAAGGGCTTCACGGCGAACAAAAATCTCGCCAGCAAGAAGTACTGTAGGAACATCTTTGTAATGATTTTTTGTTGGGATCTTCTTTAATGATTTAGCTGATCTTTTCAGCTGTTTACGTATCGCTGCAAATGATCCTTTTTTGATAGATGCTTTGATCTTTTCCCATTCAGCCATAAATGCTTCAAGGGCTGTATCTGGATCTATCGCATTAGCTAGAAGCATTGAGCGAATATCTTCAAGTACATCTGTTATTACTGTTGCTGTCCATGCAAGAAGTTGGAAGTTATTACCAAGTCCTGCGTAGGAGTTTTCAGATGTAAGAGACAGTACTGCAACATCATTAAATTTATTATTCTTGATGAGGTTTTTCATGAATACATTGTATTGACCAAAGCGGCAAGGTCCTGCAGCTGAAGGCATGAAGTATACTAATATCTCACCATCTTTTTTGTGGTTTTCAATGTAATCGACCATTGTTCCAGTGGTGATTATTAGTGGTAAACACTCTTTACATGTGGAGTTTGCACGTCCAACTTTTAAAGTATCTTCATCTGGAGCAGGCTGAACTACTGCGTTTATACCTTGGGAGTTCAATACAGCAGCTAGTGATTCACTTGAAATTTGCCCCATTGATGGTATTAACAGAGTTACTCTCGAATCTGTAATTGGAACATGTTCGCCTGATGATGTGATAACGGTTAGTACGCCGTTTTCTAGTACTGTATCAGCTTGGGTAAATGGCTTTGAATCTGCTCCAATAGCTTTGTTTTGTAGTAGGAGTCGGTATGAAGCAACAATATCCAGGAAGGCTTCAATTCTGGTTTCAAGTCCAGCATCCGCTGTATGGCTATCAAGCTCTAGGGTTAGTGATGGTTTACGTTCCATAATATCACGGAAGAAACCTATCAAGAATGAGTCTGGACCACAGGAGAAGTTGGTAATAAACGTACCAAATAGCTGTGGATGATTCTTGATATATTTTGCTGCACCAAGTATGCGCTGTCCAAGACCCCAGTACATATTTTCAGCTATGCTGTCTGCATCCATCGGTAGGAAGTCAAATGGAATTACTAGAACACCACGCGATGCGATTTTATGTGGTATTCCCATATGAGCTTCATCAACAAAACCGTTGTATGGGCGAGAGAAAATTGTTACTGCAACAGTATCTGGAGTTTTCTCTAACTCTTTAACTGTATTGCGGCCAATCTCTTGCATTTCAGCCAAACAATCTAGCTGTGCTTTAATGGCAATTTTGTATGCTTTTTCAGCTTCTGTTTTTGATACACCCATAGATAGGGCTGTTTCTACTAATGGTGAACGTGCATCTTGCATACCGTTAGTAAGATCTATAAGCGGTGCGAACAGCTTAGTTCCTTTATCACTTAGATCTTGGATCTGCTCTTTAAACGTTGATTGCAGATAGAATGTTTCACCTTGTACAAATGGACAAACTTGAGAGGTTAAATACCCTTCAAGGTTTGGAACTGCTTTAAAGTGTGGCAAGAATATATAGTCTGGTCTTTGTTCTGCTTTAAGCAGGCTGTCAAAGAACCCATGCGCAAGTTCAACTGGGTAACAGAAAGCAGCATTTCTTTGCTCGATACCTTCTTGTGTTGGTTCATCCGGCATCACTACATTAAACCCAAGCTCATTAAAGAAGTTTGAATATAGGGGGAAATATGTATTAACTAAGAAGCTGCGGTTAAGTGCTACTGTAGGTTTGTCAGATGAGGCTGCTTTTGTATCGAATAGGTGGCCATGTTTTTTGTATACAAGTTCTTGGCGCACCTTCACTAAATCGAGTTTAGCAACATCATAGTTTATGTTTTTACGCATGTTGATATACATATTACAAGCGCCGCCGAAAGGATATTTTTTATCATCGAGTTCGATCATGTTTATTTCACATTTACGATCGCACTTTTCTTTGCCGCCACCACAAATAAATGTTTTGCCATAGGTTACTTGTCTGGCAATTAACTCTTCTAAATTAAAGAGTTTCTCTTCCATTAAGCCAGATTCAATTCTTTTCTTAACTTCAAGGGCTACACCAAAAGCTCCCATTAGTCCTGGTTCTGGTGGAACGATGATAGGTTTGCCAACTAGAGATGCCATAGCTAAAGGCACGGCTTTGTTATAACAAACACCACCTTGCATGAACACTTTTTTGCCAACAGGGCGGTTACCTTTTACGCGGTTTGCATAGTTAATACATACTGAGTAAACCAGTCCTGCTACTACTTCTTTACGCTCAACCCCTTCATGGATGGCTGTTTTGATATCAGAAGATATAAATGCGGCACATTGGTCGTTGAAGTTTGGCGCTGATTTGGCTGTTAGAGCAACACCTGCAATATCTTCCATCTCAATGCCAAGTGTTTCTAAAGCTGATTCTTCGAGGAAAGATCCTGTTCCTGCAGAGCAGGCTTCGTTCATTGCGTAGTCAGAAGGTACTGAATTACGAATGAATGTGTATTTTGCGTCTTGACCACCAATTTCAAAAAGAGTGTCTACTTCTGGATCAAAATGAACTGCAGCAGTTGCATGGGCAATAATTTCATTGATGATCCCATCTGTCATAGCGTGAAGACCAGCAATTTGGCGCCCTGAACCACTAACTCCAAGACCAACTATCTCGATTTGATCGGCAGGTAGCTGTTCCGAAATCTGGTCTAATATAGCTTGATAACATCTGCGGAATGCATCAACTGGATCGCCGTTAGTTCTAAGGTATACAGAAGCCAACATTGCATCATCACTTTTACGAAGTAATACGGCTTTTGTTGTGGTAGAGCCTACATCAAGACCTAATATGCATTTGTCTTTAGCGGTGATGGTACCGCGTACTAGCTCTTTAAATTCAACCATGCTCTCAAAGTCTTGTAGAGCTGGAAGTGATGCAAATGATGATATCTCATCTTTTAAGAAATCTGCGTGGCCAGGGAATGGTTTTGTCTCATTTTCAAGAGCCCATAGTGCAGCACCAAGTGCTTCGAAGTAAGGGGCTTCTTTTGGAACTACAAGGCCAGGAATATCATTACGTAAAAAGTCCATCATCATACGGTTGCGAGTAACACCGCCGACGACCATCACATTTTCTTGTTCCACTTTGTTT
This sequence comes from Gammaproteobacteria bacterium, assembly GCA_033852135.1. Classification (GTDB taxonomy): domain Bacteria; phylum Pseudomonadota; class Gammaproteobacteria; order QZLD01; family QZLD01; genus QZLE01. Next base: position 167,488 of record JAWSVB010000016.1, on the reverse strand, counting down.
AGCAGTTCTACAACTTTGTTTGCCATCATATGGCAAAGGCCAGCAGTAACTTGAGATTTAGGTATTCCTGCATTTGTAGCGTGAGTACAATCCGATTTGCAGAAAACTGAACAGCGACCTGAAACGTGATGAGGCTCGGATTCTGATGCAAATTGAACTGCATCATCAAGTGAGACATCCATACGGCGTAGTTGTTGTAGGAAGAACTCACCTGTACCAGAAGCACACTTATTTCCAGTTATCACATTTGAGATAGTGCCTCTATCATCTAGAGCATAAACCATAAATGTTTCACCACCAGCTGAAACGATTGCAGGGCAGTTAACACCATCAGGTTTTACAAATGTATATGCTTGTTCGGTTGCTTCTGGCTCTGAAATTGTAGTTAGGTTAACAAAGTCAGTAAATTTTCTGCCTGTTAGAGCTATATGATCGTAAGAGCTGAGATATTGCCTTTCAACTATAGTAGCAAGAGTATGTTTTGGATCACCTTCATGCGGGTGTGACTCATGCTCTTCAATAACAATGTTTGTAGCTTTTTTTGTCGCAGGATCAATAGTTGCACTGAGTTGTACTATCGAGACTGTAGAAGCTCCAACACAAATTCCAATAGAATTGGTTTGGTTGCTATCTTTTGCTGTTGATTGATCAGGGTTATTGTTCAAGTCTTTATGTTCCATCATTAGCCCATTGTTGCGATTTATGCCCTGTAAAACCATTCCTACTTGGGGGTTAGGGTGGTTTTTCCAGCCCAGAAAGATTTAATTATTTGCTAAAAAATCGTGTTATTGTAACCAATATAATCGAAATTGTTACTATTTTTTGCTCATTATTTTAATCAATATTATTTACTAATATTATTAAATAATATTCACATTTAAATTGGTGTATTGAGGTCTTCAAGCATGGCTCTAATAGCTAGTAAAAAAGTTATTAAATTACCACAACCATTTGTTACACAAGGTGGTGATTTGATTGAATTTCCTGAAGTTTGTTACGAAGAATATGGCAACCCTGAAGGTAAGATTGTGTATATTGCTCATGGGGGTTTATCAAATGCGCATGCTGCGGGTAAGTATTCAGATGATGATGAATTACCAGGGTGGTGGGATGGTATAATCGGTCCAGGAAAGGCGATTGATACAAATAATTGTCGAGTGATATGCTCGAATTCTCTTGGTAGTATGTTTGGTACTTCAGGTGCTAATTCTATTAATCCTAAAACAGGTAAACGCGTCGGACCAGATTTCCCTAAAATATCATTAATTGATATGACTCTATTCATTAAAACTTTTCTCGACCACCTTGGTATTGAAAAACTTTACATGATGGCGGGCCCATCAATGGGGTCTTTACAATCATTGCAAATGGCGGCCTTATTTCCAGATTTTATTGAGAAGGTTGTTGCTGTTGCTACTGCAGGTCGTATGCCTCCATCAGGAATGGCTATGCATCACTTTATGATTAATGCTGTGAAGATGGATCCAGAGTTTAATAATGGCTGGTATGAAGACGGTCAAGCTTTGCATTCACTAAAGATGATTCATCAGGTGGCTAAGATATATTATACCCATGAAAAGTGTATTAAGGCCTTTTGCTGGGATACTGTTAATGAAAGCCAGGTGTCGCAACAACAGCGTAGTGACAACGTAGCTGGTTATCTATCCAACACTTTGAAAAGTGATATATTAGGGCGAGATCCTAATTGTTATATCTCGTTGACTACTGCTGTTAATGGCTTTGATCTCGGGATTGGCGCCGATGATTATGAGTCAGGTGTTAAGAGAATAAAGTGTAAAGTTATGTTGATAAACTTTGATACAGATGCTGAGTTCTCCCCAGAGTGGGCATTTGAACTAGGGACTATTCTTAATAGTCAAGACCAAGATCAATGTAGAGTTGAAATTATTGAGTCTGACTGGGGGCATCTTGGATGCTTGAAAGAATACGTTAAAATTGGAGAGTTAATTGAAGATTTTATAAGATAAAAAACAGTTTTTCATCTTATAAAACTACTTTATAAGTAAGTCACAAAAAGTAATCGTTTGTGACTTGCGCATTAATATTGATTTTGTGAAACAATTCTCTTTCTTATATTAGAAATTCACTCTATTATTGATCGGATTAGCTTTTCTTCAAGCTATAATTCATATACAAAAAGAATAAATACGGAAGTTATTCATTGGAAGGAAGTAACAGCGATATCACTAGTTTGAAGTTGCAGATAGCTAAATTAGAACAAGAGCTTGCAACGGAAAAACGACAGCGTGAATTAGTCCAAAAGATAGGGAGTTCATTTTCTTTAGATTCACTTTTGGCTGACATTACAGAGTACTTGCAAGAGCGCTGGGGTTTTGAGGCTATAGGTGTTCAGTTAATTGACAAAGATAGTGATTGTCTTTGGTTGTATAAATACTATGGAATGAATAACCAAAGTGCTTTAACTGCTCAAGCTATTACTAGTCGTATTAAGTTAAATAGAAGAAACTCTATATCTGCAAAAGTTGCTATAACCAAAGAGTACTTTTATGCGAAAAATATTCATCACTCCAGTTTTGATAATATCCCTGATGTTGACCGTGAAGTCATTGAATATTTAGGTGTTATTGATAATTTAATCGTTCCTGTTTTGCAGCAGAATGAAACAATTGGTGTTATCCATCTTTTTTCCCAATCAAGAAGTTTGAATCTTAGCCACCAAGAAATTGAAGAGATCCGTCTGTTTATTGATTCCACTGCTGGTAGTATGCAAAAGGAGATTCAAAAAGATGAGCTTAACCGTAAAAGTGAGTATCTCCGTAAGCTTGTAGATGAATTACAGCTTTCTAAAGATGTGGCTGAGAATGCAGCAAAAGCAAAAAGTCTATTCGTAGCAAATATGTCGCATGAGCTTAGAACACCGCTTAATGGCATACTCGGTATGATTACTTTGCTTAAAGAAACTAATACAAGCTTTGAACAAGATGAATATCTAAAGGTTGCAAGCTCTTCTGGTGAGGCGCTTCTTTCCCTTATTAATAATATTTTGGACTTCTCAAAAATTGAGGCTGGTAAGCTGTCGTTAGAAAATATCGACTTTGATCTATTTCATCTTATTGATGATATTCTCCAGCTTCACTATAAAGATGCTACCGAGAAGGGCGTACTGCTAACTTCCCAGATAGGGGAGGATATTCCAGCGAACCTTATTGGTGACCCAACTCGAATTTGGCAGGTGATTAATAACTTGCTTAGTAATGCTTTAAAGTTTACTTCATCGGGTGAAGTAGGGGTTAAAGTTGAACTTGAAAGCCGTATAAATAACACTAATAAATTACTTTTTAGTATTTCAGATACTGGTATAGGTATATCTCAACAGGTTCAAAACACTATTTTTGATTCATTCTCCCAAGCTGATGAATCAACAACCAGGAATTTTGGTGGAACAGGTCTTGGATTGGCTATTTGCCGCCAAATTGTTGAGATGTTTAATGGTGAGATAGGTGTTAAATCTAATCCAGGTTCAGGAAGTATATTCTGGTTTACCCTGTATTTAGAAAGTTCTGAATCACAATTGGTGAAAGAGGTTTCCACTCCTGACTTGCGAGAATCAAGAATTCTTCTGGTTGAAAATGAAGAAAAAACAGTTGCTGGTTTGGAACAGATGGTTGTTCCATGGGGGGCAAATCTTACTGTATTGCGTAATACTAGTTTAGTTATAAATGAATTATTATTGGCTCAGAAAGAGAGCAGACACTTTGATTTAGTTATACTTGATAACCCAGATAGTTTTGAGAAGTGTTTGGAGCTTTGTTCTGGTATTAAGCACAGGCATTCAATTGATAAAATAAATATAATTTATATTGGGACTGACAGCTCTGCTGATGCTAAGGCGCAAATGATGGCTGCCGGAGCAGATCTATTCCTTATCGCTCCAATTTATCCACATCAGTTATTAACTGGTATTAATAAAGACTTAGTTGATAAATATCAAGAACGACCAGACTCATTTAAAACTTTTGAGGCTAACGTTTCTGAGCGTAAAAAAGTTTTGCTAGTGGAAGATAATATTATTAATCAGCAAGTTGCTATTGGTTTGCTGGATTTAGCTCTTTGTGATGTTGATATTGCAGTAAATGGTAAAGAAGCTGTTGATAAAATAGCAATCAACGAATACAACTTAATTCTGATGGATTGTCAGATGCCTATCATGGATGGATACACTGCAACAAAGGTAATCAGAGAGATGGAAGGTGCTGGAAAAATTAAGCACACACCAATTGTCGCTTTAACTGCTAGTGTGCTAAAAGAGGATAAGGAACGTTGTGCAGCAGCGGGTATGGATGATCACTTACCAAAACCTATTCGTAAAAAATCCTTAGATTACTTGCTGGATAAATGGGCTTATTAAAGTAATTATGATTTTGCTTTAAAAATGTGCTGTTTTGCTTGGGGCTTTGTCTTGAGGATTTGTCTTAGGAAAATATGTCAAAGCAGCTGAGATTTATCTTCTCCAGATAACCACTCTTCAATTTTCTCTTTTAATGCCATCATTCGAATAGGCTTGGAAAGATAGTCATCCATTCCTGCCTCAATGCATTTTTCTCTGTCACCGCGCATTGCATGAGCTGTAGCAGCAATAATAGGTGTATGCTTGCCCAAAGGGGATTCATAATCACGGATTGCCTCTGTTGCTTCATATCCATCCATGATAGGCATCTGGCAATCCATTAGTATTGCATCGAAGTGACTGTTTTTGAACTCTTCAAAGGCTTCACGACCATTGTTAGCAACAATAACGTCATAACCTAGTTTCTTCAGAGTATCTGATGTTACTTTTTGATTAACTGGATTGTCTTCAGCTATTAATATTCTATTGGCATGGCTTTGTTGATCTAGGTGTCCATGATGTTGAACCACAGGTTGCGGAGCTGCAACGGGAGTATTAGCCAATGCATTAAAAATTGATTCTTCATTTAATTCTATTGATATTACGTTATTAGCTGATTGGTCAGTTTTGTGAATTTGAGGTTCATTAATAATATCAATTCTGCGAATAGAGGAGTGATCTGGGTTTTTATCTAAAAGATTAAAAAATTGGTCAGATGCCATTCCGGGTAATTCATGATTACAAACAATTACTGATATCGGGTTTGGTGATTTCTGTTTCTCCATGATTATAGAGATTGCTTCCAGACCAGATGAGGCAACTTCAATATCTGCCCCCCAGTTCTTTATCCACCCAATTGCAGGCCCGAGGAATAGATCCTCACCAACAACTAGGATATTTTGTCGGCGAACAGTTTCCTCTTTATTTTGCTCGGGGATAGGCTGTCTTGGTTCTATTTGGATTTCTAGGGTGAAATAAAAACAAGCTCCTTGTGGATCATTATCTTTTATATTGATGGATCCACCCATTAGCTCTACAAGTTGTTTAACAATTGAGAGGCCAAGCCCGGTTCCGCCAAATTTTCTTGTTGTTGATTTTTCTTCTTGAGCAAAGGATTCGAAAACTTTTTTCTTACCTTCGTCAGAAATACCTATTCCAGAATCTTTTACTTCAAAATATAGTGAAGCTGTCATGTTTTCAATGCATTTGCAGCTTGCTGAAACCGTTATCTCACCAAATTCAGTAAACTTTAATGCGTTACTGAGTAGGTTAGTTATTACCTGTTCTATTCTTGTAGAGTCACCAATTACGTTAATTGGCATATTGTCAGATAGCTGGCAATTGAGCGTGATATTTTTTTGCTTAGCCCTGCCCATAAACAAATCAGTAGTGTTTCTTATGGTTTTAAATAAGTTGAATTTTTCTGATTCTAGCTCTAATTTTCCAGCTTCGATCTTAGAAAGATCTAAAACATTATTAATAATACGCATCAAATTTTCAGCAGAGCGATGTGCAACTTCAACATACTCAGCTTGGCTTGCATTCATTCCTGAGTCTTTTAGGAGTTCAAGCATCCCAATCACTCCATTCATGGGGGTGCGGATCTCATGGCTCATGTTTGCCAGGTATGAAGTTTTGGCGCTGCTAGCGTTTTCTGCCTGCTCTTTTGCATCTCTATATGCAGATTCGGTTGCTTCTCTTTCAAGTACTGACGCTAGCTGGTTGGCAATTGTTTGTACGAAGTTTTTTTCCTGGTCTGTAAAAAGCTTATCTGATTTGAAATGAACACCTAGCACACCATATTTTTTATTTTTGATATAGATGGGGCAGCTGTATCCACTTAATACACCTTGCAGGGTAAATGTTGATGTTCCATGCGATTCTGATGCATCGATAAAGTCATGGTCAAAACCGGCAGATGTGATTAAGTCAGATCTATTTAATTTTTCGGATGAAAATTGTCTTTCCCAACCGTTACATGCATCAATGAAGATTTCTTGAGTGTCATCACTGAAGTGAAAAATTTCACATAAGTCTGCATTTATTGATTCAGATATGGTGTTAACTGATATTAGGGCTAGTTCAAGGTAGTTAATACCCGCAAGAGCTTTTTTGGATATATTAAATAGCTCTTTATTTTGGGCATAAAGGTTTTCTACTTTTTTATCGGATGAGATCTTCTCAGAAACATCCATCGCGATACCATATACGCCAATTACTTGATTATTATCGTCATAGTGTGGATTGAGTTCGATATTAAGTTGGCGTTGCTTGCCATGTTTGGCTATCGTAATTCTTTGATAGCTCTGATGTTGCCCTTGAATGGCACTATTTAAATATGATGCTATTTGTTCAAATTCTTTTTCGCCAATAATCTCTTTTAAATGCTTGGGGGTATAGTCTAATTGATCTAGGTCAAACCAAAGAGAGTAAGTGTTGTTGAAATTAACTACATTAAAACTGCTATCCAAATATGCTATAGCAGCAGGAATGTTATTAGTTATTTCGCGAAAATGCTTATTTGTGTCCATTAGCGTCAAATCTTCAATCAGTGTTGCTCACTGACTTGATTATAAGATGTATAGTCGCAAAATTCTATAACCTAGTGATAGATGAAAATATATGAATTTTGGAGCTTTATTGACAAGCTCTGATCATATGTTTATATGACCAGAGCACCAAAACTAGAATTGATTTCTACTTAAGTAGGATCTCAACTTTGCTTTTTGCTTTTAGGCTAGCAAGGTAGTCTTGAATCATTTTTCCTTCCTCTTCAAGTCTCAATTGCTTTTTCATCTGCTCGAAAGGAACCATAGTTGCTGGTCTTGTTTCTTGAAGAAGTATTATGTGCCAGCCAAATTTAGTCATTACAGGCTCTTTTGTATAAGCTCCTACAGTTAATGTCTTAACCGCATCACTAAACTCTTTAACCATTTGTTTAGGTCCGAACCATCCAAGGTTACCACCGTTTTTACCAGTTGGTCCTACTGAGTGTTTTTTAGCAAGCTCTGCAAAAGTACCGCCTGCATCGATCTCTTTGATTACATTTTTAGCTTCTTCTTCAGTTTTTAATAGAATGTGGCTTGCATTGTATTCATTTGAGTTGGTTTTTGCGTATTCATCATATTTTTTCTGTAGATCTTCATCAGAGATTACATTTGATTGCTTAAGTTTAAGTACTCCTGCTTGGGCGATCGCACCACGCTTGTGATTTTCAATAAGTGCAATAACATCATCTTGCTTATCAATCTCTTTTTGAATTGCATCTTGCTTTAGTAGTTCAAGGCTTACTAGCTCATCTAGGATACCTTTACGCTGGTCTGGAGAAAGCTGAACTTTTTTACCGCCAGTTCTATATTCTGCATGCTTATCAAACATAAGCTTGCTAATTTTTACGCCATTTACAACAGCAACTGAAGTTGGTTCAACGCTTGCTGCTGGCTTAGCTTTCTCTTCCATAGGTTTAGTTTCAGCAGCTTTAACTTCTGTAGCTTTTGTTTCAGGTGTTTTTGCTTCAGATGTTTTTGCAGCTACAGGCTTAGTCTCTTTTTTACCTTCTTCGTTACTATTACACCCACTAAGAGGCAATAGAGCGATTAATGAGATAGCAGCAATTTTGGATATGTGTTTCATTCTTTAGTCCTTTACTTAAAATTTAATTAATTATGGCATAACTTTTTTAAATGGCTTTACGATAACTTCTTTATATACGCCAGCATCTATATACGGGTCTTTATCAGCCCATTCTTTGGCAGCATTTAAGCTTGAAAATTCTGCAATTACTAAACTTCCTGTGAAGCCTTGTTCACCGGGGTCTTCACAGTCAACAGCTGGATGAGGACCAGCAACAAAAAGGCGGCCTTCATCTCGAAGTAACTCTAGTCTTTCAAGGTGAGCTGTTCTTGCAGTTTTTCTAAGAGGTAAGCTGTTAGCAACATCGGAGCTGATTATTGCATATAACACGAAATATCTCCTTTATCCTTGTGTTTAGTGTTAATGGTAAATATTTTTCTTAATATCGTGAAAGGTAACTGATTATTCTGAACCTTTGCTATTTTCTTCAGCTATTTGTTCTACCTGTGTATCTGGCTTAATATAGTTGCGTAGAAAGAATAACTGCATAAGCATAAATAGTAGAAGCAATACTGTGCCGCCAATTAGTTTAAATAATACCCATGTATCATTTTCAAAGCTGTAAGCGACGAATAGGTTTAAAAATCCAAATGCAGTAAAAAATAGTACCCAAGAAAAATTTGCTTTTGTCCATACCGCTTGTGGGGCATCTATTACTGCTCCTAGAACTCTTTCAGGAATGGTTTTATCGCCTATATAGCGACTGCCTAAAAGGACGATTGAGAATACCCAATATAATACTGTCGGTTTCCATTTGAAAACAGTGTTTCCATCATCATTAAATAATAACGAAACCCCGCCTAGGCCGACAATAAGTACTAGATTTATAATGTGTACTTTCTCAATTTTTTTGTGTTTTAAAAAGTGATATCCAGTTTGGAAAATAGTTGCACCCATTATTGCGGCAATGGCGTAAGTGAGACCATGCTCATCTTTAGTAAAATAATAAACGATACCGAATATAAATAGAGGGAAAAAATCAAATAAAAACTTGTTCATTACTTGTATGCCTGCATTATTAATTTGCTTAATTACTATTCTTCAAACAACTTGACTGATATTTACTTGTATTTATCTGATTGAGTCTAACATAAGGGGTAGTATTAAAAAATACGATTTATACTTATTATTGAACTCTAATAGGCCCTTTAGTTCACTATTATTATGTAAATAATGGGGCTTTGTTGAGGAAAATTAAGCTGTAGGTGTTATAATCGCAAGAAAATTTTGTTAGTAATTTTCGTCACTATATTAAGTAGATATAACTTATGACCCAAAGGTTTATTGTACATCCAGAAAATCCCCAAGCGCGCTTGTTGCGCCAAGCTGCTGATATAATTCATGGCGGTGGAGTTATAATCTACCCTACAGATTCTTGTTATGCACTGGCATGCCATCTTGGTGATAAAAAAGCACTTGAAAGAATTTGCCGTATTCGTCAGATAAATGATAAGCATCTTTTTACCTTGATGTGTAAAGATCTTGCGGAGATATCTGATTACGCTAAGGTTGAAAACTCTATTTATAGAATGCTTAAAGTACTTACACCTGGTTGCTTTACTTTCGTTTTGAAAGCTAAAAATAAAGTTCCACGTCGATTAATGCATTCTACTCGAAAGACTATTGGTTTTCGTATTCCTGATAATCAGATTGCGATTGATCTATTGCAGCAAGTTGGTGAACCTTTGATGACTACTAGCTTGATTCTTCCTGATAATGAGTTGCCTCATAATGATCCTGATGATATCTATGATGACTTTTCTAAGCATGTAGACCTATTCATCGATGGTGGAAGTTGCGGTTATGAGGTTACAACTGTAATCGATTGCACAGATAACGAACCAAGTTTAATTCGCCAGGGTAAGGGCGATTTTGATAATTATGTCTAATCAAACCCCTGTTCTTTTAGCATTTAAACAAAGGCTGCTTTTTTTTGTAAAAAGATTTCCTTTGACCAGTATATGTATACTGGCCTCTATATTGGTATCTATCCCTATAGTTTTAAAGTTCTCTGCGGGTGTAAACATACCTTACTTGTTTGAGTTTTCTTATTTTGGGTTACGCATAACAGCTTCTTTATATAAATCTGGGTTAAGTGAAATTTGGAATGGTGAAATACATAGGTTAATCACTCCTGTTTTCCTCCACTTTAATCTTCTGCATATAATTTTTAATATGATGGCCATGTATTATCTTGGGGCAGTTGTTGAGTTTAGGCATAAGGCTTGGTTTTATATACTTATAATGATTATGCTTGGGGTTAGCTCCAATATCGCGCAATACATTGTTTCTGGCCCAAAATTTGGGGGGATGTCTGGCGTTATTTATGGTTTATTTGGTTATATATGGATGCAGCAAAAATTTAATCCAGGCTTTGGATTGTTTTTGGAAAAACAAGTAATTATTATGGCCGTTGCATGGTTTGTTCTTTGCTATATTGGGTTAATAGGAAATATAGCAAATACGGCGCACACAGTAGGATTAGTACTTGGGGTTATCTGCGGTTTTTCCGTTGCGATGCTTCAGACTAAGTTTAATTTTAAAATGATAAATAGGTAGAAAATTGAATAAAATAGCAGCAGAAAATAGCACTGTACTTTCTGGAATGAGGCCTACAGGTCAGTTACACCTTGGGCACTACCATGGAGTGCTTAAGAATTGGCTTAACTTACAACATGAGTTTAAGTGTTTTTTCTTTGTTGCTGATTGGCATGCTTTAACTACCCATTATGAAGACCCATCTATAATCTCAAAAAGTTCTTGGGATGTTGTTATCGACTGGTTAGCTGCTGGAATTAACCCGAATGAAGCAACAATATTCTTTCAATCTCGTGTACCTGAGCATGCAGAACTACATCTTTTATTATCGATGATGACACCGCTGGGTTGGTTAGAAAGGGTGCCATCATATAAAGATATGCAAGAAAAACTAAGAGAAAAAGATTTAGATACCTATGGTTTTCTTGGTTATCCATTATTGCAAAGTGCAGATATTTTAATCTATAAAGCGGGGCAGGTTCCTGTTGGTGAAGATCAGGTTGCACATGTTGAACTTACTCGTGAAGTAGCGCGCAGGTTTAATTTTCTTTATGGCCGCGAACCTGGCTTTGAAGAGAAAGCTGAAGCTGCAATTAAAAAAATGGGTAAGAAAAATGCAAAAAGTTACAATAACTTGCGCAAGAAGTTTCAGGAACAGGGTGACCACGAGGCTCTTGAGGTTGCACGTGAGTTATTAAAAGATCAGCAGAATATAACTATTGCAGATCAAGAGAGATTATATGGTTATCTTGAAGGTGGTGGACGTGTAATTCTACCTGAGCCTCAATCTCTTTTGACTCCAACATCAAAGATGCCTGGTATTGATGGGCAAAAGATGTCTAAATCGTACGAAAATACTATAGCCCTACGCGAAGAGCCTGAATCTGTTGAGAAAAAGATTAGGACTATGCCAACAGATACAAACCGTGTGCGTCGTACTGATCCTGGTGACCCTAGTAAGTGCCCTGTTTGGCAACTACACGAAGTTTATTCGGATGAAAGTACTAAAGAGTGGGTGCAAACTGGCTGTAGATCTGCTGGTATTGGTTGTATTGATTGTAAAATGCCGGTTATTGAAGCTATTAATGCTGAGCTAAAACCAATTAGAGAGCGCGCACAAGAATATATGGAAACACCTGATATAGTTAAGAATATTGTTGCAGAAGGGTGTGAATCCGCTAGAACTATTGCTAAAGAAACGCTTGAAGAAGTTAGAAGTGTAATGGGTTTATCATACAGATAAGCAGTCTTTTAGACGAAAAACACTTGGTATAACAGACAGTAGAGATTACATGACTGAAACTGCTGGAGTAACAGAAGATTTACTAAACTCACCATCACAGCAGGCGCTGATACAGGAAGAGATGCCGTTTGCTGTTGTTCGTGGCGAGGCGGTAACTCAGCTTCCAAGTGATCTTTATATCCCACCTGATGCTCTTGAAGTATTTTTAGAGGCCTTTGAAGGGCCTCTTGATCTATTGCTCTACCTTATAAAACGCCAAAATCTAGATATCATTGATATTCCTATTGCACCAATTACTGGTCAATATATGCAATATATTGATCTTATGGATGATATGCGTCTTGAATTGGCTGGTGAATATTTAGTTATGGCAGCAATGCTTGCTGAAATTAAGTCAAGAATGCTTCTGCCAAGACCTGCTGAGATCGAAGATGAAGAGGATCCAAGGGCTGAATTGATAAGGCGCTTGCAGGAGTATGAAAGATATAAAGGAGCTGCTGAAGATTTAGATCAACTACCTCGTGTTGATAGGGATATTGTTCCTATTAATCTTGATACAGAGCACTTTAAAGCTGAGAAGTTGCTTCCAGATGTTGATATTAAGGAGCTGCTATCGGCTATGATGGAAGTTGTTGCTCGTGCAGATCTATTTACTAATCACCAGATACAGCGTGAAACTCTGTCTGTTAGGGAGAGGATGACACAAGTTTTAGCTAAAATTGAAGATGATAAGTTTGTAGAGTTCATATCTTTATTTACTCTGGATGAGGGAAAGTTGGGAGTAGTTGTATCTTTTCTTGCTATTTTAGAGTTAGTTAAGGGATCTTTGATTGATATTGTGCAACAGGAGCAGTTTGCCCCTATCTATGTTAAAGCCAAAGGTGAGTAGCGGTATAAATATGGAAGTTATTAAGTCTAATTCTAGTATCGACAACACACTTAGTGATGGTGCTGTTAAACCTTCATTAAAGAAAATTATCGAAGCAGTTATATTATCTTCAAATACCCCTTTATCACTAGATAAGCTGCAATTAGTGTTTGAAGGTGAGCAGATCCCAGCTAAAGTAGAATTAAAACAAGCAATTGCTGAATTAGCAAGTGATTACCAGGACAGGGGGTTCGAAATAGTTGAAGTTAGCAGTGGCTACCGCATACAGGTAAAGCATGAGATGCAGTCATGGGTATCCAAACTATGGGAAGAGAAGCCTGCTAAGTATTCTCGCGCGTTTTTAGAAACGCTATCTATTATTGCGTATCGCCAACCGATTACTCGTGGTGAGATTGAAGATATTAGGGGTGTAAGTATTAACTCTGCGATAATGAAGACTTTAATGGAGCGCAACTGGATAAGAGTTGTTGGCAGAAGGGATGTTCCTGGTCATCCGTCTCTATATGGCACAACCAAAGATTTTTTAAACTACTTTAACCTGAAGAGTCTTGATGATCTTCCTAGTTTGATGGAATTAAGGGATATAACTGAAATTAATGCAGAACTAGATTTACAGTTTCCCAGCGGTGACTCAGACGAGCCAGCTAAAGATGACGAACAAGAAAACCATGAACAACTTCAGGTTGTTCAAAACACAACCATTAAGGATCAAAATTAAGTGTCAGATACAAGAGAAAGAATACAAAAAAAACTAGCTAACTCTGGTTTTGGATCGCGTCGTGAGATTGAGCAATGGCTGAAAGATGGTCGTGTTAAGATTGATGGTGAAGTAGCGCATCTTGGCGATACTATGCTTGGCACAGAGAAGGTTGAAATTGATGGTAAGGTACTCGATAGAAGATCATTATCAGGCGTTAAAACTAAAGTGATTATATATCATAAGCCTGAAGGGGAGATTTGTTCTCGCAGTGATCCTGAAGGTAGAGCTACAGTTTTTCAGAGTTTACCAAAACTTAATGGTGCTCGTTGGATATCAGTCGGTAGATTAGATATTAACACTAGTGGTGTTTTGCTATTTACCAACAATGGGGAGCTAGCTAATCGTCTAATGCATCCATCAAGTGAGATTGAACGTGAATATGCAGTGAGAATTCTTGGTGAAGTATCTGACCAGATGATTGAACAGTTGAAGAAAGGTGTAATGCTTGAAGATGGCATTGCTAAGTTTTCTGATGTTAAGCGTAGTGGTGGGGCAGGTGCAAATAAGTGGTATCACGTTGTTTTACAGGAAGGGCGAAATCGCGAAGTTAGAAGAATGTGGGAAGCATTAGATGTTAGAGTATCACGCTTAGCTCGTGTGAGATTTCATGATATTAAACTGCTTAAATCTCACCTTCCTGGTAAGAGTAAGTTTCTCTCTGATACTGAAGTAGAAGCTCTAATGAATAGAGTTAATATTGAGCAAGTTCAAGAAGAGGAACGTAAAAAGCCTGCTGTTATACGCAAGCCACCAAGAAGAGCATCAGATCGCGGCGGACCTAAAAGAAAAAAGAGAAGTTAATTCTCTAGATCTAAGAAGCTTTCGCCTAAAAGATTATTTTTGGTTTTCTTTTTCGACTAGGTTGGCAAAATCTTTTTCAAATGCTGCGCCTTCATCATCATCTCCTAGGAGCTCTGCTATGAGTTCATCTGGAAGAGGCTGTGCTGGCGGAGTATTAGGCTGTGAACTTGTATTATTTGGTGTAGCTTCTTGGTCTGGCTTAGCTTCTTGTTTAGGGGCAGCTTGGGGTGCTTGTTCCGGAGCGGGCTCTGCAGGTTTTGGTTCAACCTTAGCTGGTTCTTCAGGTTCAGCAGGCTGTTGGTCTGCTTCTTCTGATTCAGCAGTAACTTCAATGCTATCATCAAAATAGACTGGCGCTTCACTTTCTAAATCATCATCTTTGATATCTGCAAGGGATGGCTCTTCATCACCAAGTCTTCCGGTTTCAAGACGCGATAAAATCTCTGTAGCTGACAGCTGGTTTCTAGGATCCACATCAACACCAAACATCGCAGAGTATTCATAAAATAGTCGGTTAACTGTATTTTTATATTGCTTGAGGTCATCAGAGAGGTTATTGATAGTATCTTTTAGACGCTTGATTTGCTCATCATGCTCTCCTGAGTCATCACTTAAATTGTCGATAACTGCCAGAGCCTCTTCAGCCCTCTCATCTCTGGATTCTTGTTTTGGAACAAGTTGATTGTAGTTGGCAAGTAACTCTTTTAAGTCCTCATCTATCATCTCAACAGCATTAGCATCACGGGTTAGGTAAGTTTTAATGAAACGTTGATAGAATTGATTTTCAAGCTTAACTAGTTTTTCTGTTTCTTTTTTAAGTTTATCGCCTTCAATATTGTAGGTTTCTGCAAGTACGCCAGATAGCTCAGATTTTCGTTCAAGTTTTTGTGATTTAATTTTATTAACTAAATTACTGGTTGCGTTGGTATCACTCTTTTTGCGTTTTGATACCACAAATAAAAACGCTGCAAGTGCAATAACGATTATTACAAGAAATTCCGCTGCTGCCAGAAACATCAAGATATCAGTATTTGTAAATTCTGCTTCCATCTTAAGACCTTATATCTTTAAGTAGCTTAGTTGAAATGTAGTTAACCATTATTTTCTTTCTCTTCTTGTTCTTTAATTAGGGCTGCAAATTCAGCATCTAGATCATCATCTCCAGTGCTAACTTCGTCTGTTTCAGCTTTTTCTGTGATATTAGCTGCTGCTGTCTCTTCAATCTCAGCTTCTAGTTGCTCTTCTGTTGATTCAGCAGCAGGCTCAGGCTCAGGTTCTGGCTCAGGTTCTGGCTCAGGTTCTGGCTCAGGTTCTGGCTCAGGTTCTGGCTCAGGTTCTGGCTCAGGTTCTGGCTCGTCGTCATCATCAGTTATTTCATCATCGTCTTCTAGCATTGGTATATCTTTTTCTCTTTTACCTAAGAAAACGATAACCCCAACTACGGTGAAAATTAGTAGATTAAAACACATGAATACGACCAGGATAAGCATAAAGCTTACCCCTTCAGGTTCCTCTACTGGCTCTTCAACTATTGGCTCTTCAATAACTGGTTTTACTACTTCTGGCGATTTCATGAATACATCTACGATTGGCGCATTTAAGTTAACTGGTCGCCCTGTAGTTGTTTCAGCAATCATTTGAATACGGATGGAGTACTTTTTGTCCAGCTCGATGTTATCAACGTCAATTTTCCACACATCGAAATCTAGAGTTGGTTCAATCATATCTGACAACCCATCTGGATAGGTTATTTCAGCAGCTATTTCGACACTATCTTGGTCAATCCAATCTTTTGTTAGCATAACATCAATGCTTACTTTTCCCTTGCCTTCTTCGATAGTCTCTGTGGTATCGATCTCTAGCGGGTCATCGTGGACAGTGATTGTGTGTCTGAATTCACGCTGAAATGTTTGTCCGTTGACCTGAGTAACAATCTCATGTTCACCAACTTCCCTTAGTGATTTTGCAAACTTATAGCTATAGATACCATCCTTCGCTTTTTTATCACCGGCTAACCCATGATCTTTTACTTTTAATGATGATTCTTTGCCTGAAGATGAAGTTTGGTCAATCTGAATATTTACAAATTTATGGAAGTCTGGCTTGGTTATAATTTCTCCTTCCTCTTCGAGCCAGGTTTCATATACGAACGATTCACCATTGATGATGTTGTTGGGAACTTGAGAACTTTTAAGTTTTAAGTCACTAACAATCATAACCCTGTTATCGGGGTCAATATCAGCGATTATTTGCCATTCACCTGTTTGAGGTGTTGATATGGTTACCAGGTCATAACCTGAGTCGTTATGCCATTTGATATGGTTTGGTTTGTCTTTTTGATTAAAGATTTTGCCGCTTGGGTCTTTTAGTTGTGAGTTTGGAGATTCAGGCTTATTGAAAACCAGAATTGTTAGCTCGTTTACACTTTTATCAACGCTAAATTTATTACCTTGGAGCGGTAGAGTTTCCCTTTTTACTGATTTTTCAAAAAGCTTTAAAAATGCTTTTTGCAGTTGGTCGGCCGTTTTGACCATTATATGTGCACCATCTGTTTGCACGGCAAGGTTTTCTAACAGCTCTTTATCAGCATTTTCTGAAAGCGCTATTGTGTGAATTTTGATTTTAGAGTCGCGGAAGTAAGGGATTATTTCATTTTGGACTTTTTTTCTGGACTCAATATTTTTAAGCGGGTCTTTGGAGACATCAACAACTCCATCTGTAAGGAGAATTACACTTCTACGTTCTAAGTCACTGGGTTGTTTCCAATCTCTACTTGAATGTTCTAGTACTTGCGCTATATCGGTGAATTGCCCTGGGGATCTGATCTCTTTTGATTTTCTTGTGGCGCTTTCTTGCCACTCTTGAGTTACTTTTTCGTGCCTTACAAATTCATTGCTCCATTTGGCAAAGGTCCATACACCAGCTTCACTTCCAGGGGGGAGGAGGTTGACTAGCATCCTCATTGCAGGAGCTCTAAGGTTATTTGGGTCGTTTTGTTTCATGCTCCCTGAGATATCAATTAATATTCTTACTGAATCAATTGGTTCGATAGCATATGCAGTATTTGATACAAGCAAAATAATGCTAATTGATATTAGAGATAAGTAACGCTTATAACCTTTCAAACAGTAACACTCCATGGTGTGATTTTTATTACCCTAAGTATCGGCCAAAAACCAAGTTTTTTCAGTGTTTAGAGCCATTTTTTTTGTATTGAAAGGCAAATATGAGAATGAGTTCATTGTTATGGGGTATTTAAGCTTCAAATTTAACCGGAAATAACTACGAAGGTCTGTAAATTAAGGGGGCTAGCCTGTGGGTAAAATGGGAGAAACATCTAAAACCTATCTTTTATCGTAGCCGATAAAAGATAGGCAATTTTAAAAAATTTTATGCTCTTTTGCGGCCAGTTTGCGTGGAAATGTCAGTTTCTTGCAATGAATCATGCAGCATTAGAAACTCTTTGGTTATTTTGTGTTTAGGTGCAAAAAAGATCATTGGGGTTGAGCACTCATGTGATTCTCTGATTTTTACTGAAGATCTGATCTTGGTGTCTAGGATAGGGAGCTCTTCTTCAATTAATTCAGCTACTAACTTCTGTGGCAAGTTAGCTCTTGCTTGGAATTGATTTACTATTATCCCTTCAACGATTAGCTCTTGGTTATGATCCATTTGAATCTCTTGGATATGATCCATAACACTATACAGAGCTCTACGAGAGAAGTTGTCGCAATCAAACGGGATAAGGCATGAATTTGCAGCGATAAGAGCCGATCTTGAATAGAAGTTTAGTGCTGGCGGAGTATCGATATATATTTCATCAAAGTCACCAAGTTTATCTAAGGCTTCTCTAAGTTTATACATTTTGTACCTGGCTTCGAGCTTTCCTTGTAGTGATTCAAGCTCTTGCGAAGATGGAAGCACATACAGGTTTTCAAAAGGTGACTCATGAATAAAATCTACGGTTTCATGTTTGAAAATTTGAAAACTTAGCATCTGTTCAAAGAAGTTTGCAGCTGTTTTTTCAAGGTTATCTGCTGCATCGCCAAGAAGGTATTGAGATGAGTTACCTTGTGGGTCTAGATCGACAACAAGTGTCTTTAAACCTTTTGCAGCGCTAATTGCTGCTAGGTTACATGTGATTGTTGATTTACCAACGCCGCCTTTTTGATTAAATACTACTCTTAGCATAATTTATACTCCATTAAGAACTGCTCACCTTTTCCATGTTTTCTTAGATATATCTATATGTAATAAGCTATAGGTTTTATGAGCTGATATCTAAGTGCTGATTGATATTGTTTAGCTATTTAGTATTAAGAGTCAAGCGTTATCTCCAGAAAAGAGGCTCTTCATCTAGTAAGGCAATCTGCTCACGTAAAATCAGTATTTGATCTTGCCAATATTTTACTGAGTTGAACCATGGGAAATTGTGTGGAAATGCAGGGTCTGTCCATCTTTTGGCTAGCCACGCGCTATAGTGCAATATTCTTAAAGACCTTAATGACTCTATAAAAACCAACTCTCTTGCATTGAAGTCATAAAATTCACTATATCCATCAAGAATTTCAGCTAATTGTGATGTCATTTCTGATCTTTCACCTGATAGCATCATCCAGATATCTTGGGCAGCAATGCCTGTTACGCAGTCATCAAGATCAACAAAATTAGGGCCGTTATCGCTCCATAAAATATTTCCTATGTGGCAATCACCATGGATCCTCAGCTGAGTTGTACCTTCATAATTATATTGATTAAATATGCTTTCAACTTTTTGGATTACAATCTCAACTGTTGAGCAATAGGATTCAAAAAGTTCAGCTGGAATGAAGTTATTATCGATTAAGAATTTATATGCATCATGGCCATGAGATTGAATGCTTATTCGGGGACGGTGATTAAATTTATTTGTGGCGCCAACAGCATGGATTCTCCCTATAAACCTCCCGATTCTATATAAATGATCCATGTTGTCTGTTTCTGGTGAGCGTCCACTTTGTTTAGGAAATACAGAAAATCTATAACCTTCATGTTGATGCAGGGTTGAGCCATCTTTGTTAATTAACGGGGCGACAACAGGTATCTCTAACCGCGCTAATTCCATAGCAAAGCTGTGCTCTTCCAGGATCGCTTCGTTAGTCCAGCGGCCTGGGCGATAGAATTTAGTGATGATTGGGGCTGATTCATGAATTCCAATCTGATAAACTCGGTTTTCATAGCTGTTAAGTGGGATAATGGATGCATCCACTTCATAGTCTATTGCTGCAATAGCATTTAGAACTGTATCAGGGGTGAGGTTGCTATAATCGCGAGCTTCAATTACTTGTTCATTCATGATTGCTGAGTATTACCTTAGAAAGTTTGCACCATGATAACGTTTTTTTATCCGAATGTTTTTAAATTTATATCTGGAGAAACCTAATGAACGAAAATGCTTTTAAACTGGATGAAAGGCTTGAGCAAGATTCAATATTTATTGGTCAATTTGATCTATGCCAATTGCGCTTAATAAATAAAGACGCTTGGTTGTGGTTTATCTTGGTTCCATTGCGGGCAAATACTACTGAAATTTTCCAGTTATCGACAGCAGATAGGTATTATTTGATGGATGAGATCAATGCTATGTCTGTTCTTATGCAGGAGGTTGGTAAGTTTGATAAATTGAATGTGGGAGCTTTAGGGAACATTGTTAAGCAGCTTCATGTTCATGTGATTGGTAGGCAGGAAGATGATGCCGGTTGGCCTGGGCCTGTTTGGGGTGTGTCTGCTGGAAGTAGCTATAGTGATGAAGCTATCTCTAAAATAGTTGAGAGACTCAAAATTGAAGTAAGAAAAAATCAATCAATTCATCTTGATTTGAGTGACTGCAAATATTAATTAAACGGATATAGGAACTATTCCTCCTCAATTTAAAGTAGAGGAGGAGTATACTTCAATAGCCGTGAGTAATAGTGCTAGTTGTACCCTAAATTGGAATCGTAACTACTATCGTAGTCATCTATTAGCTCTCTAAGTTGGCGCAACTCTTCGAGCTCTTCAACACGTTTTCTATTTCCACGTTTTGTTTCGACAACTCTTTTTTTACGGCCAGTGAGAGGGCATTTGACAACTTGGTCTGCCCATTCTGCTTCGATATCTATTTCATCAGTCTCATCTATTAAAGTACCCATTGCTAACTCCCAGCTTTTTACTTTTTTATTCCAGCTTTAATTTATGCTTATTTAACTATAAGAATATACAAAAAAAAGGTTTGTAAACGCTTATAAATCAGAAATATAAAAAATATTTAATTTAATTTACTTTCTTGAATTGGTTATCATTTTGTTTGAAATTACGGAGCTATACTTTAAATCTTTGTTGGTGAATTATTCACTAATTAATTTGTTGCTATTTCATTGATTAAAAACAATATTTATAATTAATTCAATCTTCATTAGATTGGATAGGCTGTTTTATTTAAACAAATTGATAAAATTCATTTCTGCAGCTCTTATCCATTTTTTTCACATAAGCTAACTATTTAGATTAAATTTCATTAATTTAATAACGGATTGCTAATACGTTAGAGTCTTTTATAATTTTTTAAGAAAATACTTTTTTAAGCTGGAAAACCCTAATGGATACGGGGTATCATCTCTTTTCCTTATTTCAAAAATACACGTGTTGTCATTAAGGGTTATTTTTTATAGATGGATCGAAATAGATTGGCATAGTTTCTATTTCGTAACAAGGAGCAGTAATGCAGGAGCAGGAAGTAGTAGATCCTATCGCCACAGGTGAATTCAAAATTAACCCTATTAGTTCTTCTGATGGAGATCTGGTGCCTCAGTTACCAGTTGATATGCGTGATAATCCCTTAAAAAATATGCAGCAATGTGAAGAGATGCGCTCTAAGTGCGCTAATGATCCTGAGTCTTTTTTTGCAGATCAAGCTGCAAAATCAATTCATTGGTACAGCGAAGAAAGAAAATCCTGGCTTTTACAAAGTACCTCTGGTCGTTGGCAAGGGTGGCGCTGTGTTGATGTTGGTCCAATCTCTTTAGAACAATGGACACCTTGGAAAAAAGTTTTAGATGATAGTGTAAAGCCTTGCTATAAATGGTTTAAAGGTGGATTAACCAATGCTGCTTTTAATGAAGTTGATAGGCATGTTCTCGGTGGGCAAGGTAATGAAGCAGCATTCATCTTTGAAGGTGAAGAGTGGGATGCTAGTGCCTATGGTGGATTAGGAAAGCCTTTGCATGAAGGTAGCATCACACGAAAAGAACTATTTACCCAATCAGTGATTGCAGCTTGTGCATTAAAAGAGTTGGGCCTCAAGGAAGGGGATAGAATTGCGCTGTTCCTTCCAAATATCATCGATCAGGTTGTATGGATACAGGGGGCAAAGCGCCTTGGAGTGATTTATACATCGATATATTCTGGTTTATCTGAAAAAACTGTGGCTGATAGGTTGGAGGAAGTAGGAGCAAAGCTTCTAATAACTGCAAATGGCGCCAGAAAAGATGGCAAAATCATTGGCTTCAAGGATGAAGTTGTTGACCCTGCTCTTAGTAAATACGTATCTACAAAGAAAGTGATAGAAATTGTAGATAAACTAGCTACAGAATATTGTGACCCTGTTTTAGCTCGTGAAATTACTATGCGAGTCATAGATTCTTTGCGCGACCAGCTAACAATTGCTCCTGCTATAGTGCTACAGGATGTTGGAGATGTGTTGATAGAGCAGGGGATGCTAGATGCTATCAAATCAATAGATTTTCGTACTAACTTACTCAATCAAATTCGTGATATTCCGCGGGTAACTGAAAACGTAATTGTTATTGATAATGTATGTAATGATGAGTTGTCGTGGAATAAGTCTGAAGGTAGAGATCATGCTGCTACTTCTGTCATAGAGCATGCAACGAATACCATTTGTAATAAGTTAGGGTTAGAACAATATAAAGAGCTTGAAAAAATGGCAGGCCCTGAGTTGGTAGCTGCTCTTTGGGATGTTTGCCCTTGTCAGCCTGTACCGGCTTCATTTCCTATGTTGATTGCCTATACTGCTGGCTTAACCGGAAGGCCAAAACCAATTGTTCATACTCATAGTAGTATTGCACTTGGGGTGCATAACAGCGTTAAAATTTGCTTTGATGCTATCCCTGGTCGTGATGTTATTTATGTTACAGCTGATCCTGGTGGAATTATTGGCCAGTCATATCTTATTTCGGCTTCGCTGGTTAATAGAATTACAGGTGTTTTAGTTGAAGGATCCCATACATTCCCTGATGCCGGCAGATTTGCTTCTGTAATTTATAGGCGCCAAGTTACTATTCTTATTACAAAAGCATCTTTAATCCAAGAATTTATGCTGGATACAGAGAAGCAACGTTTAATCGAAAGTTATGACCTTTCAACTTTACGAGTTGCATCTTTTTCAGCAGAGCCGATTAATAATAAAATCCATCGTTTTGCGATGGAGCTTTTAACTCCTAATTTCATTAATTCCTATATCAGTACTGAGACTGGGAGCATTGCTTGGAGCCATTTTTATGGCAACTCTGATTATCGTCTTAAATCTGATGGTACAGCCTATATTTTGCCTTGGATTTCAACCCAGATTAGAATTCCAGCAATTAAAAAAGATAAGGACAATAGGTTCCGTTATCGCATAGCTGAAAACAATGAGTGGGGTGAATTAGTTATTAATAAGCCATTGCCTACCATGATGCTTACTCTATGGGGTGATGGAGACAATGTTGCTAATGATGATTGGGTAGGTAACCTACCAGCTTATAAAAATCAGTATTGTTTAAAATATTGTGATGACGATGGTAATCATGATGATGCAATTCTGCTAGGTGATTTTGCTTGTATTAATGATGAATATAGCTATAGCTTTCATGATTATTATGATGATTCGATAAATGTTAGCGGGAACATTTTTACTGCATCAAATATTGAAAAAGCTATCCGTAGAGATAAATTTATTAATTCTGATTCTCCCATTGATGACTGTATCGTTATAGCAGCCCCGGATGCAAATAACGGTAATGTTCCACTTGCGTTTATTAAGATAAGACCTGGCTATAAGCTTGCTAAGATCGATGTAGATAGAGTTAATAATTTTATTGAATCTGAAATGGGTTCCCTTGCTATTCCTGAGACATATATAGTGGTTTCTGAGTTTCCTGAAACTCAAAATGGAAAGTATGTACGCCGATTAATTGTCGATAATATTTATGATATTACAGATGGTGATAAATCTGGTGTTATAAACCTAGAGTCTATTGATGAGCTGCAGCACAAGGTAAGTAAATGGCGCAGCCAATTAAACAAGTCATTCTCAAATTTGCTTGTAAGAAAAGAACGTTCAGTAAGGGCTGAATACTATTCAGTTATTAATAGTTTTGGAAAACAAGTTTATCTTGTGACTCTGATTGTTGATGCGCCCCCTGTAAATGCATTATCAAATGAAGTTCTTGATGATTTAATCAAACTTATCGGTGAGTTAGAGCAGGATGCTAATGTAAAATGCATCGTTATCGGTAGCAAAAACCAAAAGTGTTTTGTTGCCGGGGCAGATATTAGACAGATCTATACTCAGATTAAAAATAGAGAAACTGCGCGAGCTTTTGCTGCAAAAGGACATGCGTTATTTTCTCAGATTGAACAGATGAAGAAGCCTGTAATTGCTGCGATAAGTGGTTTGGCTTTAGGTGGTGGTTGTGAGTTAGCTATGGCTTGCCACTATCGTGTTGCAGATCGAGGGGCTTTATTTTCCCAGCCTGAAATCAATTTGTTCATTCCACCAGGGTTTGGGGGAACTCAGCGCGTTCCAAGGGTAATGGTATCGAATACACCTTCACTTGAAAGGGCGCTTAATGAATCATTATTCCTGCTGTTATCTGGTCGTCAGATTGATGCTGAAAAGGCCTTTGATTTAGGTCTAATCGATAAATTAACTGGTGGAGCAGCTGATGCTTTAACTTGTGCTCATTCTCTTGCAATATCTGCTATTCAGGGTTCAGACGATACTGTGTTTAAAGCCATGAAAAAGAGAGCTGATGATGTTGCTTCGTGGGCTCATCCTGTTCCAGTGCCATGGTCTGTAATTTTAGAGCATAGTGAGATTCAGCGATGTTTGCGTCAGGCTGTGAGTGTTGGTCGTGGAAAAGTTGCAAATGCGATAGTTAAACTGGTACAGATGGGGTTTCAGCAAGGGTTTGAAGTTGGTTTAGCTGCTGAAGCGGAAGCATTTTCTGCAGCAGTTATAGATGGCGAACATGGCGGTATGAAAGGGTTGGAGCTGTTCTTTACTAAGAAATCTCCACCATTGCCTACAGTATATCGCCCGGTTTTTTCAGAAAAGCAAAACGATGAATTAATTGCTGAAGGAAAACTATTAAAGATAGGCTCTCCTTTCTATCCAGGAAAAACGCCTCTGCCAAAATGGCAATTCGCTTACGCAGTAGTTAAAGACCTTGAAACTGGTGAAGCATTGCATGGTGAGCCAATTCGAGCTGAAAAGCAGATTATAGTTTCTGTTCCAAAACCACGTCCACACCAGGCACTTTTGTATGTACTTGGTTCAGAGATTAATCGTGATGATATAAGTGCGCTTTCAGGTTTCCCTGAATCTGTATTTAATATGCATGACCAAGATGTCCATATTACCGGATCTGGTGGTGTTGGGCTTGTAGTTGGGCTAGGTGAAGAGCTGCTTCTTACAGATAGGTTAAAGATAGGAGATGTGGTTTCTATATACCCTGGTGTTATTAACTTTCTCTCACCAGAGGCCGTTACAGAGCCTATGGGAGAGGGGTTCCATAGTCAGGGGATGGATTCGCCAGATGGCTCACATCAGCAATTTATTACAGTTGATGGACCGCAATGTATCAAGCCTCCTAAAGGCGTTCCATTTGAGTTAGTTGGTAGTTATCTTCTGCCTGCTGGTACGGTTTATCGTACATTATTCACAGCTTTGAAAGCTAAGCCAAGAAAGCGGATTCTTATTGAAGGGGCTGCCTCAGCATCTGGTAGTTGGGCAGTAAAACTTGCTTGTGCGCACCGCATGAAAGTTACTGGAATGGTTCCCAACAAGAAAAGAATTGCAGTGGCTGAAAAAAATGGAATACCTATCATCAGCAGGGATGACTTAACTACTCAGGATTGTTTTGCCAGAGTACCGGAAGATCCTTCTGAGTGGCGTAGATGGCTGCATTGGGGAGAGTCATTTTTAGAAAAAGTTAGAGATAAAAATGACGGAAACTTAATGGATTACGTCATATCTCATGCTGGAGAAGAGGTGTTTCCACGGAGTTTCCAATCTTTGATACCTGGTGGAACTATTGCATTTCATAATGCTACAACTGGCTACAATATGACTTTTATTGGTAAGCCAGGGCGAGTTAGCGCATATGAGATGCTTAGTAGAGCAGATGTTGTTCCTGGTGATTCAGTACTAGTTTTTTATGGTGATGGAAAAGCTGTACAAGATGTAATTGGGCTGGAAACCATTGAAATATTAAGGGAATCAGGTGCTCATGTTGTTGTAGTTGCTGAGACAGCAGAGCAATGCTTATATGTCGATTCGATGGGGTTTGGGAAGTCGATAGTTGGGATATTCTCACTAGAGAAATTGGAACAGGAAAATTCAAAGTTTGAATGGTTTAATGGTATGCCTGTTCTTCCAGACCCGATGATAAATGCGAATAAATTTAGGGATGGAATTCGTAAGTTTACAGCAAATACATATGCGCCAATTGCTAAAAAAATAAGCTCATACTTCGGTAAAACTAAGCATAAAGTAGATATAGTCATTGAAAGAGCGCATAAAGATACCTTGGCAATCTCATCAATGCTGGTAAAACCCCTTTCAGGGCGAGTAGTCTATCTGGGAGATATGGGTGGTAAGCGCTATAGCTTTTATGCACCCCAAGTATCAATTCAGCAGCGTAAAATAATAATGCCTTCAGCAACCATAGTTGGCACAAATCTTTGTAATGTTAATGAGCTAAATGCTTTAAATAGAATGATTGACGCAGGGTGGGTTGATTTTCCAGATGTATATTTAGCTCCATGGGATCAAGCTCCAAGTATTCATCAGTCAATTTTGGATAATAATTTATCAAAAACTGTTCATGGGGCTGTTAAAACCGTACTCAATCATGCACTACCAGCTCGAAAAATTTCGACTGTGGATGAGCTTTTATTGAATTGGTTTAATGAAGAAGAAGAGGAAGAATAACCTTACTCTATGATTTTTTTCTTAAATTTTAATTAAGAGTTTTTTAGCTGCAAATCATAGATGTAAAGATGATTGATAATGCAAACTATAGAGTTGAAACTTGTTAGTTAAGGGTATAAGGTCTGTTAATTATTTTTTACAGGCCGTATGAACCTTATAAATTTTTCTTATCCATGAGATATGCATGAAAAGTTGTTTATATAGCCTATACTTAAAGCTTGTCATGATTGATTTTCCATAGATTTACTGGTTATTTTAGTAAGATGGAGTATTAGGAGTTTAAGTCGTTGCGCATTCGTACCAAGTTGATTTTGCTACTTCTGTTTATTGGGATTGTAGAGCTTGTCTATCTTGACCAGTACTGGATTCCTGCTTCTACAGAGAGTGATGACAAACTTAAGCAAGAAAGAATTATTGAACGTGTTGATGTCCTTTCAGCAGTTCTCATAAATCCAATCCAAGAAAAAAATATTGCCAAGATTACCCAACGGCTTGGTATGGCTTTCGCAATGCGAGAGGATTGGATATCTATATCAGTATCTGATAAAGACGATAAATTACTATTTAGTGAAAAGAATGAGTGGCGACACTCAGGAGCCTTTGGCGACCAACAAGAAGATTCAGCCCCGGTTAAAAAACAAAGCTCTAATCAAAATGACAAGGCATCACAAATAGCTTTATCCAAGACCGTGCGAAATGTAATTAATGACAAGTTAACAGTTACAAAAAAGTATAAACATGAAATTCTCAGCAATAAAAATCTGATAGGGTTTATCGAGCTTGAATATGACATGGGCTATGACAGTATGCCGCAGCACCGTAATTGGGAAGTGTTGCTCATCTGGAATATTTTAGGCGCTATCGCCATAGTAACCATATTATTTGAAACGCAGATAATTCGCCCTATATCAAGGATTGCACGCGCAATCTGGGCATCAGCATCTGGTGATTACAATGTTCGTTTGCCTCGTGGTAGAAATGATGAGATAGGATCGCTAATTACAAGTTTTCGTATGATGCGTGATTCGGTGCAAAAGCGTGAGGTTTTGCAAAGTGGAACAGCTGAAAGGATGCAGTCTATATTCGATCGTGCTGTAGATGGGATATTTCTCTCAGACCATACTGGTGTAGTTGAAACTTTAAACCCTTCAGCCCAACGAATGCTCGGATGTGAAAAAGGGCAGGGTGTCGGGGAAAATATCGAGACATTCATCCCAGGAATTAAATCTAGAATCGACAGTGGTGATTTTCACTCTATTGAAGATACCCAACTTGGTGGCAATGCCCATCCAGTTATCCCAATTGAAGGGTTTACCGTAGATAGACAAAAGTTCTCCCTTGAGCTTGGTATCAGTCGTTTGATGCATGGAAACAAGGTTAAGTATATCGGAATGTTTCGTGATGTTACTAAACGTGCACAAATGGAACAGCAACTTGCAGAATATACCAGTGAACTTGAAGCAAAGAATGTGCTTCTCGACCATGCTCTTGAAGATATTCGTGCTGCAAGTAGAGCTAAAACAGAATTCTTAGCTAACACAAGTGACGAGATAAGAACGCCTATGAATGGCGTGCTTGGAATGTTGACTCTTCTGAAACAAGAAACTTTAAATGACAAGCAAACACAATTATTAGATACAGCGATAAGTTCTGGTAATGCTTTGCTTGCTGTTATGAATGATGTTCTTGATTTCTCTAGAATTGAATCGGGCAAGCTTGATTTTGAATATATCAATTTTGATATGCGCCGCGTCATTGAAGAGTTATGCAGAGTTTATGAAAGAGTTGTTATCGATAAACCTGTAACTATCTCATGTTTAATCTCCCCATCTGTACCATCTATAATCTGTGGCGATCCAACTAGGTTTAGACAGATATTAAACAACTTGCTTAGTAATGCAGTTAAATACACAGATAAAGGTGAGATAATAGTCAGAGCCGACCATGTTGGCGAAGACTCGCAAGGAAATATTCTTGAAATTCAGATCTCTGATACTGGACTTGGAATGCCTGAAGAGCGCCGACAAGTAATATCAGAAGGATTTGCGAAATCTGTTGTCGACCATACTAATATTCAAGCATCTTCAAATGGAATGGGACTTGGTCTTAATGTTTGTCGTCGCCTTGTTGATATGTTTGATGGTGAGATTGGGCTTAAATCTGAGGATGGCAAGGGCTGTACCTTCTGGTTTACTATCCACTCTAAATGTGTGGAAGAGCACCTGCCTAAGTTTAAACCTCTTGAAGATATAAAAGGTCTACGTGTTATGTGCGTAGATGATAACCCTACCAGTCTAGAGATTCTTGAAAGAGTATTAGAGACCAAAGGTATTCTATGTACCACTGAGTCGGGTGGTGAAGATGGTCTAAAAGAACTTAGACATGCTGTGGTTCAAGGTACCCCATATGACTTAGCCGTTATTGATAGAAATATGCCTGGCATGGACGGTATAGAACTAGCAAAAATCATCCGTGACGATCCTGTTTTAGCCAATATGAAGCTTGTTCTTCTTACATCAGTTAGTGTACGTGGTGACGGCAAGCTGGCTCGTGAGTCTGGCTTTAATGGATATTTCACCAAGCCAATAACTCAAGCTCAGATATATGATTGTATAGCTACTGTTATGGGTCTAGCTGAAGATGTCGAAGACCCAGTACTTGTAACCAGACATACGCTACAAGAAAAAGACTATAGGGCTAGACGCATACTTCTAGTTGAAGATAATGTAATTAACCAGAAAGTTGCTTTAGGGTTATTGCTCAAGCTTGGCTACCATGCTGACGTATCTACGAATGGTCAGGAAGCTGTTACAGCCTCATCTAAAGTAAGATATGACGCCATTATAATGGACTGTGAAATGCCAGTAATGAGCGGTTATCAAGCAACGCAGCTTATTCGTGAGCGCGAAGAGGTAAACGGCCTACCTCCAGTTCCTATCATCGCATTAACAGCACATGCTGCTACAGGCTACAAAGAAAAATGTCTTAAAGCGGGTATGAACGACCACCTTTCAAAACCTGTAAGGTTAGAGCAGCTTCAAGATACGCTTGACCGTTGGCTCCTAGCTGCAGAAGGCACGGAAGGGATTAACCTTGGTTAAAATTTTGCCAGCATGAATATGCTGGCAAACGGTATTATAACTTAGTTTCGCTTAATAAAAAATGAATCAAAACTCAAATTATGCATTTAAAGTAGTTTCTCAATCAGATAAAAACACTATCCAATCTATAAAAACCATCCTTCATAAAGTTTATGTTGAGGATATGGGGTGGATTATAGCTGATGATAATCCTTCAGGTCTAAAAGTTAATCAACAAGACGGTTGTGCTAAGATCCTTACTGATGATTATGAAAGCTATGAACAGTGGGTTGTCATGCTTGATAATGATGAAATTGTTGCAGCAGTTAGATTAACTGATAAAGATAGTAATCAACAGTATGAGATGCAGCGCTATTATAACTCAGACAAGTTAGGCGGGTGCCTTGCCGGGCTAGCTGAGACTACAAAAGTCTGCGAGATGTCACGTTTAGTTATTAACCCAGATTATGCCGCTACTGAAGTGGTTCCTTTCTTCTTTTCCAATTTCTTAAGTTATTTGAATCAGAATAATACCTCGATATTTTTTGCCTGCTCTGACTGGGTTTTCCCGCATGAGCAATTACAGTTAATGGGCTTTAAAAAGCTTGATAGTGAATGCTTTAGATATACTGAAAGTGACCCACAAGATGCACAGGTTTTTTATCTAACCCCTACTAAATAGCCTTTTCTATTATTTAGAATAGTAATTCTTGGCTAATCAGAGAAATATAATTTTCTGATTAGCTGTGCATCATTTTTACTTCATTTAATTCAGAATATTATTCACATAAAACCTACCCAGTTCACATATTTAAAAATTGAAAATCAAAATTATATACCATGGTTATTGAGTTGTATTTTATTCGCCTATGATTTTATTATGTTTTTCAGTGGTGTCTATGCACAATGTTAATTTAACCGTTTATTACCAAGCATTAAGCTCAAATTTTATGCTTTACCTAATATTAATCTCGCGTATACACTATCAAATAGTTGCATTATTCATTACTAATAATATTGTTTGTTTTGATGGTGCAATTCACTATAAATCAATTTGTATGGATTCATTAATAGTTAACGGAGGTTTAAATGCTAGATCCGATTTATATGAATGGTGTGGATAAATATATTGACTCACCACACTATACTGTATGGAAGTTTCCTGCCGATAAGGGTGCAGAAGTAAAACAAAAAAGACCAATTGTATACAGCTACTCTTTGATGAGTCGTGGTTATGGTAACTGGTTTGTCGATAACAATTTTATCGACCACTTCGTTAAACAGGGTTTTGACGTTTATTTGATTGATTGGGGTACATCAGAACTGTTTACCCTTTCAGGTTGGAGTGAAGATGATCTTCTTAATGTCATTGAAGTAGAGATCATAGATCGATTATTAAAAGAGTACAAAGTCGATAAACTTAATGTGTTTGCAGTTTGCATCGGGGGATTACTATTCTCTGGTTTATTCGCAAAACAAGGCGCTGAGGTAGCGAAGAAGATCCATCGTTTATCGTATTATGGCGTTCCAATAATGGGTGCTCGTGAGCTAGGGATGCAAAAAGTTTTTGCTGGATACTATCAGATGATGGCTCCATTTAAAGAGATGGAACCGTTTAAAAGCTCCGGTATATCACTATTCTTTTTGGATATCCTCCTCTTGATGGCTGGTTCCTCAGCAATGACAGCTTGGTCGTGGCAGCAGTTTTTCAAACAGAATAAGAATAACTCATTCATGAAGATTGTTGGTTTTACTAACGATGACCGCTGGGTACCGTTTAGAGCATTTTTAGATCTTCTTAGTCATGGTGTAACACCTGAATCTATGAATCACCAGTTCCATATCGATGGGGCAGAAGATATACACTTTCTGAATGTAGTGGGTGTAAACGATATGTTGGTTAAACCATCTTCATCGATTATTGAATACGGCTCTCCTGTTCCAAGAGAGTTCAAATCATTTAAACAGATGATACTTGATGCAGGACACTTCATGTTTTGTAGCCCGTGCTATACCGATGACAAGGTTGAAATTGCACAGTGGTTTGCTGGTAATTCACTACCTTCATTGCTGCATAAGATTAAAGAGGGGATAAAAGTTAAAGGTGCAGATACCATGATTCAAAATTATTTGGTAAGTGGTTATAAAAAAGGCACCGATAATGAACAGCAACATCTTATCGATGATTTAAATTCGATTGTTAAAGCGAAAACAGCGCTTAAAGATATCGCTCCACTGGCTGAAAAAGCAGCAAAAATCATCACCACCACTGAGGATAAATCTCTAATTGATTATGTCTTAGAGAACGTTGTTCCTCTGGTAGATAAAAGTTGTCACCGCTAGAAATTGCATGATGCAAATCTGTATATAACATATTAAATTAAGGAATAATTATGGAAAATAACACTTATCATCGCCATGGGCTTGAGACTGTAGGCCACCCATCACTAAAAATGCCACCATTAGAGCCTATTGATTGGAAAAAGGTTGGAGCTTCGGCACCTAAGGCTATTCCGTTAGATGGCTGGGACAGCTTAACTAGCACACTACCAGCTAAAGTAGATCATGTAGTTATTACCTGGACAGAGGCAGAGTGGAATGCTCTTGATTTTGTCTTCTGTAATAGTGATAAAGAGATGCCTTACTACAGGGGGTCACATAAAAATGAGTGGAAAAACAAATGGTACAAATGCAGCAAAGGCTATGCAGAGGCAAAGAAAGAGTATGACATCCCATCTTATGCTCCATCTGTTGCAGAGGATGCCTGGGGAAGTATCTTTTTAGTTGAAGTCAATGGTAAGAAAGTGCTGCTGGTTAAATCTGAGATGCATATAAGTACCGACGGTATAGATATGCCGGTTACTGCTTTTGTTGAAAAGATAATTAAAGAATCCAGCCCTAGCGTATTTTTTACCATTGGCACAGCAGGCGGAGCTAAAGTTAACAGTAAGCTTGGCGATGTTTCAGTCACAAATGCAGGTAAATTTGAGCTGACTGGTAAATTTAAAGATAAGAAGTTTGCTAACTCTACTTTCAGTAATCACTGGCAACCTAAAGATGGTATTCAATCTTTAATAACCCCACTTATGCGAGTAGTTCCAGCAACTGACGAGATGATGAATATCCTTATCGATGAGTTAAATGATGAAGAGGGTACAAAATTAACTTGGAAAGATCTGGGGAATGACGATATAAATCCAGAGAAACTAGCTGACCCTAAAGCTGAATTTTGGAATCACGATCCTGTACTAACAACTAATGGTTATGAAATAGCAACTACCGATGGTAATTATAAAGAGTATGTAGCTATGGATATGGATGATGCTGCTGTAGCAATGGTGTGTGATAAATATAAAACATCATTTGGTAGTTTTAGAAATATCTCAGACCCTGTAATTAATGCAAATATCCCATGTTCTAAGCCAACTCATACGATACAAAAGGGGTGGTCAGCAAAGATCTATAGCACTTTTGGTTTCTATAGTAGCTATAACGGAGCTATTGCTGCGTGGGCTGCTATTGCTGAATAGAAGCTTTATGTAGTTTAATATCCAAAGCCGAAGGTTAACCCCTTTGGCTTTTTTGTTATTTGGGTATTTGTGGTGTGGAGATGACTAGGCTGCTAGCGAAGAATGAATCCAAGCTTTTGCTTAGAAGTCAGTTTGTATCATGTTGGGGGCGCTGTGCTCACCGTCAGCCTGTAAGGTTAGTATGTGTTCTTTTTAGCAACTTAATGTTTCCAAATTTTTCTACTGTGGATTTTAGTTTTTAAAGGCTTTTCTTATATGCATAGTCTCTGAAATGATTGGAGTTATAGTCGTAGGCCTAGCGAGAAGTTAAACTGTAAGAATATTGAATAAATAGCGGTGAATAGTGAATAGAAATTATTATAATGATAAACAAAAGTGCAAAGCAGCAAGGAAGTTTTATTTAAAAAAAGAATATAATTCTGCCTTTGAATTATATTTTAAGCTTGCTGAGGTTGGTTACTGGAATTGTCAGGTAGCAATTGCTGAAATGTATCAATCAGGAACGGGTGTTTCTCAAAGTTATACCAAGGCGCAGTATTGGTTTGAAAAAGCTGCTCTTGATAATAGTAATGCGATATATCAACTGGCGATATGTTGCTATAAGCAGGGAGATGTACAGAATGCGATTTCGATCCTTGAACAGGGAGACTTGTGTGGTGATGGACTTTGTTCTTATGGATTAGGGATCTTATATCAAAAAGGTGTAGACGTTACTAAGGATATTGAAAAATCTAAATATTATTTTTCTAGAGCTTCTTCCTTTGGCAATGTGTTCGGATCTCTCAAAATACTAGGTTATAGGAGGAAAAATTTAAATAATTCATTTATAAATATTGGATGTCTTTTGAAAGGCTATTATAAAATTGCATTGATGATAATTTATTACCTAATAGATCGTGATGATAATAGAACTAAATATAAAACAAGAATCAATATACCCAAAAAACCACGTAAGTCCGCCGAAGAAAACCACTTGAAATTGACGGAATCAAAAAATCAATGGGGGCAGAGTAAAGCCAAGTAGGGTGGGCACTGCCCACCTTTTGTTTTTTCAAGGTCTTTTCTCAAACATTGTCTCGACGTCGAGACAATTAATTGATTGTTCTAATTTCCTGAAAAATATGCATATTATATTTTTTTGAATTGGAAAAAAGTGGCAAAACCCCTCAGAATTAGATTTTACATTCGCGAATATAAAACCTATTAAGATATAAAAATTACGCTTTTTGATTAACACTACATCTTATAAACCACACTTATTTTATCCATATTTCCGGCTTCATCAATCGCAAAAAAGTTATGTTCCCCTTCGGTGCTGAATTTATACAGTAGGTTCTGATTTGGTGATAATTTGCGTATTAGCTGTTGGTCTTTAAGCCAGTACACATCAAGGAAATAAACGCGGTCTGCCCCATGTTAGTTCGATTAGTTAGTCTTTAACTAGCAGATTGGACGGGCAGGGCAATAAGAGAGGATAAACGCGGTCATATTACCTAGGAGATAAGACCAATTCTGCAGTAGCTTGGGGTACAGAAGATGAACTGGCTTAGGTCAGTAAAATACTTTGGTTCTAAATATTATCATCTGGCAGGAGCTGTGGATAAGCTCAGTGAACTCGCTTCAAAAACTAAGCGGTGTTGGTTTAAAGGGGTTGGAGTTAGCAAGGAGCTTTATATATCAGTGAATTGATTTTTAATCTGATTAATTCAGATATTGATTGAAACACATGGTGCTAATCTACCGGTGGTAAAATCAAAAAAAAGCAGTAGAATTAAAAATAGAGTATTAATTAATAATTAGAGAATATATATGCGCTATCAAGACTATGTTGAAATAACACCAGGTAAACGTAGTGGTAAACCCTGTCTGAAAGGGATGAGAATCACCGTTTATGACGTTCTTGGCTGGTTAGCAAATGGAATGAGCCAGCAAGAGATTTTGGAGGATTTTCCTGAGCTTTCAGTTGAGCATATAAATGCATGTTTGGGTTATGCTGCTGAGCGTGAGCACCACATGGTTTGTGTTGCTGCATGAAGCTGCTTTTAGATCAAAATCTTTCGTATAGATTGTTGGCGTCTTTAGCAGAATTATATCCTGAAAGTGCCCAGGTTGGGCTGCTTGGTATGGGTGAGTCGAGCGATTATGAAATATGGGATTATGCCAAGATTAATGAGTTTGCAGTTGTAACTCAGGATGCAGATTTTCATGAGTTGAGTTTGTTGAATGGTGGACCACCATTGGTTATTTGGTTACGTTGTGGCAATAAACCAAGACTAGAAATTCAGGCTAAGCTGATTGAGTACCAGGAGGTCATCGAGCAGGCAGGTGCTGATAATGATATATGGTGTATAGAGATTTACTGAAATCAATGGTTAACTACAGGCCTACGATTTTTATAAGTAATATGCAGTAACTATCCATATTTTTTCGCACTACATCTTATAAACCACACTCACTTTATCCATATTTCCCGCTTCATCAATCGCAAAAAAGTTATGTTCACCTTCGGTGCTGAATTTATAAAGTAGGTTCTGATTAGGTGATAATTTGCGGATTAGCTGTTGGTCTTTAAGCCAATATACATCTGATTCTGCGCCGCTAACACTGAGGGAGATGGTTGGGTTCTCTTTCGAATTTGGTATCCGTTTGATAATGGTATTATCGCTAATCCCGCTGATTTTTATCTTACTATCAAACAGTGGTTGCAGTTCAAGGCAGTCTGGTGCTGGTTTTGGCGGGGTTGCTTTTGTTCTAATTTCTGGGGCAAGCCAGGGTAGAACTCGTGTTGGCCAGATGGCAAATTTAGTAGGGGTTGTGTCATTCTTACTGCAAGCTAGGTTTACCCGTTTTCCATTTTTGTTATCGATTAGTATCGACACTGTATTAGCGCTGATTTTATCTTTGTTCTCACGCAAGGTTGTTGGTGTAATTCCATCGATAACCCATGCTGGGTGTTGAATATGGCAGTTTTGGTCTTGAGATCCATTTTTTTCTGTTCCCAGAGGCCAGCAGGTGGTTGTTTTGCTAACACCTTCGGGCGTTGCATTGTCGTCGGCCCAATACTGTGAAAGGTTGTGACCATCTACGATATTAAACAGTAGTGGGGCGGCGGTAACTGCTCCGTATTGACCTGGTTGCGGGGTGCTGTCTGGTCTGCCAACCCATACACCAATTGTGTATTGATTGGTTACCCCTATGGCCCATGAGTCACGATGCCCATAGCTGGTCCCGGTTTTCCAGGCTACTTTTCTTGAATTGGTGCGGAAGAGTACAGAGTCATTGATTCCTGGGCGTTCATTTTCTTCTAATATCTTTTTTATAATCCAAGCTGATTCTGGGCTTAAGATTCGGCGAGATTTTGTTGCTTGGTTCTTTTGGAAGATAACTTTGGCTGCTAAACCGCCGTTATTTAATGCAGCATATGTTCCAACAAGAGACTCTAGGTTGGTAGCGACCCCTCCGAGAATCACGGCTAGATTGGGCTTTCCATTGCCTGGTATTTTAAGTTTTAATCCAGAGTTTCTTAGATTGTCGATGAATCTATTCTCACCGTAATGTTTAAGAACTTGTACCGCTGGGATATTAAGGGATTTTTGCAAAGCTGAGCTGACGGTAACGGCGCCGTTATAACCTCCGAGGAAGTTTTGTGGTTTGTAACCATCAAAGCTAAGAGGGACATCCTGCAATAAGCTAGATGAATGTATCAGCCCTTCATCCATTGCCAGGCCATAAAGGAATGGCTTTAGAGTTGAACCTGGTGAACGCAAACTGGTAATCATATCCACATAGCCAAAACGGGAGCTATCGCTGTAATCGGCAGACCCCACATAGGCACGGGCCTGCATGGTTTTATTCTCAACAACTAAAACTGCTGCAGATGTCTTTGTTGGTAGTTGCGATATATATGTTTTTAACTGTTCCTCGATGGCTGTCTGCATATTAAAATCGATGGTGGTTTTAATTTTATCTGCGTAACTCTTTTGCTTGTTTAACAGCCTATGCGCCAATAGCGCTGCTTTTTTCGGGCGCGAGTTGTTCTGCATGGGGATATCTTCGGCATACGCATCATTTATCTCAATCTTGGGCCAGATGTTGAATTTATCTAGGCGCTTAAGTACTTTATCTCGTGCTTTTTTTGCCAGCTCTGGATGACGGTCTGGGCGAAAGCGGGTAGGGGATTGGGGTAATACCGCTAACAGTGCCGCCTCTGCATAAGTTAGTTGTTTTGCTGGCTTACCAAGATAGGTGAAGCTTGCTGCTTGCACCCCTTCAATTGGACCACCAAATGGAGCTATGTTGAGATACATATCCAGAATCTCTGCTTTGCTCATATGCCACTCTAATTGTATCGCGCGGAACATCTGTTTAAGTTTGCCCTGCAGATTTTTGCTATGGGGGTCGATTAGTCGTGCAACTTGCATGGTTATGGTGGAGCCGCCAGATACAGGTTTTCCATATCTAATCATCTGTCCAAAAGCGCGGCAAAGTGCTAATGGATTTACCCCAGGGTGGTAGTAGAACCATCTGTCCTCATAACCCATTAGCGCCTGTATATATTTGGGGGATACGTCAGCAGCGGTAATTGGGTAGCGCCACACCCCATTTTTATCAGGAAATGCTCTAAGCGGTGTGTTGTCTTCAGCTAAAACCACGGTACTGAACTTATGCTGTGATTGCGGAAGAGGGGCTATGTAGTCTGCAATTAAAAAGCAGATGAATAGCCCACATATTCCTAGGGCAATTTTTATAATTAGTCTCTTAACCCTCATTATTTATTTTGTACCGTAATTGGCTTTTGCGTTAATCCAACTCCATTGTGTTGTGGTCTGTACATATCCTCAATGTAGGTTGGTGGCACAATGTATACTCCTGGGGAAACTGCGCGCAGTATATAAAATAGGTGAGTGACTCTGTTGGGAGATAAAGCTAATGCTGCAACATATCTATCATCTCTGAATTCAATGTGTTTTATATTGTAACTTTGCATAGCAGCAGCGGGATTTATGCCGCTTAACTGTATGTTATTTAGGCTATCGCCTTGAGATAGGTTTAGGTTTTCAATCTCTAATCCAGCAGGGATAAGGTCGATTACCATAGCGTTATCATAATATTCATTAGTTTTGATTTGCAGGTGAGCAATTACCATCTCACCGCTTGCAAATACCCTTTTATCTAATGGTTTTCCATCCATTGAATATAGGTTTCTGGTGACTTCAAAGTTATCCATTTTAGGTTTTGGTGGCTTGGTGGGATACCCTGACACTGCAGCATATACAAACATATCTTTATCACTTATAAACTGTAAATCAGTCCCGGTAATTACATCATCATGGGTGAACTCCATGCTGAAGAATTTTTTTGCATCAACTCTCTCTTCAATCATCTCTTGAATGACACCCACGGTGAATGGACTGCTTTCGTTGATTGTTGAGAATCCAGCCTTAAGGATTGATACCCGCTCTTGCGTGCTTAGATAACGCTTGGCTTCGGATTCTTGCCATATGGTATGAATAAGGTTGTTTTCTAGTTTAATAGCATGATTTTCAATCAGGGAGAGCATCAATGCTGAGTCGCGTAAGCTAGTACCATAGTCACCAAGATATCTCTTTCCGCGCTTAGTTTTTATCCCATCTTTTATCGCTTCCATCCCTTTGCGTTTATCCCCTAAATTAATCAGAGCAACACCAAGATGAACCAGTGGCAGGCCAGACTTCGCATGTGATTTTTTATATTCATACATATTGCGCAAGGTGCTTAGTTGAACCATGTTTACCTTGGATAACACGTAGGCAGCATAGGAATCTGATGCAAAAGCAAGATGGTTATTATCTTGGCTGTATAGTCGTCTTACTATAGAAAGTGAGCGCCCATTAATTCTGTTCTTTAATTGCGCTAGTAGTTTATTAAGCATCAGCTCAGGAACTTCAAACCCTTTATCTTTAGCTGTTAAAAGATAGTCGGCAACATATGAGCTCAGCCATGGTTGTTCAGGACTGTTACTACTCCACAGGCCAAATGCACCGTTGGCAAGCTGCATACCAGACAATCTTGAAATTGCTCTCTCATGTTTGTCTATTCTCTCTGCAGTTGATATTGGCTTACGGTTAAGAAGCTTGGCAGTTTTATCATCGATAAACAGGTTGGCAAATGCCTTACTGGTTGTTTGCTCAAGGCAGCCATAAGGGTAACCAAATAGACCTTTAGCGATATTGTTTAAATTAAATGGTGGGGTGTTGGAGGCGACAATATCGATAATCGTGCTTTCTGGATTCAGTCCTTTTACCCATTCTTGCTTCAGGGTGAATTTGGCATCGCCAGCTATTTTAGTCATAAATGTACGCATCTCGCTTGGGTAAGCTGGGCGGATTGCTAGCTCCCATTCCCGTTCAAGCTGAAATTTATTGGCTGTGGATAGTTTGAGTTTAATTTTGCCGATACCGTAGGATGCGCCTGCGCTTATCTCAAAGAAATAACTTTTCTTAGATTTATCGGCGATACTTTCAAGGCTGCTGTAGTTGCTCACTTTTAGCGGTGCCTCGGTGATTAGTTCAAACTCTATCTCTTGTTCTGAACCGCTTAGATTTTGAATATCTAAAGCAATCATCGCTGCATCATTATCGGAGAGGAACTTCGGCGTGGATATTTCAGCGACAATAGGGGAGGCAACGATAGTCTCACTCTCACCAGACCCAAAGCTATCATCGGTGAATGCGATCGCGGTTAGTTTAAGTTTGCCGTTAAAATCTGGTGCCTTAAACTTAATCATGGCGTTACCTGATTCATCTGTTTGCAACAACTGTTTAGATAGTGAAATAAGCTTTACCTTGGCTTTTGGCAGGCGGTTTTTTCTCTTGCCGCTCATATCTGCATCACCGCCAAATTGCTGTTTGGTTAGCCTTCCTTTTTGGTTTTCAATAATTTTGTTGTAGAGGTCATAGCTATCAACGTTATAGCGCCTTTTAGCAAAGAAATGGGAAAAAGGATCTGGAGTTTTATAGTTGGTTATATTTAAAATCCCAACGTCTACTGCGGCGAATTTTACCCACACCTTTTTATTTTTAACCCCATCAATTTTAATCTTTAATTGAAGCTCTTGGTTGGGTAATGCTTTATCTATCGGTTCAATCTGCACAGCAAGTTTGCGCTGTTTACGCTCAAGCGGTAGATGGATTATCCCCATCGCTCGCTGCGGAGTAATCATCTCTTTTTTACTGGCTTCACGGAAAATAACCGCACTTATATAGATGTTTTGACTATCCCATTCAGGCTCTATTTTAATATCTGTTTCAATCCCAGTTGCTGGAACATATATGCGCTTACTGAATAGCTTTTTATTTGATTCCACCATTATTAGCGCATTGCCAGCATGGGGAGGCTTTATCTTAAGCTTTGCAATCTCACCCGCTTGGTATTTCTCTTTATCAAGGCTTAGTTGAACTTTGTTGGGACGGTTGCTGTTGTTGTCGTCAGAGAACCACCCCATGCGAAAACGGTAGCTGGTAAGGATTTTTTTATCTTTGGTTCTTACTTCGACTCTATAGCGGCCCCACCTTTGCGCCGGGATGGATACTTTGCCAACTTTATTCTGTTTAAGGTTTACTGTGGTTTTAAATCTTTCATGGTCTAGTTGGGTATATTTTGCCTCCCAACCATTATCATTATCGTAGTACCAGTGGTGGTCGCGTTGCTCAAAGATTAATTTAACTTCAAGGTCGTCTGCACCCTTTAAATTATCGTTGGAGTCGATGTTGATTAATTCAAACACTATATCTTGATTAACTGGTGCATAAGAGCCATCAAAAGTTGGTTTTATCCCTATTACAGTATCTGCAGGCCAAACTTGTCTATCGATAGATCGGTTTATCGCCCGCCCGCCCGATTCAAATACACTAG
Source organism: Gammaproteobacteria bacterium (assembly GCA_033852135.1). Lineage (GTDB taxonomy): Bacteria > Pseudomonadota > Gammaproteobacteria > QZLD01 > QZLD01 > QZLE01. The sequence continues at coordinate 126,517 of JAWSVB010000016.1, read as the reverse complement.
CGATTAGTGTTGCTCGCATTGGTGCTTCAACTTTTGCTGGGGTTTTAAGTATTATTTTTGTTTTTCCATCTTTATCGAGTTTGCCATCAAAAACATTATTGCGAACAGGTTGACTGCTTTGTATATGGTTGCCAAAGAAGAATTTTTTATATTTTTTGCTGGGGTGTATATTAGGTTTAATGATAGATACGGCAGATGCTTTATTTAATGCAGCAGGGGCTCCATAAAGGTAGTCGGCTTGTAGTTCAATATCGATTGATTCATTTGCTTGGTATACCTTTTCCGTAGATGTTAGTTCAAGTTTGATTCTTTCCGGTAAGAACTCTTCAACATTAAATTTGAATTTGCCAATTGATGCACTTAAGTTGGAGCTGGTGTGAGCAATTGCTGTCCATTTTCCTGTTTTTGCATTCTCTGGAATCCAGATGTCTTTTTCATAATAACCACTGTTACTACTTCTCAAAGTGTATTGTTTATATTTGCTACCTGAAGGATCGCTGATTGTTAGGTATATTGGTCTTTCGGCAACTGGTTTACCGTCGAAATCGCGCAAAAGAAGCGATAAGGGGAGGGTTTCACCAGGTCTGAATAGGTTGCGGTTACTGAAGATAAATCCATTTAGGTGGTTTTGATTAACCCCACTTATTGGGAATTCAGAAAGATCCAAGGCAGATGTGTTTATTTTAATGAATGAAACCTCATCATCTTTTTGGGCGATGATTAAAGAGTCGGTATTGTCACGAACAGATAATTTTAAAGAGGCATAGCCTTTAGCATCTGTTTTACCTTCACTTGTAACTAAATTGTTATAGTTATACAGCTTAAGATCTACATCTTTAATCGGTTTTCCATCTTGCAGCGATGCGGTATATAAATCTATATGATTTTTGTATTTACGTGCGTGTAACCCTATGTCACTTATAAAAAAGTAGGCTGTTTTATAACTATATTCGTAGAGCCCAGGACGTGTCATTACAGCTATGTACATACCTGGTTTTTTAAGAGTTTTAATCGGTTGCAGGTCGATATTTGAGGTTATGCGCTTATTCTTGGTTTTGTCGTTAATAACGAACCTGCCTTGATGTACAGGAGCGGCATAGTTATGTAGATTTCTCATCTCGTAGTTATGGCTGATTTTGGTTAGGTAGTAACGCTGAAGGAATGCATTTAATTTATGTGGCAGTACATGTAAGAACTCAATATCAACTTCGTCCACATTGATAGTCATTATTGGCAGACCACCATTGGTATTTTTCGGTAGTATCGATCCTTGTGCTGCAAACCCAAATTGGGGTTCAAGGTGCTTGGTTTTAACCGTAACTTTTATCTGATTTTCTATCTGTTCTTTGCTGCGGCTTGTAAGCTTTCTTATAGTTATATCGTAAGTTTTATTCGGCAGAATATTGGAGAAATAGATGTTTTTTTCATTGTCATCTATAACCCATCCTCCACCTAAATTGTAAGTTCTGTCTTTTTCTATGGCAGTAACTTGAAAGAAATTATTGTTATTAATGCTGGTATTTAGTTTCTGATTAAACTCCAGATAAAGCACCGGCATGTTATTTACAATTTTTTCTGATGCTTTTATCAGGTTAAAATCGTCGCCAGTCGCATATGATGTTTGTGGTAACAATACTGTTGTTAACGCTGAAAGCACTATTAAAGCCAAAAACTTTCGCATGATTATTTTCCTATAGGTCCATTTCAAGTTCATAAATTAAGTTAGTTAAAATAATTATAGATGAACCGCAGGGCAGTTTAGGGCGCATATAGTGTAAAAGTGAGTATGAAATGTGGCAGAAATGTGGCAACAGAGCTTAATTGTTAAGCTTCAACTGTTAAATGTTTTTAAGGAAGGCGTTTAGTTGGGCATGACAATTTTCAAAATCTTTTTTAAACATAGATATAGTAAGATCTAGATTATCTGTTTCTCCCCGTTTTAGCATGGTTTCTAAAAGTAGTGCTGAGTCATACAGGAAGTTAGCCCCAAATGTACCCGCCACACCTTTTACGGTATGCGCAAGCCGGTGTGCAACTTCAATGTTATTCTCTGCTACTGCATCAGAAATCTGCTGCGGATGACCAACAAAGTTAGTACAGAAGTCATGCACTAACTTAACAAATAGAGTCTTGTTGTTACCAAGCTTTTGTATTGCTAGGTTAAAGTCTATTTGATTATCTTGTTTGATTGCATTGGCTCGAACTTTAATTTTTTCCAGCGGAGAGGAAAGCTCTTGAGCTCCATTTTGTTTACCAGGGTCTTTATCCAGCCATTTTAAAAGCGATTGGTATAGCGATGTTGTGTTTATTGGTTTTGGAATATAGTCATCCATGCCAGCCCTTAGACAGGCGCTTTTATCCCCATCCATTGCATTTGCTGTCATTGCAATAATGATATTGTCTTGAATGTTCGGATCTTTACGAATTGTTTCAGTTGCATCATACCCATTTAGCTCTGGCATCTGAATATCCATGAAAATCAGGTTGTATGCATTTTTACGGATTTTTTCTATCCCTTCGGCTGCACTTGAAGATGTTTCTACATGAATACCGATAACTTGCATAAGCTCACTTGCAACTTGTAAATTCAGGTTGTTATCGTCAATTACCAGAACTTTATTGCCTCTTAGCTTTTCTTTAGCTATTTGTTCTACATCATCTTCTGTATTTATTGATGAATCGAGTTTGTTAATGGTAGCAATCTCAGCATCTAGAACAGTTAATACCGACTCAATAAGTTCAACAGGCTTTATTGGCTTGTAAATTATGGCGGCTATATTATTAATGTTATTTACAATCTCTTCTTGCCCCAGTGTTCCTAAAGAGATAATTGGCAAGTTATTGAATTTATCATCGATATAGATGTTTTGCGCAGTTTGTACACCATCCATAACAGGCATATTGATATCAATTATTGCAAGGTCATATGGTTGCTGGCTGTTATATGCGGCATTTAATCTATTGATAGCCTCACTTCCAGAAGAGACGGCATCAGCAGAAAGCCCATATGATCTTAATGCGTTACACATTTCTGTTCTGAGGCTGCGGTTATCATCAACAATGAGTATTTTTTTATTGCGGATGTTATCTGGGATATGAACATCAATGCTGCTTCTTGATTCAGATTTTTCTAGCTTAACTGTAAAGTAGAACGTACTCCCTTTGCCTATTTCACTCTCTACCCATATCCTACCGCCCATAAGTTCAACTAAACTTTTACATATAGTAAGCCCGAGTCCTGTTCCCCCATATTTTCTTGAAATTGAGCCATCTGCTTGGGTGAAGGAGTCAAAGAGAGATCCAATTACATCATCTTTAATCCCTATGCCAGTATCTGATATTGAGAACTCGAGTTTATATGGTTCTTGAGACCTACCTCTCTGGCTGATATTTATGGTTATCTCACCAGAGTTGGTAAATTTAATAGCGTTATTCACTATGTTTATAATAACTTGGCCTATGCGGTTAGGGTCGCCACATAAACTGTCACAAATGTTATCGTCAGCGGTAATAATGATGTCTAGGTCGGGGTTTTCTGCAAGTTTTGGTGTGAAAATATCTGAGATATTATCTAGTACACCTCGTAAGGAGAAACTGGTTTTTTCAATAGTGAATTTGCCTGATTCAATCTTGGAAAAATCTAAAATATCATCGATTAGATGCAGCAGTGTCTTTGAGGATGTATCTATTTTATGTAGATAATTTTTTACTTTTATTGGTAGTTCATTTCTTATAGCAAGATTTGTTAACCCTATAATTGCATTCATAGGGGTTCTTATCTCGTGGCTCATATTGGCAAGGAACTGGCTTTTAGACTTTGCGGTTGCTTCAGCTGTTTCTTTAGCAATAAGAAGAGCTTCTGCACGTTTTCTTTCTGTATCTATAAGTTTCTTTTGCGTTGATTCTAATTCAAATAGTGTTTTTTCAGTTTCACTTTTATGATTCGCTATTGTTGTATACAGACCAGCATTGGTAATTGCAGAACCAAAAAACTCACCAATGAGTTCAAGAAAGGATATATCTTCTGAGGATAGTTTTACGTTAGTACTTAAGCTCATTAAGCTTATAACGCCGATAGCCGTACCATTATTAATTATCGGAAAGTTTATTATTGATTTAATGGGGTGTATTTTTGAGATTGAACCGATGATTTTTTCATCATTGTCACTCATTTTAATATCAATAATTTCACTTAGATCACCGAAATAGAACGCTTTTTTCCCCACAAATGTTAATGGGTAAGCTCCAGTGGCTTTGCTGACATCATAGTCAACATCACGCATTATCATGGTCCATTCAGTGCAAATAGAGTTGTATCTATCGAATTTAGATTCTGATGCCTTGGCAACAAGTTTTGAGTTTTCCTCCATCATGATATGAGCAGTTTCAAAATCGTAAAGCTTAAGAATCTCTTGAGAAATTATTTTATAGATTTTTTCAGCTGAATTAAGGCTGTTAACCAGGTTAATAAATTTAATTAGCTTACTGCGTTCACTCTGTGCGCATCTAAAGGCTGCTTCACTCTTTTTCAGGTTGATGTATTTATATGCATTTTTAAGAGGGTTATAAAACTGGATTATTTTTTTGCGCACTTTTTCAATCATAGGCGCAGTGATATGTTTGTTCTCATCACAGCTAAATACAGAAATTGTTCCTAATGGAGCTAAATCCGAGATGCTTAATGGGATGATCTTAAGTGACTTTATCTCCCAGCCGATAAATTGATTTTTCAGAGGGATAGATTGTGAGCTAAGGCTTTTAGTGTCAACTTCAATAATACGGTTATTTTCAAAGCTCTCTACAATTGCTTCTGGTTCATTGATTGATGTAGCGAAGTGTAATAGTGGCTTTTCAACCGGTTTGAATTTTTGTGGTAGATCTATTCCCTGTATTTTAAGTTTTTGAGTATCCTGGTCATAAAGGTTGATTATTAAACCATCATAGTCAGTGATTGATTTTATTGAGGTTTGAAGAAGCTCAATGATCTCATTAAAGTTTATAGTGCTGCTTATTTTGCTGACTAGGCTGAGGGTTTCTTCTTGTTCATTGGTATGCTCTTCAATAGCGTGTTGATGCTTAAAAATTCTTATATAAGTTGATAAAGAGTTTAGAAAGCAGACTATATGCTCCAAAGTTTCTGTGTCATAACCTTGTTTTTTTGACATAGAACCTAGGTTAAACAGTGCGATTGCTTCCCCTTTAATTAAAATCGGTATTATTAAAGTCTCTTTAACTCCAAGAGCAGTAAGAGGCCCTTTATCCATTAATGTGATATCAGTAGATTCTAGTAACTTCTCGATATCATTATAAATCCAGGTCTTTTTAAGCGCTGCATAGCTAGAAACAGATTCTTTTGAATCCATCCAAATTTCACGTGTTATTAAGCTTCTAACATCTTTAGTTATCACTTGAGTACACAGCACGGAGGCAAATTTAATAGTATTGGATTTTTTATCTACCAGTTGGGCGCCAAGATATTCAAAACCCCATTTTTTTTTGCACTCTTTAAGGGTCAAATCAAGAAGTTCATTGATAGAGTTTACATCTGTAATGTTTCCAAAAAACTCTGGGTCATTATGATACAAACTGTGTAGGGAAGGGTGAGACTCAAGCGTTTTCTCAACAGAACCAGTTATGGTCGTTGGAGTTACTCTAATATTTCCACTATCTTCACTCTGTTTCTTGTTCATATGGCTAATAATTATCTTGTTTGCGTTAGTTTTTATTGTTGTAGCAATCAATATAAATATAGCTTGAACATTCTATTTCGGCACTGACTGATGTTCTAAAGTATGAATTAGCGCATGATTTGGCTTTAAAATGGATGTAAATTGCTGCAATAGGGGTAAATATTGCAGCAATTCAAATGATTACATTATTTTCTGATGGATTTTTTTAAGTCAGCATTTTGAATAATTGTTGCAGATATCTCTTCAATAGACATAGCGGTAGAATCTACAAAATTGACACGCTCACGCTTTAGTATTTTCTTTATAGCTGCGACTTCATAATTGCACTGTGGCATTGATGAATAGCGGCTATTAGGTCTACGCTCAAACCTGATTTTTTGTAAACGGATTGGGTCAATCACTAGCCCAAAGATCTTGTCGCGATACGGCTCCAGCGAAGATGGGAGGATAGTATTATCAAGGTCTTCATCGGTTAGAGGGTAATTGGCAGCTCTTATTCCATACTGCAGAGCTAAATAAAGACTAACTGGGGTTTTGCCAGATCTAGAAACTCCGATAATAATCACATCCGCATTACCATAATGTCTGGTCGTGATGCCATCATCGTTATCTACAGCATAATTTACCGCATTCATTCTATCCAGATATACTTTGGAATCAGACATACCATGGGATCTACCAACTGTATGTGCTGATTTAGCACCAAGTTCTTGTTCCATTGGGGTTACAAAAGTCTCAAAAAAATCGAAATATAAAGAGTCGCTCTCTTTTAATATCTCTCTTAATTGGTCAGAGATGATTGTACAAAAGACAAATGGCTTGCCACAGTTACTTTTGGCATTTTCATTAATAGTTCGGACCGTATTAATTGCTTTTTCTGTAGTGTTAACAAATGGCAGATTAACCTGTTCAAATTCATAATCAGGAAACTGAGTAAGAAGCGTTTGCCCTAAAGTCTCAGCAGTGATGCCGGTTCCATCTGAAACATAAAAAACTGTGCGTTTACATTTTGTCATTTACCAATCCATTATCTATATAAAAAGCAGTTTATTTTTAACACAAAACTGTTCATTAATCATTTTTCTCACTTACAAGGTATCAAATAGTGGAGTTTATATCGCACTAAAATAGTCTGGTATTATGTATGTTATGCACACCAGTTGAATTTATCAATACAAAACCACCCTCATATAACCATCTGAAATCTAGTGTATTTTGAGATAAATAAATTCTACTAGAATGGCCTTGTGTATGGGCTGACATTACATTTTGTATCAATATTGGCTATGAAACGAGCATTAAAAAATGATTTAGTGTATTATTCGCATTCCTTTTCTTGAGCTCCGATTAATGTTACGAGGATGCAAGTTATGCTAGACAATGTAATTTGGTTTGAAAATTTAGGGATGGATGATGTTGAACGCGTTGGAGGAAAGAACGCGTCACTTGGTGAGATGATTAGCCATCTATCCAAGGCAGGGGTTCAAGTCCCTGGAGGCTTTGCTACAACAGCTGATGCCTTTTGGAAATTTTTGGATCAAAGTGGTTTACGTGAAAAGATAAACCAAAGACTGGAAAATCTCGATACTGACGATGTTACAGCACTTGCTGAAGCTGGCGCAGAAATCAGACAACTAGTTATCGACACACCTTTTACCCCAGACTTCGAAGCGGATATCAGATCTGCATTTGAAAAGATGGAAAAAGATGCAGGTGGCGATTTAGCAGTTGCAGTTAGATCTTCAGCAACAGCAGAAGACCTTCCTGACGCATCATTTGCTGGCCAGCAAGAAACATTCCTTAATATACGTGGCATCGACAATGTATTTGTCGCGATGAAACATGTATTTGCATCCCTATATAACGATAGAGCTATCTCATATCGTGTACACCAAGGCTTCGAACACAGCCAAGTTGCTCTATCAGCTGGCGTACAAAGAATGGTACGTAGTGATATCGGCGCTGCTGGTGTTATGTTCACCATCGATACTGAGTCTGGTTTCGACCAAGTTGTATTCATTACATCTTCATACGGACTTGGTGAAACAGTTGTACAGGGTTCAGTAAACCCAGATGAGTTTTATGTACATAAGCCAACTTTAGCAGCTGGTAACCATGCAATTCTACAAAGAAACATCGGTAGCAAGGCTATCAAGATGGTTTACAGCGCTTCAAAAGAGCACGGTAAGTCAGTTGATACCGTTGATGTAGATCCTGCTGAGAGCAACGTGTTCTCACTTACAGATGCAGAAGTTACTGAGCTAGCTAAGCAAGCAGTTATTATCGAGAAGCATTACGGCCGCCCAATGGATATTGAGTGGGGTAAAGATGGTAATGACGGCAAACTATATATTCTACAAGCGCGTCCAGAGACTGTTCAAAGCAGAACAGGCCAGGTTATCGAGCGTTACATCCTTAAGCAGAGTGGTGGCGAAGCGATAGTTACTGGTAGAAGTATTGGTCAAAGAATCGGTGCTGGTAAAGTAAGAATCGTAAGTGATATCTCTGAGATGTCTAAGGTTCAAGCTGGTGACGTTCTAGTAACAGACATGACTGACCCAGATTGGGAGCCAGTTATGAAAAAAGCATCTGCTATCGTTACTAACCGTGGTGGAAGAACATGCCATGCAGCTATTATTGCGCGTGAGCTTGGTATTCCTGCTGTTGTTGGTTGTGGTGATGCTACTACTAAGATTGAAGATGGAATCGACGTAACAGTATCCTGTGCTGAAGGTGATACAGGTTATATCTATAACGGCTTAATTGAGTTTGAACTAAATCAAATCAGCCTTGAGTCAATGCCTGAAATCCCATTCAAAGTTATGATGAATGTTGGTAATCCAGAAAGAGCATTTGATTTCCAAAGACTTCCAAATGAAGGTGTTGGTCTTGCAAGACTAGAGTTTATCATCGCTAAGATGATTGGTGTTCACCCAAGAGCCCTTCTTAACTATGATACTCAACCTGCTGAAACAAAAGCGATTATCGACCAGCAAATAGCTGGATACGCTGACCCAGTTTCTTTCTATGTTGAAAAGCTAACTGAAGGTATATCAACTCTAGCAGCTGCGTTTTCACCAAAGCCAATTATCGTGCGTATGTCTGACTTTAAGTCAAACGAATATGCAAACCTAATTGGTGGTGATACATACGAGCCGGAAGAAGATAACCCAATGCTTGGTTTCCGTGGTGCTTCACGTTATATCTCAGACAGCTTCCGTGCTTGTTTTGAGCTTGAGTGTAAAGCAGTACGTAAAGCACGTGAAGAGATGGGCCTTAAGAATGTTTGGATTATGGCTCCATTCGTTAGAACTCTTGAAGAAGCTCAGCAAGTTATCGAACTGCTTAAAGAGAACGGTTTAGAGCGTGGCAAAGATGGCCTTAAAGTTATGATGATGTGTGAAATACCATCAAACGCTATCTTAGCTGACGAGTTCCTAGAGTACTTTGATGGTTTCTCCATTGGCTCAAACGATTTGACTCAGCTGACACTAGGTCTAGATCGTGATTCAGGTCTAATTGCTCATCTATTTGATGAAAGAAACCCAGCTGTTAAAAAGCTACTTCACATGGCTATCCAAGCATGTCGTAAAGCTGGCAAGTATGTTGGTATCTGTGGTCAAGGACCTTCAGATCATCCAGATCTTGCTAAATGGTTAATGGAAGAGGGGATCGAAAGTGTATCTCTAAATCCTGATACTGTTGTTGAGACATGGTTGTACTTGGCGAATCAAGAAGCTTAGGCAAATCAAGAAGCTTAGGCAAATCAAGAAGCTGAATAAAAAAGCAAAACATCGTCATACCGGCGAAGGCCGGTATCCAGAAAAATCAATACCCTATGGATTCCGTATCACGCGCTACGCGCTGTACGGAATGACGAAGTAGCTTTGTCAGTAAGCTTAAAGGCGGTTTTCGAACCGCCTTTTTTAATGCCTGGATTATGTAGCGACATGAATATAATAGTTGAAGCTTGTAAATGCAGGCTAATTATCATTAAATGATATGTGATATTATTTCAATTTAAGGCATTGTCTTGAAAAATTTCGATTTAGCACATGATCTGGATACATTTACCGGAGCGATTCTGGAGAGTATCTCTGAGGGTGTTTTTACAGTTGATGAAGAGTGGAGAATTACCTCTTTTAATCGTGCAGCCGTTGCCATCACTGGGATACCTAAAGATCATGCAATCGGCAGGCTTTGTTCTGAAGTCTTCTGCTCGGACATGTGTGAATCATCCTGCGCCTTACAAAAAACCTTCAAATCAAAAAAGCCAATTATTGATAAAACAGGATACATAATTAATTCAGCGGGCAATAAAGTGCCAATCAGTCTTTCAACCGCAGTTTTGCGCAATAGTGATGGTGATATAATCGGCGGGGCAGAGACCTTTAGGGATCTTAGCGAGGTTGAAAGCTTAAAGTCAGAGCTAAAAGACTCCTACAGCTTTGGTCGTTTTATAACTCATAGCCCAATAATGTCTGGTTTAATTGATACTGCAAAGGCGGTTTCAGTAAGCCCAAGTACGGTTTTAATTACAGGCGAAACCGGTACAGGAAAAGAGCTATTAGCTAGATCTATCCATGAAAATAGCCTTAATTCATCTGAGCCTTTTATGGCAATCAACTGTGGAGCTTTGCCAGATACCTTACTTGAATCTGAACTTTTTGGGTATAAAAAAGGTGCTTTTACAGGTGCTTATAGCAATAAGTCAGGTAGGTTCTCACTGGCTGGTAAAGGGACTTTGTTTCTAGATGAGATAGGTGAGATTAGCCCTGCTATGCAGGTAAGACTATTAAGGGTTTTACAAGAGGGGACCTATGAACCGCTGGGCTCAACGAAGACAGAAAAATCAAAGGCACGGATTATTGCTGCAACTCACCGAGATCTTGGTGCTATGGTTGCTAATGGGCAATTCAGGCAAGATCTGTTTTATAGAATTAACGTAATCTCCCTTGAAGTGCCGCCGTTACGCGATAGAAAAGAGGATATTCCGTACCTTATCGACCACTTTCTAAAAAAATATAATCGACTTCAAAATAAGAAAATCAAAACCATATCTCCTGAAGTGTATTCAATTTTGCTCGATTATGACTGGCAGGGAAATATCAGAGAGCTGGAAAACATAATCGAGCGCGCAATCGTGCTGTCTACTACGCATGAATTGACTAAAGCTCAGCTTCCTGCTGCTTTGCTTGCATCTGTAGATAAGCAAAAATCAAACGATGACGTTGCGCAAAACTCCAGTATTAAATCCACTGTCGAATTAAATGAAAGAGCAGTGATTGTTCAAGCTCTACAAGCTAATAACTATAGCCGTATAAAAACAGCTAAAAGCCTGGGGATACATAAAACAACCCTTTATAGAAAGATGATTAAATACGGTATTGCCCCTTAGTTTATTTCTATTTACCTTATGCTTTCACGCTTCTACTTTTCCCATTCCCATAAAATTTTTTCAATCAACTATCCATTGCAGCATTGCATCAAATGATTGCAATTAATGGTTGCAGTTATGCAATCAATGACCGCCAGCTAATATCTTGCTTGTTAATTATAAATATAAAATATTCTCAATAATCAGATATATATAGTGATTTTTCTGCTGCATAAAAACGTGGCATGGATGTTGTTATCTATTTGGTAAGGAATAGATTATGAAAATGTTAATACCAGTATGTAACTCAAGAGTTTCACCTGTTTTCGACGTAGCAAAAACTGCATGTGTATATGAGTTGTATAGTGGCGGTCATACAAAGACAGAGTCGATAGATATTGCAGCAGATGCGCTCGATACCAAGTTTGGGATTATTAGGCAATTTGCAATTACCCATATCATTTGTGGAGCCATATCAAATCAAGCATTGATATTAGCAACTGAGCTTAACATCCGCGTAGTGCCATCGATCTGTGGCGATGTAAGTAAGGTTAGTTGTGCTTGGTTAAATGGTTCATTAGAAGATGATGAAAGCTTTTTCATGCCAGCAAAGCTTTGTCGTAAGCGTAATCGCTTAGGTATTAAGAAATCAGCTAGCAAGCAACAAGATGGCAATCAAACAAATAGATGCATAAAAAATTGGAGAACAAAATGCTAATAGCAATAACTTCATGTGGTGAAAATCTTGATTCACAGTTAGATCCAAGGTTTGGTCGTGCGCAAAAATTTATCATTTACGATCTGCAGCAAGAAGCTTTTCACGCTGTGGATAATAGTATCAATTTGAACCTTGCACAGGGCGCAGGAATCCAGGCTGCTAAAACCGTAATAGACAACGGGGCACAAGTATTGATATCTGGGCATTGCGGCCCAAAGGCTTTTAAGGTTCTTAATGACTCTAAGATTAAAGTTTTACACAGCGAAGAGATAGCGGTTAAAGATGTTATCTCTGCATATAAGTCCGGAAAACTACAGCTGATGCAAGAGTAGTAACAATTAGCGCAGAACAAATTTAGCCAGGAGTTTAAATTGAACATTGCAATAGCATCAGGAAAAGGTGGTACAGGCAAAACAACTATCGCTACAGCGCTTGCTTTAATAGCAGAAGGTAATACCACTTACCTTGATTGCGACGTAGAGGAACCAAATGGCTCACTTTTTCTTAATCCAGAAAAAGTTGGGGATAGTGTTATCTCCAGAGATATGCCACAAATTGATTTAACAAAGTGTAATAACTGCGGTAAATGTGAAGAGTTTTGTCAATTTAATGCAATTCTCAACTTGGCTGGAAACCTTATGGTTATGGACGAGATGTGTCATAGCTGCGGTGGCTGCCAGATTGTATGTCCTAACGATGCAATATCATATAAAAAGGAAAAAATTGGGTTGATAGAAACCGGGGTGGTTTTATCCAATAGCTATAAAATAATACTAACAGTTTCTGGGGAGCTGGATGTTGGTCAAACGATGGCTCCCCCATTAATTCGAGCGGTTAAAAATAAGATTGATACCTTTAAGCTAAACATTATCGATTGTCCTCCTGGAACATCGTGTCCAATGATTACCGCAATAGACGGTGCAGACTATGTGATTTTAGTAACTGAACCAACACCATTTGGCCTGCACGATCTTAAAATTGCAATCGCTACGTTAAAAGCGGTTGAACTGCCTTTTGGTGTGCTAATAAACAAAGCAGATAGCGGAGATAGCGGCGTTGTAGAGTATTGTGAACAAGAGGGAATCGAAGTTTTATTCAAAATTAACCAAGTGGCAAAAATAGCCAAAGAGTACTCAACCGGTAAAAATATTTTGCCACAAATTCCCGAGATCGAAACTGGGCTAAAAGGTGTGTTACAGCAAATATGTACACAGAATGGTTATAACCTATGAAAGAGATCGTAGTATTAAGCGGCAAAGGTGGTACTGGTAAAACCAGCTTAACCGCATCTTTTGCAGCTCTTGCAAACAATGCAGTACTTGCAGATTGTGATGTCGATGCATCAGATCTTCATATCCTTACTCAGCCGGAAGTACAGCTCACAACCCCATTTATAAGTGGCAATTTAGCTAAGATAATTCCTTACGAGTGTAATGGCTGTAACCTAGTTTCGCATAAGAGGTGCATACAGCATTGTAAATTCAATGCGATAAAAACAACTGACGATGGATTAGCAATCGACCCAGCATTATGTGAAGGGTGCGGTGTATGTGTATATCTGTGCCCAAACAATGCTGTTAAATTTAACCCCAGAAACTGCGGAGAATGGTATTCATCAAAAACAAGGCATGGACCAATGATACATGCCAAGCTCGGAATAGCAGCCGAAAACTCGGGCCGGTTAGTAACTTTGGTTAGATCGGAGGCCAAGAAAGCAGCGCAACAAATAAATGCTGACCTTATCCTTGTCGATGGACCACCGGGAATTGGCTGCCCAGTAATAGCCTCTATTACTGGCTCTGATTGTGTGGTTGTAATTACTGAGCCAACAGTATCGGGGATACATGACTTAAAGAGAATTTTAGAACTAACAAACCACTTTAAAATCATGACTTTTGTTGTAGTTAATCGCTTCGATATAAACCGAGATAACACCACAACAATAAAGAAAATATGCTTTGCATCAGATGCCAAATATGTAGGCAAAATCTCCTCGACAGATGAGATGACTCAAGCGCAAATAGCAGGAAAAAGCATAATTGAATATAAAAAATGTAAAGCCGGTAAAGAGATTGAGGATATTTGGTTCCATATTTCAACCTGGATAAATTAATTACGTGATTTTTAAATAGGAGATAAACATGAAAGTTGCAATACCAGTACATGAAGGGCAGTTGAGCATCCACTTTGGACACTGTAAGCAGTTTGCATTAATTGAAGTAGATACAGATAACAAACTCATAATAAACGAGCAGATGGTAGATGCCCCACCGCATGAACCAGGGCTTCTTCCTCGCTGGTTGGCAGAGAGAGATGTTAATACGATAATAGCAGGTGGAATGGGGCAAAGAGCACAGGAGTTATTCTCGGCTAAAAATATCAACGTTATCGTTGGTGCACCAATTAACACACCAGAAAATTTGGTTAAATCTTTGATGGATGAAACGTTAACATCTGGCGCCAATGCTTGTGACCATTAGTATGGCTTACAAGTTTGCTGCTTAATATTATTGAGGATATTGGTTAATAATTAATGGGTACAGATAGTTTAAAGATAACTATTGTTGTTGATAATGAAGCTGCAGATGGTTTTAGATCAGAGCATGGATTAGCTATATCAATTGCAACAGGTAATGAAACCATTATCTTTGACAGTGGACAAGGTGAGGCATTTTTGGATAATTTATCTCGCCTTGGACTCTCACTAAACCAGATAACTAAACTGGTATTAAGTCATGGCCATTACGACCATACTGGAGCAGTAAAAGATATTGTAGATGGTGCGGATTATCTATCGGTTTATGCTCATCCTGATTTTGCTAAACAGCGCTATAGTATCCATGCTGGAAAAGAGCCAAAGGATATATCTATAAATGGTGAGCAAAAGGATGCACTTGAGCAGCTACCAAAAGAGCAGGTTTTTCTAGCCAAAGAACCCTTAGAGATAACAGCTAATGTCTATACAACAGGTGAGATTCCTCGGGTAAATCGGTTTGAAGATACTGGTGGGCCTTTCTATCTTGATGCAAACAAATCAGCAGAAGACTTAATTCTTGATGACCAATCTGTTTGTATTAAAACAAGCTTAGGCATGGTTGTAATAACTGGTTGTTGTCATTCCGGCATAATCAACACCCTTGATTATGTCAGCCAACTTTTTGATGAAAATATCCATATGGTTATTGGTGGACTGCATCTTAATGCTGCTTCAGATCAAAGGGTAAAGCACACCATAGAGTCATTCAGAAAACATAACGTTAAAAAAATAATACCATGCCACTGTACCGGGATTGATGTAGTAAACAGACTAAAAAGAGAACTTGGGTCGCTAGTAACTCCAGGCTTTGCAGGTATGGAAATAGATCTATAACCCCAAGTATACGTATTTAGTTGACGGTTTATATTTTCATAATCGAGGCTTTAACTACTAACCCACCAAACTACTATAGAAATCAAAAGCAATAAGTGATATTGTTACACAAAGTAATCTGTATAAAAATATCTCGATAAAACTAAAAAAGGAAACTAATGAAAGCTTTAAAAATTATAGCCATACTATTTATGGCCTCAACAGCAACGACTCTATTTGCCCAAGATGGTGTAAATTCAACAGCAAAAGCAGCTAAAACAGATGCAACTAAAGAGATACAGCTGAAAAAAGAAAATGAAAAAGTTGTGCAGGCAGCAAGTAGTGAAGTTAAACAAAACAAAGGTACACTGCTATTTTTCTTAAATCCAAACGGGTACCCATGCCAGCAGCAAGATAAAATTATCAAACAGAGTATGCCTGCAATTTCAGGTATGGCAGATGTTAACTATATAGCTACCACTGATGCCATGAGTAGATTTACCTTTAATCGCTATGGTGTGCGCAGACTGCCATCTTTAATACTTCTTGATGCAAATGGGGATATATCAAAATCATTCCCTCCAGGTATAAGAAGCAAAGATGAGATCCTAACTGCTCTTAAATCCTTGTAAGGGGTATTAAGTAAAATGGGTGTTCAAATAGTCGATCTTCTGTTTGCATTTGGTGCCGGAACGGTAAGCGTTGCCTCCCCATGTGTGCTGCCAGTTCTGCCAATAATAGCGACAGGAACAGGTGAAGATAGTAAACACCGTCCACTCCTAATAGTTGCCGGTTTATCTATCAGTTTTATCATCATGGGTGTGATTAGCAGTGCTTTTTTCCATCTTTTGATGGGGAATACTGTTTTTTTAGAACAAGCCTCAGGTGTTGTAATTACAGTATTTGGCCTACTAATGATTATTGGGGTAAACCCATTTAAAAAGCTGGGGTTTTTATCCAATATACAAACTAAAAACTCTGGATACTTTTCTGGTTTTTTTCTCGGGCTGTCCTTAGGGTTGATTTGGATTCCATGCGTTGGACCAACACTATCCAGTGTATTTGCAAAAGTAGCAGCAGAGGGGAGCTTATACTATGGGATAGTTTTGCTGGCTATATATGCGCTTGGTTTTTCAATTCCGATTTTGGTAGCAGGGTATTCAACCCAGTTCTTCCGGCAAAAGGTTCAAGTGATAAATAAGCATCCAGTCGTCGTTAGCAGTATAAGTGGTGCGATATTGATTGTATTTGGAATCTATATCTTCACCAATGGGCTAGTTGATTTTACGTTTTAAAAGTAATTTTTTTATTATAAATAATTAACGGCCTGCACTAACCTCAATTTGAGATAGGGCAGGCCGTTTTATGTAGCCCCGATTGGAATTTCACATATTATGCGAAACTAAGTCGGGTTAATTTCCCTGCAAGACTTCAAGTCTTGACCTAAGATCCTTCAAGGTCTTCCTATATCGCACTGAGGCTCCCTGTGCGAAAACTGATTCGTGCTGCTGCAGTTCATCTGTTGCCTTGATTTGATAATCAATTTCATCAATAAGCTGCTCTTTGCAACACTCTGTTTCTAAAACCTCTCCATATAGATCGTACGCAAGTAATAACTGGTTTACCGCTTCACGAATATCACCATTTTTAATACAACTTATGGTTTCAATCAAAGGAGTATCACCACCAAATCTGGTCTCTATACTACCTACAGCGCCACATAGAGTATCTATTACGTGACATAGAAAATTGTTCTTAATAGGCGAATAAAAGTTATCCTGAACTACAAAAAACTTAGCAAATTTATGCTTTAAATTTACCTTAATAATATCGCGTAGATATTTAGATGATGATGGCTGTAATTCATCAAACATCATCCACTCTTCTGCAGAAAGTTGTGCCCATGATTTATGGAAGTTTCTTCTAATTTGACGGGCAATTATATTGCACAGCTCTCCATCTGCTCCGACCATTACGCCGATGCATCCAAGCAATCCATCAGCTAAATTTTTATTGTTCTGCATTAGTACAGATGATTTTTCAAGAAGTACCCCGCGTAATTCCTCTCGGATAGAGTCATTGTTTAACTTAGGAATGTGTAATTTTTTTGCGAACTGCATATTATTCTCAATATCTGTTAATCAAAACCCAGATCTAACTTGGATTTGTTCTTGTTCTAGATGATAGTCGCTATCAGATATGCCATTTGTTTCAACCCGGTGGCGAATTGATGCAATGACAGATATAAATGGGATGATTTTTTTGTATTTAGAGGCTTCATACCTTTTAACTGTAAGCGCACTTAAAGCTAAAAGCCAAAGAGGAGCGATAGTTGCCCCAATAGAACTTCCTAAGATAGCGAGTAACGATGTACTGCCTAAACCAAGAGATGATACAGCAGCCACTTTTGAGTCATTCTTATCGGTAGAGCGTAATAGGGTATTGCCCACTATTGAGAGACTATCCTCTAATTTATCACGGTTTTCTTCTGGAATAGAGTATAGAAAGGTGCGAAAAACCATATCAAATATATTGCGTTCAAGTATTTGGTAATTGCGCTGAACCCAACCTTCATCGCGTTCACAGGAATTGGTTTTCAAAAACTTAGCTGTTTTATGTACAACCAGCCAGTAAGGAATTCCTTTTCCTTTTCTCACCAACCTCCCTATCGAATAGCTGGCTTCCTTGCTTAGTATGCTGAATATGGCCTCACTAAAATCCTTTGTGATGTCCTCTTCAATCCCTAATGAGCGTAGCAAACAAATTCTCTCATCTTTATTTGCATTTTCGATCAATGAAATAACATCATCTGACGAACAATCATATTGAAGAACCATTTTCTCTCCTACATCAGCATACTTTTCCTTTTTTTTAAAATGTGCTCCATTTGAAATAAGCATATTCAATTTAAAATTTATCCGCAATGGACCAATAGGCCTGACATCTACATTAATGAGCATTCGGTAATAAAAACAGGACAAACGGTATCTAATTATTTTCAAGTTACCGTTCATCTAAATAGTCACGGAAAAAATAAGCAATCAACCTTTAATATCTATTGCACCAAATACCAAACTGGTTTAATCTTGCACCCTTGTGGACAGGTGTCTGAGTGGCCGAAAGAGCACGCCTGGAAAGTGTGTGTACGGTAACGTACCGAGGGTTCGAATCCCTCCCTGTCCGCCATGTCTAAATCTCACAAAGTGTCATAAACCCTTAAAACTCCTGTAAAAACAATAGAATATCAGTGTTTGTGGTCTCGTTGAGTCTCAGGCGGTATTGCAAAATCTCACAGTTTTAGTAACATTTTAAGTAACACTAGATGACAAAATAAAAAGCGATGTTACTAAAATGGCTAGAAAGACAGTTTCACTATCATTTACACAAGTAAAATATGCTAAACCAAAGGATAAAGAATATAATCTTGCCGATGGTGATGGCCTGATGTTAAGGGTAAGGCCCAATGGGGCTAAAAGTTGGCTGTTTAATTACTATCGACCAACTCCAGAGAAGAAAAGGGCTAATATCTCACTAGGTACTTTTCCGCCATTAACATTGGAAGATGCCAGAAAGATCGCCAAAGAATATAGGTCTCTCCTGGCAAACGGTATTGATCCAAAGCAGCATTTAAAAAATATTCAAAAAGAGCAGCTAAGGAAAAAATCCCAGACATTAGAACTGGTAACAAGACAGTGGTTTGAACTTAAAAAAGCCAAGATAACCGACGGCTATGCACAGGATATTATCGGTTCACTTGAGAATCATATCTTTCCTAAGCTTGGTAATCAGTCAATACATGATGTAAATGCGCCAGAGGTTATAGAGACGCTCCAGCTATTAAGCAAAACCGGCAAACTGGAAATGATTAAGCGTATTTGTCAGAGATTAAATGAGGTTATGACCTATGCTACTAACGTAGGCATTATTAAGAGTAATCCTTTAGTTGGTATTCGAGCTGCATTTCACACCCCAAAGACCAAAAACTACCCGACACTTAAGCCTGAAGAGCTTCCTATGCTTATAGATGCTATTTATGATGCAAATATTCGCAAGGTGACCAGATACATGCTTCTGTGGCAATTACACACAATGACCCGTCCTGGCGAGGCAGCTGGTGCCAGGTGGGATGAAATAGACCTGGAACAAAAAATATGGATCATCCCCCCGGAGCGTATGAAAAAAAGAAGAGAGCATGTAATACCGTTAACAGATCAGGCAATAGCTATTCTAGAAAAGCTGCGTGAGATATCCGGTAAGTTTGAATTCTTGTTTCCATCTGATATAGATCCTAGGCGTTGTGCTAACAATTCGACCGCCAATGTTGCTCTTAAAAGAATGGGATTTAAGGGTAGGCTTACAGCTCATGGCATGAGAGCTTTAGCTAGCACCACTCTTAACGAGCAAGGCTTTGATCCCGATATTATCGAGGCTGCTTTGGCGCATGTGGATAAGAATCAGGTTAGATCTGCCTATAACCGCGCTCAGTATGTTGAGAGGCGTAGGGAAATGATGGAGTGGTGGTCTGAGCGGATTTCTCGCTAGTTATCTTTTGTTTTCTTGGTCTGATCTGGTAACTTATCGTATTCATCCTTAATCAAATCCATCAATACCTTTTTGATTGGTTGATCCATTGTTGTTTGAATCTCAATAAGTTGTTTCTGGCTTTGTTTGGTTATGGGTAATTCTTTTGCAAGCTCGGTATCTTTGGCGTCACGTTTGATTTTTCCCCTCCATGCCCCTTTTGCCCTTTCAAGCACTTTTTCAATAGACTCGTTATTGCCGAGTTTGATTGGTAGGCCTTTTTGTTCTGATGTATAGCATAAGTCTATGCATGCGATAATAGTGTTAAATTTGTCTCTTTGAGTAATTGGTTTTTGGCATATATTAGCATCTAAATCATTTGTACTTATGATTTTGTCGAAGAAGTAGTCCCAGGCCCAATCTACCTGGTTCTCATTTTCTTTATTTAGCCAACTGTGATTCACTTTTGATATGCAGTATGCCAAATCCGATTTCATTGTTGTAATGTATCTTAGCTTGTCTTCATAGCTAAGTATTGGTAGAAGTATGCGATCAATTGATGTAATTGTTTGGGTACGCTTTTCTTTAGCGTTTGTAAGTATTGGAACAAGTGGTTTTAAGTTGTCTTGAGCAGGTATAGAAGTGCTCGTGTTATTTGACATTGAATCGTCAGTATTGGCGTCGGTGTCTTGAGAATAATCTGGCTGCTCTTCTTTACGTCCCCATCTATTATTAACTCGCTCATTTAGTAAACTCCAGTATTCATCTTCGCGCATACTTTTATTTTCTTGTGATGGATAGTTTGTGTGTCTCACATCTTGAGGTTGTATAGCTGCTGTACTAAGTTGTGTCATTACATTGAATTTATTTATATATAGCCAAGCCCAATAGCATAGCCTTTCATTTGTTGGATCTATCCAGTCAAATTCATGTTCATCAAGGATCATATTATCCCAGTATAAATATAGTTCAGGTAAATAATTTTCATCATTAGGATGTTGTTTAAGGTGATTTCTTATTGCTTGGTCTATTAATATCAAATTTGTTCTATGTGTCGTCGATTTTAGTAACGGAGCTAGAGTTATTGGATTATAGATGGCAATGCATAACCAATAACTTTCCCTCTCGCTCAATTTTCCAAAAAAATTTGATGATTCTTTGATCATGTTTAGTATTACGGCTCTGTTGTTTAAATAATAATGGATGTAATAAGATAAATAGTATTCAACGTTGCGCTATAACAAAACTATAACAAAAGCATACAAAATATATGAGAATTGCATCATAAAACAATTATATTAGCGTAATAAAACCATAACTATGACTGCTCTAACTAAGCCAGATTATATTGATAAATAAGAGAAATATAAAAAATAACTTGCTACTTTTCTTGTTTATATTAATTATATGTTAATACTACTCTAAAATTTATTAAATCAAATAAGGATCTTGCCTAATCTTAAAGATAGGTATTTTATGTTGGTGGTGTGTTAATTAATAATGTTTAGAAAGGCTCACCATTTTATTCTAAAAGCATGAGTGTAATATCCAAAGGCAACCGTATTTCGTTTTGGCCTCCAGCCTCTTAGTTTGTTTAATGTGTTAGGTTATCCATTTTCCGCAAATAGAATTCTGATCTTTGGATTTATTAGCAGAGTAATTTTTCTTCTATTAAGGCAATAAATCCCAGCGAATACCTATAAAAAGTTGTCCTTTCAGACTAAATAACTGGCGGTATGTTTAATATATAAATATTAAAGGTAAAAAAATTAAACAATAAAAAAGTACATACACAACCTCTTATATGGAATTAAAACTTTATAGGAGGCTAAAATGCCAAAACAAATTAAATCCAATAAAAACCTTACAAAATTTGAGGGTAAAGTATTTTATGGGAAGTATGTCGATAAGCGAATATTAATTGCTGAATATATGGAACGAATAAATGAAGTTTTTGGGAAGGCTATAGCTGAACACCCTAGAACGGCAGTATTCCGTTTTGATCTATCCCTTTCAAAAATATTTCTTGTAGATGACCGCTATTATTCCAGCAACAAAAGCCTTATTTCTAGGTTTATTAATTCAATAAAGGCGAAGATAAATGCTCACTATCATCGTAAATTTGCTTTCTGCAAAACTGTGCGAAGTACAGGAGTTCGATATGTTTGGGCTAAGGAAAGAAAAACTAGCGAACTTGATCATTATCATGTAGCGCTTTTCCTGAATACGGATGTATATAACTACATAAGCCCCGAATGGAAAGGGGGGAATGGTCTTACTGCTATGCTCGTGGAGGCATGGGCAAGTGCTCTTGGTGTAGAGCTGCGCAAAGCATATCCTCTGGTTTATATATCCAAAAATAAATCTGTTCATCGCGTTGATAAGAATAGTCATGAGTTTGACCAGCAGCTTATGGAAGCCATTAAGAGGGTAAGTTACTTGGCAAAGGCTCATACAAAAAACTACGGGGATCGAAGTAACTCTTTTGGTTGCAGTATAAATTAGTCTTTTATTGCTTTTTTTATTAGTAATATATGGCTTAATAAATTTTGAATCATGTCACCGGTAAGTATTTCTTTACATGTCTTCTCTATATATCGAACTGATACGGAGGATTAAACATGAAGTTCGTACGAATTAAAGAGATACTCGAAATTACGGGTCTATCAAAGGCAACTATCTACAGATACATAGCAGAGGATAAATTCCCAAAACCTGTGTCTTTGGGGGGAAGAGCAGTGGCCTGGATTGATAATGAAATTGATGACTGGATATCATCTAAAATAGAAAGCAGGGATGAAACACAATAAAAAGCATAAAAGGGCAAATGCCCTTTTATGCCGTACTCTGAAGTTTTAAAGTAATCCATTCTCAGCAAAAGAGTAAGCCTCCTTACCAATAACTATATGATCAACAACAGGTACATCGATCTGTTTTAAGATTTGCGATAAGGTTTTTGTCAAAGCAATATCATCAGATGACGGCTTTGATTCACCAGAAGGATGATTATGGGCAAAGATAACGGCAGCTGCATTCACATTAAGAATAACCTTAACAATCTCTCTAGGATGAACTGTGGTGCTATTGATAGTGCCGTAGAACAACACCTTATACTCAATCAGACGATTTTGATTATCAAGCAGAAGAGCAGCAAAAACCTCCCGCTCATAACCGGCAAGTTTATAGGTTAAAAACTTCTTAGAATCTTCAGCAGAAGAAAACTGCTCCCCCCTTTTAAACTTCGCCTCAATTATCGATGCGGCTTGCTCAAGAATCTTTAATGATTCAGGAGAACGATCAATCTCGTATTTATCATTACTGTGCATAATAAACTCCTTTAGCTAATGGTTTGGTATATGCACATAGGTAATATGTGGTTGAGATTTTTTTGTTCTAGAAGAATACAGTGGTAACATTGTTAGGTTGCTATGGTAAGCCGCTTCTACACTGTTAAAAGGATATGACTTGTGAGTAATAAATTAGACAATATAAACGTTACAGTAAATGGAGTTTCTGTTCCTGCCAAACAGCTCGGTGAGGGCTTTACCTTTCTTTGGATTATATTGGTAGTAGCTGCTTTTCCATATGCCTTACGAGATATGCATGAACAGCAGGATCTATATATCCTGCCATTCAGATTAATTCTGAATATTTATAATTATGCCATCGGCGTGCCATTAATGGTCCCAACAGATTACATTTATTCTGCAGTTAATGGAGAATTGTGTTTAGGCTTAATAGTGGTTTACTGGATTATGTTTTTTTGTTTTATCACCAGTGTTTTTAATGTTATCGCACACTATATAGGAAAACCATGGACATTCCTGATAACAGTTGGGCCATTGATTATTGGACTGTTACTTATGTTATTTGGTGTTCATCAAAGGCCATTTAATGAAGTCAATCAGGAAAGAGCTGCTGTGCAAACCGAAGAGAGGCGTAAACAGAAAGCTGAGGTAATTGCGCGTGAAGCACAGATGAAAATAGACCGGGAGGAGCGGAAAATCTGGGGAGAACCTTTAGAAAGACTGGAGGTTATGGGGTACCAGGTCATTTTCCATAAATACGGTGGAGCTATGGGGAATTGGGCTGCAAGAGGAGAATTAGCTGTTAAGAAATATGCCAATAAAAAATGGATAAGCGGGGTAAGTCGAGATAAACTGTTCTCAAATATTGCCAGTGACTCTTACACATATTTAGTTCCAATTCAGACCTGTTTAAAAAAGCACGGATACCTGAAAGGAAAAATCGATGGGGTATTCGGATATAAAACGCGTGCTGCTGTGGAAAAGTCGATTAAAAAAATATCCAAGATAGATAAAATGTCTAATCGATCAGGATCTTCAATTAAGCTGCCATACAGCGCCACACATATGGGATACCCTGTCCCTGCTTATAAAGAGTTTCTTAAGAGCCATCATCCAGACTGTACCTGGTAGCAGTACTTTTTATCCTTATGTTGCTGCCCACTAACTTTAAGTAGAATAATTTGGGCAAAGATAACAGCGGTCGAACTAACTCATTATATAATTAATACAAAGCCTGGAAGTTACATTTATGTGTGAAATAACCTATTTTTTCTTGCCTTAATCCATATGTAATTCACCCATTAATAAAAGGGAAACTCAGGGATACTAATAATATTTTGGGGTTTAGTTACAGCGTAAAAACCATATGGTATCATCAGCAAATGGTTGTTATGGGGGTGAAAGCATGGATAAGTTCTCAAGGATATATACATTACACCAAATACTAAAGTTGTCTAATTATTCAGTATCAACATCTAAGTTGAAGCAGGAGCTCGAGTGCTCTGAAAGAACTGTTAGAAGAGTTGTTGATGAACTGCGGCTTTACTTTGATGCCCCGATAGAAACGGATAGAGAAAATGGTGGTTATTATTATAATAAAAAACAGCAAACCAGTTTTGAGCTTCCTGGAATATGGTTTAACGTTTCCGAGATATCCGCACTACTAACAATTAAACAACAACTTAAAAGCATAGAAAAAGGGTTGTTTGAAAACCAAATATCACCACTTAACAAAAAAATAGACTCAATCTTACAGTTATCTAAAATTGCTCCACAAGATGCAGATCATAAATTTCGTATAGAAAAGATTGGCAGTAGAAGAGTAGATGAAAAAATATTCAAAAACGTATCCAGCGCATTAGTACAGAGCAAGAAGCTAGATATCATATACCTGTCTAGAGGTAGCAACAAAACAAATACAAGAACCGTATCCCCGCAAAGAATGACATATTACCGTAGCAACTGGTACTTAGAGGCAAAATGCCACTTACGCGAACAATTCAGAATCTTTTCCATAGACCAAATTCAGCAAGCAACTATCCAAAAAAGCAAAGCTGAAAAAATTAGCTTAAACCAGCTTGATAAACACGTTCTCAGCTCATATGGCATATTCACCGGAGATGCAAAAAATATTGCAAAACTGCAATTCACACCTGAAAGAGCAAGATGGGTGATAGACGAACAGTGGCACCCGGAACAAAAAGGGGAGCTGCAAAAAGATGGTAGCTATATCTTGCAACTTCCATATTCAAAAGATATGGAGCTGGTTATGGACATACTTAAATACGGAGCAGATGTAAAAGTACTGGAACCACAAACACTAAAGGAAGAAGTAACAAACAGATTAAGAAAGGCGTTAAAAAATTATTAGCTATGACAGGTTTTGACACAACCGGTTTGTAAAATAGGTTAAAGGTAAAAATATCATTACCAGATTTGATCAGGCAATCCAGAAAGAAAACGTCATACCGGCGAAGGCCGGTATCCAGAAAAAGTAGGTTGGTGCTGAGCTTGCGAAGCCCAACAAAATAATCAGGAATAAAATGAAAGATCTATCACCATCAGACCTGAAAACAATACTGCATTCAAAGCGGGCTAATATCTATTACCTTGAATATTGCCGCGTAATGCAAAAAGATGGACGAGTTCTATATCTGACAGAAGCAAAAAAAGAAAATCAATATTGGAATATTCCTATAGCAAATACGACATGTATTTTGCTTGGTAATGGCACATCAATAACTCAGGCAGCCATGAGAATGCTGGCTCAGGCTGGGTGTCTTGTTGGCTTTAGCGGTGGTGGTGGAACTCCTTTGTATATGGGCAACGAAATAGAGTGGATGACTCCACAAAGCGAATACAGACCAACAGAATACATACAAGGATGGATGCAGCTCTGGTTTGACGACAATAAACGCCTTGAAGCCGCTAAGGAATTTCAGCAATCACGCCTTAAATATATGATAAAAATATGGAGCAAAGACAAAGATCTTAATATCGAAGGGTTCTATGCCGATGACCTTGATATCTCAGATGCAATCAACCTAACAATGAGCAAAATCAAAAAAGCTCAGACGGTAACAGAGTTATTACAAATTGAAGCACGATTAACCAAGCAGCTTTACAAAATTGCCCTTAATAGAACCAAACAAAGTGACTTTGTCCGTGATAGAGACTCAACAGATATAGCTAACGGCTTTCTAAATCATGGTAACTATCTTGCCTATGGATTGGCCGCAACAACACTTTGGGTATTAGGAATACCTCATGGATTTGCAGTAATGCATGGCAAAACCCGCAGAGGGGCATTAGTCTTTGATATAGCTGATCTTATTAAAGATACCATTGTACTTCCATGGGCATTTATCTGTGCCAAAGAAAAAGCAACCGAACAGGAATTTCGTCAACAGTGCCTACAGGCATTTGCTGACCACAAAGCACTTGATTTTATGTTTGACCAAGTTAAGGCCATTGCACTAAAAACAGATTGGGAGAGCGATCAGAAATGATAGTGACCTTCATCTCCCAGTGTGAAAAAAATGCGCTCAAAAAATCCAGAAGAGTGCTCGATGCCTTTGCCGACCGGATTGGTGACAACACATGGCAGACCGTAATCACCTTGGAAGGGCTACAAACTGTTAAAAAGATGCTGCGGCAAACTGCTTCTAAGAATACTGCTGTGAGTTGCCATCGGATACGTAGCCGAAAGCGTACAGAATTAGTCTGGATTGTAGGAAATAGGGATAAGTTTAATGAGCAAGGTGTTGTGCCGGTGAATAGTACGGCAAAAGAATTGGAAAATGATGATAGTTATTCATTAAATAAACAAGTAATAGCTTTGCTTTCTGGAATGGCTGGCTTATTTCACGATTTTGGAAAGGCAATATTGTTGTTTCAAGAAAAATTGAAAAATAGTGTTGATGGTGTGCATGGTGGAAGGTATGAACCTTATCGGCATGAATGGGTTTCTCTTAGAGTTTTTCAAGCATTTGTTAATAATAAATGTGATAAAGAGTGGTTATTGGAGCTTGCAAATATAGATAGCAATGCTGATAAAGAAATAATGGCAAAGCTAATATCATTAAGGGATGGTATTGATGCGTCTCCGCAAAATCCTTTCGAAACACTTTCGCCAATAGCCAAGTTGGTTGCATGGTTGATTGTTTCGCACCATAAGTTGTCGCAGTACCCTAAGGGGATGGATAATCCGCCACCATTTAATAATATTGGTGAATGGCTTAATTCCAGTTTCGAAGCGTGCTGGAATTCACCGCAATGTATTAATGGTGATTGGCAAGAAAGTATCATTGAGCAGAATTGGATTTTCCCTCATGGTACACCTTTATTAAGTGCTTATTGGCAAACTGAGGCAAGCATACTGGCCAAAAAAGCATTGCACTGTGAGCGCCTTTTTTTGCAGGACTGGTTTGAACAGCGCTATACATTGCACCTTGCTCGATTGTCATTGATGTTATCCGATCATTATTATTCATCTAAGGAAGAGACTACGATTCGATGGCAGGATAGAAATTACCGTGTCTATGCGAATACAGATAAAGATGAAGAAGGAACTAAATATTTAAAGCAACAACTTGATGAGCATAATATAGCTGTAGGGAAGAACGCTTATGATATAGCTAATGAATTAGAAAGGTTGAGACTAGAGCTACCGGCATTAAAAATTAATAAGTCTTTTACTGCAAAGGTGCCGAGTGAATTTCAATCAGATTATGGTTGGCAAGATAGTGCATTTAAATTAGCTGAATCTATCAAAGAAGACACAAAAATATATGGTTTTTTTGGTATATGTCAGTCATCGACAGGAAAAGGAAAAACTCGCGGTAATGCACGCATTATGTATGGGCTTTCTGATGAAGACGAGTGTCGCTTTAATGTAGCACTTGGTTTGAGAACGTTAACATTACAAACTGCTGATGTGTTAAAAGAAAATATGCAGCTTGGAGATGATGAACTGGCACTGCTGATTGGTTCACAAGCGGTCAAGGATTTGCATCAGCAATCGGAAACTCCCGAGATAAGTGGTCAGCAAGATTTAGGTAGTGAGTCAGCAGAATCATTACTAAAAGATGAAATTTCATTGGTGGAAAGTTTGCCGGACTATTCTGGTACATGCGCAAAGTGGTTTGAGCATGATCCAAAAATATTGAAATTAATTCAATCTCCAGTTTTAGTAAGCACTATAGACTATTTAATGCCAGCTACTGAAGGTATTCGTGGTGGCCGTCAGATAGCGCCAATGCTTAGATTGTTAACCTCTGATCTGATTCTTGATGAACCAGACGACTTTGGCTTGGAGGATTTGCCTGCATTATGTCGCTTGGTTAACTGGGCGGGAATGCTGGGTAGTCGTGTTCTTTTATCAACAGCCACTATTTCTCCATCATTTGCCAGCGCTTTATTTAGTGCTTATCAAGCAGGAAGAAAACACTATACACAGGTAAATGGTGAGAAAGGAGAGACAGATCAAATTTGTTGCGCCTGGTTTGATGAGTTCAAAAAACCACAGGCTGCACTGGTTAATGATACTAATTACTTTGAAGACAAACACAATAGTTTTGTTGAAAAGCGTATTGAAAACCTGAGAAGCAAAGAAAACCCATTGAGAAAAGCCAAGGTTATTCATGTTGAGCGAGGCGAGGAAATGCGGCCTTCTGATTGTTTGGCGTTAGTCATCAGGCAGTCTATTCAAACATTGCATCAGCAGCATATGATTAAGGTTGATGAAAAAAATGTATCTATAGGTTTGGTGCGTATGGCAAATATTGATCCATTAGTGAAAATTGCTGAAACTTTGCTAGAAATGCCATCCCCCGAAAATACCATAATCCACTACTGTGTATACCATAGCCAGTTCCCACTATTACAACGTTCTAGAATTGAAAAAAAGCTGGATTCAGCATTATCACGTCATTGTGAGAAAGAATGGTTAAATAACTCAGGTATTCCAGAAGTTGTAAAGGGTTACGATGAAAAGAACCATGTTTTTGTCGTCCTTGCAACTGCTGTAGCTGAGGTAGGGCGCGACCACGACTATGATTGGGCAGTAGTAGAGCCAAGCTCAATGCGTTCAATTATACAATTAGCGGGACGAGTTCAACGTCATCGTAAGCAGGTACCGTCATGCGAGAATATTCATATTCTATCGAAAAACTATAAAGGGTTAAAAGGGAAAAGTCCATGTTATGAAAAACCGGGGTTTGAAACTAAGTCACTACGTTTTTATAACACAGATTTAAGTTGTCTTGTGAGCGAAAACGAATTTAATGAAATTAACGCAATTGCGAGAATCAGGTCACCAGATGCGCTGTCGTTAACTAAGGAATCATCACCACGTTTTACAGTATTTAATGAACTGGAACATACGGCTCAAACAATTAGGCTTGTGGGAAGCCCTAAAGAACAAAATTATGCCGCACAATGGTGGAGAAATGAGGTGACATGGTGTGGCGAATTACAGCGTATGCAACCATTTAGAAAGTCAGTTGAAAATGATGACTTTAACCTAATTATTTCGCGCACAGGAAGGGTGGTCTGGCAAAAGAAAATACCTAAAATATCACCAGTACAATACCAAAATACTAATGATATTAATTCAAGTGAGAATGCAATCAATTTAGCATGTAGGTGCCGTTTTTGGGAAAGTTTTGATTTAAAAAGAGAAATAAAGCATTTGGTAAAATCGTTAGGTAAAAGCGAGGATCAGGTTATGCAAAAATTTACTCATTTATCACTTAGGAAACTGGATGAGAATTCTGCTGAGCAGTGGCAGTATCACCAAAATCTTGGTGTATATAAAGCATTAAGAAAGGATGAATATTAGAATGAGCGAGGATATTGTAGAAAAAGTTCAAAGTGTGATTAAAGAGTTTATTGATCAAGTTGGAAATAACAAAATCCAAGACAGGAATTTTGAAAAAATTGCTGGTTTGTATAAAGATTTTTTATCTGAAATTGATCAACAGGTTAAACCTGTACTTAAGCAGAATAATAATGTTAAAAACAAGGTGTCTGAATTAAAGAAGAAAAAGGCACCTAAGGGGGAAACTAAGCTAGGCAAAATTGGTTTTTTAAAGAATCTAATTGGTGAATATATTAGCCTATTTGAGCAACAAAAAGTTCTTAATGATATTGTTAAGCCTTATAACTCACTTATTCAAGAAATTAAGGTAATTATGGAGTGGAATAAGTATGAACAATGGATTTCCTGGGCTATAGATTTTGGTGAAGAAAGCTATTTGGCAACGCATATTGCGAAAATGACGCATTCAAGTAGTAAAGGTTCTTCAATTGATGTTCGTTATCATAATTCGTGTGATAAGTATTTTCCAAAATATGTTTCAACACCTGAATCAGTTATCTTAGACACGGCCTATCCAGACAATAAATATTCATCTATTTCTCAGCTCTATATGATTGAAGTTGGGGGGAAGTTTATTGGTGACTTATTGAGAGAAAATGGGCGAAAGTACTTGCGCACCTTTACTCGTGATGATGATTTACTGAATAAGTGGGATAGAAAATTTTCAAAAAATATAAAAAATAATAATAAACAGAGTTATTTTCTTTCAAAGCAGACATATTTTCCAATAGAAGATAATAAATACCACTTGTTGTTGCCATTAACATCATCGTCATTAGCGCAAGAGCTGCATTTAGAGCATAAAAAATATTTGGAAAAAAATGGTGAGCAAGTCAAAGCTAGGGAGCAAAGAAACGACAAGAAATTTTCAGCAACTGTTATATGCTCATATCCAAATAAGGCTTATCTAAATGTAACAGGATCTAATCACTCAAATGCCTCTTCTTTGAACGGTAAGCGTGGCGGTAGGATACCATTATTGCCGACTATGCCACCTCAGTGGAAATCGAACTTGGCTTCTTGTATTGATAAGTCTGATATATTCGATAAAACGTTAGGTTTTCAATTAAGAAGTGATATTGATGAGTTAAGACAATACCTATTGTTGATAAAAAATAAATCTTTAAGTGTTAGCGAGCCTAAACGTAATGCCACTGTAATAAGGAAATTACAGGCGATCATCAGCAACTTCTTTAATTATGTGGAAACAATTAATAGCTATGACCACTCTGGCTGGTCAATTGATAGCCGTTTTCCAGATGAGCAACAACTCTTATTTGAGCCTTGGCGAGAAGATGAAGCCGCAAAAACAGTGAAAAAGAATACTCAATGGGAAAAAACATTGAGTCAGAGCTTTGGTCGCTGGTTAAACAATCAATTAAAACAAAAAAGTAAATTGAAGTTAACCCCAGTTCAAGAAGCGCTATGGTCAGATGTCTTTCTAACAGATCTTCGAGAATATATAGCGGTGCAGGAGGTAAAGGTATGAGTCAATATCTGGTGCTAAGTCATATCAATATACAAAACGCAAATTCAATAGCAGGAGTGACTTGGGGGTTCCCTGCAATAACCCATTTTTTGGGTTTTACTCACGCTCTGAGCAGAAAACTGTCAAGTCAACATGATGGAGATTATGACTTGCAGCTAACCGGTTGTGGAGTGGTATCACACAGTTTTCATAATAAGGTTTATCAACCCAAAAAGTATGCAGATTATGAATTTCTGCAAAGTAAAAATCCGCCTGTACTTGCTAAGCATAAAAATGCTTCTCCTCCAATTATCGAGGAGGGGAAAATGAATTTAACTGTTAGTTTAATAGTGGAACTTGATAAGGAATTAACACTGACTACAGAACAAATTGAGAAGTTTGAACAGTATGTAATAGCTTTATGTTATCGCATGCGTATAGCTGGTGGTACGGTATTGAATATGAAGTGTGCAAAATTGTTATCTGCAAGCACTCAACGACAGCATTTAGAAATAGTTCGGAAGATAAAGCGGCTTACTATGCCAGGTTTTGTATTGCTGGATCGTTCAGATTATTTGCAGCAACATTATCAAACACTTTTGGAAAAGTGTCACGAAGAAGAAAACAGCGAAGAAAAACCACAATTGCTTGATGCGTGGTTGGATTTTTCTGCACTTAAATATCAGGCAATACCGGAGTTAACAGAGGGGCAATGCGGTCCAGATGAAAACACTTCTGCTGACTGGCAATATGTGCCAAAACCGAATTCTGGCTATTTAGTGCCGCTTATGACGGGCTACAAAGCTATAAGTGATCTTTATGATCCCGGACAAGTATTAAATACTCGCGATGAAACAACTTCAACACGCTTTGTTGAGGCTATCCACTCAGTTGGTGAGTGGAAAGGGATGCATAGCACAAAAGATATCGCGGACATTATTTGGCGCTATCACCATGATGACCAGTGGTACCTCTGCAAGCAAAATAGTTGTGTAGCAAACGATGAATCTACTGAGGTAGAGCTGTTTGCTATGGAAGAAACACAAACACTTAATTTGAATGAAGCACTTAACTTATTTTAAGGAATTGATATGACAAATTTTAAAAAAATGCCAACCGTACTAGCTTTTGATCGAAAGCTTGAGCCTTCTGATGCATTAATGTATTCCGGTAACTGGGAAAGTATAAACGATAAAGACAAGTGGTCTCCTATTGAGTTGTTTGAACGTCGTAATCGGGCAGTAAAAAGTAATTTTAAACAAGAGGTGTTGGATGAAGAAGATGAATTGCAAAAGCAAATAGCTGAGGCAAATCTTGCTTGGGGTGATGATGCTGCGTTAAGTCATCAGCACGATACATTAAAAGTTAGCTTTAGTTTACGGGTAGTTAGTGGACTGAATCAGCCGTCAGTATGTAATGAAGTTGAGTTTGAAAATACTTATCGCGAAAAGGTAGAAGAGTATATTAAATCGAATCTTGAAGAGCTTGCTAACCGTTACGCATTAAATATTGCAAATGGTCGTTTTTTATGGCGAAACCGTGTAGGAGCGCAAGAAATCAAGGTCGTAGTTGCTCACGAGAATCTATCTGAGTCATTAACCTTCAATGCATACAATTATGCTTTAAGAGATACTACGTCACAAGATAGCCCAGTAGTAAAGTTAGCAGAACTGATAAATGCTGGTTTGACAGGCAATGATAGCATATTGCTGAAAATTGAAGCTTATGTTCAACTTGGAAAAGGTCAGCGTATTTGGCCATCACAAGAGATGGTTTTAAATACACCGAAAGGTGAGAAAAGCAGGCACCTGTTTTCTCTCAAAGTGAATGACAATAATGTAGCCGCAATGCATTGCGAAAAAATTGGTAATGCACTTCGCACTATTGATGACTGGTATCCGAAGTTTTCAGAAACTCAAACACCTATAGCTATTGAAGCTTATGGTTCTGTTACCCAGAGAGGAGTTGCTTATCGTTCTGCAAAGAATGATTTTAAAAGCCTGCTGCTTAAATGGCTAAATGCAGACGATAATGACAGCATTTCTGAAGAAGATAAGCATTTTGTAGTTGCCATGCTTATTCGTGGCGGTGTATTTGGCGAAGGTGAAAGTTAGGAGGTAAATATGAATTATTATCTCGATATCACATTGCTTCCTGATGCCGAAGCCAATCTTGGTTTTCTTTGGGAGAAGGTTTACCAGCAAGTTCATCTGGCTTTGGTTGAAAATAGTTTTGATACAGGTGAATGCGTTAACACTATCAAAGATGGTGCAAAGGTTCAGGTACCAGTTAAAGAGACTAATATAGGTATCTCATTTCCTGAATATCGCACTAACAAATTTCCCCTTGGTAGTAAGCTTCGCTTGCTTGCACCAAGTGAGGAGTTGTTACAGCAACTTGATATTGCTAAATGGCTAGATCGTCTAACCGATTATGCTCATTTCACATCTGTTAGAGAAGTGCCAGACTCAGTAAATCAGTTTGCAAGGTTCAAAAGAAAACGTTTTGATGGTAATGCCGAGCGTCTGGCAAGAAGGCGATCTAAACGGAAGGCGGAAGCATTTGAACAAGCCTTGAAGCATTATGACGGTTATGAGCAACAACAAACAGACTTACCATTTGTAAATGTAAAAAGCTTATCTGAAGATCAGCAGTTCAAACTGTTTATCGAAAGGGAGTTTGTTGAACAACCAAAATCTGGAGCTTTTAGTTGCTATGGCCTTAGTCAACAAGCAACAGTGCCATGGTTCTAAAATATATTATTTGACATTCAGTTGGTGACAATTTGTCATCGACTAAATGTTGTTACAACCAAAGTTTTTTGCTCTTTAATAATCTAGTTAATATTCAGTTGCTTATATATAATATGGAAATTATTGGTCATTTTATGATTTTCAAGGTAACTTCTTGTTGCAGTTGTTTTTTTATGTATTAATGTTTAGTTCACCGCCGCATAGGCGGCTTAGAAATACAAGGGGCCGAAGCCCCTATATTTAAGATAGTTCACCGCCGCATAGGCGGCTTAGAAAAAACTAAAGGCGAGCCTTTTACCGACCAATCAGTTCACCGCCGCATAGGCGGCTTAGAAAATCATCAATAACTACATCTGTGTCATCACCGCGTTCACCGCCGCATAGGCGGCTTAGAAAGTTATAACCTAGAGATAAATTAATATTTACACGTTCACCGCCGCATAGGCGGCTTAGAAAAAATATTGAAGATTGGGAAGATCTGGCCGATAGTTCACCGCCGCATAGGCGGCTTAGAAAAATACCCAATGAATATATTTCTATAGGTACAGGTTCACCGCCGCATAGGCGGCTTAGAAAAGAATGTACCAAGATTGACAAGCGTGTTACAGGTTCACCGCCGCATAGGCGGCTTAGAAACAGAAGCAATTGGTAATTGATGTGTAGTCTGCGTTCACCGCCGCATAGGCGGCTTAGAAATTGGCCGCCATTTGCAGTTGCACTGGCATAAGGTTCACCGCCGCATAGGCGGCTTAGAAAATTGACAACCGTTTCTTGAGTACTAGCATATCGTTCACCGCCGCATAGGCGGCTTAGAAAATAAACAAGCAGTTATTTTAATGAAGCTTGAA
Organism: Gammaproteobacteria bacterium; assembly: GCA_033852135.1. Taxonomy (GTDB): domain Bacteria; phylum Pseudomonadota; class Gammaproteobacteria; order QZLD01; family QZLD01; genus QZLE01. The sequence goes on along the minus strand of JAWSVB010000016.1, from coordinate 91,605 downwards.
GTTCACCGCCGCATAGGCGGCTTAGAAATGGGTCGCCATCTCTTTGCTTTCTAGTTATTAGTTCACCGCCGCATAGGCGGCTTAGAAAGCAACAGGGGGATTTAATTAAGGAACGGAAGGGTTCACCGCCGCATAGGCGGCTTAGAAATTAGACTACTGGGAGCCAACCGGAGGTTTAATGTTCACCGCCGCATAGGCGGCTTAGAAAGTTGATTACAAGATCAACGCTTTGACCTAATTGTTCACCGCCGCATAGGCGGCTTAGAAAACCATGTGAACCGCATGTACAGCTATATGAATGTTCACCGCCGCATAGGCGGCTTAGAAACAAAAAGCAAGCTGCTATTTTTATAGCGTTGTGTTCACCGCCGCATAGGCGGCTTAGAAATTCTGCGACAGGTTTTAGTATTCAGATAAGTGGTTCACCGCCGCATAGGCGGCTTAGAAAGCTCCTATGCTGTGTTAATCACGTATTATCTTGTTCACCGCCGCATAGGCGGCTTAGAAATGATCTACCTGCAGCAGTCGGCAAGCTTTATCGTTCACCGCCGCATAGGCGGCTTAGAAAAACTAGAGCAGAGCTTATAAAGAAAGCTGAAGGTTCACCGCCGCATAGGCGGCTTAGAAATCAAATTAATACTATCAGTCATTGACTGATAAGTTCACCGCCGCATAGGCGGCTTAGAAAAAATATATCACCACTTGTACTTACTTCTGTAAGTTCACCGCCGCATAGGCGGCTTAGAAAAACTCTCGCATCGGTCGTCATTACACTTAATAGTTCACCGCCGCATAGGCGGCTTAGAAAAGGAGGAAGACCATCTAAATACACGCAAGAGCGTTCACCGCCGCATAGGCGGCTTAGAAAATGCAGCTTGATAATTTCCGTTTTTACTTCTGGTTCACCGCCGCATAGGCGGCTTAGAAACCGTGAATGTGCTTTCAGTTTGCATTTCTGAGGTTCACCGCCGCATAGGCGGCTTAGAAAATATAGCGAGACTTGGATACGCGCATGTAAAGGTTCACCGCCGCATAGGCGGCTTAGAAAATATGCGATAAAGTCAACATGGCTGTGGTGGGGTTCACCGCCGCATAGGCGGCTTAGAAACCACCGAGCTTCCAACGCTCTGATCCAGATATGTTCACCGCCGCATAGGCGGCTTAGAAATCTTCACAGTGAATTTGTAATTGCTCATTATGGTTCACCGCCGCATAGGCGGCTTAGAAAATTGATGGAAAAAGCACTATCAAATGGGACGGGTTCACCGCCGCATAGGCGGCTTAGAAAGTTCACCGGGCTTTCGTGGTGACATCATGGGAGTTCACCGCCGCATAGGCGGCTTAGAAATTTCTCAAGAAGAAGTGGCATTTATTGTTAAAGTTCACCGCCGCATAGGCGGCTTAGAAAATTCAAGAATATTTAGATCTTTTTTTTCACTAGTTCACCGCCGCATAGGCGGCTTAGAAATTGGAATGTGTAATCCTATTCCTTGGCGTCCTGTTCACCGCCGCATAGGCGGCTTAGAAAGCAGCAATATCCTTTGCCTTGGCATTCATATTGTTCACCGCCGCATAGGCGGCTTAGAAATCAAAGTGCGCAACCTGCGGCATTAATATATCGTTCACCGCCGCATAGGCGGCTTAGAAAAACCACCAATGTCTTCTGATGTATATGAAGTAGTTCACCGCCGCATAGGCGGCTTAGAAAATTATGACTAAATCTATTCAAAGCGCGAAGTTGTTCACCGCCGCATAGGCGGCTTAGAAACACTTATTAGAAAGATCGCACTTAGGAGTATCGTTCACCGCCGCATAGGCGGCTTAGAAATCGTTGGTCTTTAGCTGTAAAAAAGGCTGTAAGTTCACCGCCGCATAGGCGGCTTAGAAACCGTCTGCAAATACTGTTTGTGGCCCAGTAAGGTTCACCGCCGCATAGGCGGCTTAGAAATCGTAATGAACGCATCCAATACCATTTCTGCTGTTCACCGCCGCATAGGCGGCTTAGAAAAGAGAGAAAAGCATTGTAAGCAGTTTCTTATCGTTCACCGCCGCATAGGCGGCTTAGAAACGTAAAGTATTGGGAAAGAATGGCTGTTCCGTGTTCACCGCCGCATAGGCGGCTTAGAAAACAGCGTATAGCCGTGGTTGGACAAGGTAGTTGTTCACCGCCGCATAGGCGGCTTAGAAAATGGGAGCAGTGGTTGAACGATCAAACCGATAGTTCACCGCCGCATAGGCGGCTTAGAAAGCGATAGAATAGAAAATATGATGATCGATAGAGTTCACCGCCGCATAGGCGGCTTAGAAAAAATCGCTGATTATTGGTTCCGATCATGAATCGTTCACCGCCGCATAGGCGGCTTAGAAAAATGTGGCATAACAGGTATTGGCGAAGATGCTGTTCACCGCCGCATAGGCGGCTTAGAAAATTCGACCAAAGCCTCCAAGCTTCATCACAAAGTTCACCGCCGCATAGGCGGCTTAGAAAAACTTTATCAAGTTTTGATGATCTATAGGTTTGTTCACCGCCGCATAGGCGGCTTAGAAATAATACGCTTAGCCACAGGTGGGTTTGCGCCTGTTCACCGCCGCATAGGCGGCTTAGAAAAACCAATTGAAGACGTGGCATGATGCGTAATTGTTCACCGCCGCATAGGCGGCTTAGAAAAGTCAGTTCCACCAGTAGATACCCTAGTATTAGTTCACCGCCGCATAGGCGGCTTAGAAAACGCTCTGGAAAAAGTTATGGAGTAACTGAAAGTTCACCGCCGCATAGGCGGCTTAGAAAGTTATTGATTAAAGATATTATTTCATCAATTCGTTCACCGCCGCATAGGCGGCTTAGAAATTTTGCAGAGCAATGTACACGTGACACTCTTCGTTCACCGCCGCATAGGCGGCTTAGAAAACCATCGAAACAACCACAAATAACATGTATTTGTTCACCGCCGCATAGGCGGCTTAGAAACAATACAAAAGCATCTGTTTTGTTATTATATTGTTCACCGCCGCATAGGCGGCTTAGAAAAATCAAAATACATTGGCAACAAATAAAAATACGTTCACCGCCGCATAGGCGGCTTAGAAAACCAGGACGAACACGAATCTCTTCCTTTAAGTGTTCACCGCCGCATAGGCGGCTTAGAAAGTATTACTTATTTAATGTAGACGCATTGATATGTTCACCGCCGCATAGGCGGCTTAGAAAAGAAGATATATTAACCGCGTTTGGTTGGGCTGGTTCACCGCCGCATAGGCGGCTTAGAAATGCCAACTCTTGCGGTGTACCGGCTCGAAGTCGTTCACCGCCGCATAGGCGGCTTAGAAAAATTTGACGACGATAAGATTGCGGAGTTAGAAGTTCACCGCCGCATAGGCGGCTTAGAAAAGATGGTCCTGTAGCAGTTGCCGCCCACCCCGGTTCACCGCCGCATAGGCGGCTTAGAAAAAGAATAAAGGGTGACGCTATGAAGAATCAGAGTTCACCGCCGCATAGGCGGCTTAGAAATTGGCGTCGTTCTTAGTCGTTCTGCTGAATGAGTTCACCGCCGCACAGGCGGCTTAGAAACTACCCACTAAAGGCGTAGTCATCACCTGCATGTTCACCGCCGCACAGGCGGCTTAGAAATTATTGGAAAACAGCTGGCTATGGTGGTGGTTGTTCACCGCCGCACAGGCGGCTTAGAAATCAAGATGACATTGCACCACTCTATACAAATTGTTCACCGCCGCACAGGCGGCTTAGAAAAGTTAAGAATATTCCTATTACCGCCACAAGCTGTTCACCGCCGCACAGGCGGCTTAGAAACTTCTAATATTCCTTTTAATGTCGAAGTGCTTGTTCACCGCCGCATAGGCGGCTTAGAAAATATACCGCGCAAATAGGGTTTTTGGGCTATTGTTCACCGCCGCATAGGCGGCTTAGAAAAGACGACAGTCGGAACCACGGCCTCGCAGGGGGTTCACCGCCGCATAGGCGGCTTAGAAACGACTTCGGAAATCCGTGCAGCAATGCATATAGTTCACCGCCGCATAGGCGGCTTAGAAAAATTGACTTGGTAGAAGAGCATTCTTTGGATGGTTCACCGCCGCACAGGCGGCTTAGAAAAGATGGCTTTAGAGCAGCACTTAAACGATTCAGTTCACCGCCGCACAGGCGGCTTAGAAATGTCCCTGATAAAATACCACAAAAGGCCAAAAGTTCACCGCCGCACAGGCGGCTTAGAAATGCTTAATCTAGCGAAGGAGATACTTTCGTCTGTTCACCGCCGCACAGGCGGCTTAGAAATTGGTCTTGATCCAGACGAGTCATTATTTTTTGTTCACCGCCGCATAGGCGGCTTAGAAATCACCACCATGTCGCCAGCCAAACAAGTTATCGTTCACCGCTGCACAGGCGGCTTAGAAGTGTTGCTTAGACAATGTAAAGAAATATTATAGTCAAGGGACAGACTACAATTACGACCTATTAGTTTCATATTGATGATCAGAGATAGTTATCTGAATTAAAACTACTCAAAAAAATCTCAGCAACATACTACTTAAGTAACAAAGGTATTAGATATAACAGACAGTTATGTTTTGTCCTTGTTTATCCATTTACGGCCAATAAATTATACGCCGTAATTTACAAGTCAAACTTAAGGAATGTTACCATGACAGATAATAATCAAACACAAGATATTAATGAGCAAATAAGCCAAAATGAATCTATAGATGATTGCCAGCAAGATTTAAACAGATTTAAAACTGCAATTCATTCACTGGATGAAACAATAGAAGGTGAGCAAGAGCAGAACCTTAGCCTTAATGATCTACTTGTTATCGGGGGTGTATTCGCCTCTGTATTCTCTTTCGGGTATTTGGTTTGTAAAACCATATCGAGCGGAGGAAAGGACTAATTCATCTAATATATTCTGATAGTTAATTTAAAGTGAATTATATGAGATTGGGATATTGTGGTTTTGGGAATAATCCCCCCGCAGGGGGTATTTTCTATGTTGGTATTTCATTGCTATAAATATCCATATTAAATATAAAAAAAGTGGTTACGATTAAGTTCGCGAAATTAACTAAAAAGCTTCTTAAGGGTATAGCGCTAACTTTATTTGGCGCTATGGCCTTTTATGCCGTTAAGCCAATAAGTATCTTTATAGCCGAAGATAGGTGTTTGGATTCAGGGGGGAGGTACCATCATGAAGATAGGAACTGTGAATATTAAAAATCTACAGGCATTTATTTTTATAGTTTCTATTTTTTTGTATCAAAGCAATGCATGGGCATGCTTGAAAACGGATGATCCTTATTCGCTATCGCCATTTGTTATCGCACTATTAATGTCGATAGTTTTTGCGCTGATTATTATTGGTATAACATGTCTGATTAAAGGGGATGTTGTTTAAAACAACTAACGTGTATTCGACTGGAATATTTACGATCATATTCCTAGCTTTAGGTATTGGTTTATTTGGATCGTTTATCCTTCCATTGTATCAAGATATGTATGTTGAAATGGGAGTGGCTTTACCATGCCATACCTCACTTATTTTAAGGTTAAAGCACCTCTTTTGGTTTCCGTTTATAATAACAGTACTAATATTCCGACTATTATGAAGTAGTAAGATTAAATTGCCGTGGGTAATTACATTTATCGGGTCTGAGATAGTCCTGTTTAGTATGGTTATTTGGTCGCTTTATTCTGTTGTTTTTATTCTTGCAGGTTATTGATTATAGGGGTAAATGTGGAGCAGATAATTACTGCTTGGAATGGGTAGAGGATTGATTGGATTATTTAATTAATTTCACGTGCCTACAGTATTATGAGGAGGGGGAGGATCAATGGAAGCCAAAAGGTATTCTTCAATAGCCGAGGCCTCAAAAGCTCTATTTTTTGGTACCATTATCGTATAAATAATATCAGTCCCTTTATAATACTTGTGTTTTGGAACACCTCTGTTTTGTGTTTTATGCCAGCGATAATAAGTTGATAACCGTTTTCCAAGGTTGTTGCCGCAAGAAGCTTTTCCTACTCTTAAAATTTTCCCGCTTTGATTAGCAATAATATATACACCTGGGTATTCAGAATTTGGAAATGGGCTTTCAAAATCATTATATATGCTATATGCATCGCTAATTATTAGAGACTCCATATTGGGTCGTGGATATTCTTGGTTAAATTTGTTTAACGATGCTTCTATTTCTTTTAAAGTTAATATTTTATTGGATGTATCATTACTCATAATCAATTTTCCAGAAAACTTTCTACGCTGCAATAATAAAACAGAACAGGTTTTGTATTTAGATAGTTGAGAAAAGTCTATTCCTGACAGGTCATAGGCGTCTCAGTATAGATAGTAGTCATATCTGAAGTAATGATAGTCTTTTTCAAAAGGCCTTGCTGTAAATTATAAGACCACAGGACATAATCACTGCCATTTTTATTTATGGTGATTTTCTCTGTTGTTGCCGTAATACCGGAACAAGAAGGGATGCTGTTATTTCGTTCTATTATCGGGAATTCATCAACAATAACATCTTCAGATCTATTAGTAGCTTCAAGGTTTTGGTATGCACTTCCAACAAAGAAGGATGCAACTGAAGTTATTGTAATAATAAGAACATAAGTTAAAAATTTCATTTTTTAATCCATCGATTGAATCAGATAAGATCTAGGCTATTTCCCAGATAAGACCCCTATCTTACCAGCTTTAAGCTCACCCAGTGCTTTTAAGCTTTGGAGAATGCCCACCTTTTAGCATCAAGCGCATACTGATTTGGATTTGCATTCGTCATGTACAGCTAAGTAAAAAGTTGATCGATAAAACCGTTATTAATTATTTAAATCTTTCATATCTACTGAGTTTGTATTTCTGTTAACTATGGGTTAACAGTACTACTCTAATATGTAGTTATATTGCCAATGATACATGCTAATAGAAAATCTATACTTAAGATAGTTACGGATTAGAAATTATTACGAAATGGTTGTGGTGCTTTGAAATACGACCATGTTAAAGAATAAAGTGCTGTTTTATGCAAGCGACATAAATTGTCGCATACTAGTGTAATACTATATTCACCAGAGCATAAGTGGCTTTTAAAAGATATGGAGTAATTATGCATAGTAGAGCATCAACAATAGTGAGTTTAACAGATCAATGAGAATTCAATATAAAGTTTGCATTAAAGGGGGCAATCTACTACTTGAGGATAATGTTGATTTTATTGTCAATGCTAGCAACACCGTTTTGATGTTAGGTAGCGGGGTCTCAATGTCCTTTAAAAGACATTGTGGCAATGAGTTGCAGACAGAGATGAGTAGCCTTCTGGAAGAAATTCACAGCACGGGTTATTTGCTTAAACAAGGTGATGTTATCCCTTCTGGCACAGGAAAAGCCAAAAACTTTAGGCATGCATTGCATGTTGCGATCATGGATTATAATAAAGGCGTTAGGATTAACGATAAGAAGCCTAACATTTCAGTTATAGAAAAAGCACTTAATAATATTGAAGTCATAATTCTCGAATATGCAAAGTTACATAGCAAAAAAGAGGTCAGTCTTGTTATGCCCTTGATGGGGTGTGGTTTTGGTGGTTTAAATAAAGAAGAAGTGATTAATATATATCAAAAATTCTTTTTAAATAAAGGCGATATTTCTGACATTGTGTGTAATGTCATACTTTATGGCTATAGCGATCTCGATGTAATTACGTTAAAAAATATAATTCAAGGTAACTGATTATGAGAGAAGTAGTGTTAGTTGCAGAGGCTACAGGGTTAAGCCCTGAGATGGGTCATAGAATTATAGAGCTGGGATGTATAGAGGTTATGGATGGTTATATTACAGAAAATAAATACCACCAATACTTTAATCCACAAAGAAATGTTAATTCAGAAGCTGAAGATGCTCATGGGATATCCGCAGATTTCCTTAGAGACAAACCTTTGTTTGAACAGATGGTAGAAGGAATCATCAATTTTATAGATGGTTCTATATTAGTGGCACATGACGCTCATTTTCATATTCAATTTTTAAATTATGAAATGGATCTAATTGGATTACAACCAGTTGATAAAGATCGTGCTGTAATAGACACGTTCAAAATAGCGCAGCAAAAATTTCCAAACCAAAAAAATAACTTAGATGCTCTATGTGATAGATTCAATATTAAGTATGAACATAGAGATTTAGATGGAGCATTGTTAGATTCGGAGTTATTGGCCGAAGCATATTTGGAGTTAAAAAGATTACATAATCAACCCCATTAAATCGATTAGAAATACAAGTGTATGTCTAATTATGTGTCAGTGTGAATAGCAAAAGGAGTGTTTTATATGATTCAAAAATTTAAAAATTGGATGGGTGAAATCCAAGTTAAGGCTATTGCCGATAAACATGGTAAAGCTCAAATAAAAGGTGATGAAACTAAGTGGCAAAAAGAAATATGGAAAAGCCCAGATAAAAACAAATCAATTAAAAATCGTTTTAGAGATGAAGGTGCAAAATTGGGATATAAATCAAGACCATCTTACGTGACGAATGCAGGTGAGTGGCTTTATGATTTTGTATGGCGTGAATTTGATGATTCAGATAATTTGATTAATGTAATATTAACAATGGAAATCGAAGTTTCAGACATGAATGAAAAAGGCATTAAATATGACTTTAATAAACTGCTTCAAGCAGATTCGATGTATAAAATTTTAGTGTTTCAGTTAAAAACAGAGCAAGAAGTTATTAATGCTTTAGAAAACTTTAAGTCAGCTGCAGAAATCTATAATTCTAAATCAGAATCAGAGTATCTTTTATGTGGTTGGTGTACTTCGAAAAATAAGTTTTTATATAGTGACTTCTGCATAAAAGTATAAATACATAATAAGCAATTCAAATTTGGGGCAAACAGAAATAACAGGTGGCGATTTTGAAAAAAGAACATATTAAAGAAGCAGATGCTATTAAAAAGATAAAGGTCCAAAGAATAAAAGGGCTCCCTTCTGATATCAAACTGGATTTTAGTAGTGTGCATATAAGGTTTTATAAATCTCAAGATCAGGGCTTTTTTTCCTGTCAGCTCTCGATACCAGGTTTTGAAGATAATGAAGGCTATGCCTTAGATCTGGATTTTTCGAGTTGTGATAATCAAGATGAGGGTAAATTGGGGGATTATGATTGCCCATTCAGTGAACATTCCATTGAAACATTGAGTGATTCTGTAGTTTGCAAGTTTGAAGATAAAACTGAAATGGGGCAGCGCTTTTGTTCATTAATAATGAAGATCAATGGTACGCCATTTAATGGACATGTATTTATAGATGACTACATGTATAGCTACCTGTAAAAAATTATCACATCTGGTAAGTCAATGAATTGAGGTGTTAATAGATGAATAAATTTGAAACTCAAACAATATATGGATTTGATTTTGTGAAAATTGGGGAATTCTATGAAAACAAAGAGCCTCTTATAACAAGAAATAAGAAACCATATAACTTATGTATTAACCTTATTGATGATGGTTTTGCAAAGCTAGGCGAGTCTGCATACGTTGTTCTAGTAGAGGATGAGATTAGGTATGTTGGTGAATATGTTTATAACTTTAAAGATAGATGGCTTAGACAGGAGATTTATTCCTGGCACCATATAGATCACAATATCCCCTCAGTATTGGAAGAAGATAAGTCGGTTACCATATGGGTAACTATCAATCCGTATATAACCATTGGCGATAATGAAATAAACATTAGTAAATCTATTGAGAACGAAATCCTTAAAAATCACACTAATCCTGATCGGTTATGGAATAAAAGGGGAAAGCTTAGGGAAAACAAAGAGTGGATTAAGAAGAATTGCAAAAGGTTTCACGAAATAGTCGATGTCAGAAACTCTCAATCTGATTAGTGTGCTGATACGGTAAAAATATTTATGGTACATAAGAGATACTTAACCAAATCACGTTTTAAGCTTGCATTGGAGTGTCCGACCAAACTTTTTTATACCGGGAAAAAAGAGTATGCCAACCAAAGCCTTGATGACAGCTTTCTAGCTGCTTTAGCAGATGGCGGATATCAGGTTGGAGAGCTGGCAAAATGCTATTTCCCTGGTGGGCATGATATCATCTCTCTTGATTATGATGGGGCGCTTGCTCAAACCAGTGACCTTTTGAAAAATGAAAATGTAACTATTTATGAGGCAGCCATTAGGTTTGAAAACCTTTTCATCCGTGCTGATGTTCTCGTTAAAAACGGTAACTACTTTAAATTATACGAAGTAAAAGCAAAATCGATTAACACAGGAAAATTTGAGAGTTTTTTCAATGCTAAGGGTGAGATTGAATCAGGTTGGAAACCATACTTGTGCGATGTGGCCTTTCAGAAATATGTAATTAAGCAGGCTTTTCCTGATTGTATTGTTTCTGCGCATCTAATGTTGGCAGATAAAAAGGCGTTATGCCCAACCGATGGCCTGAACCAAAAGTTTCTTCTGACTACGGATGATAATGGTCGTAAAACAGTAGTAATATCCAATGAACTTACTCAGGATGATCTTGACCCACCTATACTCTGTAAAATAAATGTAGACGCTGAATGCGATCATATTTACTCCATTAAGGATGAGTGGGGTGATTACAGGCATATGGTGCAATACTTTTCTGATTGTTATGCGACTGATACGAAAATTGAAACGCCAATATCTACTGGATGTGCCGGTTGCGAGTTTGATACTACGCTAGAAGATGTAAATATAAGCCTTAAAAGCGGCAAAAAAGAGTGTTGGAAAAAACAGCTGCATTGGGATGATAAAGACTTTGAAGATCAAACCATATTTGATGTGTGGAACTTTAGAGGCAAGAAAAAACTGCTGGGTGATGGCTGTATAAAAATGTCTCAAATTACAGAAGATGACATCAATCCAGTGCCGGATGATAAGGCAGGCATATCTCCTAAAGAAAGGCAGTGGATGCAGATCGAAAAGTATCAAAATAAGGATAATTCTATCTGGATTGATAAGGGTGGCCTGCAAAGTGAAATTGACAGCTGGACTTTCCCTTTACACTTTATCGACTTTGAGACAACCATGGTTGCGATCCCTTTTAATGCCGGGCGCCATCCGTATGAAGGTATAGCATTTCAGTTTTCACACCATACTGTTGATGAAGATGGAATCGTAAAGCATGTTGGTGAGTATCTAAATACACAACAAGGCATATTCCCTAACTATGACTTTATCAGGAACTTAAAGTCCCAGCTTGAAAATGATAACGGAACAATCTTTCGTTATTCAAACCATGAAAATACCTATCTGAATATGATTTATCGTCAATTAAAGGCTGATGGTGAAAAAGTAGAAGATGGTGAAGAACTTTGTGAGTTTATTAAAACCATAACCAAATCTTGTTCAGACTCAGCAGAGAAGTGGCTAGGTGAGCGCAATATGGTTGATATGTGGGATCTGGTTAAACGTTATTATTACGATCCTGCAACCAAAGGATCAAACTCTATAAAACAGGTTTTGCCTGCTATTTTAAATAGTTCAAAGTGGCTGCAGAATAGATATTCAAAACCTATTTATGGGGCATCAGATGGTATCAAAAGTCATAATTTTACTGATTGGCAGTGGATTCAATTTAATAACGGAAAGGTGCTAGATCCATACAAGCTATTACCTAAGATGTTTCAGGATATTTCTGAAAAGGAGATGATCATTTTAAGTGGTGATAATGTCCTGAAAGATGGTGGTGCAGCTCTGACAGCATATGCCCGTATGCAATTTGAAGAGATGAGCGATTACGAACGCTCAGAGATACAAAAAGCCCTGCTAAAATACTGCGAGTTGGATACTATGGCCATGGTCATGATCTATGAGGGCTGGATGGACTTGTTGTCTCAATAGAGTTGTTTCATTATCCATTAGTTTTCAGTAAAAATTCACAAAACTTATGCGACATGTACTGACGTATCTCTGTGTCATAATGGTGGTTGTTGATAAAAAATTATGTGATGCAGGAGTTGTAATATAATGAAATTAGAAGTCTCTTACGCACAACATAGCGGCAAACTTTATAAGCAACAGCAAGATGCTTTATGGAATGGTAAAAGTTTTTTACAAAGCAGTGATCAGTCAGTTTCCAGCTATATCCTGGAGCAATCGTCTTCAGTTTTCATAATTGCAGATGGTGTGGCGATAAGCCCTTCACCACATCTTGCTAGTAGATTTGTAGTTAAATCAATTGCACGTGAAGTATCAGAGAAAAAGTTGACTGGTAAATTAGTAAAAATGATTCACGGAAGTTTATGTGATAATTACGGTACTGGCAAAACTAGAGGTTCTGCAACGACAATTGTTGCTGCAAAATGCCATAAAGATATTTGTCATATTGTTAACGTGGGTGATAGTCGAGCTTATTTGATAAATGGATCTGGAGCATGGGAGCAGCTAAGTCATGACCATACTATTCTTAATGATATGATCGAAAAAGGTGAGATAGAGCCTGGCAATGAGTATGCTCAAATGTATGATGATTTGGCATACTGTCTTATTGCAGATGATGAAGAGTATCAATTTCCTGTATATTGCCATGAATGTTCATTCCAGCCAGGTAATGAAATATTACTTTGTTCTGACGGTGTTCATGATACGCTTGGATATGAGGCATTAGTGGGACTATATAATTCTCAAATTAGCCCAAGTGAGCAGGTTAGTGCTTGGAGAAAAGCCATATTAGATGTCGGTGCCCCAGATAATTTTTCAATTATATTTGCTCGTTACTTATCCGCAGAATAAGCACTTAATTATGATGTTATTTATAATTTCTATATTCTTTCCAGTTATGTGACAGCTGCTGACGCCTGACTGTGCAAAATAAGATTAATACAAGTGGTTACTATACAAAGATAGCAACAGGACGGTTAGCATGAATGATTCAATAAATTATAATGCCCCTGCTACCCATTCAAAAATTGAGCAGCCTATAACAAAGGAAGTTGCATATAAAATATTGCAACTGAAACTAGATGCTGACAATGGGGATATTCAGGCTCAATACGAATTGGGGAATATTTATCTTCTTGGTGAAATTGTAGTCCAGGATCTAGAGTCTGCTTTTTACTGGTATAGCAAAGCTGTAAGTTGCGGTGATGCTCAGTCTGAATATTGTCTTGGAATAATCTTTCTATTATTAAAGGAGCATGAGTATGCTCACTATTGGCTGGTCAGGGCCGCTGACCAAGGGATTGAAATGGCACAGTTTAATCTGGGAGTAATGTATGAAAGAGGGGATGGTGTTGCAAAGAATATGAATAAAGCATGCAGCTTATACGCACAGGCTGCAGAGCAGGGTAGTGAGCAGGCAGCGCAAGCCCTGCAAAATATGACGGGCCATATTGAAGAGATAGTTTTTGGTAAACACTAATAGTAATTAAAAATAATAAGCTTCAATTTATATGAATCCAGATAACAAGTTCATGTAGTGATTTATGAAAGCTGATGAATTTTGAATAACTTAATCTCAATATGAAGTTCTATCAACGTAATGTAGTTAATATTGGATTAAGATATTATTTTAATAACCAGTAAAAGTGGCATAGATATGGAACTAGCACATTTTATTATTTCATTACTGCAAGAGATACCATACAGAGGGTGGATTACTTCGAAAGAAATTCAGTCTAGGTTGGAGGATAAAGGACACCCTTATAGTAGAAGGCAGATACAACGTCGCTTAAAAGATATTGCAGAGGATTGCCGTTTTCCTATCGAATTAGAAAATGATGGCAGGACGCTAAAGTATAAGTGGCGCCTAGATTCGCAAGGTATGAATTTGCCAGGTATGAGGCCACAGGAGTCTTTGTTGCTTAGCCTAGCGCATAGCTATTTACAAAGTTTATTACCGCCTAAATTACTAAATGATCTTAACGGCTTATTAAAGCAGGCTGATTACAACATTGGGTCAAAAATAAATAGTAAAGAAAATCAATGGATGTCAAAGGTTAGATTTATAAAAGATTCTCAACCTTTATTACCGCCGGTTATAAATGACGGTGTTTTCGAAACAGTAAGCAATGCTCTTTACTTGAATAAATATGTGAATATCAAATATGTTAAACTTGGTGAATTACATAAGGATTATAAACTTGGCCCACTTGGACTGGCTCAGCAGGGGCAAAAGTTTTATCTAGTTGCAAAAGATGAAACTGATAACAAAATTAAAACCTTTGCCCTCCAAAGGATTATTGAAGCTGATGAATCAACAATTACATTTGATCGCCCAGAAAATTTTGACCTAAAGCAATATGATGATAATGGCCGGTTCTGCTATGGTGATGGTGAAAAAGTAAAAATCACATTTAATATTACACCTAATAATGGTGTCTATTTACTTGAAACGCCGCTTTCTACTGACCAGCAAGTTATAAAATATGAAAAGTACTTTCAAATTACCGCGACAGTGGTGGACTCATTGCATTTGGATTGGTTTATAAATAAATATGGGGATGAAATTGAGGTTATTTCCAAGGTACCTATTATTGATTTTAAACCTCATATTCAAGGGTAGAGTTACATATTAGGTTGTTAATAAAGCAATTATTCATTTGGGATAGTAATAAATTTAAACTCATTGTTTTCAATATAAGCGAAGGTTAGCCCATAAGTTTTGCAATAGCGATTATTCATATAAGCGCATGAGTCTATGCAGATTACATCACCAAAAAAAGTTGGCTTATCTAGTGATTGATGGCCAATTATAACTTTATCAATGCCCGTTACATCTTGCTTTTTAGTTTCAACAATAGAACGATCCCATGTGGCAATTTCGAGGTGTTCACCGCATCCGGATTCGAGGTTAGCAATAAATTCTGGCCATGAAGACTTGTCTTTTAAACCAGCATGAACAACACCAATATTGCCAATCTCGGTTTCGACTTCAATTGCTAGCGGCATATTTTGTGAAATTAAATCTGCATAAGTATTCATTTCAGCTTTAGATAGTCTGAATTGCCACATGTTATCAAAGTTCATTCCTGGATGTTTGCCTTCAGCAAACTCTAAAAACATCACTTCATGGTTACCAACCACTGCATAAAACCAGTCTTTTCTAAGTAATCGTAAACACTTCGTATTTTCTCTACCTCTATCAATAATATCGCCAACAGAAAATAAACGGTCAGTTTTAACATTAAAGTTTAACTGTTTGAGACCATGCATAAAAATAGAATGGTGACCATGGATGTCGCCAACAAAGTAATCTTTACCAGAAATGTTTTTTGAGAAATGTAGTATTTTATTATGCAGATTCATGATTAAAGTTTTTTATATTAAAAGATATTATACCACTATATTTTGTTTTACCTGTAAAATATCTAAAGTATGGGGAATTTATTAGTATTGTTACTGTGTTTATGCGTCACTTGTATTTGTTATGTTATGATTCATAGGTGATTAGCTTTATTGGGGGGGGGAGTGAATATATATAAATTCTGTGTGTTGATTTTTTTTGCGCTGATTTCATTGAACTGTTATTCACAACCTTTGCAGCTTGAAAGAATAGGTCTTAAGCAAGGGTTGTCTCAAAGTACTATTTATGCCATTGCTCAGGATAAGTCTGGGTATATTTGGATAGCGACTGCTGATGGTGTAAATATTTATGATGGTTATGAAATAATTCAGCTTAGGCACAATTCTGATGATTCAAATTCTTTGAGTGATAATTATGCTCGTGCGTTACTAGTGGCGCAAGACGGCGATGTTTTGATAGGTACGCTTGGAGGAGGTCTTAATCGTTACGACCCAAAAACGAAACAATTTAAAGTATATCGCGCAAGCAATACCAAGAAAGATGGATTGATTAGCGATGATATTTATAGTTTGTATCAATCAAAAGACGGAGCCATTTGGATCGGGAGTGAGCAAGGAGTATCAAAACTTGATCCAGAAACTAGTAGCTTTATACATCTTACGCACGATCCAGAAAACATTAATACCTTAGTAAAGGGGGCTATACGATCGATAACACAAACAAGAAATGGTGATTTATGGTTTGGTTCATCAAGTCATGGTTTAAGCGTATATTCTTCAAAAACTGGAAACTTCAAAAATTTTCAAAATGACAATAAAAACGGAAAAACTATAAGTGATAATTCCATAAATTTTATTTATGAAAGTAGAAAAAGAGAAGTTTGGATTGCAACAGAATACGGTGGTTTGAATAAGTTTAACTCTGAAACGAGTAGTTTTATACATTATCCTAAAGTAGGTAATAAAAAAGGACCTAATGACTCTGAAATTACATCTATTATAGAAGATAATGGTGGTAGGTTATGGCTAGGTACATGGTCAGGAGGAATCAATGTTTTCAACCCTAAAAGTCAAAACTTTGAATATTATCGTTCAAGTCAGGCTGATCTTAAGACAATAAGTAGTAATACCATTATTAGCCTTTTCCAAGATCATAGTGGAATATTGTGGGCTGGTAGCTTTGATGCAGGTATCAATCGCATCAACCACCAAGGAAACGGTATTATCCATTACACTTATGACCCGTTAAAAAACAATGGTCTTACTAATAAAATGGTGTGGTCATTTTCAGAAGATATTAATGGAATTATTTGGATTGGCACTAAAAAAGGGTTAAATAGGTTTGCCCCTAATACAGGGAAATATAAAGCATTTAACTTCAATGGAAGATGTAACGATATTAGTAAGTCATTTGATATTCGCTCAATTGTAGCGGATGAAGAATATTTATGGATAGGCACAGCTGGTGACGGTTTGCTACAAATAAACCCTTCAACATGTGAATTATATAAATTTATAAATCACGAGAAAGACTCTCAGTCACTATCAGATAATAATGTTCGGCTCTTGCATATAGATAAACAAAATCGACTTTGGATCGGGACAAGTAACGGATTAAACCGTCTAGACATAAAGAGTAAAAAGATCATCAGATATTTACCTAGCGCTTTAAATAAAAACACTATCCCACATCAAAGAATTAGAGCAATATACGAGAGTGATAGTGGTGATATTTGGATAGGTACAAGCGGAGGGCTAAGTCATTATAATGGGGTAAATGGCTTTACCACAATAACAGCTGCAGATGGTTTATTAAGTAATAATGATGTAAGAAGCATATATCAGGATAAAAATGGAATTATATGGATTGCTACAGGGCTTGGGTTAACTCGATACAATCCAATAAAAAATACCTCCAAATTTTTTCATGAAAAAGATGGGCTTTCTAATGAAACCCTCTATAGCATTGTTCCTGACGGCAAAGAGCTTTGGATCTCAACTAACATTGGGATATCAAGAATTAATATTGATGATTTTAATATTAAAAATTACTATATTGAAGATGGATTACAAAGCAATGAGTTTAATTTTAACGCCTACCTTAAAAGCACAAGTGGAGATTTATATTTTGGCGGTGTAAATGGGTTTAATCGCATAATCACTAACGGTATCGGAAAAAATATCACTCACCCTAAACTTAATCTACAAGTTAGTATTTTAGATGAAAAAAATGAAATAAGACTGTCATCAACAGCTGGGAATACTCCGGTAGAATTAATGCCATATGAACGTGAAATTATATTTACAATATCAGTTCTGCATAACTTAAATTCTAGCCAAAACAAATATAAATATAAGTTGGTTGGATATGATGCAACATGGAGAGAAAATAAAGCAAAAAATAAGAAGATAAAATACTCAGGAATACCTCCAGGTAGATATACTTTTAAAGTCATAGGGTATGGAAGTAATGATGTACCCACAGTAAAAGCAGTTGAACAGACAATTGAAATATTGCCATCTTACTGGGTAACCACATGGGCATATATGTTATATATGCTGATTCTTACAATATTTATTTGGGTCATTATAAGGCTTAGAATACTTACCTTAAAAAAGAGAAATGTGCTACTAAAGCAGGCAGTAAAAGAGAAGACATCCCAGTTAAATGAAAAGAACCATATTCTTGATAAGCAGGCCGTAAATCTTACAAGGCTATTAAAAAATCAGGATGACTTTTATCTTAGGGTAGCCCATGAATTAAGAACCCCACTGATGCTTATTAGCCTACCTGCAGAACAGTTAAGGAAAAACCAAAATAAATCATACCAAAACAACAATATAGAAATTATTATAAAAGCAGTTGATCGCCTGAAAAGAATATCAGATCAGATGCTGCATGCTTCTGAACACGGTCTAACCCATACTGCTGGTTCTCAGACCTTTGATTTGACAACAGTTTTGGAACCAATTTTATTTGTCTATTCAGGGGCAGCAGACAACAAAAAAATTATTTTTAAAATAAATAAACTGCCAGAAATGGCGGTAACATCATATCGTCAAATACTAGAGGATGTACTGCATAATATTCTTAGTAATGCAGTTAAATATACTGAAGAAGGTGGCCAGATTGATGTGAATATTGCCTTATTGAAAAATATCTTGCAGATAGAAATTATAGACAGCGGCATAGGCATAAATCTAGAGAATCAACCAAATATTTTTGAGAGATGGCATCGCTCTGAAGAAGTAATTGATCGCCAAATACAGGGTGATGGAATAGGGTTGTATACAGTAAAAAAACAACTTGATTCATGTGGTGGAAATATAGAATTAACAAGTGAACAAGGATGTGGAAGCATTTTTAAAATAAGTATGCCATGTCATTGGACATCAACAAGCAGAGTCATTGCATCTGAACAAGAAATTTTTATAAAGCCGTATGAACGTATTATAAATTCAACCTCGAATATTAACAAAGAAACAATACTGATTATTGAAGATAACAATGATATTCAAACTGTATTAAGCGATCTTCTAGGGGATCAATATAATCTTATTGTTGTCGGAACTGCAGCGGCAGGTTTGGATGAAATAAAAAGAAAACCTCCAAGTATTACATTATGTGATGTAATGCTTCCTGATGGAAATGGCCATGATATTGCGCATAGCATCAAGAGTAATGAGGAGACGAGTCACATACCAGTCATAATATTAACTGCAGCGGGCGACTTTGAAAATCGTAATAAAGGATGGGGTAACGGTGCTGATGATTATATTTTAAAACCATTTGCGAAGGATGATCTACTTTTCCGTATTAATGCTCTAATAGAAAACCGTAAAAGGCTGCAGAAATGGTACAGATGTAAGTACATGCATGAGCATCAAATTAGTGAAGATAAACCACCAATAAGTATTATCGATACGGAGTATTTATCAAAGTTAGAGCAGGAAGCATTGATTCTTATAAAAGAAGGAGCTTGTAACCTTGAAAATCTTGCAGAAAAGATGGGTAGTAGTTCACGTACACTGCAAAGGAAAATAATCGCAATGCTTGATCGTAAGTTTCCTGAATATATCAACTCCCTAAAGTTAAAGAGTGCAAAAAAACTTTTATTAAGTGGCGTATCTATTAAGTGTGCAGCAAGTGAATCTGGATATAAAAGCTCACAATATTTTAGTAAGATTTTTAAAGAACAAGTTGGTATGACCCCTAGTATGTTTCAGAAACAAGCTCTGAAGCAACTCAATAGATAACATAATAATTATGACATTATCGTATAAATTCACGACATATAATTAAATGGTTATTGTCGACCACAATAGGTGGAGGGTATACTTCGTCGTTATTAGTTGGTTCTAATGTTTTGCCATATTAATATTAGCGTTGAATTGCTAACTGTTGCTTGCCACTGGGGATATTGTAATGAATTTATCTAAAAATCTTGTTGTTTTATTAACTATTGTTTTAATAGCCTCATGTGGAGGTGGAGGTAAAAGTACGTCTTCTAATGTAGGTGATAGCGATCAGGTAGTACCTCTTCAGCTTGGAAAATTTTCAAATGTAGAAGGCGTATACTATGAAACATCATCTGGAAAAGATGGATATACAGATGGTGATGGTGGATTTGAATATCAAGAAGGGGATGATGTTTCATTTTATGTTGGAGAGGCAGAGTTAGGAACAATACCAGCAGCTGAAGAAATAACAGTTTTCTCTTTTGCTAAACCTGACTTGGTTAATCAGATTTTATACTCATTGGACGATGATAAAAACCCAGAAAATGGTTTTAATCTTTCTCATATTGAATATCCTGAGCAAACTGAGATGCAAAGACTTTCTGTTGATGGAGCTGTTGCCACAGCAGGCGGTTCGTTTGTTGTTGATGAAGTGACTTCATTCGATCCAAAATACTCTAAGTTTCTTAGTGACCACAACGCTAATATCTTTTCTAAGGATGAAGCCTTAGCTGACGAGTTTATAAAAATTATATCTGAATACATAGATACCACAAAATCTCCTGAAAAAGGCTCTTCGTTTGCTAAACCTTTATTGCTTGGAACAAGTGATTATTTACCGATTGTAGAAAGTGAAAGTGCATTGGCAAATAATATTGAAGGGTATTATGCCTCAAAGGATTATGCCTACAGAATTAATTTAGCAACTCTTTCAAAGATGTATACAGTCGCATCAATGAGTTCTAGCAACAAGACAAATAGCGTCCTAGATTCAGCAGAGGAGAGAAAAAAAGTAGCTGATGACTTTGAAATTATTCTTTCCTCTGCTATTTCAACTGCGTTTGCTGTTGATGATTATGTGAATGGTAAAGGTAAAGATGCCGTAATTGGTGCGTCACAAACAGGGGTTAACTTCTTAATAGAAAAAAATACTGACGGAGCATATAAGCCCGCAGCAAAGATAGCATCTTCTATGGCATTTGAATGTGTTGCTAAAGGAGAAGCAGTTGATTGCGGTATTGATTATTTTGCAAATAAAGTATCACTTGTGGCTCATATAGGACTAAATGAGAATGATCCTTTGCTGGCAACTATAGATGCAGGAGCTGGGGTTTTCGCAGACACTGCAAAGGCGTGGATATCTTGTGCTGGAGGGTTAGGCTCTAAACCTACCCCTAACCAAATTGAAGAATGCGGTAAAGATTTGTTTAATGCGGGAATTATGAATACTTATAAGCTAGTTTCAACCTCTGCGCAGCTAGCTCATTTAACTAGCGATTTACAGGATGTAAATAATGCAAGTTTGGCCTTTCAATATCTTATGGTTACGAAGTATCTGCAGTTTGAAAAAGAGAAAGGAAATTATTTATTATCAAATCCAAGTCCGTGTGAGGCCATTACATATTATCCAAACGATGATAGCGTAGATCAAATGAAAACTTGTGAGGATTTACAATCTACTATTATTAGTGGAGGTGATTGGAAGATAGAAGATTATGAAAAAAAGATAGTAAAACCGATTATTGAAGCGATAGTAAAATCAGGAAAAGTTCACATTACGGGGTTGTCTTTTAGGATAGATTACGACTTTGATGAAGTTTTAAATTACATAGATAAATATCAGAATGAATATAGTGATATTTATAAGAAATATAATGCTCACTTTAAAAAATATTTGGGAGATGATGGAAAGATAAATAGTGATGTCGTCGATGTTGAAATTAAGTCCGCTACTATTTTTGAAATAAGCGATGATGTAACAATAAATCAAAATGAATCAGGTACCTTTGATGTAACAGCATGTGTAAGTGTTTCAGCGCCTGCTGTATTAGAATTATCAGACATTAGCATACAACTACTGAAATATGGTAACTCAGGGAGCAACGCTATTATTCTTGAGGGCGATACGCCGACTCATTTAAGTAAAGGAAAGCATAAGATTTGTGGTAAAAAAGAAGATATAGATATAATCGGTTGGCAAGCTGCTGCAAATTATGGAGAGCCAGATCCTTTCCTTGTACATTCAAAGCTAGAATATCGCTATTATAAATCTCTCTATGAAGCAAAATATTATACCAAAAGTGCCAATAGTCTTTTTATTCAACGGTATGTTCCAGAAATAGAGACAGAAATAACTATTACTGATGGGATTTTAGAAAATGGAAATATGTTCTTTAGTTCAAAGGTGGTAGATGGTAGACAAAAGGTATCGAAAAGCTATGAATATTACTATCACTGGGTTGTTGATACTGTTGGATGCGATACAAATTATTATAAAACCGAAGTTGGAACTCTTGAATATGAAATACCTGAAAAATGCAGAACTGGAAATACAGCAGTTTATCTTGAGGTTAATGATAAAGAGTATGGCGATTTATTAGGGTTTAACTACCACCCGGTAGACATTGCTGTAACTTTAAATGACGATCTATCACTTTTGGTTAAAGATTTTGTAATAAATAATAATGCAACAAAAAAAATAGAGCCTGAAGTTTTTGGTGGAACTCCCCCTTATGAATTTGATTTTGCTTTAGGTAATGGA
Organism: Gammaproteobacteria bacterium; assembly: GCA_033852135.1. GTDB lineage: Bacteria > Pseudomonadota > Gammaproteobacteria > QZLD01 > QZLD01 > QZLE01. Next base: position 69,312 of record JAWSVB010000016.1, on the reverse strand, counting down.
CTTGTTCTTCTGGAAAACTTTGGTAACTCTATTAAAGTTGAGGGAGATAATGAGGCAGGAGCACTACTAAATACATATGTTACTGTGACGGTAACTGATGAAGCAGATGGGTATGTGTCAAAAAATATTCCTGTTTCTGTTCATACTGCTCCCACAGAAGCCTCTATAAGTCTTGTAGGTGAATACCCCAAATCAAATAGCCCTATTTACCCTAAAATAGGTGTAGGTGAAAACATCAATAAAACATGGGTTTTGAAAAATCCAACAATCGAAACATTAAAAGATGTGGCGTTAGTCTTTGATAGTGAATTTAGTAATACAATGTTAGGGCATAGCTTTGACGATATAATTATTGGAGATATTCTTCCCGGAGAGGAGAAAACCGCATCATTGAATATCTATGCTCCAGATGATTCTGCTGGTTCACATAATCTTGGAAAATATTCAATATATTATACAGATGCAGAGGGGAATAAATCTAAAATAAGGTTTTATCCATCAAGAGAATCTGCCACAGTAAAATATACTTTCAAAGTAGAAAGTGGTGATATCTATCCGCCAGTGATTACCAGCAAGAGTATTTCTATAAATGGAAATTATGCAGTAGTAGAATTTGACATTTCCCAAAAAAACAACCTGGTAAAAAATCTTAGAGCTTGTTTCTCTCAATACAGCAGTTATCCTGACTCTGATGCTCAATGCATAGATATTGGAGGGAATTATGAAGCTTTGCAAAGCGACGGTACTAAGGCATTAGAGATAAATCTTAATAAGTGGCAAGGCAAAAAAGTTTATTGGGAGATTACGGCCACCAATCAGTCTGGAATTGAAATGGAAACTAAGCAGACTGGTGTCATATATGTTCCTATCTGGGACCTTGTTGAGATAACATATGTTTCAGATGTATCTGCTGGTACAGCTGGTGATAATTTCTATTTTGAGTGTACATTATCAGATCAGCTTCCTGACGGTTATAGCTTGTATATAAACTTTGGCAGAGAATCAGAAGGATTCTTAGGTATAAATGATCCAGGTGGTTATGTGCTCATGGATGACGACTGCACCCTTACACAACAAATTAACGGTGTAGGTAATCGAATATTTAGAATAGGCATATTTGATGAGCAAGATAACCTGTTAGGTGATTACTCTCAGACAAAAGGCTTTGTAGTACAAGAGCCCGAGTCTGAAGATTTTGACTGTGATCATTTTAAAAACTCAGCTCATTATTCAACTAATAATATTTTTTACTCCAGCAGCTATGCTCCACAGTGTGTTGGTGGAGATGGTTATATTTCAAATTTAGGAAATTCAAAAGGAAACTGTACCTGGTATGTGAACGGAAGATTGCAAGAGCTAGGGTTTGCAAAAAGCGATATTGATATGCTCAACCAAGATGCTACAAAATGGGCTGGATTAGCAGAAAATGCAGGATATGAAGTAAACAAAAACCCTGCAGTTAGAGCAGTTGCATATGCAGGAGCGGATTATGGTAGCTATTCCAGCTATGGTCATGTCGCAATAGTCGAAAAGGTGTTTGACAATGGCACTATTCAAATATCTGAGTCTAGCTATGATTCTCCTGGATCATCATGGGATTTCTTATATAGAACCAGAATAGTTAATGTAGATGAATTCCAATATTACATCCATATAGGAGAGCTTAATCTACCAGAAATAGATATAACTAACCTACAAGTAAACCCAAACAGTGGTTATGTTGGTGATAGCTTTAACTTTAGCTGTGACCTTTCAGAAGCATTGCCAGGTGGCTACTCATTATTTGCAAACTTCGGGACCGAGTCACAAGGATACTTAGGCCAGAATGACGATGGTGGCCATGTGCCTATGGCAGATGGTTGTTCATTAACAGTATCAATGAATACTGCAGGTGCGCGTTTGTTCAGGGTAGGTATCTTCGATAGCAATAATAATCAGGTAGGCAGCTACTCAAGCGGTAAAGGTTTTGAAGTGCAGGAAGTTGGCGTACCGGAAATAAGTAACCTTCGAGTAAATCCGGATCCAGGCACAGCTGGTAACAATTTTAGCTTCAGATGTGACCTTTCAGAAGAGTTGCCTGCTGACTATACGTTATATGCCAACTTTGGAACAGCGCCTGGTAATTACCTGAGTAAAACTGATCCAGGTGGACATGTTGAGATGGAGAGTAACTGTACATTAATAGCTCCAATGAGTGAGGCTGGATCACGTCTATTTAGGATTGGCATCTTTGACAGCAATGATAATCAGGTAGGTAATTACTCAAACGGCAAAGGCTTCACTGTAGGCGAAATTGGAATACCTCAAATAACCAACCTGCAAGTAAATCCTAGTTCAGGTAATGCTGGTGACAACTTCAGCTTCAGCTGTGATCTTTCAGAAGCCTTGCCAAATGGTTATTCCCTTTATGCCAATTTCGGTAGTGATGCAGAAGGGTACCTGGATAAAGATGAAGATGGCGGTCATGTTCCAATGGAAGATGATTGTGCGCTAACAGCTGAGATGAATGGTGTAGGGGATCGGTTGTTCAGAGTTGGTATCTTTGATAGTAATGGCAATATAGTAGGTGAATACTCAAGCGGTAAAAGTTTTATTGTTAATGAAGCAAGAGCTCCTGACTTAATTGTTTCAGTTACTACAGATGAATCTACATACTCTGTTGGAGAAACCCTTCGAATTGCAGCTACGATTGAAAATCAAGGTACAGCTATATCAGATGCGTCCACCGTCAAATATTATTTCTCCAGTAACTCGACTATTGGCACAAATGATACAGAGATAGGAACAGATTCATTTGATTCGCTATCACAAGGAAGTAGTACAAGTGAGAACATTAGGTATGTAGTAGAAGGTGGGATAGATAGTGTTTATGTTGGCGCTTGTGTTGTAGCTGTTTCTGGAGAAAGTAATACTTCTAATAACTGCTCTTCAGGGAAAAAAATATATTTTGAAGAGGTAATAATTCCGCAAATAAGCAATTTGCAAGTAAATCCAAGCAGCGGCTATTCAGGAGAAGATTTTGATTTTAGTTGTAGTCTATCCGGTAGTTTACCAAGTGGATATGATCTTTATGTGAATTTTGGTGGTTCTAACGGATTCTTGGATCAGGGGGATCTTGGTGGGCACGTTAAGATGAGTGATAGCTGTTCTTTAACTCAGGATATCAATGGAGCTGGTAATAGAAAATTTAGAGTCGGGATATTCGATAGTAATGATGACCTTGTTGGTGATTACTCAAGCAGCAAAAGCTTTACCGTTCATGAGAATGGTGATCCGGATTTGACAGTTTCTGTTTCTACATCAAAGTCAACCTATGAAGTAGGTGGTGCATTATACATTGAGGCGACTGTTAGAAACATTGGTGATGGCATAGCAGATAGTTCTACACTTAATTATTTTTGGTGCAAAACTAGCGTGATTAGTCAACAAAGTAATCAATGTACTAAGCTTACAGAGAAGTCGAGTGCTTCTCTTGCGCCAGGTGAGTCTGTTGACAGTGAGCACGGGATTAGAGTGACTGGTACACGAGAACAACTTTGGGTAGGAGCGTGCGTTGTGGAAGTATCTGGAGAAAGTAATGCTGAAAATAATTGTGCAGGGAAAAGGCTGAGTTTTATAGAGTAAATTAAAAGATGTGCTTTTATCTCTTAAAATTTAAGTGCAAAAGCATATTTTGTTTATGAAAGGGGATATTTGTGAAAAGAAGGATGAGCATGTTTTTTAAAATTTGGAGAATAAAAATGAAGGGAATAAAATTCGCTATAATTACTTTAACATTGATAATGCTTGCAGCTTGTGGAGGACCAGGAGAAAATAAAGCTGAATATGATGGCGGTTTTATATGGACTTCAGGTGATAAATATTTGGCCTTAAAAGAAGTAAAACCATCAGTAACTCAAATATCACAGAAGGACATGAGTATTTCAGCATTGCTGAGAGCTCCTAAATATGCTTATGTTTTAGAGCCTGAACCAAGTGGGGTTTTATCTTCTAGTGACGTTCAAGGTGTTTTTGTAAAGGGTGATTATGTATTTAAATTATTCTCCCTTCATAAGCTTGAAAAAAAGAAACTATATGATAACGAAGGTTTTTTTGAGAATAAGGGGCAGGCAACAAAAGAAAAACCATTTTATTTTGCGGGTAAAAAAATAGAGGTAGATAAAAAGAAAGGTGATGAAGGATATTTTTATAAGGTTAAAAGCCCCCTAAAACCTGGTAAATATGTTGGATGGATTAACTTTTCTTTTTGGATATTCGAAGTAAACTAGTACCAGTTCCTAATTAGGCGTTATGGAGTCAATGTAAACTATTTTGATTTCGTAAGAATAATAAAAGTAAATATAACTTTAAACCGTTCTCTGGATAAAGTCGGATCATATGCCAAGTATATTTTTTTGGGGAAAAGGCGGAACTAAAAACAATGATGTTTGAAGATAATGAAAATGGCAAAACTACTATTATCTATTAAATCTTCACATGGCCACAGAATTTATCGAATCAAGTGCAATAGTGGAGACTTAGGTAGTGCGTACACGGACACTAATAATTATTGGAAAGATGGTTCCGGATCAAATTATGGCAATAAATATAGAGGAATGAGTTTGGGAGAGTTTGCTCGTGATGTTTGTGGGGGTAGCGCTCTGCTCAAGTGCAGCCGGGCTCTAAGTTTTGAGAATATAGTAAATTAATTTCTATATTAAAGTACTGCTAAAAGGTTATTTATGTATATAAAAATTGCGATCTGCTTGGTGTTCTATTCTTTATTAATTGGTTGTGCAGGAGTTCAGACCAGAAAAGATAAGAATCAGGAAATTGTTTCAAAAACTAACAAAATAATATCTGATTACGGTAATCAAGAATTTACACGTTATAAACTATCCGAATGTAAAAGTATAAAAGGAAAAGCTAGCCTAATTGTTAATGCTCCGAGGTATTCAAGAATAAGAATTATGAATATTCGAGAGAAATATAAAACATGTATTGCATTGAAACATGGCAGATATCATATTGAAGTAACCAAGGTTGGTTATGAGAAATATGAAAAATGGATAAATATCAATGAAAGTAAGGTAATAATTGTAAATCTAAAAAAAGCCACACCCAGCTTTATATGGAGTGAAGTGGATATTCCGAAAGAATTTTATAAGTATGGTTATAAAGAATATTTAAAAAATAAGGTGGAAGTATATGGAGATAAGATGTGGGAAAAAAAAGCACAGCAAGCTTCATGGTTCAAAGGAAAAAAATATTGCGCTAACCTAAGTATTGGAGGTTTTGATGATTGGAAATTACCATCATTAATTGATTTAAGAAAGCGTTATAAAGCAGGATATAGAGAAGCAAAATTCTATTCTAGAAGAAACGATGCATGCACGTTTCTCTCTAATGAAATTCATAAAAGTGGACGTAAAAAATATGTCTACGGGCTGCATACTTGTGGTAGGGGTAAATCATTACGTGCTTATGAATATTGGTTAGATTCTAATAAAACAATACTTCGTTGCGCTAGAGAAATGGGAATGGAATATAATGATTTGACAGTTGAAGAACTTTCCGTTTTGATTTTTATAGAAAACACTCATATTAGTACTGAAAAAGCACATGAAATCGCTTTTAAAATTCGTTATGGAAAGCCTATAGTAAAAGAAATAAAATATAATATGAAAAAGTCAGAAATGGAAATATTTATAACATCTGAGCGTAATGTATTAACGAAACAAATAATTATATCATTGCGAAAAAAGTACAATAAGTATCTGAAAAAAATGATCTTATCTGGTGGCTTTGATTTACAGTTAAAGGTTAATGTAGAAGATAGTAAATATGTTGTATCTAAAATTATTAATTTTTCCGATCCTGAAAAAATAGTAGAAGGTAAAATATTTAAAGAGGCTGAATGGCAAAAGAATAAGTTGCGTAAATTTTTAAGTCAGTATCCACACTCTATACATGCACAAGCAGCTAAAAAACAGCTTGAAAAAATATCTGCTGATAAAATAAAAAAAGAAAAAGATCGGGAAATACAAATAAAGGCGGCTGCCTATGATTCTATTATTGGTTCGAAATCACTAAGCGGAGCTAAATTTATTAATGGAAGAATATGGCAGGACCAGCCAGTCAATGAAAAATATAACTACATAAAATATAAAGCCGCTGAAAAATATTGTGATAGTTTAAATTTACTTGGGGTAGATAAGTGGGCACTACCAACGAAACGTGACTTTGAAAAGCTTGGTAAAGACCAAAACAAACTTGACTACAGAGCCAAAAAAAAGATGCATTTCACTCCATATTTTACAAGTAATGACGGATGTTTTCGAAATGGTGTGTTTCCAATAAGCAGTGATAACTGTGTTTATGGCGCAGACATTAAAATGAACAGGCAGCCTTATATAAGTAAAACCCAAAAACAGTATAGAAGCTCGGTTAGATGTGTATTATCGCCTTATTTCTATAACGAGCATAAAAGAGAGTTAGCTAGCCAGAGTGAAAAAGATGGTGGTTTTTATGGACCCTTGAATGCTTTTAAACTATCAGGTGAGAAAAGATACATTAAAGAAGCATATGCAAAGGCAAAAAATAGATCAGATAAAAAGCAGATAGAACTTGCGCTGATAGAGAATTTTGAATTGTCAGAAGTATTTACTGTTATAGGCTCTTTGTTTGGAAATGAGAATAGTTCAGATCTCAGTCGTAATGTGAATGGCAGATGGATTGACCTATTAACATCTACTGGTAACGCGAAAATTTCTCTTAATCTGAGAAAAAACAATAAGAGCAAGGTACCTCTAAAATATGGTGCATATAATGTTTGTCTAAAAGTTAAATTGCGCCTGCTTTATGATATGCAGGCTTTTGGTCTAGGAGGATCAAAGGTGGATGTATTAGAGCGCAATGCCTGTACTATGCTTAGTAATGCTAATGGATATTCTAATTCTCTGATAGTTGATTTTGGTACCATAACTCAGGCTTCTCAAGGGAAAATTATTTTTAATACATCTCAAAGGCTTCGTGAAGTTACACCTGAAATCAAGTTTGTTAGGTTGGATAGTAAATGATGAGAAAATTTATTTCCTTGGTTTTGGTTTTCTTCTCTGTATTTTCATTTGCTGCCGAATATGATTTTGATTCTATTTTGGATGAGGAAAGCAGTACAAAAGAAGAAAGCGAAATTAAAGTGAATAAATTCCTTAATAAAGCCAAGAATGAGCAGAAAAAAGTTTCTCAGATTAAATGGAAAGAAGAACAGCATAGATTGGAGCAAATAAGACGAAATAGAGTAGAGAATAGTTCCAGTAGTAGCAGTTATGGTAGAAGTTCTACAGGTACCAGCTCTTCGTCTGCTACCACTACAAAAAGATCACAGCCAGGTTATGTAACTGGTATTGAAAAGGATGGTGATGTTACTGTTGTAAAGTGCAGTATTGGTAAAGATACGCGCATTTATAATAAGTATGGTAAATGCAGTGATGATTATAATTTTGGTAGTTATAGCTGTGAGTCAGTCATGCAGTGGGCCAAGGATAGATGCAAGAAAAGAAAATAGCCTGTGAAGTGTATCTACCAAAACAGATCTTATAGTGACTGATCGATGCAAGCATACCAAACGCGATTATAGATGACAATTATTACCCTGAAGTATCAGATCTTCTAAACTTCAGGATAGGAAACAGAAAAGTATTGGCACCAAGCAAAACTGTAGGACGAACTACTTCCTGGGAATGTTACCTAGAAGCAACTTTGATATTGATTCATTTTAGTAAATAAAGGAAAACTCATGCTGAAAATCTTAAATATAATGTTAATTACTTCTTTTTTTACATTTGCTGGATGTAGTAAACAAGTTAGTGATGTACGAATAAAAATTGAAGCTGATTCTGCTGATATTTATATTGATGGCAAGTATTATGGAGATTCAAAGTACAGTTTTGATCACAGGTTAGAAGTAGGTGAGTATAAAGTTGAAGCAGTAAAGCTATCCTTTACAGATGATGGCGAGTTTGAAGCAAAATATGCTGAAAAAATTATTTCCGTTGAAGGTGAATATCCACATGAATTTACAATACCACTCAAAAAAAGTAATTTGCATACAAAGTTTGTCGAAAAATTTTGGTATGGAAGGCTTAAAGAGTTTTTTGTGGGCGTTGAAAAATACCTGGATAGGTATCCTAATGGTAAGAATGCAGTTAAATTAAAACAGCTACGTGAAAAACTAATTAAGAAATCATTCCCAGAGATGGTATCTATTCCAGGGGGGGATTTTGAAATGGGTTGCGTAAGTGGTATTGAGTGTGAAGATGACGAAAAGCCAATACATGTAGTAAATATAAAACCATTTAAGATTGGGAAGTATGAGTTAACTTTTAATCAGTTCGATATCTGTTATCTTGATGGTGGTTGCAATACATATATTGATTTTGATGGTGATCGCGGTGATGCTACTAGCCCTGCTGTTAATGTGACAAAGAGAGATTGTGCTGAATACTCTGCATGGTTAAGTAAAAGGATGAAAAAGTATTATAGTATGCCAAGTGAGGCAATGTGGGAGTATGCTGCTAGAGCTGGCAGTAAAACAAAATATAGCTGGGGTAATGATGTTGGCAGTAATAATGCAAACTGTAATGGCTGCGGAAGCAAATGGGATGATAAGTGGCCAGCACCTATTGGCACTTTTAAACCTAACTCTTGGGGGGTATATGATATGCATGGTAACGTTAAAGAGTGGGTAGCAGATAAATATCATGAAAACTATGATGGGGCGCCTACTGATGGTTCTGTATGGTGGAAAATACCACGATACATTGGCGATATTTATCGTGGAGGATCATTTAAAACTAATCATGATAAAGTGCGTTCTTCTTCTAGGCAGGACAACATAGAGCCCGGATATTTACTTGATGATTTGGGTTGTAGGCTGGTGACGCGCGATCAGGATTATAAAGAATAATTTTCTGTAATTGGTAACTATATTAATTAGGGAAACTATGGATTACATTAATTTGTACCATATTATTCAATATGTATTTCAGCAGGCATTGATTCAGCTAAAGCAGTAGACTGTTAAAGTATTATTACAAATTTAAGGCGGCACTTTAATTGTGACTGTAGCAAATAAAAGCAACTCAGAAGATTTTTCTTTTGCCGATTTGGTTCAACTTAATACTGAGTTTCTGGCTTTACAAGATAAAGTTATTTCAGAAAAAGAGTTTGCTAATTACGAACATTACAGCGAGCTTGATTCCTACTTGCCTAAAGCAGAAGAAATAATTGCGCCATATCTGAATAAAAATATTTATGTTGCTGAGATTGATTATGAGGCTAACTGGCAATCAGATAAACCATATACATCTATGGCTTTGCTTGGTTTAAGTATGGGGGAAGCACGAGCCAGGGCCGCCTTGATGGGTAATCCTAACCCAATTAATCCTTATGCAATAACAATTAAAGAGTTAATGGAATTGCCGGGTATGCTATCAAGATTGGCATTACGTCTGGAAAATTTAACTCCGTATGCGCTTGAGCAAATACCTGAAAAACCGGAATGGCTTTGGACTTTTATTGATGGCGTGCACTGGCGGCTATTGCTGGTCGGTGCGCGAATAATATTGCCAGACAGCTTAGAAGATACAGAACATAGATTTTCAAAATTAATTAGGGATGAAACGGTTTTCACAGTTACAAATAAAAACGGCCTGTTCGGTATTGCAAGTGCAGATGGTGAGCTGCTGCAAGAATGTCGCTTTTCTTATTTAAAAGGACCAATTAGTCCATGGGGTACAGAAAGTGTATTTTTTGAGTATGCTGATGAAAATCCCCCAGTGCTTTGTGACCTTGCTGATGAAACATGGCAACAGATAAATCCAATGTCGGTTAAGGTTATACCTGAGTCTGAGTCTTATGATATTTGGCAGGTTGTTGATGCCGAAAAAGGTATTAATGGTCTGCGTGGCTATATGAATCATAAAGGTGAGCTTCTTGGAAGTAGGTGCTGGCGACAGGCTCGCGGCCACTGGGACATGCCTAAAAGAGCGGCAGTTCAGGATGATGCAACTGGTTTGTGGGGTTATGTTGATATAAGAGGGGAGGTTGTGATATCCCCGCAATACATCAATGTCGGCACATTCAATGATAAAAGAGCCTTTGTCACCACAGAAAATGGTGTTGGAGTTATAGATCCTGATGGCAATACTATCATTGAATCAAACTGGCGGCGGATTAATTGGTTTAAGCAGGATGACTTTGTTGTTGAAAACGACGATCTAAAACTTGCTATCTTTGATATAGACGGAAAGGTCGTATTAGATTTTCAAGAGTGGCCTCACATTGAAGATATTGATAAACGTATATTTGAATACCCAATATCAGAAGACAAAGAAGAATTAAAAATAAAACTAGATCAGGAACGCTATAACAGGTGGCCGGATGAAGTGCGTAACCCTACAAAGCTTGATGTTATTGCCAAACTACCTGTTAATGAAATACATGATATATGCCACGGATTGCTCTGGGGCAATAGAGTTGAATTGCTGGAGCCTTGTGAAGTTTTAGGTATACAAATGGAAAAAGGTGAACAGGGGATAATTTACTACCAATATCCAGCATCAGCCGGGATGTTTGATTTTTCCGTTGAGGTTCCAGTGAGTTTCTTTAAATTTTCGGGTAAATATTCTGGTGTTCCATGGCACCTGCTTAAGATGGCAGAATCTTCACAATCATTGAAGGCTAAAAGCCCATTGGCTAAAGTTATGAATTTGATAAAGGGTTTTTTGAGGTTGGATAAAAGGCCGGCCAAATAGATCTTAAGGAAGCTAACCATGCGTGAAACTGATGATTATTACTTTTTCTGGGAACACCAGTTTGGTCAGTGGACTAAACGTGATATAACCGATACTGACGAACCAAATGCCCCTGAAATGAACGGATGGGGGTGCAGGGTAGTGACGCGAGATCGGGGGTTTGACAGATTGATTTCTGTACTAACATGCTTAATCTAGAATTTATCATAATTAGGAAAACGATATGAAACGATTTATCACAATAATTTTCACTTTGTCGTACTTGTTTTTGCCAGTTTGTGTATTTGCTGACTCATTAAACAAAGATTTTCGACATTACTTTGAAAACAAAAAGTGGGATGAGCTTAAGAATGCTTTAGATGTTAAGATTGAATTTGATGAAGTTGTTATATCATCTGTAAATGCTCGAGATGCTAGAAACTTTATTTATTATGATAATATTAATACACTGGCCTTCTTGTCAGGTGGAAATCGCAGCTACTACTACTACACAATAGAATTGTTAGATCGATCAAGCAAGAAAATTCAGGCGAAAGATTTTTTTACCGGAAGGAGGGATGTGCCGCCTATTATATCCGATAACAGGTTACTTACATTTAGGGATGGTGATAAGTACTGTACAGAGGATATTGTATACCGATCAATAAAAACTAAAAAAACTATTAAAAAAATAAGAAATCCGAACAGTATTTATTGCGGAAGTGGAGGGAGACAAAAATATTATTTAGATGATGGCGTATTGTATCAGGTCACATATATAAATAATCGTGGTACGCCTACTATATACTGGGTAACTGAATTCGATACAAATAGAATGTCAGCAGCATCCGTGAATAAAGGATATTATTCAAATAAGTACGGAAGGCTTACGAAATCCAGTAAAAATAGAGCAGAGAAAAAGTTCTCAAAATCTGAACAGGCTATAGACTTTTACTCAGATCGATGGGTAAATAAAGTCTCCTATAAAGATATTGAGATAGAATCATCAGGATGTGATATTTCCATCAAAGATGCTGTTAGTAGTATGAGATTCCCATTTGAATCTTGTGGTAAAGATATGCAGCTTAGATTATTAACAAATAGTATAATCATCGCAAGAACTAAGAAAACAGTATTTCTTATAGAGCCTGAAAGGCTGAATAAATATTTTGCTGAATATAAAAAGAGACAGAAATATGCAGATAGAATTGATAAAGAAGCAAAGCAATTTGTAAAGAATTTAAATTTTAATTTAATTGACAGAAATGTATTGCGAATATTTTCGGATATTTTTCCTGGCTACTTAGATAATTCAGATCTTGAAAATAGGTTAGCAAAATATTATGCAAATATTGCAGAGAACGAGTATGGAATTAAAATTCAGAATTCAACTAAAGAAACAACGAAGGGGACTAAATATATACCTCAGGTTAAAAACACGTATTATACATCGGAAGATCAAAGTTATATTTTAAACGGTCAATATATTCATAAAAGCAGACCAAAAAAAGAAACTGTAACTACTGGTGGGTATGAGAAGACAGTACTAGGGTGGGATTTAATATTCGCTGTAGATAATGAAAGTACGGATAAAGCAAATTATGTAGTTGAGGTTGAGGCCACATGGACTTCTACTGAGTATCACCCTGAAAAAGAACGGTATTGTTTGAAGAAAGGTTTTATATTTTGTAGTGACTGGGGGGAAAGATACCGCGAAAAGGCAAAGAAGATGCCGAAGAAGTTTAATCAGAATTATTTAATAGGATCTGGTGGACGTGTAAAACATAACTTATATTTAGGTGAAAAAAAACCGCATGATTTGCAGATATTTATATCAAATGCTCGAAAAGTTTCTGACGAACATTTCGAAAAGTATAAGCATGTAATGTCAAAAAGTGGCCTAAAAGACCTTGAGACAGCAAAGGATTATGTTTCAGCTTTGAAGTCTATAAAGGTATTTTCACCTTTTATTGAAATCCTGAAGAACAGGTTGCAAGAAATAGCTCAACACCAAAAAGATGTATTTAATGATGAAAATATTGGTTTGGCATCATACGAAGTTGAGTTGCCTAGAAAATATGATAAGGATTTCGAAAATAACATTATTCTTGTCGTCACTACTAAAGATAAGCCTCTAAAAGTTAAAATAAGTACACCTAGCAAGACACGTGAATTGAATGTTAATCGCCAAGTAAGTGGTTATCAGATATTTGGGAAATGTTTGTTTTGCAAATATGAGGGAAGACTTGAACTGAGTAATATTAAAGATGTACAGAAAGAAGATATTAATAATCAATTTAAAATCTCATATGTATATAAGATTGACTTACAAAAATAATAGGGAGCCATGCCATATTATAACCAACAAAAACCCTCCTTAGTGAGCTGTTTCTCCCCTTGCCAGCGGTAGGCTACAAGCTTACCGTTTTTGGCAACTGAATAATCCAGACAGGCGATATTGTGGCTGATAGGTTCAGGATCGCCATCCCATCAGTAGTGCCCCACAAAACAAGGTTTTTCTTGGTGCTGATAGCCGGGAAAGTCGTCACCATTTACATGCTCGGTAATATGATCGACAACGCCTTTGTCTATAACCGCCTCATTGAGTGGCATGGAATCATTTATCCACCACTTGGCTCTGACTGATTCCCTTTTAATTCCATAACTGTCGGTAAATATATATCCTTGTGGCAAGTCAGTTTCTACACCTTTTAGCAGAAGTTCAAGTTGTCTAAATAATGGAGTGGGGTGAGTTAAGGCTTCATGTAGAGCTTCTTCACTAATGGTATCGCCATTAAATATTTCTTTTACAGCATCTATGGTGTTTTGATCCCAGCAGGCATGGATAACCCTGATACCATCAAGGTCAAGCCATAGTGGTAGTTTTTTGAATTTTTCAATTAAAGACAGGCGCTCATCAAGGTCGGGATATGCCAGCAGAAATTTTTCATGGATATCATAATTGCTTTGAGTGTGCGGCCTTAAAAACTCGTCGTTGCTTCTTTTATCAGGTGTATGGTAGGCAATTGCGTTAAGTTCATGGTTGCCTATAACCGATAAGGCAAAACCGTTATCCATCATAGGAAAAACAATATCTATTACTTCCCTCTGTTTAGGGCCTTTGTCGATAAAATCCCCTAGGAAAATGGCAGTATTAGTATCGTGTTGGTATATACCACCATCTTTTTTGTAATTCATGGCTTTTAGCAGCTCTTCAAGCTCATCAGCATAGCCGTGAATGTCACCTATTAGGTCGTACATTATAGTTCCTGATTATTAGAAGGTAAAAGTAATATACCACCACTAGCAGCACATATAAAATGCTTAAATAATAGTCGTTTATTTGGCTATGTTAGTTGTGTATTATCTAATATTCGCAACCATCAAGAGCCAAACAAGTGACTAAAAAGTTAATAGTGCTGGATCTGGATGAAACCCTTATCCATTCCTGTAACGAATGGATAGGGCATCCATGTGACTTTACCGTAGCCAATGCGATGGTGCATGTAAGACCAGGGATAACTGAGTTTTTGAATGCCATTTATAACAACAATGATGTTGCAGTGTGGACCGCATCAACTGGACAATATCTGGATGAGCTAGTATCACAGCTATTTGCAGGCAGAGATCTAAAATTTATTTGGGACCGTAGCTATTGTGATATCGAAACGGATCAAAGTGGCTATGATATCTTTGTTAAAGATACAGCTAAATTGTGCCAAGCCGGATACAACAACTTATTACTAATAGATGATAGGCCAGAGAATATTAGCCCTGACTCTGAAAGGGTATTAGCCGTAAAACCATTTTATGGTTCAAGGGATGATTGTGAGCTATATGCATTGGCTGAATACATTTCTCAAATTACAGTATAAACTCGATAGACTTTCGAAAAAGAAACAAACATAATTACCAGCAGCTAAAGCGGGTATGGTGTAATGGTAGCACGCAGGTTTTCAGTACCTGATTCTGGGCTCCACCCAGGTAGAGCGGGTTCGAATCCCGTTACCCGCTCCAGTTTTGAATAAAAAACCACTTATCAAGAAAAACCCCCCTCCCTTCGGTAACCTGCTTCAACCAGATTTTCACGGAACGTGATGTTGTGACAAAAAAAGAAACGATCAAGATTTTTGAGCAGAGTAATATCCGTTCGCTTTGGGATGATGAGTCGGAAATATGGTATTTTTCCATTGATAAGCAATAATGCTGGTGTAATAATACACCTATGTTGCACCAGAGAATATTATCATGCCCAGACAAAGCATAACCCTTTCAGAGCAAAATGACGCATGGCTAAAAAAACACGTTGACACAATTCGTGATTACGCAAATAAAAGTGAATTAATTAACGATCTAATTCGTCAAGCCAGAAGGTCTGAAGCCATAAACTCAAAGCTGGCACAAGCTGAAGGGTGCGGCTTTACTAACCAAAGCCAATCCGAAATACTTGAAGAATTTAAATCAGATATAAAAAAGTAACATATGCGTTCATACAAACTTTCGGCAATGGCCAAAGAAGACTTAAGGCGCATCTATACTTATGGTTATTCTGAATTTGGAGAGGAGCAAGCCGACCTTTATTTTCATGGCTTTTTTCAACGCTTTGAAAATATTGCGAACAATCCGCTTTCATTCCAGTCTGTAGATCACATACGCCCGGGATATCGTCGTTGTATATACGGTTCCGATAGCATTTATTACAGAATCAACGAACCTATAGTAGAGATTATGGCAATTCTGGGTGGGCAGGATATTGGTGACTGGTTGTAATTCAATATCACCCTTCAAACTACGGTTGCCACCCATCCCCCTAAAGGCTATACTTTTTAACAACATCAATTAAGGAGAAAACGGCTAAAAAACCGTAGGAAACCTTTGGCCAATATGCCATTTTAGGCAATTGCCAGTTTCCTAAGCAAAAACACCCTTTTGTCGCGTATTAAACTGCACCCTAGCAGTAAATGGTAAGCGGGAAATGGAGTTGTCAAAGCTGGACTGCAAGCGGGCATCTGCAAGTATAAAGACAATCCCAGACGAGACTCGGTGCCCCGCAAGGGGACGGACACCGTTAATTAAGCTTGGTTGGTCTTAAAATACAGGGGCAGCAGATGTACCGGAAGGCGCAGCAATGGCAACCGACCTGATAAAGGCTCTGTTGGAAAAAAACGGAAAACAAAACCGAATTACCAAAACTATGCAGTGAACCATCACTAATCCCAAAAACAAATCTCAATTCAGATTAATCACAATGCTTGCAATAGTACTGGCAGTGATTGTTAGTGGGCTGGTTGTGGCAAGCGATAAAAGTCATATTGAAAAAACCGAAAATCAAAAGGTATTCAATAGTGAAAATCTTTGAGGAATTCCAGCAAAAAAAATAGCCTACTATAATGAACTATATGCTGAGTTTATTAATAATTTGTCTACTAGACTTAAAATGGCTCAAAAAAACTTGGAATCTGCAAAAAGAATAAATAGGCAAAAAAAGCTCCTTAGTAAAAGGGTGAAATTTCTAATTAACTTACCCATACAAAGAAAAATTGGCTTAATGAAAATGTATGAGAACTGAACAGAGCTCGTTATTTTTGATGATGAAGTTACAAAAGATTGGCTTTGTCAAGAGCTGCTCAGTATACAGATGCTTATAAATGATAATCATGAATATTTGTTAGATTGATGAAAGCTAAATGATGACAGAGATATTGCTAATGTAGCCCTGGCTATTAATAATTACTTAAATGCTAAAGTAATAACAGATAAACAAATGGAAGACATGTGAAAATTAGATGAAATTGTTTTAGCTAAGAAGGATGAAGAATTAGCTAAGAAGGATGAAGAATTAGCTAAGAAGGATGAAGAATTAGCTAAGAAGTATGAAGAATTAGCTAAGAAGGATGAAGAATTAGCTAAGACAATAGAATTTAACAAAAAGATAAAGCTTTTAATGGAAGTGCTGTAAGCAGATCAGAGTAAAAATCAATATGCAATGAACCAACACTAAACCCAAAAACAAATCTCAATTCAGATTAATCACAATGCTTGCAATAGCGCTGGCTGTGGTTGTTAGTGGGCGGGTTGTAGCGGGAGATAAAATTCATATTGGAAAAACCGAAAATCAAAAGGTATTCAATAGTGAAAACCTTTGAGGAATTCCAGCAGGAAAAATAGCCTATTATAATGAACTATATGTCCAATTTGTAAATGATTTATCAACTCAAAAAGATAAAGGAATTTTTGAAAAAAATATGTGAGACTTTTCAGAGTTACCTACTTGAATAAAGATAGAGCTTTTAGATATGTATAAAAAATGACTTGGTCGTATTGATTTTAATGGTAAATATAAAAAAGACTTTTTATGTTTTCAATTGATTATTTTAAAAAGAATAAAAGATAATTATCAAGATTATTTATTAAATGGATGAGAATTAAAAGATGATGATAAAGGTTTGCAAAAATGGTGAAAAAAGATAAATAGACAATTTAAAAGACAATTAATTACAGATGAGAAAATAATAACAGAAAAACAAATTGATGTTATGTGACAATTGGATGAAATGGTTTTATATAAAATAAATAAAAATACAGCAGATACTAGAGAAAATACAGCAGATATTAGAAGAAAAATAGCAGAAGCTAGAAGAATAAAAAAACTATTAGAAGTTATATAATTAATGAATAATTTTTTAAAGTCTATATTTTTTTATGGCTTTAAAAAAGATGAATCCAAATTGAATAGAAAGAGGTTTTGAACAAACACAAAATTTAAAAGAAGATTTAGATAAAAAACAAGAGCTTTTATCTTCTTTGAAAGAAAAAGGCATTGCTTGATCTGATATTTTTATGGATTAATATTTTAATAGCTTATCTGAGGAACAAAAAGAAAAATTTCAAGAAGAGTTTCAAAAATGAAAAGGTGG
This sequence comes from Gammaproteobacteria bacterium, assembly GCA_033852135.1. Lineage (GTDB taxonomy): Bacteria > Pseudomonadota > Gammaproteobacteria > QZLD01 > QZLD01 > QZLE01. The sequence continues at coordinate 51,620 of JAWSVB010000016.1, read as the reverse complement.
ATATCTCCTACTTCCCAAACGGCTGCGGCTTTTGGTTTTTATTAGGGGGGATTTCTGCCGGATTTTCAATCTTTAAAGCCCCCATTTCAAGCAGTTCTAAAACTCTGGCGCAGGATTTCAGGCGTGTCGGTTTTAGCCTTTTCCCTTGCATACATAACAGCGTTACCGGAGAGTGTTTTTTCAGCTTTGCCAGCAGGGTGAACTCCACTTTATCATCTGTTGTTATAAATGATTCTTTTATCTCTGGTCGCTCCCCCCAAAGCAGGTAGAGCTGGCGCGCAATCTCTTTTTTGATGGTTTCGGGATCTTTTAGGCTTGGTTGTTTAGGAAATAGCTGTGGTAAAAAGTGTGATACAAATCCTTTAACTGTGCGGTTGGCAAGGGGACTGTTATCATGTTCGTGCATATCCCACAGCACAATACAAAATGCAGCGTAGCATAGTTCGGCATAGCCGCTCTCTTGATCTTTTTCTGTAGATGACATAACAAAATATTTACTAATGGAACTGTGCTCTGCAACCTGTTGTATGTGGCGTTTATCTTCGACTAATAGTTGCCAGTACTTATTCTGATTTTCAGGGTCTTCAATATGCTTATCTTTTAATGCCGCAAAAAATTGCAGGCGCAACAGTGCTTCACCCTGCAAAAAAGCGGTGTTTAATACTGGGTGGATGGAGTACTTGCCGTTACTAAAGCCGATTTTATTTTTTACAGGCACAGCAAACCTTGATGCAAGGTAACTGTTTATAGGATTGGTTATATGGCTTAGGTGTCTGGGCATGGCGTATTACTTATTTAATTGTTTATTGCAGTTACTATATAGCTGTTATTTAATATGTCTATACGTTGATTGGCTTGGAATATTAATTTTTTAAGTTATTGGTTGAAATTATGAAAATACAAAACGAAAAGAACTTAGAAGAATTAACAGCTTTTGAGCTTATTTCTTTACGCAAACAGCTTTTCGATTTTCATGAGAAGGAGCGCAATACGAAGGAAAGCTTCGGATTTCGTTTTACAGAGACTGTGTCCTATAACTCAGGAGTGGTTAAAATATTAGAGCCATATAGGGATAAGTTTGTATATTGGGCTAAGTATAAAGATGAGAAGTTTGAAGCTAAAGAAAAACCTACTTATTCTTTTCTAGCTGGACTTAGTTTTGAACAAACTAAAGCCAAGCTTGCATTAATTGATATAAGGTATGATCTTGTTAAAGATGCGTTACTTGCAATATCAATAAAGGAGCTATTAGAAAAGAATGGGGTAAATTGCGGTATTGCCAGTTTGTTAAATGACTTTTTCCAATACGACCCAGAGCATATTCCTGATAGTCTGGAATGGCTTCGGATTGACGAAATTGGTTTTTGGAAGGTGTTATTGCTTGATAACAAAATTGTTTTCCCAGATGAAATGGGTGATGATAATGAAAGCCTTGCTAGATATTTAAATTTCCATGATTACTTTCCGATTGTTAATGAAGCTGGTTTATATGGTTTAGCTAGAAATAATGGCGAATTGATAAAGTCATGTGATGTAGCCTATATTAGTGGCCGTCACTCAGCTATAGGGTCACAGGATTTATTCTTTGAATATTCCGATCAAAATCCACCAGTGCTTTGTGATTTGGCAGACCAAACATGGAAAAAAATTAACCCTGAAAATGTCAAAATTATTCCAAAATCATCGTTGCTTGGTCCATGGGCTGTTGTTGATACTGTATCTGGTATTGAGGGTTTGCGCGGATTTATGAATTTTAAAGGTGAGCTTATTGGAGAAAGGAGGTGGCATCGGGTAGGGCGACACCGAGATGTACCTTCTCTAGCTGCTGTTCAGGATGATAAGACTGGACTAAATGGGTACGTTAATGAGTATGGTGATGTTGTAATTAAGCCAAAATATCTTGAGGCTTGGGTATTTAATTATGAGCGTGCAGTTGTTGTTACTGATGAAGGTGCTGGTGTCATTACTCCAAGTGGTGAATTGGTCATTAAACCAAGCTTTAGGCGTATTAATCCCTTGAAAAAGGGCTATTTTGTAGTTGAAGATTTCGACTTAAAACTTGCGGTGTTTGATATTAATGGCCTTAAAGCACTTAATTTTCAGGAATGGCCGCATGATGAAGATATAACAGGAAGAATCTTTGAAAACCTGCGTTCTGATGAATGTGATGATTTAAAAGCTGCTCTTGATGCATCACGTCATGAAAGCTGGCCTGATGAAATAAGGAATTATCAAGAATATAATCCTGCTAATCTTGGTATTGTTGAGACTCTGCCAGAAGCTGATTGTTATTCAATATGCCATCGATTATTGTGGGGTAATAAAGTCGAACTTATAGAGCCATTTAACAGAATGGAAAAAGGTGATAGAGGTTTGATCAAGTATTATTATCCGGTAACCTCTGGTGATTTTGATTATACTGAACAGACACCTGTAATGTTTGATAGATACTCTGAAACAGTATTTGGTGTACCATGGCATCTGCTTAAGTTAGTTGTTGACTAACCAATTGTTTGTTCAACATGCCAGATCATCACTTTTAAGGTAAAAATGAATACATATTTTCTTTCAAATTTTGATTCAGAATTAAAAGCAGCCCTGCAAAATGACGGGTGGTGCATTGTATGTGAGCAAGAGTGCTCTGATGGCAGGCTTTTTGAATTCAGAAGAAAAATATTTAAAGGCGACGACGCTTTCTTTGTTAACTATTTTCAGCACGGTGGTTTTCTTAGGTGCTCAGTGGAATCAAGCAAAGAGATTATTGATAAGATATCACATCTGCTTTCTGCAACTAATACGTGTTTGTGTACATTTGATGGTGAGTTTGATTATGACAACCGATGCTCAATACATAGGTCAATAGTAAGGGGGGATGATTTACAGTTTGAGGTATTCAGCGGTATAGAATCACCGTTGAGTCTTTGGTATCCATGTGCTATCAGGGATATAGATGACACTGATTATAGTTCTGCCGGACAATTTTTGATGGCTTTTAAGGCCAGGCTTTTTGAAGATGAAGATGTTTTTGACAGAATTATGAATGAACGAGATGCGGCTGTTATAACTAAGCTTGGCAGTGAGGTTAAGAATTTTAACTCTGATGTTTGGGATGAGTATAGAGTTAAGGCTCTCAATAAGGCAAACATCCTGAAATTTGATCAGAATTATGAGCTTAGAAACACTCTTTCAGATACTGAAAATAAAGTTCTTGTTGAAGCTAATACCTTTGATAATGAGTTCTCTTGTGGTTTAGAGCCTAATCATCAGCATATTCTTCAGCCTATCCACTGGCGAGGGGAGAATATCCTTGGTTTTGTATTGATGAATGTGCGTGATCTTTTTAAGGTTAGAAAAGGGGTAATTAACACTGGAACTAAATTTATCAGTGATATTTTAGAGTCTGAAAAGAATACTCAAATTTCTGTTCATTTTTGCTTTCCCCATCTATCATTTGATGTCAATACGGATACTGAATCAGGAGGGCGTTTACATTCACCATCATATTTTGAAGCTGTAGCTATTGAAGGCTATAAAATCAGCCTTACGCTGACAAAAGAAGCTCTTGTTATTAATGATAATCATCCGAACCATATTATCAAACATACTGATAGTCAGTGCTTTGAGGATTACATTCCTTTGTTGAATGAGAATGATCGCAAGAAACTTAAGCAAACACTCGTCAAAATTGAAGAAACAATAAATGCTCTTCCTGTAAATCAGGAGTTACCACATATCACTAAGATTCATTTTCAAAATGGTGTTAATGATGACCTTACGGTATTTCGAAAGCGTCTTGCAGAAAATCTGTTTATCTCTGACTCACTTGTTATGAATCAGGAAAATCGTGCCGGCTCAGAAGAGATTTATAAGTGCTACAATGAAAATCACTCGTTCTTTATACATGAAGACCGAGATCATGTAATGGATGAGGTATTCTGCACGATAAAATGCGATGAGGAGTCTTATAAATTTCTAATGGGAAATTTGCTGCATGCCCTATCAACCAAGATTAAGAAAATAAGACCTAAATCCTGCCTGGAACGACTTATAGACAAAATATTAGGTATTAGATGAGGCATGAGGCAGTACAGCTTTGTTAGCTATTGCCAACCACTATAATGATTATAATCTATGGGATTCACACACTCCCGTTTCAAGGTCGTAGTTGATTATTCTTCCCATGTTATCCCCAATAAATATATTTGATTCAGTTAAGTGCGGATAAACTTTTCCAGAGTCTGGAATAAATATCTCAGCCATGATTTCCCCAAGAATATGCTGTATCAAATAGCAATAATATCCAGATGTTGTTTCAACAGTAATTACACTAAATCTATCAGTGCTTATAAGTTTTTTAATGTTTCCGCTTTTAAGAAGAATTTGTTTCTTAAAGTGCCCCTCATTATACGGATCTTCAAATACTAAATTAGCTTCTAGTTTATTGCTCGGCGATTGCTCCATTGCTGATAGACTAACCATAAACCCAGAAGGAGTTATATTATAAAAATCGTTGCTGAAATGAAGGTTTTCAATACTGCGACTTGAGCGGCGCAAGATAAGATTTTCATCTTTTATCTGCATTAACCCAAGGCTCCAGAACTCATAGCTCTTATCATTTTTTTCGATTAATAATGCCCCGCCACTTAAATCATGAGCCATTGAAACAATATCGCCTGATAAATCATAAGGGTTGCCATTAGGTTGTTTAAGTTCTCTGCATATCTTAAAACCTTCTGAATCAACATCTATGCCTAAAACCCTGTTGCCAATTGATATATGCCAGCACGGTTCATCGAATGAAAAAGCCCATGTTGTAAGCTTGGTTTCAAACCATGGTTTTGATTTCAGGCCTTTTAGATTGATTTGGCTTACTATGTGTGTTGAATCGGTAACTTCAACAGCAATTACTCTGTGCCCGAACTCTTCAAATACCAAACTATGCGCAGGTATTTTAAAGTGCCGTATGATGCTGTTGTCTTTTGAATAAAACTTCACTCCTAGATCGCCTAGTGCAACGATGTAATCTCCATTCCGTAAGCAATAATAATCAAAAACATGAATGTTATCAGATTGCGAATCTACTGGCTCTATTGCTGGAATTTCATATTTAGTTTTGATTGTAGGCATGTCGTAGTTCTTGTAAATATGAGCATGATAGTGACAATATTTATATTGTGCCATTGCTAATGGTATCGGTAAATGGCTTGTTGAAGTTATACATTTATTCAAAAATATTTCAAACATATATTACTTAAACAGCAAGGGCAGAGCGTTATTCGCACTCTCTTGCTTTTATGCCCGCAAAATGCGGTTTCGTGTTTATGAAAATTCACTTTGGAGATTTACTATGTTTGGAAAAGATTTCTTTACTAAAAACAATCAAGATGAAACTGAAAGCCCATGGTCTGATGAGCTGTATGAAGACTATGATGAGATTCAGGAAGCAAGGAGTATTATTGGAGATGATCGCAGGGAAAGTGATTTGGTTGCTGGAATAGGAATAGCTGCCACAATATTTACAACAGGTTTTCTGGTCTGTAAGTTAATTTATGGAGGTGGAAAATAAACTGTAGTTTTAATCGGTCTGAATGTGATACGATATTCAGACTGGAGACGAATTATGAATATTACTGATGATATAAAACCGATTACATACTTAAAAAGCAAAGCTGCTGATGTTTTGAACCAAATTAACGAAACGCACCGTCCTGTAATTATTACTCAAAATGGTGAGCCAAGAGCAGTGCTTCAAGATCCTGAGAGTTACGAGAATATGCGTAATGCTATCGGGATTCTTAAACTTCTTTCGCAGGGGGAAGAAGATATTAAGTCTGGCGATACAAAATCCCAGGTTGATGTTTTTGCTGATTTAGAGAAAAAGTTGCAGAAATAATGAGTAGAAATTTTGAGGTGGTCTGGGCAAAAACAGCCGAGGCTGATTTAGTAAAAATTATTGAATATATTGCTCTGGATCGTCCTGAGAACGCTTTGAAAATTCTTAATAAGATTAAAGTCGAGGTATTTACGCTACATCAGTATCCAGATCGTTGTCGAGTGGTACCAGAGCTTTATGCGCAGGGAATAACTCAATATAGGGAAATGATAGTTGATCCATGGAGAGTGATGTATCGCATCAGTAATGATGATGTGTATGTGCTTTCTGTTTTTGATTCAAGACAGAATATTGAGGATGTTTTGCTCAATAGATTTGTTTTGTAATATTGGGCATAATCATGGTTAATAGTGAGTAAAAATAAAGATAGAATCAGCTCAAAAAACACTCGGTTCGAATGCATTTTAAGCAGGATTTTATAGTAACACATATGGTAACACGGAAGAAATCCACTTGCCTGTATATGCATTATATATCAATGCGATACAGTCTCTGTACTGCTTCCTCCCTGTCCGCCATCCATTTCTAATTATCTCCGTGCCGTATTAGTCTTGCTTCATATCGCATCACGTCACTCCCGTGAAATTCTATAATACTGTACTGATAAAGCTATTCAAAAGCAGCTCGTTACTCAACCAAAAACTGTCCCATCATGCCATTATCTTCATGTTCAAGTATGTGGCAGTGATACATGAAAATACCTTTATAAGGAAATTTTGCTGCAATAGTAACTGTTTCATCATCGCGAACAAAAAATGTATCTTTCCAACCGCGCTCATTAGCTGGTGGTGGGGAACCGTTTCGTTCTAGTATTAGAAATTGAGTTCCATGAGCATGAAAGTTATGTAGTACAGTACCCCTCATACGGTGCATCATGCCCATCATGCCAAGATTACTTTTAATACTCCAAAGCTCTTTTGAGCCAACTGAGATTTTTTCATCAATACGATTCATGTTCATACGCTTTCCATTTATCGAAACCATATGTCCCATGCCTTGCAGAGTAAAATCACGCTCTTTCTTTGGGTTATTAACGCTATTTTTATCGATTACCGTTAATTTTTTTGGTAACTCGGTTGAGGCTTTGCTTTTACCATCAAATACTATCTTTAGTATTTGCTTGGAACCATCAATAAGTTTTAGTGATTCTCCAGTTTTAAATTTACTGAAATCAGCGATTATTTCCGCTCTTTCACCAGGTGATAATATAAGAGAATTTAGCTCTACTGGTTTTTCAAGAAGTCCTCCATCAGTAGCTATTTGGTGAAACTCTTGTTTGTTACTTAGCGAAAAATTATAGAATCTGGCATTAGAGCCATTAAGAACCCTGAGGCGAACTAAACCTGTAGGAACAGTTAAAACAGGGTTGATTACACCATTAACTAGAATAGTGTTTCCCATCATACCTTGCATGATATCTGTCATAGATGTCAGGTACTGTAATGCACCGTCTTTTGAAAAGCGCCTATCTTGAACGATAACCGGAATGTCGTTAATCCCATAATCAGATGGTAGATTTAGTTTGTCAGTTTCATCATCGTCAATAATAAATAGCCCAGCAAGCCCTTTATAAACCTGCGAAGCAGTATTACCAATTCCATGAGGGTGATACCAAGCTGTAGCTGCTGGTTGATCTACAACAAACTCAGCTGTCCATTGAGAGTCTGGTTTGATTACCTGATGAGGGCCGCCATCTTGGTCTCCTGGAACCAAAAGTCCATGCCAGTGAACTGTTGTATGCTCCCGCAAACTATTTGTTACCTTTATTCTGACTTTTTCTCCTCTTCTAACTCTGATAGTTGGCCCTAATAAAGAACCGTTATAACCATATGTTTTATTCGCTGCACCTGGAATAAATTCTGTTACACCTTGTTGTACATCAAGGGATAAATAGATCTCTTTATCGTCTTTTGCATAATTATTAAGAATTGGAGGTATTGGAAGAGTCTGCTCAGATGCATAGATGGCGGTGGAGCATAACAATATTGTTAATGTAAATAGTTTGGTAAATAGTATTTTCATACTTAAATCCTATGCTTAGAAAAACTTTAATGGGTATATTAAAGATAGCATTAACTTATATTTTCTCTATTATTTAGATAATGATTGATATAACAAATGATGAATTACTTTGTTATTAATTGGTCAAAATACCTATAGCATCTATTTTGAAGGAACAGATGTTACTGATTCAAAATATGGAAGGTGGAATATGGACGCGAATCAAATTTCAAAGCCGATTCAGTTAGCACTTGAAGGCGTCTCTTGTGCTGGATGTGTCGGTAAGGTTGAAAAGGCGCTAAAAAGTGTTGATGGTGTTGAGTCCGTAAATGTAAATCTAGCTGATAGAACTGCTCAGGTTACAGGATGCGCAGGTGTTGATGCATTGATCGAATCAGTGAAAAGCGCAGGCTATGGTGCTACAGAGATAAAGAACCTTGAACAATTTCAAGATGAATCAGAAGAACAAGAAAAAAAGCATTTTAAAAGCCTGATTCTTAAGTTTATTGTAGCTATAAGCCTTGGTGCTCCTCTTATGGTGTGGATGCTTTTTGAAGGTCATATGCAGATTACTAATCTCGCATCGCAGCTGGTATGGGGAGGGATTGGTATTCTAACTTTAGTAGTAATGATTTTCTCAGGTAAACATTTTTATATTGGTGCATGGAAATCATTTTTAAATCATACCGCAAACATGGATTCGCTTATTGGAATAGGAACGGGTGTAGCATGGTTATATTCTATGTTTGTTGTTCTTTTTCCCTTCATTATTCCTCAAGAAGCGCGAGCAGTTTATTTCGAAGCAAGCGCAATGATTATCGCTCTGGTAAATTTAGGTTTGGCACTTGAGGTAAGAGCGCGCGGCAAGACCTCTATGGCGATTAAAAAACTAATTGGACTGCAACCAAAAACCGCCAAAGTTATCCGTGGTGATAAAGAGATAGATATTCCAATTGAAGATGTAAAGGTTGGTGATACTGTTCGAGTTAGACCGGGTGAGAAAATACCTGTAGATGGTGAAATTATCGAAGGCGAAACAACTATCGATGAATCTATGTTAACTGGTGAGCCAATGCCGGTTAAGAAGAAAGTTGGTAATGAAATTATAGGTGCAACAGTTAACCAATCCGGTACGGTATTGTATAAAGCGACGAAAGTAGGATCTGAAACAGCTTTGGCCCGCATAATTGATATGGTTAAAAAAGCACAAAACTCTAAACCATCAATAGGGCGTTTAGCAGACAAAATTGCTTCGGTATTTGTACCAACGGTATTGTTGATAGCTGTCGTTACAGCGTTAATCTGGTTTAATATCGGACCTGAACCACGTATAGCATTTATGCTTACAGCTGCTATGACGGTATTAATAATTACTTGTCCTTGTGCGCTAGGTTTGGCTACTCCAATGTCGGTAATGGTTGGAGTTGGAAAAGCTGCAGAGAATGGGGTTTTGATACGCAATGGAGAAGCGTTACAAAAAAGCAGCCATATAACTACGGTGATGTTGGATAAAACTGGAACTATAACGGTAGGGCGCCCTGAGGTAACTTCTATTATAACGTCTAATGGTTACGACGAAGAACAGCTGCTAAAGCTAAGTGCTAGCCTAGAACGGGGCTCTGAGCATCCATTGGCCCAGGCAGTCGTTAATTCAGCAATAAAACGCGATATAAGCTTAGTGAAGGTTGATTCATTTCATGCCACAGCTGGGCATGGAGTGCAGGGAAAAGTTGATGGGCATGATGTTTTGATTGGTAATCAAAAATTCATGCTGGATAACTCAGTTGATATTGAAAAGTTAACAAGTATTGCGCGTGAGGCTGCAGAAAAAGCGCAAACCCCAATTTATATTGCTATTGATGGATTAGCCGCAGGAGCTATTGCTGTATCTGACCCAATAAAAGAAGATTCCATAGACGCTATTTCCCGCTTAAAAAAAGATCGACTAAAAGTGATTATGCTAACAGGGGATAATAAGTTTACTGCAGATGCTATTGCAAAACAGGTTGGGGTTGATGCTGTATTTGCTGAAGTTCTTCCAGAGCATAAATCAGCAAAGATTATTGAGTTGCAAAACCAAGGAGAGTGCGTAGGGATGGTTGGAGACGGAATAAACGATGCTCCAGCTTTAGCTCAAGCAGATGTTGGCTTTGCCATAGGGACAGGCACTGATATTGCGATGGAAAGCGCAGATGTGACTTTAATGCGCGGATCTTTACAAAGTATTCCTGATGCAATTGAGGTATCACGTTTGACGGTAAGGAATATTAAGCAGAATCTGTTTGGCGCTTTTGTATACAACACATTGGGTATACCAATTGCAGCAGGGATTTTATACCCATTTATTGGGGTTTTGCTAAATCCTGTTATAGCTGGTGCAGCCATGGCATTTTCATCAGTTTCTGTTGTTTCAAATGCCAATCGTCTTCGGTTAGCTAAAATTGGAGATAAGTGATGGATATTATTATCAATCTGCTTGGTGCAGTTTTATTTATCAGCATAATTGTATGGTTTTGGCTTATGCCATCAAAGTCATCTGCAAAAAAAATGGAAACGGATGTTGTCGATATTATTGTAGATAACGGCGTTTATACCCCAAAACAAATTATTATTAAGGCAGGAAAACCTACAACGTTACGGTTTAATCGTAAGGATGCATCCCCATGCTCTGCCATTGTTATTTTTGATAGTTTAAATATTAATAAAGAGCTGCCATTAAATGAAATTACTGACTTTGTAATCGATATTAAAGAACCTGGTGAATATAAGTTCGCTTGCCAAATGGGAATGTATCAAGGAGTTATAACTGCAGAATAAATGGACTTAATGCTGTCTAAAAAATATGCGTTATCAAAAGGAGATGGAAATGGACGATAAATCAGATTTTAGATATAGAGTTTTTGGTGTATTGGGGCTTACTTTACTGTTGGGAATAACTCTTCTTAGTAATAGCTATGTAGTGCACTCCCATAGTAATGATCCGGATCATGATCATGGCGATCCCGCTCAGCATGGGCAGGATGTAAAAGCTCAAGAGCTTAAAGATGCAAGTGGCTATCAGCTTAGCGGTACGGTTATCAATGGAAGAAGAGTTGTAGATTATGATGCTTTTCAATACTACTTTTCCCCAGACCCTTTGGTTGTATATGCAGGTGAAGAGGTAGAGCTTAAGGTAAAAAGTGGTGATATAGAACATGGTGTAGTAATTCCAGAGATCGATTTTTCGGCAAAAATGCCAGTAGATGAAAGAGTTTCTGCAATTTTAACTGCTCCAACAAAACCAGGTGAATATCCAGTGTTTTGCAGCATCTACTGCGGATCAGGCCATGGTGATATGAAAGGTATGTTGGTTGTATTACCAAAGCCGAGTAAATAAATTCTGATAGCATAAGCAAGGATGCATTATGAAGAATAAAATTCTCAAATCACCAAAGGTTCAGCTAATCGCTGCTTTAGTGCTTCTGGCTATAGTTGGTATAGCCTCTGATGGTGATTTAAAGAAGTTAGCTGTTTTTTTATTTTCAGTTTTAACCTGCTTGTTCACAGAGTTAATATTTGTAGGAAAGCCCAATAGCCAGAAGATTCAAAGTTCATTAATAACTGGGATGATTATAGGGTTATTAGCCATACCAGCATATGATTTCTGGTTTGTATACCTAGCTGGAATTATTGCCATTGCTTCAAAATGGATTATTAGAATAAGCAAACAACATATATTTAATCCCGCTGCCTGTGGCTTAGTTATAGCCGGATATTTCTTTATCGATCAAGTAATCTGGTGGGGTGGTAGTGCAACAGCTTTATTGATAATAATTGTTGGTTTTATTTTGCTGAACATCAAGCGTCTTGCAATGCCGTTTGCCTACTTTGGCACTAGAGTATTATTGAGCTTTATGTTAGGAATCTCGCTCGAATCTGCTTTGTTATTGCCAAATCTATTTTTTGCATTTGTGATGTTGGTAGAACCAAAAACCTCTCCTTCAAGGCAAATAGAGCAATGGGTTTTTGGTGCTTTATGTGGGGTAATATCAACGCTGCTATTCAGCTTAACACAAGGGTTTGACGCCGATTTAGTAGCTTTGCTAATGATGAATCTATTACTATTTATCTATCGTCAAAGAAAATCAAATTACGATAATATTCACGCTGATTATTATTAATTCAGCTAGATAGCTTCAAATTAAACACTCTTAATTAGTGGATTTAGGAACTAATATCATTTATTTCTTATTTTGAATGAACTAACATCGATAGTCACACTCAATTAATTCATGAGATCTATAAATCGTATGATTAAAGCTGTAATTAGCATAATGATTTTAACTTTGAGCTTCGCTGGCATTCCTGCTCAGGCGTTTGTGCAAAGTAATGATCATAGTTGCTGCCAATCAGGTCTTAATCAAATGGTTGAGCCGATGACTGCAATGCCAATGACAGCATTGGATACGGCTTCGGACACTATCGAAATAGAATCTATTTTAGTTGAGCTTGGCTGCGATGATTGTGATTCACCTTTATCGTGCTTTAGTATTGATGGTGCGTCATTTGTTTTGTCTTACCCAAGTAAGATGAATCTCGGATTTCCCAAATCTGATTCTGATTTATCGACGGACCATAAGTTTATTACCCTTCTAGTTCCACCCGAGATAAGACCCCCCAAAGTTTAATCCCTAAAAAACTCAATATCGCTGATACATGTTTTAGACATAGTGCATAGGTTTTGCGTGCTTATATCTAAATTTATGTTCCAAAATAATTTCATACGTGGTCGTGTGTCAGTTTGATGTTTGTGGATACTACCCAGCGAGATAAATATTTATTAATTACTGAGATAAACCGAAAGGAAAATAGATGAGAAACTATAAGTTAAATTTAAAATCAATTATTGCTGCATCTGCTGTTGTTTCTAGCCTGATCTTTGCTGTGCCTGCAATTGCAGACACTAAAGGAGGTGCTATAACTGAAGAGGTAAAAGGTAAACCACAAACCCATTGTCCAGTGATGGGGAGTCCTATTAATAAGAAAAATTTTTACGACTATAAAGGTAAAAGGATCTATTACTGTTGCTATGGTTGTATTTATTCTATTTCTAAAGATCCGGAAAAGTATATTAAACAGCTCGAAGATCAGGGGATTGTTTTGGATAAAACCCCAAAATAATTGGTTATGGGTTGCCGGTATTGCCGGCAACTCAATAGCTTAAGACAGATAAATTAAAAGTTTTTTAGCATAAGGCATCTTGATTATGGTTTTTGCAATAGTTAGAGAAAAGATTCAAAAATATAAAGTTTTAATAGTGCTTGTCTCGTTTATAACTTGTATAAATGTCGCCCTGCTAGGGTATCAACTATCCATTAGTGCTTCTGCTGGTGTTAGCAATATAGTTGAACAAAGCAGTGCTGATGAAAATGATAATCACGATGACGAAGATGACCATGAATTAGTCCAAGTTACAGATGAAAATGGTGAAACCTATTGGACATGTTCGATGCATCCACAGATAAAGCTGCCAAAACCAGGAAAGTGTCCAATATGTTTTATGGATCTGATACCTCTTGAACAGAGTGATAAAAACTTGGCAGAGCGTGAGGTGGTGATATCTGAATATGCAAAGAAACTATTAAAGATTGAAACCCTGCCGGCTGAGCGCAAAGCGATTGATAATGAGATCCGCTTGGTTGGCAAAGTCGACTACGATGAGACGCGTGTTTCCACCATATCTGCATGGATACCAGGTCGAATCGATAAACTTTATGTTAACTATACGGGCGTTGTGGTTGAGAAAGGGCAGCATATGGCTAGCATATACAGTCCGGAATTATTAATAGCTCAAGATGATTTAATTAACGCCATAAATGGCAGAAAAAGTCTGAAGCAAACTGATTACTCCGGTATAAGAGATAACTTTGATGTTGCTATTAGATCTGCGCGAGAAAAACTGCGTCTATGGGGCGTCTCTTCTCAGCAAATAAAACAGATAGAGCGTCGAGGCAAAGTATTTGAACAGATGGATATTCAGGCTCCAATTTCTGGAGTGGTTGTGCATAAAGATGCACGTGAAGGTATATATGTTAAAACTGGAACCCCGCTGTTTACCGTAGCTGACCTTTCCAAAGTGTGGGTAAACCTTGATGCCTATGAATCAGATCTGCGCTGGATGCGCTATGGGGCACCTGTCGAGTTCACTACTGAAACTTACCCAGACAAGAAGTTTACCGGAATAGTAACGTTTATAGATCCGGTTGTTAATGAATCTACCAGAACTGCACGAGTTAGAGTCGTTGTTGATAATGGTGATATGTCGCTAAAACCTGGAATGTTTGTACGTTCTATAGTGCATTCCAGTATTGCCAGTGATGGCAAGATTATTAATCATGAGCTAGCTGGCAAGTGGATTAGTCCAATGCATCCAGAGGTGATAAAAGATGCACCGGGTAAATGCGATGTCTGTGGGATGCCATTGGTTAGTGCCGAATCATTGGGTTATGTGGCTGATGTTGAGGAGAATCGCCCTCTAGTAGTACCTGCATCAGCAGTACTATTAACCGGTAAACGCGCAATTGTATATGTGGCGAATGTTTCAAATAAAGAGACGGGTGGTGATAAGCCATCTTATGAAGGGCGGGTTATCACACTAGGGCCACGCGCTGGCGATCATTATTTAGTTAAGGATGGGCTAAACGAAGGTGAGCAGGTTGTGGTACGCGGGGCATTTAAACTCGATGCAGAACTGCAGCTTCAGGCGCGCCCAAGCATGATGAGCGAAGAAGTTACTGAAATCTCAGATGATGAAATAAAACCATTTGCTGACCTGGATCCTGAGTTCAGATTGCAAATGGAGATGTTATTTATCGAATATGAAGCTATTCATAAAAGCCTAAGCGGTGATGATCCAGATTCAACTTTAATAGCGGTGAATGGCCTTAAGAGCGTTTTAAGTAAAATCCCTCAGGATCGCTTGGACTTTTTCCAGAAGAAACAGTGGAAAAAGCACAGCAAACGATTATCTGCAATTGTTGAGAAAATGGTATCTCTTTCTGAGATTGAGAAGCAAAGGATAGAGTTCGAGCCTTTAACCGAACAGATGATACAAACCTTGACTCAATTTCCTCCACAACAAAGTAAATTATATCTTGCATATTGCTCCATGGCCTTTAATAACAAAGGCGCAAGATGGATTCAGCGCGGGCAGCAGGTTATCAACCCATATTATGGCAGCATGATGCTTTACTGTGGTGAGATTGCTGATGAGATTAATTTTCCAGCATTTGCTAAATAGGGGGAATGTCGATGGAATCTCAAGATAATTTTGATCAAACGGCTGACCAGCGTTCTTTAGTTGGAAGGCTGATGTGGTTTTGCCTGCACCATAAACTTGTAATTGGGTTAATAGCTGCAATGGTGTTTTTTGCTGGAGTATTAGTTGCACCATTTGATTGGGATATAGATGGGGTGCAACGCTATCCGGTTGCGGTAGATGCCATTCCGGATATTGGTGAGAATCAGCAGATTGTATTTACCAAATGGATGGGGAGGTCACCGCAGGATATTGAGGATCAAATAACCTATCCATTGACTGTTTCACTGTTGGGGATCCCCAGTGTTAAAACCGTGCGTAGTTACTCAATGTTCGGCTTCTCCACTATCTATGTAATCTTTAAGGAGGATGCTGAGTTCTATTGGTCGCGAACCCGTGTATTGGAAAAGATCAATAGTCTTCCCGCAGGAACATTGCCAGATGGTGTGCAGCCAACTTTAGGTCCTGATGCAACTGCTCTAGGGCAAGTGTATTGGTATACCTTGGAGGGGCTTGATCCAGATGGTAAGGCAACAGGTGGCTGGGGCCCGGATGAACTGCGTACGATACAAGATTGGTATGCGCGCTATTGGCTTCTATCTGCAGATGGCGTGGCTGAAGTTGCTTCTATTGGTGGTCATGTTAAAGAGTATCAGATTGATGTAGACCCGGATGCAATGCGAGCCTATGGAGTTAATATTGAAGATGTTTTCAATGCTGTAAGATCCTCCAATATCGATGTTGGGGCTAAAACAGTTGAGATAAATCAGGCGGAATATTTTATTCGCGGCGTTGGATTTATCAAAAGTATCGAAGATATTGAAAATAGCGTTATCTCTTTGCGTGGTAAGGATATCCCAGTTTTGGTGAAAAACGTTGCTTCTGTGTCTCTTGGTCCGGCGGCTCGACGTGGTGCACTAGACAAAGCCGGTGCTCCCGCTGTTGGTGGGGTGGTGGTCGCACGTTATGGTGATAACCCTCTGGAAGTGATAAACCGCGTTAAGGAAAAGATAGAGGAGACCGCGCATTCACTCCCTTCCAAGGCCATTATTGATTTTGAAAAAGTAACATCAGAGCAAATAAGAGAGTTTGCTACATCACATAATTTTAATGCCTTTGCAGGCGCTGAAATTAATCGAGAAGGGTGGCTTAATTATCTGCAAGTCAATGAACGTGAAAAATGGCCAAACTGGGTTACTAAAAGCAAGGTAACAGTGGTTCCGTTTTATGACAGAACAGGGTTGATATATGAAACTCTAGAGACTTTGAATGAAGCGATGCTTCAGGAGATTCTGATCACGATTATCGTTGTTCTGGTTATGGTGATGCATCTGCGCAGTAGTATCATTATCAGTGCGATGTTACCTCTTGCTGTTCTTCTTAGCTTTATTGGGATGAAGATCTTTAATGTTCAGGCCAATATAGTTGCGCTATCAGGGATAGCGATTGCAATTGGAACCATTGTCGATATGGGAATTGTGATTTGCGAAAATATTCTGCGCCATCTGGGTAAGGCAGACCCTGATGAATCAACAATTAATGTAGTACATCGCGCAAGTGCTGAGGTTGGAAGTGCAGTTTTAACCGCAGTACTTACAACGATAGTGAGTTTTCTACCGGTATTTACCATGAGCGGAGCAGAAGGAAAATTGTTTACTCCGCTGGCATTTACTAAGACATTTGCCTTGATTGCATCGGTGGTAATTGCTTTAACACTATTACCACCAGCAGCGCATATTTTATTTTGTGGTCGTATCAAAACACGTTTGATGTCGCAGGCGCTAAACATAGGGTTGCTGATTGCTGGTTTGATTATGGCGATTAAACTTAGTGTGGTTGGAGGTATTCTACTCTTTCTATTTGGTCTATACCGCTTATTTGAAGAACGATTGCCGGCATGGATGAAAAGTTGGTCATTACGTTTAGTTTTGGTAGTGGTAATTGCTGTTGTAGGTGTCATGCTAACAGTTGATTGGGCGCCGTTAGGTTCAGAGATTGGACTGTTTAAAAACTTCATCTTTGTTGGAGGTTTAATTACAGGGCTTTTAGGTTTCTTTAAAATATTCCAATATTTCTATCCAAGATTATTGCGTTGGTGTCTGGATCATAAACTTCTGTTCTTATCCATTCCTGCAAGTTTGTTGGTCTTTAGTTTGGTGATCTGGTTAGGGTTTGCCAAAACCTTCTCTTGGGTTCCAGAAAAGGTTGAGCGAACAGAAAGCTACCAGAAAGTTGCGCATCTGTTCCCTGGGCTAGGTAAAGAGTTTATGCCAGATCTTGATGAAGGCTCTTTTCTGTTTATGCCTACTACAATGCCACATGCATCGATCGGTGAGGCGTTAGATGTGCTGGAAAAACAGGATGCGGCATTTGCATCGATACCGGAGATTGATTCGGTAGTTGGCAAGCTTGGCCGAGCAGAAACCCCTCTCGATCCAGCACCGATATCCATGATAGAGACAGTTATCAATTATAAAAGTGAATATATTACCAATGACAAAGGGAAACGTGTCAACTTTGCTTATGATGAAATCAAAGGTGACTATGTAAGAGATGTAACTGGTAATCTGAAAGAGGATTCCAGTGGCAGACCATTCAGGCAGTGGCGCGATCACATTCGTAGTGCAGATGATATTTGGGATGAGATTGTTGCTGCGGCCAAGATTCCCGGAACAACATCTGCTCCAAAACTACAGCCAATCGCAGCTCGTATTGTGATGTTACAAAGTGGTATGCGCGCACCAATGGGGGTAAAGGTGAAAGGTCCAACGCTTGAATCGATTGAAAAAACAGGGCTTGATATTGAACGTTTGCTCAAACAGGTTCCAGCTATAGAGGCTGCAACTGTTGTTGCAGATAGAATCGTTGGTAAACCATATTTGGAGATAATTCCCGATAGGCAGGAATTAGGCCGGCATGGGATAACTATTCGTAAATTTCACGATGTGGTAGAGATGGCGATTGGTGGCAAGCAGGTAACAACTACCCTAGAAGGGCGCGAGCGCTATCCAGTAAGGGTGCGTTATCAGCGTGAGTTGCGTGATTCTATCGAATCTATGAGCCGCATTTTAGTCGCGGGTAAAAGTGGTATGCAGATTCCAATTGCAGAGCTGGCAGAGATTCGTTATGTGCGCGGCCCGCAAATGATCAAGAGTGAGGATACCTTTCTCATTGGTTATGTGGTTTTTGATAAAAAGCCGGGGTATGCCGAGGTTGATGTAGTAGAACAGACGCAAGCGTTTTTGCAGCAGAAAATAAAAGATGGAGAGCTTAGCATCGCAGCCGGAGTAAGTTATGAGTTTGCCGGTAGCTATGAGAATCAGATCCGTGCCTCAAAAACTTTAGCGATAGTTTTACCATTTGCCCTGTTTTTGATCTTTATGTTGATCTACATGCAGTTTCGTTCTATTTCTACCACGTTCCTCATCTTTACCGGGGTATTTGTCGCCTGGTCTGGTGGGTTTCTGATGATATGGATGTACGGGCAACCGTGGTTTATGAACTTCTCTCTATTCGATGTGCCGATACGCGAGTTATTCCAGATGGATGTGATAAATATGAGTGTAGCTGTCTGGGTAGGGTTCTTGGCGCTATTCGGCATAGCAACCGATGACGGTGTGGTGATGGGAACCTATCTAGTGCAATTGTTCCGCGAAAACCCACCGAAAAACACCCAGGAAATTCGTGATAGAGTGGTTGAGGCAGGTAATCGCAGGGTAAGAGCGTGCCTTATGACTACCGCGACAACGATATTGGCATTGCTGCCAATATTTACTTCAACCGGGCGTGGTAGCGAGATTATGGTGCCGATGGCGATCCCATCATTTGGCGGGATGTTTATTGCGGTTATGACAATGTTGGTAGTGCCAGTACTTTATTGTTTAACCAAAGAGATCAAGATGAGCGCTAAGAAAAAAATAGAGCAACACGAGTTAAAATATCATGGAAAATAACAGTCTTCTCATGAGTAGCTATTATGTGAATCGAAAACATAACCAATTTATGTGCTATAAATCATAGATAGATAAGCACATAAATTGGGGGGTGGTATATGGATGTTATTCTTGAATCTACCATCAAATGTCCAGAGTGTGGGCATAAAGAGAAGGAAACGATGTCTAAAAACTCATGTTGTATTATTTATGAGTGCAAAGGTTGTGGTGAGTTATTAAAACCTTTAAAAGGGGATTGCTGTGTTTTTTGTTCTTATGGCGATGTGCAGTGCCCACCAATACAACAGAAAAGTAAATCATAGTCACCCGTATAAGGAACGTTATAAAATGGAATATCAAACAATTATTCGATTGAGTTTCTTTCTTGGAATTTTTGTTTTAGTCGCATCTTGGGAAGTATTAGCGCCAAGGCGTAAGCTCGTAGCTTCAAAGTTCGTACGCTGGTATAGCAATATCAGTATCGTTGTAATAAATAGCGCATTACTTCATTTGATATTTCCTATACTGGCTGTCGGCTTGGCGGCGGTTGCAAAAGAAAAAGGATGGGGGATATTTAATAATATTGAAGTGCCAGTCTGGCTAGCAATTGTTGTTTCAGTATTAGTAATGGATTTTATTATCTATCTTCAACATGCAATGTTTCATTTTATTCCACTGCTTTGGCTGCTGCATAGAATGCATCATGCTGATTTAGATATAGATGTAACTACAGGAGCAAGGTTTCATCCAATAGAAATTATTATCTCAATGCTGATTAAGATAAGTGTTGTATTAGTTATTGGCCCACCCGTTATCGCAGTTATAATTTTTGAAGTACTTTTGAATCTAACCGCGATGTTTAATCATGGAAATATATACATTCCAGTTAAGATTGATAGGGTTTTGCGCTTGTTTGTCGTTACCCCTGATATGCATCGAGTTCACCATTCAACTACCCCTAAAGAAACCAATTCAAATTTCGGCTTTAATATCCCATGGTGGGATAGGATATTTGGAACATATTGTGCTCAGCCAGAAAAGGGGCATACGGATATGGTAATTGGACTTAATTACTTCAGAGACCATAAGGAACTTCATATTTATAAGCTTCTGGTACAACCATTTAGAGGGTATTTACATAAGAAATAGTCCCATAAAAATCTATAACTATATGTAAAACCGATAAATATAGTATGAAATGAAAATTGATCTAGATCATTGACAGGTATAACTTATGAAGTTAGGATGTCCTAAAACAGTAATCTGTAGCTTATTAATAAATATTGTCTGACATGGTTACTGGGGAATGATTATGAATACTATCGAGGTGAATCATGTTTAAAAAGATATTGTCTGCTGCGCTGTTAATCGCGTTAACTGCTCCTGTTTATGCAGTTGATAAAGAAGTTGTTGTCTATTCCGCTAGAAAAGAGCACTTAATCAAACCTTTGTTTGATTTATATACAAAGAATACTGGTGTGAAAATTAAGTACACCACAGGAAAAGCAGGAGCTCTTCTTGAGCGATTAAAAGCTGAGGGAAAAAACACCCAAGCAGATCTTCTTATTACTGTTGATGCAGGAAACCTGTGGCATGCAGAACAGGCAGGTGTTCTTCAACCTGTAAGCTCTGTGTCATTAAATACAGCTATTCCAGCAAATCTTAGAGATCCAAATGGTAATTGGTTTGGGCTTTCAGTTAGAGCAAGAACAATTGTCTACAATACCAATAAAATCAAACCCGAGCAGTTGAGCACTTATGAGGATTTAGCATCTGATAAGTGGAAAGGCAAGTTAGTATTGCGCACATCAAAAAAGGTTTACAACCAATCTTTAGTTGCATCAATAATCTCTGAGCAAGGTCATAAACAAGCTAAGAAACTTATAAGTGGCTGGGTTAACAATTTAGCTGTTGCTCCGTTTAGTAATGATACCAAAGCACTAGAGGCTGTTGCAGCAGGTATTGGGGATGCTACTATTGTCAATACATACTATTTTGGTAGATTGCAAAAGAAAAAACCAAATCTTCCATTAGCAATTTATTGGCCTAATCAAGAAACAGATGGCGTTCACATGAATATTTCGGGTGCTGGCGTGACAAAGTTTTCTGATAATAAAAAAGAGGCTGTAAAACTATTAGAGTGGCTTGCATCAGAAGAAGCTCAAACGCAATTTGCAGCTTTAAACCTGGAATTTCCTGCTAACCCAAAAGTACCTGCAGATCCAGCAGTCACAAAATGGGGTAATTATATAGGTAGTAAGATTAATGTTTCTGTCTATGGAAAGCTCCAAGCCGATGCTATCAAGCTAATGGATGAGGTTGGCTATAAGTAATAGTTATAGTCAAAGCTGCACAAAGGTAATTATGCTGACTAGAAAGTATAACAAATCAAAAGGTCCATGGCGGTTAATCACCTGGACCTTCTCTTTTTTGGTGATAATTCCGGTTATTACCATTTTCAGCTCGTTTTTATATCCTGAAAAAGAGATTTGGCAACACCTAGTTGCAACAGTTCTTTCAGAATTAGTTATTAACACAGTGCTTCTTGTTGGCGGCGTTGCATGCTTTACTTTATTAATAGGTGTAACTTTAGGTTGGTTTACAGGTGTTTGTGATTTTTATGGCAAGCGCTTTTTTTCCTGGGCTTTAGCTTTGCCAATGGCTCTTCCAGCCTACGTTATGGCTTTTATCTTCCTTGGGGTTATGGATTTTTCCGGCCCTGTACAAGGGTTTATAAAAACAATTCCAGGCTTTGAATCAACTGTATTTGAGGTTAGATCAACCCCTTTTGTAATCATAGTAATTGGTCTTACATTATACCCCTATGTTTATCTATTAAGCCGAGCTTCATTTATGAACCAAGGGAGAGGGGTGATAGAAGCCGCAAGAACTCTGGGTATTAGCCCAATAAAAGCTTTTTTTAAGGTTGCTCTGCCCATTTCCAGGCCATGGATAATAACAGGACTTATGCTAGTTTTAATGGAAACTTTAGCTGATTTTGGTGCCGTATCAGTCTTTAATTACGACACATTAACAACAGCTATTTATAAATCCTGGTTTGGTTTTTTCTCCCTTGATGCTGCGGCCCAACTTTCATCATTCTTAGTGTTTTTTGCTTTTGCATTTCTATTTATTGATGCCATATATAAATCCCGGATGAGATATTACGATAGTTCAAAAGGGGGTAAGGTTAAGACAAATATTAAGCTTACTGGTTGGAAATCTTTCGCCGTTTTCTCATTCTGCACCGTGATTTTGTTAATTGCATTTGTTATCCCGGTTTCTCAATTAATATTGTGGAATATAGAAGTGATTACAGATGGTGAAGGTGTGGAGTTATTCGATCATATTTCCAAAACTTTGTTGCTTGGAGGGATGGCTGCAGTAGTCATTTGTTTGGTGTCGATACTATTAGCTTATGCACAAAGAATCGATGGCAGTAAAGTCACTAAGATATTAACCAAAATATCAACTATTGGATATGCGCTACCTGGAACAGTGCTGGCAATTGGAATAGCTATTCCTGTCATCTGGTTTGATAAACTAATTCAAGAGATTAGTTTGCAACTATTTGCTATTAACACAGGCCCAATTATTCAAGGAAGTATTGCAGTTATGCTTATCGCCTATCTGATTAGATTTTTAGCTGTGGGCTTTGGAGCAGTTAACAGCGCCATGCAGAATATCAAGCCCAGCTTAGATGATGCAGCTTCTACATTGGGTAAAACAAGAATTCAAATTTTATATAAAATCCATTTTCCATTACTGCAGAAAGGTATTTTGACTGCATTAATCCTTGCCTTAGTTGATGTTATGAAAGAGATGCCTATCACTTTAATGATAAGGCCTTTTGGGTGGGACACTCTGGCAGTAAAAATATTCGAGCTTACAAGTGAAGGGGAATGGGTGCGTGCAGCACAGCCAGCATTCTATCTTGTTCTTGTTGGTATTATCCCTGTACTAATACTCATCAAAAAAATGGAGAAGTAAAATGCAGAATAGGTCTTCTCTTCTAAAAGTATCAAACGTTTATAAATCTTATGCTCAAACCAAAGTGGTAAAAGGTGCATCATTTGAGTTAAAAAAAGGGGAAATTGGCTGTCTGCTTGGTCCAAGCGGTTGTGGTAAAACAACCTTATTAAGATTAATAGCTGGGTTCGAAGAAATTAACTCAGGTGAAGTTACGATCAATAATGATCTAGTTCTTTCTCAGAACACTTTCGTACCCCCTGAAAAAAGAAAAGTAGGGATGGTATTTCAAGACTACGCTCTTTTTCCACATATGACAGTGGCTGAGAATATAGCTTTTGGGTTAAATAATAATAAAAAAGGCCAAAAAACTATTCGGGTAAATCACCTTTTAAAGCTTGTTGGTTTAACTCAATCTGCCAAGGCATATCCGCATGAGCTTTCTGGCGGTCAACAACAACGAGTAGCTTTGGCAAGAGCACTGGCTCCTAAGCCGGAGTTGCTACTGTTAGATGAACCATTTTCTAACCTTGATGTTAGTCTAAGAGAAAGGCTAACAATAGAAGTTAGGGATATTCTCAAAGAGTCAAATACAACGGCATTAATGGTTACCCATAACCAATTTGAGGCTTTTTCTGTTGCTGATTGTATAGGGGTGATTTTTGATGGAATAATTCGGCAGTGGGATGATGCTTATAAAATATATCATCAACCAGAAACACTAGATGTAGCAACCTTTGTCGGTGATGGTTCAATTATTAAAGGTACGGTTTTAGCAGAAAATACTGTTTCATGCGGACTTGGCAAGTTAACCGGAGATTTATCATTACCATGCAGTCATGGGTGTGATGTTAACCTTCTAGTTCGCCCCGAAGATGTTCTTCATGATGATAATTCTGCGTTAAAAGCGCGTGTTATACACAAATCATTCCGTGGTCCCAATATACTTTATAAACTCGAACTGCCATCTAATGAGATATGTCATGCATTAGTTTCAAGCCATCATAACCATCAACTTGGTGAAGAGATTGGAATAAAACCTGAGGTAGATGATTTAATAATTTTTCCGGTATGATGAGTATTATTATAGTTAGTGCTTAATACATTACCTTGTTGCTATCTATAATTATTGGTGTTGTAACGGCTTTTTTAAGTGTTAGTGATGGCTGTATATTCTGCTATTTTCATGCTTGGATGTGCATCTTAGATTAATTGTATCTATGGATAACTTAAGTATACTAAGGCCAGTTAATGTATTTGTTAGTTTGTTTTAGGGGTGAATATGGAACAGAATAGATTTTTTCGTATATTGTGGCGATTTAATGCAATTGTAATTTCCTTAGTTGGAATTGTATCTTTAGTATGCTTGCTTTTCGGTGCTTATCAAATCTTTAAAGATATAACGCGAAACAGAAGTTCTCACAATATTGTGAATATAGAAAACCCTGACGAAGTTAAAATAGATTGGAGTTTAGGCTCATCTGAAAAAATCAATGGCCATTTTGTCCTTAAAATACCACTGTTTTCAGGCCAAAAGTATTCACAGAGTAATTATAGTAAATCAGTTAAATCTTCAAGAAATTACTTATTCATAAATACCGAAACTGATTCAAAACATTGGTTATTTAACCATAATAATTACCTTGTTGAATCAGCGAAAGAGCTTGGGCTTGGTGGTTGCCAGAGTGAAAAGGTATCTCTAGCAATCATTTATGAAGTAATTAAGAGCGATACGAATAGTGATATGCGTTTAACTAATAGCGACTTAAAGACGCTTGCGATTTCTAAACCTGATGGTACTAGTTATATGGAGCTTGTGACTGAATTGGATTATGTTATCGATTATGATGTTGTAAATGATAATTTAGTTTACGTGTTATACAAAAAAAATAATGTTGTATATTCAGCAAGTATAAATCTATCAAATTTTGCAGTACAAAATGAGGCTGAGATACCTGAAGTAGGCTCATAATGAATCAGGTATAAAAGATTGCAATATTGTAGGTCTGTTAAAAAATCATGAAATTCTTTCAAGTAGTTCTGAATGGAGAAAACTTCTTAATCCGAGTTGATGGTAAAAAAACTTTAATGGGTTTTTTCACTACTAAATTTATCGAAGCAGAATCAGCTAAAGAGGCTGAGTTAAAAGCCGTTGATGCGCTAAAGCAGGATGAAGATTTACAGAATCTAACTTTGAATAGAGGTGGTGATATCTATATAGCCCCTACGATTCATTTAGATACTATTTATGAAATAAGAGAATCTTCTATGGAGGATGATACCGGCAAGTCTTGGTATTCTATGAAAGGTAGTGATAACGATTTGGAATAAATATCCAAACAAATAAGCAAATTCATTCATATATAAATAAAACCGGACTCATGATGAGTCCGGTTTGAGTATCTCTATTTATCAGTTTCTGAAATAACTTCTTCTTTATCTATAGCTTCAGGTTTTGCTGGTAAGTTGGTGAGCTGATACCAATCAATATTCTTGGTAAATACCATCACCAATGACAAGATTATAAATAGAGTTAATGATCCAAGCACAAGAGCTAGATCCTCTGATATTAGTAGTCCATAGAGGATCGCATAGAGAAGACCAAGAAGTGTAGCGAACCCAATTCCCCAGCTTATTCTCTTCAGGGCAATAGCAATATAATATCCGAGTATTGATATACTAGATGTGCTTGCAATTAGATAAGCAAGGCTAAATGACATATGTTCAGACAAAGAAAATTCAAGCATAAAAAACATCGCTAGAGATAATCCAACAAAGCCGTATTGAATTGGGTGGATTTTAAGTTGTTTTAATATCTCGAATAGGAAGAATGCAGCAAATGTTAGCCCTATGAATAGAAAGCCATATTTAGCTGAGCGCTCCGATTTTTGATATATATCCACCCCCTCAATAAACTTTACACCGATAGCTTTGTTTTTTAATTTCTCAGAAATATTTTCATAGCTACGACTTTTTCTAAATTCATCACCTAGATTGTTTGCAAACCAGGTTGTTTGCCAGTAAGCACTAAATCCATCATCATCTATTTCTCGCTCTAACGGAAGCTGATTGCCATTAAAGCTTGGGTGAGGCCAATTTGATTTTAAGTTTACAGATGTTGTTTTACCAAGAGGGATTATTTTAAGATCTTGTAGCCCTTGAATTGCAAAGTTAATGGAAAATGGAATTGTTTGATTTTTATCAGATGCAGTCAAATTTGTGAGTTTGGCATGTAGACCAGATTTGAGGCTAGAGTATTTAGGTCCAGGTTCAAAGTTTATTTTATTATTTGCAAATTTAAGCTCTGGTTTATAGATGATTCCACGAGTGTCGGTGATTCCAAATGAAATATATGGCGTTCCCCATTCAATAGGATTATCGTCTTCGTTAATGCCGTAATTAGCAGGTATTTTGTACGAGCCTTGAACACCTCCTTTCCATTGATATATATGAGCTAAATATATTCCTCGGTAACGCTCTTCCATCGTTATATCCCCGGTAAAATTAAGCTCTTCTGGTAGAAAGTATTCTGTCTTGGTTCTGGTATAGGTCTCTTCAATCTCTTGCTTGGTCTCTGGGTCAATCTTTATGCGGGTATATGTGACTTCGTATGGTAAAACGATAATAGGGCCGGTTATGGTCTGTGCTCCAGTTGAGCTTTTAGCAATATCTCGAATTACTTGGTTGCGGAAATGAGAACGATCTCTAATCGTATCTTCTATTGAATCAATAGGTATCAGCAGTAACAGAGACATAAATGCAATTAGTAATGCTTTTGTAAGAATACGATAGTTGCCTTTAGCTTCTGGTGAAAATGATGGTCGTGTAATGTTCATTATTAGCTCCTTTATAATGTTTGGTTTTATTTATTTTTATCAAAGGATTGTGGCTATAATGTGGCACGAGAATTAAGGTTTATGGTTTTGCTTAGCCTTTCAAACTATTTGCCGTTATCTGGTTGAGGCATTTTAAAACTGGCCCTCTGGAGTGGGTGATACGCAAGCTAACTGATTAATTAACAACTATGCAACTGTTATGGATAAATGGTGGTGATATATGAAAAGGTGCGAATGGGTAACAAACGACCCAATATATATTGAATATCATGACAAGGAGTGGGGTGTTCCTGTTCATGATGATCTCAAACTTTTTGAGATGCTTCTTCTAGAAGGTGCTCAAGCAGGTTTAAGTTGGATTACTATTCTAAAAAGACGTGAAACATACAGAATTGCATATGACGGTTTTGACCCGGTAAAAATCGCCAAATGGGACCAAAGCAAGATTGATAGTTTACTGCAAGACCCAGGGATAATAAGAAACAAGCTTAAAGTTAACGCTGCAATAGTTAATGCTAAGGCGTTTTTAAAAATAATTGAAGAATTTAAAAGTTTCGATGAATTTATATGGTCCTTTGTCGCTGGAAAGCCAATTAAAAACTCTTGGAAGGAGTTAAGCCAGATCCCAATAACAACTCAAGAGTCTGATGCAATGAGTAAAGAATTGAAGCGCAGAGGCTTCAAATTTGTTGGCTCTACAATCTGCTATGCTTATATGCAAGCTGTAGGTATGGTAAATGACCATGTTGTAGATTGTTTTAAATATGCGGATATCTAATGAAAAATGGTCTGGCACTATAGAGTGCAGGTTCAAAACCTCACAGGCTCTAGATATTCTTACGCTTATTCCAGGAAGTGTATGTTAAGCAGGAACGATTAAAACAAAACCATCACAGCTTACCACCTATTAAAAATTGCTTTTGTTTATATTGCATTTGTGGTGTTCATCGCTATATTTTATATATAAGTTAATAATTTTTTTATAGCAAATTGGAATTGCTTTAAAGTGAAGAATGGATGGACAGTTGGCTAAGCAACTGTTTTATTAACTTGTTTTGGATGTTTAATAATATTAAGGAACAGCATGAATACCAGTAAGCATGATATGCATAGGTTGGATAGAATTGTTAAAATTCTTGAGAGTAAAGCTGTAATAATATTTTTTGCTATATGCATGGCTGTTGCTGGAGTTGTGTTATCTATAGTGCATTCTGAATGGCTATGGTTTTCCCGCTTTGGTTCATTAATTACCATTGCTGGACTCTTATTAATTAGTTCACCTTCATTTTTAGCATCTGACACTCCAACTGTCTCTCTAGTCGATATTGATGGCAGCTATGAAAGTGAAAACAGCAGTAATAAGCAAAGAAAAGTTGGTAGTGAGACTTTTACCGGAATAATCATCTCTATAACAGGCACAGTGGTATGGGGGTTTGGCGATTTAATCGGTCAAATTAACCTTATTACTTAGTTATCACTACAGAAAAACCACCTGTTCATCTTCAATTTGATAAGTATCCGTCTCTACTACTTGCTACTTTTTTATCGACTGTTACTATTATCATTTTACAACCCTTAGTTCCTAAAATGCCTCAACAAAAAATAAGCGGACAACAAGATTATTCTGGCAGAGAAAAAAGAGCCGCAGCACGTTTATTTCTTAATACTAAATGTTCATTGGTTTTTGAAGATAGCCACGAAGTCTCTACTGAACTTACAAATGTCAGCTTCTCAGGAGCGTTTCTATCTTTTGCTCATGACGATACAGAGGCGTTTTTAAATCAGAGGGTTTGGATAGATTTTACCCTTATAATCAAGAATAAACCTTATCCTCTTAGAGTTAGTGGCATGATTGTCAGAGCAGTACCGAATGGTGTTGGAATTGCATTTCGCTTAAGCGAGCATAGTAAAATGTCACCCATCATTGAAAGAATGAGTGAGAGCATTGATGAGGCTAAAAAGTGTTTTACTGGCCACACCAACTCTTATTAACATTCACACGCACTTTTCTTGTAAATAAGTTGTAACCCCAACTATGAATAATCAGATTGAATTATTAGCACCTGGTGGTGATATCGACTCGATAAAAGCAGCAATTGCCGCTGGTGCAGATGCTATTTATTGCGGGTTGAATCAATTTAATGCAAGAAACCGCGCTACTAATATTGAATTTGAAGATCTTAATGGGATCTTACGCCTAGCCCATAAAAATAATTGCCAGATTTTTTTAACGCTCAATATTGTTTTTATTGAAAGTGAAATTCAAACTCTTATTAACCTGCTAAATAAATTAGTCAATACTAGTATTGATGGGGTAATTGTTCAGGATTTAGGCTTACTTTACTTATTACAAAAACATTTTAAAAGTTTGAAAGTTCATGGCTCAACCCAGCTCACTACTCATAATATTGGGCAGATAGATTTCTTAAGTGATCTCAATATTAATAGAGTTAACTTATCCAGAGAGCTAAGTCTTAAAGAGATAAAAAAATTAGCTAGTGCAGGGCATGAGAAAAATATCTCTACAGAAGTATTTGTACACGGCTCTAACTGCATCTCCTTTTCTGGCGTCTGCTATATAAGCTCCGTACATGGCGGGAAATCAGGTAATCGCGGTAGATGCAGCCAACCATGCAGAGATAAATATCAAACGACAGCGGTAGGCAAAGATTATCCGTTAAACTTAAAAGATAATTCTGCTTTTTATGATCTAGAAGCGCTGCTAGATGCTGGTGTCGATTCACTTAAAATTGAGGGAAGGATAAAACAATATGACTATGTATATACGGTAGTTAATTGTTGGAAAAATAATATCCAGAACCATGCAAAACAAAAATATAGTGATAATAGCGATCTATATAAAGTTTTTAACCGCGATTTTACTAACTCGTATTTAACCGGTGATATTAACAAAGAGATGTTTATTGATAATCCTATGGATAACTCAATAAAACAATTCGCCAATATTGATGAAGATTCTGCTGACAAAAAGTTACTGCAGGAAAAAACAGCCTATTATGCAGAGAAAGATAAAATAAATTCAGATGTAAGAACAATTATTCAACAGTTAAGCTCAGCTAAAGCTCCAATAACTATTAGTATTTCAGGCAGGCTTGATTCAAAGTTAGAGGTGACAGTAACAACTCCTGACTCTTCATTTAAAGTTCAATCTGAATCAAATCTTATTCAAAAAAGTCATCTCTCCAATAAAAGTGATGCTGCTGAAAAAGATAAGAAAAACTCAGCCAAGGGGCTAGATTACGATCTTTTTTATGAGCGATTTAAAGCTATTAACAATACTGAGTACTTCATAGAAGAGTTGAAGTTTGAAAATCTCGCAAGCGATCTATTTATCCCTTTTAAAGAGCTTACGTTAATAAAGAATAGAATTTTATATATCTTAAATGATTCAAAAGAACCTATTACCCCAGTAGTTTTACCTAAGCTACAAAAATATAATATAACTGAGAATAAGCCGACTTTATCAGTCTTAATATCATCCATTGAGGACTTACACCTATGTGATGAAAGCTCTGCAGATATTTTTTATAAAATCCCCAGCAGTTTTAAAGATGATTTCTCTAAACTGGTAGATATTTTTCTGAGCAATAAAAAACTTAAGCCATGGTTTTCTTCTATTTTAATAGGGGATGACTATTTGACTGCAATTGAGTTTCTTCAACAGGTGCAGCCTGAACTTATAGTCACTGATAATACAGGGATTGCCCACCATGCCTTTAAACAAGGAATAGATTGGATAGCTGGGCCAAACCTTAACATTGTAAACTCATACAGTCTTTTATGTTTAAAAGAGAAATTTAACTGTCATGGTTCATTTATATCTAATGAACTTAATCAACAACAGATAAAGAATATTAAAACGCCAGAAAACTTTAAGCTTTACTACAGCATTTTTCATCCAATTTTACTGATGAAAAGCAGGCAGTGCTTGCATCACCAAGTTATTGGATGCGATAAAGCTAGTGTTGATGACGAGTGCATTCAAAACTGTAATAAATCATCCATTGTTACATCGTTAAAAGGGCAATCTCTTTTTATAAGCAAGCAAAAAGGAAGCTATAGCGCTATTTATAATGAGCAAAACTTCCTTAATACAAAGATAGTTGATGATTTATCCAATATGTTTTCTAGCTTTTTTATTGATCTACGGGGTATACAAACTGAGACAAAAATTGGTTTAGAGAAGCTTGAGATAATTAAACTATTTGAAAGTGCTCTTACGGGAAACAGTGCTTCTCATTCAGATCTGCAACAATATATTCAACCATCTACTTATGCTCAATACATTAAAGGTATCTAGTCAAATTTAACTTAGTGGGCCTTCAAGTCATAATTTACACCAGTTTTTTTTATAATATTTCGTTATCTAAGGTTTATCTTAGATACTGTATGGTTTTTTATTTAATAACATATACAATAATACGTACTAGTTATTTTATATTAGTTATATATACCAGTAGTAACACTATGTAATTGCTTGTCGTGGTTACCACCCCCAACCACTAATAAATATGGAATAAATATTATGGATAACAAGAAAAAAAGGATATTGATTGTTGATGATGATCCGGTAAACATGCAGCTGCTTGAAAGCCTTTTAGTAGAAAATGGTTATAGAGTAGATTCATCGTCAGATGGGAATAACGCACTTGAAATTATTGAAAAAGATAGTCCTGACTTAATTCTTCTTGATGTCATGATGCCAGGTTTGGATGGATATGAAATTTGTGAAAAACTTAAATCTAGTATTAACACCAAGCATATTCCGGTGATTTTTCTAACAGCAAAAACAGAAGTTGAAGATGTTGTTAAAGGATTTAAAGTAGGTGGTGTTGATTATGTTTCCAAGCCATTTAATAGCGAAGAGCTAATGGCTAGAGTTAATACCCATATAGAGATAAAAATGTTGCGTGGTTTGCTACCTATATGTGCGTCATGTAAAAGCATTCGTGATGATGATGGGTATTGGCAATCTGTTGAAACATATTTTGAGCATAATAAGATTACTGAATTTTCCCATACAGTTTGCGAGAAATGTGCAGATAAATTGTATGGTAATGAGAAGTGGTATAAAGCAAGAGACAAAAGTGATGAAAAGCCCACTTTGTAAACATTGATAACTTGCGATCAAAATTATTAATAAAGGTCAGCTATCTGGCCTTTTCTTTTTTTGTTTTTCCATGAGTTTTTGCTGCAAAATCTTGAAAGCGTTGTTATAGACGCGAACCTTCATATTTGATGCTTCTCTGACTGAAGATGCGACACTGCCTTTTGAATTTCTGCCGAATTTGACGATGTTTAATCCACCAGATACCCAAGTAAAGAGTTGTCTTTGCTCACTCGACATGTAGTTACCAGTATTTCCTTCAAAGCTTAGCTCAGCAATCTCACCATCTAAATTTGCAGTATCTTTTACCCCCCCAGACATGTGCATATATGCAGCTGAGAATAGAAAGGCGTATTTAGGGTTTGCTGCTTGAGATGGGTCTTGTTTTATCTTGAATAGGGCTTCTTTGATTAATGCTCTATCATGTTTATCTTTAGTGGTTTTAAGGATCTCCTCAAGGTATATCAGTGCCATTGTATAGTTTGAATCAAGTGTTACTTGCACTGCACCGCGCCCAACAAAAGTTTTGTTCATTATTGCGGCAGCTTGTTGTTGTGTTTTTCCTAGCATCCCTTGCTTGCTTTCAATCGCTCCCAGCGGATCGACAGCATTTGATTTACGAGCTAAATCTTCGCTAAAAATTTTCTTGTCCAGTTCTTTATTACCGGTTCGGTTTTTATTTGCACGAGCATAATCATATGCACCACCATAGCCTGAGTTGTAGGTTATATTGTGTGGGTTATCCTCGAATAGCTCATTCTGACTTTCAGTAAATAACCCAAATTTAGTCTCACCAGCCCAGTGGGCTAAAAATGCTGATTGAGCTTGTATAGTATCAATCTTAGCTATTCTGAATGCAGGTATAATTTGGTTTTCAATGTAGTTGGATATCTTCTCTTTTGCTTGGTCGACTGAAAGTGGACTTTTTTTATTGCTTAGCATGGTTTGAATTAGCCTTTCACCTTGGGAAAGATTGTTATTTGCTCCCAATAGCCCGACAGCTTCATCTGCAGTCAAATGAAAATCTGGGTTAACAGCTTTGTGTTTATTTCCTGGACTCCATTCTGATGCCGCTTTGATCGCAGGTGCCCAGTCTCTTTTATTTGGATCTTTGGGTTTGCCGATATTAGATCTTCCTTCCTCAACGCTTTTATTAAAATTTGTTGACCGTGGGGCACCTTTATTGTTTGTTCGATAAGCTTGATTTAAAAGCTTATCAGACCAGCTCTCTGGCCCAAGCTCTCTGGCAGCTACTTCCCATTTAAATATATTCTGAAAAATACCGAAAGTGTCGAGGTATCCAATTAATGGGTCACCAGGGCCGCCATAAATATTCCAGATGTCATTCGAATAGTCTGGTTTTTCAGCATCGCGTTGCTCGGTAGAGCGCATCGATAATTCATGAAAGATTTCAACTAGATTTCTAGCTACCATGTAGCGCTGCTCTAAATTGAAGCTTTTATTATCGAGCATAGCATCAAGAGTGATAGCTTCATCTTTAAGATCTAACGCATTGATGCTGGAATAATTCGGGGGGAACCCAATAGTTCCTAATCCATATGCGGGCTTGTTAGTGGAGTTTTGTAGAATAGAGCGAACCTGTTTTTTTTGGCTCGAAGACGGAGACCCGTTAACTACAGAACTTGTAGTGCTTATTGCATGACCCGGTCTTTTTTTTGTTGCTAAATCACCCAAACTTGAGTTACTCCTAAGTCGTCCATATCTATATTAAGGTGTTATTTTGCTTTAAATATTATTTGCTAACCATAACAGGCTGGAGCGCATTTTCAATATTTTGTGCGACTTGTCTCACATGATTATATAGATATATAAATGAAACCACGTGCTTGTATAAGAATTACATTATAATAGTAGGGTGGATAACCAACTGAGTTGGGAAATGGATTTTGTTAAATAGTAAATAATTACTATTTAGAGGTATAAATAAGGGATTTTAATGGAAAGCGCCCAAGTTCTATTTTTTGAACAAATTATTACTATTATGGTCAAAAATAAAGATAAGCTTCTTTCTGAGGAGATTATTTTATGTTCGAAATAAGTGGTTTTTCTGACCTACAACAGCTGTATGTAAGTAAACGTACACATGTATATCGAGCAAAGAGGGATAGTGATGGACTTAATGTTATTGTTAAAGTTTTAAATAGTGATTTTCCTTCAGTTAAGAATATTTACCGGTACAAGCATGAGTATGAACTTTTAAAATCAATTGATACAGATTGCGTTATAAAACCCTATGGTTTAGAAAAAAATCATGGGAGCTATATGCTCATATTAGAAGATTTTGATGGCGTTGACTTAAATAAATTATTTCCGGATAAAATTAGCCTTAAAGTTTTTTTACCTCTTGCTATAAAAATAACTGAAGCAATTAATGAAGTTCACGCGTTAAACATTATTCATAAAGACATAAATCTTTCGAACATAATCTATAACCCCAGTACAGCCCAGTTAAAACTTATAGACTTTGAGCTTTCTACCACATTAACCACCGAGACATCAGCCCCAATTAATCCAAATATCCTGGTAGGAACTCTGACCTATATCTCTCCCGAACAGACAGGGAGAATGAACCGTGAGATCGACTATAGATCTGACTATTACTCCTTAGGTGTTTTATTTTATAAGCTATTAACAGGTGTGTTGCCATTTACAACAACCGATGCAATGGAACTAATCTATAGTCATATTGCTAAGCAGTGCAGCAGTGCCTGCGAATTGGAACCTTTAGTTGGGAAAAATGTATCCGATATTATTTCTAAACTGATGTCGAAAAACGCTGAAGATAGGTATCAGTCAGCAACGGGTTTAATTTCTGATCTTAAAGAGTGTTTGCAGCAATATGAAAGTAACGGCAAGATTGAGCCTTTCCCTTTAGCTCAGAATGATTTCTCTGGGCAGTTAAAGTTAACTCAGAAATTGTATGGAAGGGAGGCAGAGGTAAAAAAACTGCTAAATGCTTTTGATAAAACCGCTAGAGGTAAAACACAACTTGTTTTGGTCAACGGCTATTCTGGTGTTGGTAAAACATCGTTAGTTAGAGAGATCCAAAAACCTATTGTCGCAAAAAGGGGGAACTTTTGTTCAGGCAAATTTGACCAGTTACAAAAAAGTACACCGTATTACGCCCTTATACAGTCTTTGTCCGAATTTGTTGAATACTTATTAAAAGAGGATACGCACTCACTAGCTATCTGGAAGGAAAAAATTTCTAAAGCAATTGGGTTGAATGCTCAAGTTTTAGTTGATGTGATTCCATCTTTGTCTCTTGTTATTGGGCCACAACCACCAGTTGAAGAGGTTGGTCCAGCAGAAGCACAAAACAGATTGAACCTTGTTTTTAGTTCGTTCATAAGAGTTGTTAGTCAAGCTAAGCATCCATTTGTAATCTTTATCGACGACTTACAGTGGGTAGACTCAGCCTCGTTAAATTTAATATCTCTTTTGTTAACAGACAAATCTATTAAACACTTACTTATTATTGGCTCATATAGAGATAATGAAGTAGATAAATTACATCCGCTAATGATTGTATTGCAAGAGATGAAAGAGCTAGGAATAGCTTTGCAAGAGATTAAGCTTGGGGATCTATCTTGCGACAATGTAGCTGAGCTTACTTCAGATGCATTAAAGTCCAGTAAAGAGGTATCTTCAGCTTTAGCTAGTTTAATTTATGATAAATCTCACGGAAACGCATTTCATGTAACCCAACTATTTAAATCTTTGCCAGCTGAAAACCTATTAACTTATTCACCAGATAAGAAATCATGGTGTTGGGATATAGAGCAAATTAAAGAAAAAAGTATAACTGAAAATGTTGTTGGTCTTATGGTTCGCAAGATTGAACGTATTTCAGATAAAGCGCAGCAAGTTCTTAGGTTGGCTTCATGTATCGGTAATGTTTTTGATATACATAATTTGTCGGTTATTAACGAACAAAATCAAATGAATACAATGGTTTATCTTTGGGAGGCTATTAATGAGGAGTTAGTTGTTCCTGAGAGCTCGGATTTTCAGCAAATATCTTCTGCAGATGATGAATCATATACACCCAAAATTTACTTTAAATTTTTACATGACCGTGTGCAGCAGGCTGCATATAGCATGATTCCAAGTGAATGCAGGCAAGATATTCATCTAAAAGTTGGCAGATTACTCCTAAAAAGTTTAACTAAAGAGGAGGTTGAAGATGATATTTTCGTAATCGTTAACCACTTAAATCATGGCAAAGAATTAATTAAAGAAGAATCAGATAGGATTCAACTCGTCGATTTAAATATTAAAGCTGGGCGCAAAGCAAAAGCATCTGCGGCATATGATTCAGCGGTAAAATTTTTCCGCGAAGCAGCAAGTATTTCGCTAGATGATGGCTGGAAGTTACATCATGAAATGATGTATGAACTGCATATTGAACAGGCTGAATGTGAATATTTTGTCGGCAACTTTGATAAATCGAGAATGTTATTAGATCGCACCCTTAGTTATTCTCAAACCCCAGTTGAAAAGGGGCAAGTATATATTCAGTTAATTGCTCAGCACTCGATTCAAGGTGAGTTTATCGAGTCAATTCATACTGGCATAGACGCATTTGCTTCTTTTGGGATTGAACTGCCTCAGCTGGAGAATGATGGGGCCATAAAGGAATATATAAAAGAGCAAGAAAAATGGTATCAAGAGCACTGGGGCAATAAACCAATAAAAGATCTATATGATTTGCCAATTACCGATGATCCAGGCCAAGAGATATTAAAGGTTATATCCGTTAATCTATTCGACTGCTGCGTAATTAGTTCACCTTTCTATCTACCTGTTTTGAGTTTTACCTCAGTAAATTTATCTATAGAACATGGTAACACTGCCAATTCTGCTTATGCCTATGAAGGGCATGGAATGGTGATGTCATCAAATTACCAAGATTATGAAGCAGCATATGAATTCGGTGTTCTTGGTAAGCGCCTAACAGAAGAGAAATTAGAGAATATGCGCGCCGCATGTAAAACTCTAAATGTTTTCTGGGGTTTTTTGAGCCATTTAAAAACCCATTTGAACTTAGTACCAGATATGATGCAGAAGGCTTATCACAGTGGCTTTGACGGTGGTGATTTCGTGCATGCAAGTTACTGTTTGGTAAATGGTCACCGCTCGATAATGTCGATGGGAACGAACCTAAAAGAAGCCGAACATATTACTAATGAATATCTGGATAATTTCAAAAAAATCAATGCAGATGTGATGCATGATCTGTGTAGAGCTAGCTCAAGTGCATTTATTAACTATATGCGCGGTAAAACTATCTCTGAGACATCTTTCGATACTGAAGATTTTAGCGCTTCAAAATTTTTATCAGATTTCTCTGCATTAAAGTTATTTTTGGTATTTGCTGACATATATAAAGTTCTTGGATTTTTTGTAATGGGGCAGGACAAACTTGCCTTAGAAGTAGCAAAACAATTTGAATCAAATATCAGCTTTGCAGAAAACTACGTTCACGGTGAAGAGTTCCGTTTTTACGCGAGCCTACTTTATCTAAAAATGTATAAATCATTTACAACAGAAGAGCAGGTATATTACTGGGATAAAATTAAATCAAACTATAATTTTATCCAAAAAATAGCTGTTAATGCTCCAGGCAATTTCAGAAATCATGAGTATTTAGTATCAGCTGAAATAGCTCGTATTGAATGCCGCTATATGGATGCAATATCTTTATATGATAAAGCTATAAAATCAGCATCTGAAAATGATTTTGTCCAATATGAAGGGATTGCAAATGAATGTGCAGCAAGATTCTGGCTGGAAAATAATAAAGAAGATATAGCCGCAATATATCTACGCCAAGCATATTATTGCTACAAGCTTTGGGGAGCAGATAGAAAAGTTGAGCAATTAGAGCATCAGTATATGCAGCTATTAGTGCCAACAACTATGACTATGTCAAAAGACACTTCAACAACAGAAACTTCTTACCAAAGTGTCGATACAACAATGCTGACAAAATTTTATAATTTAACTTCTGAATCAGTGTTAAAAGTTTCCCAAGCAATTTCTAAAGAGATAACTCTAACTGGCTTTTTAATTAATATGATGAATATATTGATTGAAAATTCAGGTGCGCAGAGAGGAGTTTTATTGCTCGATAGAGAAGGGGTCTTTAAGGTTGAGGCAGAGGGTACAGCTGAGAAAAGTGAGACAGAAGTACTGCAATCAATACCCCTTGATAAAGTTAATGATAATGGGCGTAGAGGTTTGCCAATATCAATTGTTAATTTTGTAGCAAGAACTAAAAAAGACATCATACTTGCAGATGCTACTGTTGAAGACCAGTTTGCAAATGATGAGTATGTTAAAACATTTCACCCGCACTCACTGCTATGCCACCCAATTATCCATCACAAAAAACTGATGGGCATACTTTATCTTGAGAATAGTGTGATAAAAGGTTTATTTGGTGAGCATCATTTAGAGTTTTTAAAAATGCTTTCATCACAAGTTGCGATATCTATTGAAAATGCATTTATTTATCAAAACTTGGAAGATCTTGTTAGTAAACGGACAAAAGAGTTAGTAGATGCTCAGGAGCAATTAGTATTGTCAGGGAAAATGGCAGCTTTAGGCGGATTAGTTGCTGGAGTAGCTCACCAAATTAATACACCACTAGGAAATGGTATTACATCATCAACTCTATTAATAGATTTGATAAAAGGCGCTAGAGAAAAGTTTTATAATAACGCAATGACCAAGTCTGATCTGGAGCAGTATTTCTCCAGCACAAATGAAGCCGCTAGCTATGTTGCTGAGAGTTTAGGGCGGGTGGATGATCTAGTACAGCGTTTTAAGCAGATAGCTGTAGATCAGACAGATGAAAAGCACAGATACTTTAATTTAAAAGACCACTTACATGAATCAATTGCGCGCATTCGTCATATATTACCGTTAGATAATTATAACTTTAACTTAAAGTGTAAAAATGACCTTGTTATTGATAGCTATCCAAGTGTTTTCTACCAAATCTTAAATGGATTAATTTCGAATACAGTTGTACATGGTTACGATTATGGCGATGCTGGAGAGATAGATATTGATATTAGCCAGGTTGATGGTTGTATAGAATTTATTTATTCAGATAAAGGTTATGGAATAGCAGAAGCTGATCTACCATCTATCTTTGATCCTTTTTTCTCAACTAAACAGATGACAGGAGCAGTTGGGTTAGGACTGTATATCATCTATATCCTCGTGGCTAAGCAGCTTAATGGGACAATTGATTGCAGTAGTACCGCTGGAATGGGAGCAACATTTACTATTCGCTTTAAAATTTAGATACTCTTAATTATCCGACCCAATGCGTAAATTGCATCTGTGATATCTCGCCCCCATTTTTTAGCACAGTTAAGGCGGATGAAATTTGAGTACTTTTTTCTGGCAGAAAATATTTGCCCGGGAGCGATACTGATTTTTGCTTCAAGAGCCTGTTTGTAAACGCTTAAGGCATCTATCTGTTCAGGCAATTCTATCCAAATCACAAATCCACCAGAAGGCTGAGAAATTTTTGTTCCTTCAGGAAAACAGTTATAAACTTCCTCTGCCATCAATCTTACCTGGTGGGCATATTTCATTCTGATATTACGTAAATACTTATTATGGTTACCATGCTTTAAATATCTAGCTAATGCCAATTGCGCAATAGTAGATGTAGACATATTTGAAACGTACTTTAGATATTCAATTCTGCTTTGATACTTTTTTGATGCAATCCATCCAACGCGAAGACCAGGCGAAACAGTTTTTGAGAAAGAGTTGCAATAGATAACATTTTCACCTTTAAATCTATTGTCATCACAGCCATCACTATCCGAAAAGGTATCCAAAGATTTAATAGCTATAGGCCTGCTGTTATCAAACCCAAGGTCTCCATAAATGTCATCCTCAATTATTGGTATATCATGGCAAGATAGCAGGTCGTAAAATCGTCTCTTATTCTCCTCAGGCATACAAAATCCCAGAGGATTATTGAAGTTTGACACCATAACGCAGGCGGAAATTTGCCATTGTTCAATGGCCATTTCTAATGCGCCCAAATTTATTCCAGAATCAGGATCTGTCGGTATCTCAAGAGCTTTCATCCCTAAAGATTCGATGGCTTGAAATAACCCATAAAAAGTAGGTGTCTCAACAGCAATAATATCACCAGTCTTGGCAACAGCTTTTAGAGCGATGCAAATGGATTCATGGCAGCCATTGGTAATAACAATATCATCTGGAGATGTCTCGCAACCAGCCTGTTGCATATGAATCGCGATTTGTGTTCGTAGCTCAGGGTCACCAGGAGGGAAAATGTAGTGATTGCTGTGATTCGCATGATGTTTAGTGATATAGCTAATAGCGTTATTAATCTCTTTGGTGGGGAGAAAGTCAGCATCAGGGATAGCAGCACCGAAGAGGGTGTAATCATCGGTATTAGTAGCTTTAACCAAATCAAGCGCCAATTGATGGCTGGTAATTGGAGTTGGTTCAAGTTTGGTTTTACTTACAGATAATTTAGGTATTTTTATCGATTTTAGATATTTAACGTAATGCCCAGATCTATTTTTAACTTCAACTTGCTTACGATCTTCAAGCAGTGCAAGAGCTTCTTGAATAGTTGAGATGCTAACGCTGAATTCAGCGCGTAATTTTCGAATTCCGGGCAACTTTTCACCAGCTTTATAGGCACCATTAACTATCTGTTCCGAAATTTGATTAGCAACTAATTCATATTTATTCATGTGACATTCCAAGCATAAAGAGACTGTGAAAGTATTCATCAGAACTATAAAACACGTCATTCCCGCGAAGGCGCATTGCTGTCCGGGGAAAATCTAAAATTAAAACAAGTCGGTTGAGCGTAGTCGAAACCACTTTGTTTTAATTGAAATTTTCATTACCCTTCGACTGCGCTCAGGCGGCTTGAAAATTTAAGTAAAAACACCTTAATTACCATCTAAAGCTATGCATCCTAATGCTTTCAAGTAACTATCAAAAAGTTTACCCGGACAGCAGTGCGCGAAGGCGGGAATCTATATTTCTTTGGCGAGTAAAATGGTGAACTATATCAGCTGACCACCTCATTCAGAAAATTGCACTTATTATGCGAACCCAAGAAGTGTTAGGTTATGAATAACAGTACAGTTAAAATCAAAAAAACCATTACAGATTATTGAAGTGCGAACTGTACCGTAACAAGTAATTATTAGTGTATCTGTATTGGTTTGGCAGTACAAGCTACTATGAATCAAATCATCACGAATAATAAACAAACTGCAAAGCCTGGGAGGCTTAAAATGAACAAACTTAACTTCTATTGGATTGATGCATTCACGACTGAAAAATTTGGTGGCAACCCAGCTGTTGTAGTGTTATCTCAAGAACCACTGTCTAAACAGTTAATGCAAAGCTATGCGGCAGAATTTAATGTATCTGAAACTGCCTTTGTTTGGCCTCTTGTTAATACAAGTGGAGAGCAGTCAAAGTGTTACTCTTTAAAGTGGTTTACCCCGGTTACAGAGATCGAACTATGTGGCCATGCAACTTTAGCTAGCACCTATGCAGCTTGTGATTTTTTCGGCTTAAGTGAAATTACATTTTCCACAGCTAGTGGCGAGATAAAGGTAAGCAACCAAGAAGGTATCATCCAAATGGAGATGCCAAGATTAGATGTTGAGCCATTAGATAAAACAGCAAAAGATTATGAGTTGATTATATCTGCAATCAACCAAAATGTAGTTGCTATACATAAATCCAAAACTAAATATCTGGTTGAACTTGAATCTGAAAAGAGTGTATTAAATACACAGCCTAACTTAGCTGTAATTGAGTCTCTAGAGCGTAATGGAGTAATAATTACAGCAAAGTCAGAAACTACAAATCATGACTTTGTATCCAGATTCTTTGCGCCGAAAATGGGTGTAGATGAGGATCCAGTAACCGGCTCAGCACACTGTTCGTTAGCTCCATATTGGTCACAAAAGTTGAATAAAACCGAAATGATAGGGGCTCAGCTATCACAAAGAGGTGGTGAAATAGCCGTCAAACTGACCAAAGATATAGTTGAGATGAAAGGAAAGTGCGCGATGCTATTTAAAGGCACAAATTAACGGCTAGTTCTTCGTAGGGTGGCCAGTGCCCATCCTACATTCTTTGAGATCAATTGGGGTCGCAGTCTGTTGTATCGAAGATCAAAGATTCCGACCTCCTTGATCCCAATGGGCGCAGGCCGGTATCCATAAAGTGATGAATAAGTTAAAAAGGTGAGATATGAAACCAGAAAGAATATTTTGGAAAAATGGCAAGAAAGTAAAGGCAAATGAAGCAGTAGTTTCAGTACTTGACCATGGGCTACTGTATGGCGACGGCATTTTTGAAGGGATACGTTTCTATAACAATATTCCGTTCAAAATAGAGCAACATATTCAGCGACTGTTTGATTCTGCAAAAGCCATATCTCTAACATTAAAATTTAACATGGCAGAAATTAAATCTGCTATCGAGGATATGATATCTCTTTATACCAGTGATAACGGATATATTAGAATCGTAGTAACAAGGGGTGATGGCGCACTCGGGCTTAACCCAAAAAATTGTAATGAGCCAAATACCATAATCATTATTGATGAACTGTCCCTGATTTCAAAAGAAAAAAGAGAGGAAGGGATCACTGCCATAGTAACATCAACTAGAAGAATCTCTGGAGATTGCTTAGATCCAAAAATTAAAAGCCTAAACTACCTAAATCACATAATGGCAAAGATTGAGGCAAACAACGCAGGAGTTGACGAAGGTATACTATTAAATAGTCGAGGCTTCGTAACAGAAGCATGTACCGAGAATATCTTTATAGCAAAAGATGGGATTATTAAAACACCACCAATTGCTGATGGCGCACTGGATGGAATAACCAGAAAAGCAGTAATTGAATTGGCCATTACGGAAGGCTTTGAAGTAAAAGAGCAGAGTATGACGCAATATGATTTATACACGGCAGATGAATGCTTCTTAACAGGTACAGCTGCTGAGATAATTCCTGTAAAAACCATTGATGGAAGAGATATAACCCATACTCCAGGGCCGATATGTCAGAAATTGCTTGAGCGTTTTAGGCTTGCAGTTACTTAACCTAACTGCATGATTTTAAGTTCAAAAAATTTAGGTTTAATTTTGAAATGCTAACGAAATTTTCTTTTAA
Source organism: Gammaproteobacteria bacterium (assembly GCA_033852135.1). Lineage (GTDB taxonomy): Bacteria > Pseudomonadota > Gammaproteobacteria > QZLD01 > QZLD01 > QZLE01. The sequence goes on along the minus strand of JAWSVB010000016.1, from coordinate 8,325 downwards.
AGTTTTTGAGTGTAAACTCGACCCAATTTTCTTGGAATGCAGCATTTTATTCGGACTTAAATCATAGTGAAACTTACACAAGAACAAATTGATATCATCAATTCAAGTGGTGATATTAAGATAAATGCTGTCGCAGGCTCAGGAAAAACGACAACGGTAATACATTACGCTAAAACCCGCCCCGATAGCAGTAGAATTCTGTACCTGGCATTTAATAAATCTGTGAAGTTAGAAGCAATTAAAAAGTTTTCAGACAAAGGATTGAAAAATGTAACAGTTGAGACTGCTCACTCTCTTGCATATAAAAATGTTGTCCGTCAGAACAATTATAGAATTAGATCGCAAGGGTATAAAACTTATGAAATTACTGAGTTACTTGGTATAAACGGAAATAGTGAAAAACATACGGAATATATAATTGCAAATCACATCAATAAATTTGTTTCCTATTTCTGTAACAGCAATAAACATAAGGTACAGGATCTTAATTATCTTGATACTATTAACGATAATAAAGCTAAATCATTCGTTAAAACGTTTTATGATTATATTGTAAAACAGACTCGAATTTTTCTTCATAAAATGAATACCGGAGAGATAGAAATCACTCATGATTTTTATCTTAAAAAGTTTCAACTATCCAACCCTGAACTTCACTACGATTATATTTTATTTGATGAAGGGCAGGATGCCTCACCAGCAATGCTTGATGTGTTTTTCTCCCAGAATTCCACAAAGGTTATTGTAGGGGATACACATCAGCAGATTTATGGCTGGCGTTTTGCAGTCAATTCTCTGGAGATGGCAAACTTTCAAACATATAATCTTTCTACTAGTTTCCGATTTGGCCAGGAGATAGCAAATCTTGCAAAAGAGGTTTTAAAATGGAAAAAGCATATTGATGGCGAGTATAAACTTACCATTAAAGGCGAGGGTAAAGGCGAGGGGAAGGGGGATTCAGATGCAAAAAAATCTAAGGCTGTTATTGCCAGAACAAACCTTGGTTTACTCTTAAAGGCAATTGAATATATAAGCGAACATAATGATATTGATAGCATATATTTTGAAGGCAATATCAACTCATATACCTATGCAGATGATGGTGCATCACTTTATGACGTATTAAGTCTCTACAATGGGAAGCGCCAACATATTCGGGATAAGCTTATTGGCCAAATGAAGGATGTCGGAGAGCTTTCAGAATATATCGATAAAACAGATGATATTCAGCTCTCTATGATGGTTGAAATTGTTAAAGAGTATGGCAATAACATTCCCAAAATTATCAAAAGGATTAAAGAGAAACACATAGACAGTGATGACAAGGATAGTGCCAGCTTAATTTTCTCTACAGTCCATAGGTGCAAGGGTATGGAATATGATTCCATACAAATAGCTAATGACTTTGTTTCGGAAGAAAGGCTGGTAAAAATCAAAGCCGAAAAAAACAGTGATGAGATAGACCTCGCTAAACTAAACGAAGAGATAAACCTGCTGTATGTGGCTGTAACCAGAGCCAATAACACCATTTATATTCCCGACAAACTGTTACCGACATATATTCCCGGTTCACCCCAAATAGTCTTAACCAGCGAAACTGGCAAAAGGAGTGTAAATAGGCTTATTAACTCAAACCTAAAGCACGGGGCAAAAGCTAATAAAGGTCGCTATTCAATTAAAAAAGCCAGGATTAATCATAAGGGTGCCTATAAACCTTGGACAGAGGAACTTGATGAAGAATTAATAGATATGTATCTAGGGAAAGAAGATATTAAAACCATGACTGAATATTTTGATAGAACAAAAGGTGCAATCCGTTCACGAATAAAAAAATTGGATTTGGAGTAGCTAAAATTTACAATTTAACTGAAGTTTTGATTAGGTAAAACAAAAAGGTTTAACAGAAATAATTTGCCGTTATCTATATTTTGTAGGCTATATATTCAACTTCATCTAAAAGAGTTTTTTGTAATTAATTCTAATTATTTGTGACTTGGTTCACATTTTCTTGACGTCTTAAAATCAAATAAGTATATTTGCATATGCTTTTAGTTATTGCGCACTTACAGTTTATTTAGGCGCAAGTAATTAAAATCTAGCTTTCACTTTTTACAGGACAATGGGCAAGGTTTTTTGCAGATAATTACGCTGCAAGTATTTCGTTTTCAACATCTGTAAGTGCTGCTTACATAAAAAAATACCTTTAAATTTTGACCATGTAATACCTATCAAGAGGTGGTTAGCTGCACATAATTAATCAATCTGAGGACCGCCACCCCAGCGGATCACCAATTGGTTAATATTCAAACAAAATGGACAACTTAAAAACAGTTGCTAGCTAAATATAAGGAAAACAACATGGCTATTAATATCTTGCGATTTTCGTTCGCGGTGGTTTTTTCACTAGGAGTAATGTCTTCGACTGCATCTGCTCTACCAGCCATCGAAAATCTTTCGTTTGACTGGGAGACTACCGCAACAGGTAACAGTCGGTGTGGTTCTGAAATACTTAATTTTACTCTTGGTTACGATTCTGTAAACGATACCGACTGGGGTTATCAAATCACTGTAAATGGTGTGATTCGCAACAGGATGACGATTAAAAATAGATCAAGCGATAGCTCTCTTTCTTACGCTAATAATATTTTTGGAGCTTTCATTAAAGGAATTCCAAACACTATCGAAGTAGCAGCATATAATGAAGATGGCATAGGCGCACCTCAATCTGTTACTTTTACTATGCCAATATGTAAAGGTCCCTTAGATGGTACTGCGTATCTAAGTACCGATTATGCTCTTGTGTCATTTAGCGATTTTGCAAGCATTCCACCATTCACGCCGACTGAATTTGAGCAAAACTCATTGCATGCAACGACGCTAAATGGGGAAGAGATTTCCATCAATGAATATTTTAATATCATATCTAATGGAAAAGTAGAAGTTATCCAAGAGATCTATCCGTGGGTGGTTCTTCCAAAAACAATGGAGGAATACTGTGGTAGACAAATTTATCAAGAATCATGGCGTCAATTGACGCTTGGTTACGATTGCAATACTGCACAAATACAATCTGATACATTAGAATTACTTGCACAACAAGGTATTACCCCTAATGCGGATGTAGTTAGTTTCATCATTAATGGCATGGGTACAGTCGGCTCTGGCGGATACCATTCCACCGCTATGTCTGCTGACAACTTACTTTATGAAGGTACTCAAGCGGGTGAAAACTATTTCTCCTATAGAGTCATAACCCATGAAATATTTCATGCAACCTTCAGTATGCGCCACTCAAATAGTTTTTATGATTGTGCACAAGGCCCGACACCAAGTGATTTCTTAAATGGCAATGAAGGGATAGATTGTGATACAAGTAGGTATGGTGTGTCTGTCATGGGAGGTGCCACTTTTTATACTGGTCTTTCTGCACCACAACGTTTGAGAGCCGGTGTACTTGACGCTTCGGCCGTCATCGAACTAGATAATCCATCAGCAAGCAACTTTACGCTTTCTGACTTGGATACAATAGACAGTGAGAAAAAGCTTGTTCTCATTAGCGATGATAAGCTACCTGAGCGTTATCAAGTATTTATCGAGTACAGCAAAGATAATCAGCGTCTAAATTTTTCACCTAATTCAGGGCATTCAACACGGGCAGGTATCCGTATGGGAATACTTGATGCCAACTATGGTTTAGGTTCGGCAACGAAACTTGGTGATGATGGTGAAGTTGTTTATTTTTCAGACGTAGAGCTTGCAAACATTGGTGAAAAAGTCCTTATTGAGGGATTAAATCTTGAACTTTCAATCCTTAACAAGGACTCTACAACAGTAGAGCTTTCATTAACAGCAACTGATTCTTCGGCATGTGCTGAAATCGAAGCAACTTTAGCAGAACACGAAGCAGCGGGTCGCGCATACAGCGAAACAACTACCGAAGGTGAAACCTGCTACGGCACATGGTGCTTTGGTGGTACGGAGGTAACTACATGGTACGCAGTTGGTTCTGATGAAAACCTAGGAACAGATGGAAACAATACAATTATTCTTCACGAAGAATCAGACGGTGTATTTGCTACTGGTGCATGCCCAGGTCCAGACGTAACTGCTCCGGTTATTACTCTTGTTGGTGATAACCCAATGACCATTTACCAAGGTTCTGAATTCGCGGATCCTGGCGCAAAAGCAGAAGATAATATAGACGGTGATTTAACTGCAGTAATCGTAGTAGCAGGATCTGTCGATACAAATACAATAGGAATATATCAATTAACATATACAGTTTCTGATGCCGCTGGCAACATAGCAACAGAAGTCAGAACTGTAGAAGTTATTGCAGTTCCAGCTTGTCAAGAGTTTACAGACTCTGTAGCAAATCATGAAACCGCAGGTCGTGCATATTCTCAAACAGAAACTACAGGTGAAACCTGTTATGGAACATTCTGCTGGGGAGGCACAACAACTACAGTTTGGTATGCACAAGGTTCTGATCAAAATCTAGGAACAAATGGCAATGCTCAAGTAACTCTTAAAACTAGTGAAAATGGATATGTAACAGGAAACTGTCCTACAGACCCACAGCCACCTGTAATTGAGTCATATGAGATAAGCCAGCTTAACTACAATAGCGCAGTAATAACAGGTATAGCCTCCGATCATGATGGAGATATTGACCATGTATTATTAGGTATTGGTGCGATAACTGGAGTTATTTGTGAGGGAACATCTAGCTTTACCTGTACCCTGGTTTGGAATGACTACGGTTTTGAAGTTGGTGCACAAATATCACTTTCTTTATCTGCATTTGATTCGCGTGATGAACGATCAAATATAGAACAATTTACTATTACAAGACCAGAGCAACAGGCTTCTGTTCCCCCAGTAATTGGCAGCATACAGCAAACCAGAGAAGGTACTGTTGAGATAATAACGTTTGATGTTACAGATGTTGATGGTGATCTTGATGCTGTTTTCTTATACAGAATTGATGATATCGGCATGGTTGAGTGTAGCAATGTCGGTGGTGACCAGTATCGATGCGAAATGCAACTTCAAGGTGCTAGTTATGCAACAATGACTTGGAAGGTTCGCGCAATTGATCTGGCTGAAAACGTAACAGATTCAGATGATTTTATAGTTGAATGGGAAGAATCTGCTTCATGCTATTCTGCTACTAACAGTGAGCATGTAAGTGCTAATCGAGCTACTTTAAAATACAACGTGCTTGTATACGCTAATGGGTCAAATGATTATCTAGGTATGGGTAGTGATACAACTTCACTTGAAGAAACTTCAGCAGGAGTTTGGTCAAAAGTTGTTAGCTGTCAGTAAATAATCTGATATTTAATCTACCATACTAAATAACGTTAAAAGCCCAAATGTTGTATGAATATTTGGGCTTTTTTTTATTCTTCATCTTTGCTTAATCGTTTTATTCTTTAGATTATTTCTATCTTTTTTACTGACCTTCTAATCCAAGTCATAGATATTAAACCAGATAAAGTTGCAGCCAATGCAATAGCAGAAAATATTCCGTTAAGTCCCCATAGTTTAGAACCTAAAAGAGTTAAAGGGATATAAAAAATAAACAATCGGATTAAGTTAACACTAGCAGCGCTGATAGGCTTATTCAAAGCGCTGAATGTAGAGCTACTGATACCAGCGATACCTCTAAATCCAAAACCAATAGATACAATAATTAGGTAGTGGCCGACGATGGTGACAACATTAGAGTTATCAACAAATAACAATGCAAGGTGTTCATGGAAAACCAAAAATGTCATAAATATTACTATGCCTACAGCCATAGAAAAAACATTACTAAAAGAAATTCCAGCCATAATTCTATCAATCTTTTTAGCTCCTAAATTCTGTCCTGCAAATGGAACAAGAACAGCTCCTAAAGCCATAAGAGGGGAGAGGGCAAACATCTCAATTCTATTTGCTACACCAAGAGCTGCTATAGCATCTTCACCATATGTAGAGATCAGCTTGGTTAAAAACGCCATGGATAGAGGTGGTAATAGTTGGGTTAATGCAGCAGGTATAGCTATATATAAAACTTTTCTCCATGAATTAATTATATGAGAAATAGACTCAATTCTTGCTGTGAGCATATTAAATTTAAAGTGCAAAAAATATAAAGAAACCACAAAACTAATAGCGCGAGCAATAACTGTTGCAAGTGCTGCACCCTTAAGACCCCATTCAGGAAAAATCCAAATACCAAAAATCAATAAAGGATCGAGGATAATATTAATGACAACTCCAAGCACCATTATCATACTTGGAACAAATGAGTTACCAGTTGCTCTTATTGCGTTGTTTCCCACCATTGGAATAACTACAAAAGGTACTCCAAGGTACCAAATAAACATATATTCATTAATCAGCTCAAGGTGCGTTCCAGTAGCTCCAAGAGCTGTAAATAGTGGTTTAATCGTAAGAATGCCCAAAATTACGATGAGGATAACAAGTGATACAGATAAAAATAGGGAATCGGTAGTTAGCCGCTTAACAAGATTAGAGTCTTTTTTGCCAATAGCCTGAGATATAACAGCTGAAGCACCAACACCAAGTCCCATAGATATGGCTCCCTGCAACATGACAATTGGCAGGGTGAAGCTCATAGCAGCAAGAGGAGTTGTCCCTAACTTAGCGATAAAAAAAGTATCAATAAGGTTAAAAGCAAAAATACTAACCATTCCAACCATCATTGGAAAAGTCATAGCCATAATTGATTTGGGAATTGAGTTCTCGGTTAAATCCACCCTCGTTTTCATATAAAACCTGTATTAGCCACTTTAAAATTTCAAAAAAAATATCGACATAATAATCGTACTCAATTGAGACAACAAAGTCGCCTATAATCTCCACTATGCAATTGAAATTGTAAATCAAGAAGCTTAAAGCCAATTATACCAAGAGCTTGTTTCTAGCTTAGAAAAATATTAAGTGGAAATAATAGGGAGCAAACTTAAAGTTAAGTTTATAATTTTTGAATTATAGGTGTGGTCTTGGTGTTTATTTAAGACAAGAAGAGTAGATAGTGTTATAGTACAAAGCTTATCTTTTTTACCCCACCCCTGATAAGCAGATATTCACGTCTGTCGTTTTTGTGATTTTAATCCTTATCATTTGAATTCATCTCATAGCACCGGCTATTGGTCCAATCTGGATCTAATCTATTGGAAATATGAAATGAAAATCGAAATAATAACGTCTATTAATGCAAAATTGAAAGAAACAGGCTTTGGTTCAGAGCTAGCTTGTAACGATGTTTTTGCTTCCGTAAAACTTATGGGGCATTCCGTATTAGTAACAGTATGTGGATCCTTGGATGATTTAAAACATGTTGTTGAACGTAATCCGGATTTAGTGATTTTAGCAACAAAATACATGCCAGTTGAAGATGGTGATGATGTATGGTTTTCCGACTATTTTGCTCGAAATGATATTACTTTTTCAGGCTCTAATAGAGAAACTCTTAAGTATGATTCAGATAAAGTACAAGCTAAAGAGCATCTTGCAAGTCTTGGTATAAGAACAGCCAGACACTTTACGGCCATCCCAGATCAATATAGAACTGAAGAAGATTTACCATTTTCATTTCCGTTATTTCTTAAGCCGACAGACGCTGCTAATGGTAATGGTATTGATGACCAGTCATTTGTGGAAAACTTCCACGAATTTAAGGCTAAAGTATTGTCTCTATATGGTATTTATAGTCAGCCAGTATTGGTTGAAGAGTATTTAGGTGGAAAGGAATTTACGGTTGCAGTTATTAAAAGTGGTAATGGAAAAATAAACGTATCTGCCATTGAACTAGTGCCTCCATTGTCTTCTGGTAAGTTAAGAATACTGGGTGCCACTGTTAAGTCACTCGATACAGAAACACTTAAACAGATTGAAAATGATGACATTGAATCCGTTAAGGCGGTTGCTGCCTCATCTTTTCAAGGGTTAGGGGCTAGAGGGTTTGGCCGAATAGATGTGAAGATGGATGACAAAGGCCTATGCTATTTTATGGAAGCAAATCTAGTCCCAGGAATGAATAACACTACAAGTTATTTTCCAAAGGCCTGTGAAATTGCTAATGAGATGTCATATGATGAGGTCATTCAGCTGATGCTAGATGAGTCATTTGGTAGGGTAATAGCAAAGCAAGAATTCAATAAAATGCTCAGGCAGGAACCAACAGTATGTGCCGTTTAGAACAGGATAAATATCATTTTTCCATATTGCTTGAGATATAACAGCTCAAGCACCAATACCAAGCCCATAGAGATGGATGCTTGTACCATAAACGTCATATATGGACTCACC
>JAWSVB010000015.1:0-44536 GCA_033852135.1 Gammaproteobacteria bacterium | reverse complement strand
CATGCGCATGCACAATCTTTGGATATGCATCATAAAAACGTACACTGTCATATAGCAAGTTACTGGATAAACTTAACTCTTTTGCTAGTTGGAATATTACATATTTTCCGTAATCTTCCCGCCCTTGGTTTTGCAATAGGTGTTGTTTTATATGTTTGCCTACATTCCAGTAGGTGAGTCTTTTTTCCTGTTCCATCGCATTGATTGCACGCTCTTTGCCCTCTTCTATCTCATCGCGGATTGTATCTGCTAGGGTTTGAACTTCTGGAGTTAATTCTATGCTTGGTGTTTGGGTGATTGTGATTTCATTTTTCATATGGGGATTATAGATACTTACTGTGAGCAATTCACATTTTATATCCAAAAGCGTCCATACCAGTTCTGGTGTTTTAAATACTCACCGAAATCAATAGACTGCCGACCCCAGTTGATTTGAATTGTATTCATATCGCTAAATCACCCAAACAAGTCGTACATGATGGTGTAGAGAGGTTTGCGTGTAATTCACTGGATACCGGCCTTCGCCGGTATTACGTTTACGGTGCTATTTTAGCTTTCCTGAGGAGCAATGGCCCTTCGCCGGTATGACAAAGTTGCCCCTGAGTAGCTGCCCCTGAGTATTTGCCCCTGTAATGGCAGCTGATAGAAGTATTAAGCAGCAGGCCTAGAAAGAGCATACTTAATCTTCTCTTTATCAAGGATAATCCATGAGTTACTTCCTTGGATTAAACAGCCAAAAAGCTCCTTGAGTTTAAGCACCATTTTGAGAAAATCAGGCCAATCCATTACCAGGTAGCCATCATTTAGCATTTCTGATGAATCAGTTGTTGTGGCTGCAGCTAATGAATGGCCATCAGGACTTGTAACAATTTTAAGATTTATTTCAGCCGCAGATTTTAATGTGATTTTTTCACCTGATACCAAGCCTTTTGGAAGTGAATCAACATCAACTGGTAAGTGCACTTGACGATCATTTAATAGCTGGCACATCACTTGGAAATCTTCTACGCGATTATGCTGAGCAAAATCAAGAATTACTTGTTCTAGGTCTCTGTTATTAGAACTATCAGAGGTAGGGGATTTTTTTCTTTTTAAAAAATTAAACATTATTTTCCTATTGATACCTAACGCCGCAATAAGCGGAAATTAATACAACTACATTTCGAAATGAGATAGTAACGTAAACCACTACAATTTAAAGCCACTTTATCAATAACTTTGAACTTAGCATAAATCAAACTACGAAAATCACATAAAGCCAATGAAAGTGACTGCACAATCAAGGTTACAATTCAGCTTTTCTATTTTAGAAAATCTTCACAAACAGCATGGTAAAATCGAAATCAAAGCGTACTTGAAAAGCTAAAATAGAGACTAAACAAAAAGGTATGGGTGTCATACTTTACTTTTTTTTTTCGGATTCAGCTCGTCTTCTTGCATTATGAAGTAGCTGAAACTCTTCAACTACTTGGTTATTAATTTTGATATGTTTTTTCTTAAGAAGTTGGCATTGTTTCAGGACCTCCTTAACAATCCCGATATTTTTTTGAGATGAAGTTATTCCCTCGGTATGCCCGTACTCTTTACAAGATGAATTAAGCTTTTTAAGAGTTTTTGATACTTTCTTTAGTCTAGATACACAGTTGCTGAGATTTGTACCAACAACTCCAAAATCATCAGACCATTTTTTAGTGAAGTCCTCTTGGCGTCGTAGTGCCATTAGAACTTCAGGCTCAGCCTTAATATAGAAATCTTTAACTTGATCAAATGTTGCACCTGTTTTAGTGAACAACTGAATATTAAGATCAGTAAATTGCTTTACTTTTTTATCATATAAATTTTGCGCTTTGGTTTTCATGGCAAAACTTTTTTCAATATAAACATTTAGTCCATCAAAGCTCTTAACCGTACAAACATTTTTGGCGCTAAGACTTGGTGCAAATAATGAAATAATAATTGTGGTAAGTAAGACTTTAATGCTCATTACATCTCAATGTTAGTTAGATAGACAAATTATACTGCAAAATGGTGACACACACTAAGGCAGGACTGCCAAGAAAATTTTCATTCTAGTCAAAGTCTTTGATTTTTTTACTTCGCCGGGGCTCAGAAATCAATAGATTACAGACACCTGTTGATTTTAATTGTATTTATATCGCTGGATCATCCAAACAAGTCATGCAATGACGTTATAGATAGGTTTGTGTGTAATTCTCTGGATACCGGCCTTCGCCGGTATGACGCAGTTGCCCCTGTAATGGCAGCTGGTAGAAGTATTAAGCAGCAGGCCTAGAAAGAGCATACTTAATCTTCTCTTTATCAAGAATGCCGCATAAAGTACTTCCTTGGATTAATGCCAGAAAGCCTTATTACATAGGGTCAACAAGTGAACTCTTCAGTGTTTTAAATACCTTATGTCTCATAGCATGAGGAATAACGTTGTTAAATAGTCTAACCTATTAATTAGGCACAAAATATAAAGCATTGAATATGGAAATAACATTCAAAAACACTATTGAACTCGAGCGCAAAGCCTACAGAGAAATACAGAACATAATTTATACTGAGCAATCGGTTAATGGTCTTGCGCAGTATCTAGTGATCTTATATTGGCTTTCAATTACGACTGCAGTTATGTTTTTCACCATTGCTATTTTCTCCCCTCAAAAAGGGGTTCAGAACATTTTTTTAGTTGTTTCGATGATGTTATTTATAGCCCTTGCTGCTAATCACTTCTTCCTTAAGATTACCAATTTCGCCCACCAAACCAGCACGCAAAAAACATTTAAGCAAGAGGGTGAAATTAGCGTAATACTCACAGAACAAGGGTTACGGGAAACAGCGGAAAACTATGATATGTTTTTTGACTGGAGAATTTTAAAGAAAATTTATGCAACCACAGAATCATTTTACATCATGTTTAACGGGATAACTTTATACGTCCCAATGGGTGCTTTTAACTGCCCTGAGATCTTAAATAGATTTGCGCTAGAGATGGAAGATCTTTCACATTCAGAAATCATTAAGCTGCAAAAAGAAAATGTAATAAATAATGATGATGAAGGTGAATAGCCTCTATCTCATGTATGATAATATATACAATCTTTTAACATCATATCAGGACTATTATGGAAAACGGTTCTACTATTCTCTCTGCCGTAAGTAACTTCGAACACTTTGTTTGTATTATTAATATTTTAATCTTTATCTTTTCTAATAAGATAACTAAAACACTGTGTAAAGGTAAAGATGAAAGAACATTCCGTAATAAGCTCTGGGCATTACGATTTATCAATTTAGTTCTGCTTGCGCTCTATATAATATCTGTTGTGTTAGGGCACCTATCACTCAAGAACCCTACTACATCTGAAATCATCAGAAACATTTCTCAAACTGGGTTAGTTCTTCTACTAATGCAAATCACATCTCAGCTTTCAAATTTCTACTGCGTGCAAAAATACGGTCGTGAAAAAGAGATTGAAGATGAAACTGTATTGATTCAGACATATCAATCTGAAGTATTTGCTCTTATAAGCATGATAGTAGTTGTAGTTGCCTCATTTTTAATAATTATTAATATCTGGGATATGACTGAGCTGCTGCAAGTAACTAGTGTCATTGGCGGCTTAGCTATCATCGCTTTCTCTACTAAGGAAGTTTGGGCACCCGACAATATCAATGGGTTGATTCTTCTTTACAACGGTAATATTGAATCTGGCAGCATAGTAAGAGTTAAAGAGATGGACCTTATGGCCATCGTAATCCGCACAACGTTAACCCAAACTGTATTTCGTGATCTTGCTCTTAGGCACCAGATTGTGATTCCTAACTCTAAGTTTAGAAATACTAAAATTGATATTCTTAATTGCAGCGCTACCGGAGCAATACGACAGTACATTGATTTTAATATTAGCTACCAGACCAATAGCGAAGATGTTGAAAAATTATTCGCTAATATTTGGCAACTTGCCACTGAAGCTGAAGAGTATTATGACACCGACAGAGGGTTTAACCTGAAGGTTGTTGAAAATGGAAACCATGCTGTAAAGTGGCGTCTATTCTATTCTGTACAAAAAATTTACAAGATGAATGATGCCCGTTTTTTAATCAACCGCATCTCTCTGGATGAATCAATTAAAGCCGGAATAGGATTAGATACTCCTATAACTCATAACATCACTCTTGAAAAAGATGAGTAAACATGGAGAATAAACCTAAGCACTTCAACAGGAGGTTCTATGAGAGCCAATGATATTAAACAAGAAATCGCAAAACTTAACTTAGCTGAAAAATTACTGCTAATTGAAGATGTTTGGGACTCTATTGCTGAAAGTAATTCTGATATTCCCTTACCAGAATGGCAAAAAAATGAGCTTAACAATAGATTTCAAGAATATAAATCCGGCAGACTGAATCTACACTCATGGCAATCTGTCCATGAAGACATTAAAAATAATTACAAATGAACCTCTTTTACACAGATAGATCCAAAGCTGATATGGAATCAGCTTTTATATGGTATGAAAGACAACAAAAAGGTCTTGGACTCGAATTTTTAAACTGTCTTGAGGCTTCAGTACAAAATATAATAAATTATCCAGAAATGTTCCAAATAAGATATTCAGTTTTTCGCAGCACACCAATCAGAAGATTTCCTTTTACTATTTTTTATTCAATTGAAAATAAAAATATCATTGTCCACTCTGTTTTTGATAATCGGCTTGATCCCGAAAAGAAGCCATAAAACAGCATAAATAACTATACATAATCTATAGAGAAAGTATAATCCAGCTCTTATATGAGATGGTTAACCGCTTGTTATTGAGCATTTATGTAAGCATGAGACATAAATACCAAATAATAAATTTAGAACAAACCATTTGTGCAGTTACTAGATGTTGAAGAAAAGCTAATTTACCCCCCATCAAAACCAAATCACGCAAACATATTGGAAGTGTTGTGAATACTGTTTGTTGCTGGTACACATAAGCTTGTTATTACAAATCAAACCTGCCTCTATTTTGCATAAGTACTGTTTAAACAATAAAAAGGTTTAGACGAGATAAAACTTATGCTCCTAGTACATTATTGAGGAGTTTTTTATGGATTCTAATCATTCTATGGTGCCACCTTCTAAAGGTAGCATCCAAAGCGATATTTTCTCGGGCCTTACTGTTGCCCTGGCTCTAGTTCCTGAAGCAGTAGCCTTTGCATTTGTAGCTGGAGTTTCCCCTATAGTCGGCCTTTATGGCGCCTTTATGATGAGTATTATCACTGCAATTTTTGGTGGCAGACCAGGGATGATATCTGGCGCTACTGGAGCAATGGCAGTTGTAATGGTAAGCCTAGTTAAAGAGGGTAATGCTCTTGGTGCAGCCGGATCTCAAGCTGGCCTTCAATACCTATTTGTTACATTGCTTCTAGTTGGCTTGCTTCAATGGATCGCAGGTATTACCCGCCTAGGTAAATTTATCCGTATGGTTCCTCGATCTGTAATGATGGGGTTTGTTAATGGTCTTGCTATAGTAATCTTCCTATCACAGCTTAACATGTTTAAATCTAACGGAGATTGGCTGCAAGGAACTCCACTTTTGATTATGGTTGGATTAGTCGCGCTAACAATGGCTATGCTATATGTAATCCCATTTATCCATTCAAAAGCTCCTGGAGCTTTGATAGCTATCATCGGCGTTTCACTCCTAGTTGCATTTACTAGCATCGATACTCAGACTGTTTTATCATTTATTCAAGCAAACGGTGGTAATGGAATCGAAGCTGGCCTACCAACTTTTGCAATTCCTCAGGTTCCTTTCACAATTGATACCCTTATATTCATCTTCCCATATGCTCTCATACTTGCCGCTATTGGCCTGATTGAGTCATTGATGACACTAAACCTGATTGATGAACTTACACAATCACACGGTAATGGTAATAGAGAGTGTATGGCTCAAGGTTTTGCTAACTTCGTCAACGGCCTATTTGGCGGCATGGGTGGTTGTGCAATGATTGGTCAAAGTATCATCAATATCACTTCTGGTGGGCGTGGACGACTATCAGGAATCGTTGCTGGCGCAGCCCTACTCTTCTTCATCCTATTTACATCAGAGTATATCGAAGCAGTACCTATTGCAGCACTTGTAGGTGTTATGTTTATCGTTGTGATAAAAACATTTGCTTGGAGTACATTCAAAATTATGAATAAAATTCCTAAAGCTGATGTAATTGTTATCGTGCTGGTAACCGGGCTTACAGTTATATTCGACCTTGCTATTGCTGTTCTAAGCGGTGTAATTATTTCTGCTTTAATCTTTGCTTGGCAGAATGCTCTTCGAATTCGTGCTCGTAAAGAGATTGATGAGCATGGTATTAAACACTATAAAATCTACGGCCCTCTTTTCTTTGGATCTACTTCGTTATTTATGAGTAAATTTGACTTCAGTAACGACCCTAATGAGGTGGTTATTGATTTTGAAGAGTCGCGCATTATGGACCAATCAGCAATTGAGATTATAAATAAAGTTGCTGAAAACTACCTGCAACTAGGAAAACACATCCATCTACGTCACCTTAGCTCTGATTGCATCAAGCTAATTAAAAAGGCTGAAAAAATCTGTGATGTTAATGTACTTGAAGATCCTGACTACTTTGTAAGTATTGATAACTATAGAAAGTATCAAGAAAGTCTATAACTTATTTATATGCTGCTGTTAATGCATATCACTATGCATTAACAGCAATTATTATTAGAAATGATTACCTCCCTCCTCTAAATCTAGAACGAATGATACCTACGTCATAAAATCAAATTCCTGCAGTTAGTCCTCATTGAAATATGAAACTTTTCTGATAAACCTAATAGTATAAAAATGACTTTTAGTCATTTATTACGACGGTAATTATTAATCAGATATTAAGGAAGCAAAGATGTTTAAAAGAATTCCACTAATGATAAGTTTATTGGCAGCCATTATTTTATTACAAGGTTGCATGTTGCCAAATAGACCATTCAAAGCAGAAGAGGTTAAAGCTGATAAGTCTCTACTATATATCTATAGACCATCAAGCATAATAAGCCGTGGAACGCACTTTAGTGTAGTAGTAAATAAAAAACAAACTCTTACGCCTTTAATTGATAACGCGTACGTTTATACTTACGTGGCACCTGGAAGTGTAAATTTAGTTCTTCAAGAAAAGTCTCTTGTAAACGGTAAATTACACGAAGTTAACTTTGATGTTAAAGCTGGAGAGGTCTATTACATAAAAGCTGAGCCTGCACTATTCGGCGCTTATGAGCTAGAGATGAAAGATAAAGATATCGGTCAAACTGAAGTTAAAAAAGCTAAATATTTCATACCAAAAAAATAAATAATTTTAGGCGGGATTAATTATAAAAAGTCCCGCCTTATAATTTACAAACTCAACACAGTCAGTTTTTTCACTAATCGCTTTAATAAGCTAAATCACCCGCGCTTAGCTCTAGACTGGATAACTTTATTAAATATCTTGGTCCAATACGGGCAAAACTGACTATCGACACAGCCATTAATCTCTGCCAGAGCCCTTAAAAAAGATCTTGGTGAGGTTCTATCTGGACGCTCATGAGTAATTGCATAAAATGCATCACAAATTGCCAAGATTCTAGCACCATCACTAATATCTTCACCCTTTTTAGAAGCAGGGTATCCACTCCCATCAAAGTATTCATGATGTTCAAGGATATAAAGAGCTGCATCCTCCCACTGGCTAATTCTCTTAATTAGTTCATAACCTGTCGTGGGGTGGTTTCTCATCACACTCATCTCTTCATGTGTTAGCTTTTCTGGTTTATTGATTAAATCATCAGGCATAAACCCCATACCTATATCATGCAGGTATATAGCCACTTCTAGTTGATTTTTATCTACCACCTCCCCAGCCGTAGAGTTCATCTCTAACGCTAAGCGAGTGATGTATTCAGTTCTTCCCTGCCAGTGATCGTGCCGCTTATCAACTTCTTCAGCTAATGACTTAAAGAAACTGAGGTCAGCATAGATTGAATCAGCATTTTCAATGTTGGAAATATCTTTAACTTTATCTATATCATCAGCAATAATTTGCTGATTAGTTAAAACTTTCAATGTTTCACGAACTAAAGCACTTCTATTATTTTTATCAGCTTCAGATAAATTAATCATAGAGTGTATAATTGGATCAAAATCACCAACATAACTTTTTCCACCACCGCCTAACTCTTTGGTGGTTTTATATATTCTATCCATACACAATAGAACAATCTCAACAATATTTTGATCAAACTCTATTTCCCCCTTAAGGACCCACTGCATGAGTGTTTCTAGTGCATGCACTATATCTACTAGAGGGCGAATGCTATAACAGTTCGAGCTACCTTTCATTGTATGAAGAGCTTGCATCACTTCCCTAAATTGCTCTTCAATACATCTGTCCCTATCAGACTGTAATAGAGATTGTTCAATCAAATGATGATTCTCTTCCATTTCACTTATAAAATCGGAAAAATCGTCCAGAAGTTCTTCAATAACAAAATAGTCATCTTTCTTAGCCATATGATCCCTCAAAATTAGCTTAGCCCCATGCTATTAGTAAATTTGTACTGTAATAATTATATGATAGTAGATAAAAAATAGTTTTATGGCTTTTAGCTCAAAACCATTAAACAAACATAAACCTATAAAATTTAAAGGTTTATAATTTACTTGATTTTTACCCCGGTTAATTTTTTTACTGATCGTTTTGATAGATCCATGACTACCATTGATGTTGGAACCCCGATAATGAGTCCAATCAACCACCCTCTCATCCAGGCGATAAAGAAATAATCTGTAAAGCCAACATTGATAGCTACCATGGCAAATGACATCACAAAGCTCATCCCTATTGTTACAAATAGAGTCATTAAGAAACTTGCACGCTTTGGGTGTATTCTCATGGCTTTTAAGATTATCCTATCAATTGATTCCCATACTGTTTTAATTCATGA
The DNA here is from genome assembly GCA_033852135.1 of Gammaproteobacteria bacterium. GTDB lineage: Bacteria > Pseudomonadota > Gammaproteobacteria > QZLD01 > QZLD01 > QZLE01. Next base: position 35,535 of record JAWSVB010000015.1, on the reverse strand, counting down.
AGGATATTAATCTTTTCCGACTGGGTTTGTTCTGCAAGTAACTCATCTAACCTTTGGATGTAATCCTTGTATACAATAGACCCACCATAACTTGGATCACTTATTCTATTATTTTTATATTCTTGCCACCGGCTGTTCTCTTCCACTGACAATGACTCTGGATAGTTGCGTGCACGATAACGGAATAACATCTCAGGGATGCGTTTGTCATCATATATGGTCTCAAAACCCTGCAACCTTTCTGGTGTCATACCCCGTATAAGATCCATCTTGCGTTTATCTGCATCAGAGAAAAATCCACCACCGTAAAGCATTAAATCTGGATCCGTTGATTCTTCGTACTCTCCCATTGAAAATACTTGCTGTAGTTTTGCCTCAAGACTGGAAGCATCTTTGATCTTCTGTAAATATAGATTAGCTTTCGACTTCTCTATCCCATATTTATCAGCCTGCCCTTCACTCATTACATTTTCAGGTACAACCACTGGGCACTTATTTATATGCACAAGTTTGAGAGGGATACGTTTCTCCCCTCTTTCCTCTAAGTCAGCATTACTTACAAAGATACGTGCATGAATCTGTTCAGCACTCATCTGTAGCATCTCTGTCGGATCTTCACGCAAGTCATAAACAATCACAGCATTCTTATTAGTTTGGTGCATCGCTATAGGTACAACCAGAGCAAGACAACCAAGGCTTGATGGATAGCGGGAAGAAACATGAACAACTGGAACTTTTTTCATGCAATCTAGAAGCGACTGCACCTTGCGTTTGTCGCGCATACCATAGATATAATCATATAGCTTTGGCTGAGCATTTTTGATGAGTTTAGCAACTTCTATCGTAGCAATAACATCAGATAGAGCATCATGCGCTGCTTCGTGCAAAACACCGTTGGCTTTACTAATCTCCTCCAGCTTAAAACATGGAGTACCATCTTCATAATCAGGCCATGCTATCCCTTCTGGCCTTAGCGCGCGAGTCAAACGCACCATATCAATTATATCCCAACGAGAATTGCCATTTTGCCATTCACGCGCATATGGGTCGAAGAAGTTCCTATACAGCGTATATCTGGTAACTTCATCATCAAAACGGATATTGTTATACCCAACTACACATGTTTTGGATTGAGAAAACTCGCGGTGAATTTGCTTAATAAACTCTGCCTCGCATACTCCTTCGCTCAGCGCCTGCTGAGGAGTTATCCCTGTAATAAGACAAGCTTCAGGAACAGGTAAGAAATCATCTGCTGGTTTACAGTAGATCATTAGAGGGTCGCTAATTATATTCAGATCTTCATCAGTCCTGATTCCAGCGAACTGAACGGGACGATCTTTCTGTGGATTTGCTCCAAAGGTTTCATAATCGTGCCAATACATTGAAGCCTGTTTTTTATTACTCATATCTCTACCAAAAAATTTATTATTGTACTTAGTACATGAAAGGACGATGAAAAACTCTATGTGAAATAAATCTAAATTCTATACTAAATTTGCATCATCAATATCTTGAGTCAACTCTAGCTTTACTTTGCCCGGCTGATTCTCTGCTATGTATAATCGATAACCAAACTTATGTGCCTGTCTGGCAGATTGATAAAGCCCAATACCCAAACCATTTTCTGAATCAACTGCCTCTTTAAATAGGTGATCTGCAATCTTAGGTGATATTTGCCAGCCAGTATCTTCTACTGCAAACACAAACCTATCTTCAGTCATCTTAAGAGAAACTATAATGTCGATATCATTCTCTTGAATACGCTTTATCCGAGCATTATCCAATAGATTATCAGCAACCGTATCCATAACCTCTAAGACAACATCTATCTCGTGCTCAACATTGTTAATAAATTCGATTTTCCTACCGGAGTTTCTATCCAACAGGCGCTGCCACCAATCATTAATATCAACATTGGTTACAGTCTCATGTTGCGGAGAAGCTAGTTTATCCAAGGTTAATGACAACCTCTCCCCAAGTGCTGGCAACTGCCTTTTCACAAGATCAAGAACCTGCTGCGATTGTGAGTCATCACTAGATTCAATAATTCCAATTAAAGTGCTCAATGATTGCAAAACATTTTTCATGTCATGAGTAAGGCGTGAACCTGTCTCATATATCGCTTCAAGCTGAGCTCGTTGCGATAACTTTCGCTCCCTTAATTTACTAATGTAAAAATAAGCCAGTATGTGTACTAATAGTTTAGTGTGAATTATCAATGCCGGGCTCATTGCCTTTTCGGTATAAATTGATAAGCGTAAATCACCAAAAGTAATTGGAAGAGGGTTAGTTGCTTTCCCCCCTAACTCTCCAGAGCCAGATGCGGAATGCCATTTTAAGCCTTTTACCCAGCTAAGATTAACAAAGTTCTGCATTGATCCTTTTAAGAAAGTTTGCGGATCGCTATGATCTCGCGTGAGGGTTGTAAGCTCTGTAAGGTAGTTCTCTAGCGGAGTACCTATATTAAGCAAATATCTATTCCAGATAAAAAATAGTCCCTTATACCCTGAACCTGGGTTCCATATCCATGACAAAAATATAATCGCAATGCCAGATACAATAAATACCTCGATTAAAGATACTAAGTAAGTGATATCTGACTGGAGCATCTTTAATACACTAGTGATAGCAATAGTTATTGTTATCAGAGCAATAATTAATCCGCGTAGATAATCCAGGTTCTGTTTTTTTTGTAAGTTTGGTGTAGATGAATAAATCAACAAGGGCAAAGGGATTAAGAAATACAGCTCTTTAAAGTAGTCCTCACCAACAAAATTCTCAAAAAGGGTGATTGAAAATATTTTAGGGATAATAATTAGATTAATTGCCAGGATCACATAAGCGGTGGCAAAAAACTGAACAAAACGCTCTTTCCTGGTTGTCATGGTGGTGCTTTCGATTAAAACAATCAAAATCCCTCCCCATAAAGTTAAGAACCAAAGCGGAGATATCCAAACAAAACAACCAATAAATAAGGAAAATATTAAGAAAGGGATCGCATCAATTTTTTGTTTACGGCTCCATATCGGCTGCCAAAAAAGAAAAAGTCCAAAGTGAACAATCAATAATGCTATTGATATCTTTTGATTTTCAGAATAACTAACAGAAAGTTGAAAAAAACATAGTAGCAATGCTAACAATCTATATCTATGCTTATCCTGTAAACTACTTAAAGGGAGATCCATCTCTTTTTAAATTCCAGTTATTGTTAATCAATTTACTAATTATTAATGCAGATATTTCTAAACAAATGAAAAAGAATCTACAAGTAATCGCATCGTATACCCTTATGGAGGCATTTCGCAACCGCCTTCTATATATAATTGCTATTTTTATCGCCCTTACAATTGGCGCTTCATTATTTGCTGGTGGGCTATCAATAATAGAAGTGAATGAAACACAATCTCAAGTATTAGGGCTAATCTACCGTTTTGGTTCTGTAATAATATGTTCTCTGCTTGTTATCTCTGGAGCCAACAGAGAATTTAATGATAAGAACCATGAACTTATATTATCTACCGCAGTAACTAGAACCCAATATTTCATTGGCAAATTAATCGGATACTATCTGGTAGGGTTATTAATATGTCTTGCTATAGCTGTAACACTACTATTTTTTGCAGACTATATAGCTGTTGCAGCTTGGGCCACCTCTCTTTTTGCTGAGGTGATAATAATGACAACATCAGCTTTGATGTTTGCAACTATCATCAACAACCTCACTCTTTCTATCATTCTGCAGTTTGGTTTCTATATACTTTCGAGAAGCATGGGTGCCATAGTAATGATGGCTAACAGTAATCCATCAGATTCTGCTACAAGTGGATTCATCGGCAATATAATTGAAACTATCTCGTACGTGATCCCACAGCTGCATAAATTCGCAAACAGCGACTGGCTAACTGGGGCTATTACCGACTATAGTTCTATGAGTTTTATCTTATTACAGGCGCTGATATTTTCATCCCTATTAATAGCTATCTCAATTTTTGACTTCAGCAGAAAAAACATATGAAGATCAAAACAAGACCGATAAAGTTTCTAAGCTATAAAGTATTTCTCTTCTTAGCTATCGCATTTTGTGCTCAAGTTGCTCTACACCATATTGAGCTAAAAGCTGATAAATCAGCACAGGACTTAAGCTCACCACCTAATAGTAGTTATCTATCAGTCCTGAGTATGGGAGAGCAAAGTGCAATAGCAAAAATATCGCTGCTGTGGTTGCAGTCTTTTGACAGCCAAAGTGGAATAAAAATCAGGTACCACGAACTTGATTACCACAAACTAACACAATGGCTTGAAGCTATTATAAAACTCAACCCAAAAAGTGATTACACACTCCTCCTCGCATCGCAAATTTATACGATGACCACTGACATAGACAATAAGATGGTGATGCTTGAATTTGTATATGAGAATTTTCTTCAAGATCCAAATAGGCACTGGCGTTGGTTATCTCAATGCTCGCTTATAGCCAAACACCAGTTAAATAATTTTAATCTTGCCATCAAATATGCGAAAGCTATTAGGGAAAAGGCTACAGAAGCGCCAACTTGGGCAAAGCAAATGGAGGCACTACTACTTGAAGATATTGGTGAATATCAAGCTGCTCAAATCCTCCTAGGTGGAATAATATCTAGTAATCAGGTGAAAGATGAAAAAGAGCTCATTTTTCTACAGAATAAATTGTCTGAAATCGAACAAAAAGCTGTCGAAAAATAGACAGGTGTTAGCCTGCCAACATCCTCAAACACTAACTATATTAGCGTTTAGTTATACCTAAAAATATAACCGATAACCAGTCCACAAATTCCAATTTCAAAAAGTGCAATTCAATCACAATATTCTATATTTCTTATTATAGGCAGCAACAAATAATGGCAAAATAAATCTGGCACACTTAATGCTATCTATTTACTAAAGATTAATAGTTTATTTATTGGAGACAACATCATGAAGAAGAGACAATCAGGATTCACACTCGTAGAGATCGCAATCGTATTAGTTATTATCGGACTATTACTCGGCGGCGTACTTAAAGGTCAAGAGATGATCACAAATGCCAAGATCAAGAAACTTGAAAGTGATTTCCGTGGCGTCTCTGCAGCTTTCTACACTTACCAAGATAGATTCAATCGCATACCAGGTGATGATGCCAATGCAAATGATAGATTCACAGGTAACTGGAGAGCAGCTGATAACGGCAACGGCAACGGCTTAGTTCAAGGTAACTGGAACTCAGTTACAGATGCCAACGAATCAAGACTTGTATGGAAACACCTAAGAGGTGCAGGTCTTATCTCTGGTGAAGTTACCAATAACTCAGATAGTTATGCACAACCTAACCATGCATACGGCGGCATTATCGGACTTGCTGGATACAACACTCGATATGCTGCAACCATGGGTCGTAATAGAGTTTGGGTTTGCTTCGGCAATATCGCAGGAGACGTTGCCAAGGTTCTAGAATCTCGTGGCGATGATGGAAATATCGGAACAGGTTCAATCATTGCAGCCAACGCAGCGGGAGACGAGGAGACAGGCGGCTATACCCTTACAGGAAACTACAACCCAATGTGCATGAGAATGTAATCAGGGAATATTTAAAACATCAGACACAAAAAAGGGTACGCAATGCGTACCCTTTTTGCTTTTCAGCTAACTAAAAAGTGCTTTAAATTAACCGTCAATATCTACGACAAGTAGTCCAAATTTAACCTGGCAATCAATCTTAAATGGAATACGGACTACATACCCAGAGCCAGGAGCAACATCAAGGCGCTCTTCATTTTTATCCAGCACTATCTCTTCAATTGTAAAGCGGTGGTTACCAGCAGATGTTAATAGCTCAACTGAATCACCAATTTTAAAGCGGTTCTTAACATCAATAGTGATATAACCATCGACAATGCTATCGCCAACAACCTCACCAACAAATTTTTGATACTTACTATTAGAATTGCCAGTATCATAGTTTTGCATTTCGCTAGGGCTATAGCCCCCAAAGAAACCAGCTGTATACTCTCTATTAGATAGACCATCTAATGAACGCATTAGATCTTTATCAAATTCTCTACCGGCACCAGCATCATCTAGGGCCTTTCTATAGGCAGCAACCGTTCTTGAGACGTAATAGTGGGATTTAGTTCTCCCCTCCACCTTAATCGAATCAATACCAATTTTGGCTAAATCTTCAACATATTCAATTGCCCGTAAATCTTTAGAGTTCATGATATAAGTACCATGCTCATCTTCAGTAATCGGCATAAACTGTCCTTGCCTTTCCTGCTCTTCAATAAAGTACTCTTTTTCAACCAACTCACGCTGTTCGCCACACTCGTCAACAAGTGGAGCACCTTGATAATCTGTTGGCTCTTCATACAGTTTGTACTTCCAACGGCATGAGTTTGAGCATGTACCTTGATTTGCATCACGTTTATTAAAATATCCAGAAAGCAGGCATCTTCCTGAGTAAGATATGCATAGCGCTCCGTGAATAAACACTTCCAGCTCCATATCAGGACAAAGCTGCCTGATCTCTTCAATCTCTTTAAGAGTTAATTCACGCGAAAGGATAACTCTAGAAACACCAACAGACTTCCAAAAATTAACGGAAGCATAATTAATAGTGTTAGCCTGCACAGAAAGGTGCACTGGAATTTCTGGCCAAGCTTCACGCGCAAGCATAATTAAACCAGGATCAGCCATAATAAAGGCATCTGGTTTCATCTGAGCAACCTGCCCCATATGCGCAAGATATGTTTTTACCTTGTTGTTATGCGGAAAGATATTGCTAGTTATATATACTTTTTTACCAATCTCATGAGCATAAGAGATACCTTTCTCTAGGTTTTCCATAGAGAAATCATTATTTCTAGCACGAAGGCTATAACGAGGATGTCCTGCATATACTGCATCAGCCCCATAGGCAAAAGCGTATTGCATACTTTTCATGGTACCAGCAGGAGCTAGTAATTCGGGAATAGATCGGCTCAAAATAATTCTCACACATACGACAAAACAACATTTTATCGCAGATATAAAACTTCAAGCAAATTAAGAATATAAAATATTTATCTAAACTCTAAATATAAGAGTGGCAAATAATGACTAAATACCTAATGAATCCAACAAGTCATCAACCTCAGCTTGGCTAGCTTTAGCACCTAGTACAGAGTCAGTACTGGCGTTATTAATGCTTTCAGAGTCAAAATGAACTTCTTTTCCATCAGTAGAAACCGTCATCATCCCATGAATTTGATCTACAATCTTTGCAAACTCATTAAGCTGCTGACTCACTCTATCTGCAAATTGCAAAGACATTTCCGCCTGAGTTACTGCACTAAGAGCACCATCTTCATCAAAGTCATTAATACACTCTCGAACCTTACCTAAACATTCAAGAGTAGTAACACTGTGATCGGCAATATCGCTTTTAAGGTTATCTACAGTATTAATAATAGATAATTCACTGATAAATTTTTTGACCTGATCAACCATTGCTTCATTAAGTCGCAAAAGATTAATTTTGTCGTGGATCAAGCTTTTAGTAGCGAGTAAAGAGTTTACTCTTGATAATACATCATCAGCCTCAATTGGCTTAATGATGTAATCCGTAGCACCAACACGCAAAGCTTTTAATATACTAAACCTGTTATCGAGCCCTGATACAAAAATAACTGGAATGGAGCACGTATCATCATGATTTTTCATCTGCTCACAAGTTTGAAAACCATCCATGTCCGGCATTATCACATCAAGAATAATAAGATCAGGCTTTTCAAATGTTGCTACTTGAATACACTCATCACCACTTGATGCTTCGATGACTTCATACCCTGCATCAGTTAATATCCCCCCAATTACAGAGCGCATCAACTGCTCGTCATCAACAACTAAAATACGATATTTATTTGCGCCAGCCTGGTCAGTCATCGGTTTAAAATAATCCTTTTTTTAAAGCTTTATCATTATAAGTGTAACTTAAAAATTTAATGTTTCATGCATTTTACAGAGATTTTAATCCAATTAAACCAACGCTTAATGTGAAATATTTTTAGTATTTTAGATATATTATTGAATATAAAAGATATTAGTTATTTCATTAGTTAATACAGAATAATATAATATTTATGTTTTTTTTATTACCTAGTAGTAGTCTTACCGTTTATCCACCCTCACACCTAACGAGCAATAGCAATGAAAAATTACGATATAGCCATTATTGGAACTGGACCAGCAGGAGAATCCGCTGCCGCATCTTTAATACATAAAGGTAAAAAAATTGCTGTAATTGAAAAAAATCAGACTATTGGAGGTGGGAGCACTCATTACGGCACTATTCCATCTAAAGCTTTAAGGCATGCTGTTGAAAGAATACAAGAGATAGAAAGCAACCCCCTCTTCCACCATACAGAAACTAAATGTCACAACACTATTAAGCACATCATGAACTCTACCAAGAGAATCATTAATAACATCACAAACAGCAAATCGGATATTTATAAAACATCTAATGGGATTGATCTCTATCATGGAACAGCAGAGTTTATTTCTAAGAACAAACTAAAAATAAACTCAACAGAAACTATCGAAATCAGCGCTGATAAAATAATCATTGCAACTGGATCGCACCCATATCACCCTGAAGATATTAACTTTAACCACCATCGAGTATTCGACAGCGATACCATTTTAGAGCTAGATGAAACACCCAAATCAATTATCATCTATGGCGCCGGAGTAATTGGAAGTGAGTATGCATCTATTTTTGCTGGAATAGGAAGCAAAATTGAGCTTATCAATACCAGAGATAGACTGCTTTCATTTTTAGATACAGAGATTTCTGAAGCGCTTAGTTTCCATATGCGTGAGCAAAATATCTCTATTAGAAACAACGAAGAATATTTAAAACTTGAAACCGAAGATGACCAAGTACAACTACATCTAAAATCTGGAAAAGTGATAAAAGCTGACATCATCTTATGGGCCAATGGAAGAACTGGTAATGCAGAGTCATTAAACCTGAGCCAGGCAGAACTAAAGGCTAATGGCAGACAACAACTGGCCGTTGACAATAACTTTCTCACATCAAACCCAAGCATTTATGCCATTGGAGATATTATTGGATGGCCAGCTTTAGCTAGCGCCGCATACGGACAAGGCAGATTCGTAGCTGAACATATAATCAAAGGAGAGTGTAACTTTGATGCACACAACAATATCCCAACAGGGATCTACACAATTCCAGAGATAAGCAGCATTGGAAAAACTGAAGAAGAACTAACAGAAGAGAAAGTGCCATATGAAATTGGACGCACCCACTTTAGAGACCTTGCTCGCACCCATATACGCAATCAACAATCTGGAATCCTTAAAATTTTGTTCCACCGGGAAAGTCTACAAATACTTGGCATACACTGCTTTGGCTATCAGGCATCTGATACTATCCACATCGGTCAAGCTATCATGGCGCAAAAAGGCAATGCTAATAACTTAAGATACTTTATCGATACAACTTTTAACTATCCAACAATGGCAGAGGCATATAAAATTGCAGCTATAGACGGATTAAGCAGGATTGAATAATGGCACGAATTAAAATTGATATTCCAGACACTTATATTTTTTCAACAGATCTTGATGTAAGAATATCTGATATTAACTATGGCAATCATGTTGGCAATGATTCGATCCTTTCAATCGTGCATGAATCAAGGTGTCGTTTTTTTCAATCCATGGGATTTAAAGAACTAGATGTAGCTGGTTTTGGCATCATTATGACTGATAGCGCCATTGTTTATAAATCTGAGTCTCATTATGGTGAAACCCTGACTATTAATATCGCTACACAGGATCATAATAAATACGGATGTGACATCATTTACCAAATTCAAGAAAAAGAATCACAGCGAACAGTAGCTGAGGTTAAAACTGGAATAGTTTTCTTTGATTATGACCAAAAGAAAGTTGTAAATACACCAGATGCTTTTTTGAACAAGATCACAAATTTAGAAAAAAGATAATTTCAATGAAGTTAATCAGCAGCACAAAATGGCAGCCGCAACAAAAAACAATCATCACAGCACTCTTATGCGCTACTTTTTTTAATGCTGCTTATGCTGATATTAATGCAGAAAAAAAACTAAACACAGCTAATGAAATAACAAAACAATCCACTCCTGCATATACATCGATAGAATCACTGATTACCGAAGAGCCACCAAAAAACTATATCGGCAAATCTAAAAATCCATTTGTAGGACCACCAAGATTTAATGATATAACAAACCCAAAACATATGCAGGTAGCCATGATTGATAAAAGTGGCTCTACAAATAGCCTACAGTACACGTATCAACCACCAATTGAATTCCAAAATACAGATATTGATCACTACTCTAATTTCAATGAAGATAATGCAAAAGGTCAGTGGATTTTAGTTGATAGCAATAAAGAAACTATTTCGGTTATGCGTGATAACAAACCTAAACTAATTTTGCATAACATATCGATCGGTAGAAACGGAATAACTACCGATAAAATTGTTAATGATGAAAAAACACCAATTGGAAAATTTAAGATAAATAGAATTAATAATAACAGCCAATATAAGCTTTTTTTTGGAATAAATTACCCAACAAGCTCATATGCAAAACAGGCTTATCTAGCTGAAAAGATCGACACAACTACATATTTAGCAATTTCAGAAGCACTTAAAAACAACAGCACACCTCCGCAAACCACTGATTTAGGTGGATATTTAGGCATACACGGCTTAGGAAAAGCTGATCCAAAAATCCATAAACAACTAAACTGGACAAAAGGATGCGTTGCCATAACAAATAAACAAATAATGAAACTTCGTAAGTATATAAATATTGGAACAATTGTAATAATCAAGTAATTTAGCGTTTGATTAAATACGCAAAATTCATTGAAAGTTACTTTTTTGTCTGTTAATAAGATATTCAACCTTTATTACTGAAGGATTTATGCCTACACTTACGGTTGAGTGTTAATTTTGGAAATTTCGGAAAGAATCCGAAACGTTAAGGAGAAAAAAACAATGTCAAAAATTATAGACGTTCTTAAATGGCCAGTACTTGGTGCTTCATTTGCTCTAATGGTTGGTTGTGCTTCAGATGGAAGCGTTGAAGCAATGGCTAAAGAAGCTAAAGCAGCTGCTATGGCAGCTCAAACATCAGCTGATGAAGCTCAAGATACAGCTGATGACGCTGATGCAAAAGCAACAGAAGCTCTAATCATTGCTAAAGAAGCTAATGCTAAAGCTGGTAAAGCTGGCGGCATGGCTAAAGCAGCAGATTTCACAGCTATGAGAAATTCTAAAAAGATTGATCGTATGTTTAAAAAAGCTATGTACAAGTAATTCAACTTGTAACTAAGCTTTTAAAAAAACCCCAACTTAGTTGGGGTTTTTTTTGACTAAATTTTGAGCAATATTTAAATAATCGAATACCAAACTGATATCAGAGCGAAACTTTTCTATTATTTTCGGATCAAATTAATAAATAGCTAAACTTAATTTATACAAAACCAAGATAGCTTTGCATTAAATTGCAACTAAAAGTAGAATTCTTCAACCCAACTTTCAGCACTGAGTAATATTTCAAAATGAAGAGAAAACTTCATCTATTTTTTTATGTTCTGATGATAGCTTTTAATGCTCATGCTGGAACCTATATTTTACCACCAGAAGGGATCGACCTATTTGGTGAAACATTTACCATCAAACCAAATGAAGAAGATACGCTCCTTGATGTCGGAAGACGTTACGGTGTTGGCTTTAATGAAATGAAGTCAGCCAACCCTGGAGTTGATATGTGGGTACCCGGAAAAGATACTGACGTTACAATACCTACCCAATTTATAATCCCTCCAGGCCCAAGAGAAGGGATAGTGATAAATGTCTCTGAAATGAGAATATATTACTTTCCTAAGCCAAAAAAAGGGGAAAAACCACTTATCACCACCTTTCCAGTAAGTATTGGCAGAATGGACTGGGACACCCCCCTTGGTGAAACAACTATTACTACCAAAGTTGCTAATCCAGCTTGGTACCCTCCAAAATCAATTCGCGATGAACATGAGGCAGATGGCGACCCTCTTCCACGTCGTGTGCCACCCGGACCAAATAACCCCCTTGGAAACTATGCAATGCGCCTTGGTATCCCTGGTTACCTGATTCACGGTACAAACAAACCTGAAGGGTTGGGAATGCGGGTTACCCATGGTTGCATACGCATGTACCCAGAAGATATAGAATATTTTTTCAAAATTGTACCTAAAGGTACAAAAGTGCGAATAATTAATGCTCCTTATAAAGCTGGGTGGATGCTCGACCAACTTTATTTAGAAGCACATGAATTACTTGAAGATGTAAACAAAGATAAATCATTTACGAAATACGAACCTCTTGTAGATGCCGTTGCCAGAGCCACTGAAGAAAGATTGGAAAAAATTGATAGGTTTGCAATCAAGCGAATTTCTAACGAAAAGACAGGGGTGCCACAATCTATTTCCAGAGGCTATAACCACTAAGATAGACTTAGAGCACATAAGTAATACGTACTATTTCACTTAAAAATTAGAAATTCGTCACAAAACAGCATATAATCAAATTATAAATAATATAAAAATATAGATGATATTGATGCGAGCATATTACACAAAGCGGTACCCGACCAATACATGCCGAGTGTAGCAGGAGACAGAAGTAATGGCTGATAACAACCTACTTCAAAAATTAGTAGATTCAAACTACACCCTAGTACATATTAAAACTGATAATACAGAAAGAATTCTTGATATATTTCAACGTTTCAACCACGAAACTGGTTGTGCCGTATATAATTGGCAAAAAAACAATGGATTACATCGAGTAGGATTCGAACATATTCTTATTCCACGCACCAAAAGTGATACTGATTTAGCTAATTACATTAAAACAGCACGACACTTTGGCATCTACTTTTTAAGCGATTTTCAAAGTTCTCTTGATAAGGGCATAATTCAAGAGCAAATCAATGAAATAACTGAAAAGAAAGATGGCGTAAGAAGGCTTTTAGCTATTATTGGTGATGAAATAAAAATACCGCAAGCTCTTCAAGGTATAACTTGCACGATTGTACACAATCAAGAAGTTGAAAAACCAAACGACCAAATTGTAAGCAAAAGCGAACAAGTTCAAGTACTAGGTGATCAAGTACATAACCTTGCAGCTGCATCTGGTTATTAATCTCTGCATATTAAAGCCGTTTTATCTTAGAGCCTTATCCTACAAGGCCATATATAAAGCTTTTGTCTATTAGCATCTAATAGACAATAAGCCAGTGGCATTAGCACAAAGATATTAGCGGCTTTAACTTCAACACAAGTTTACCTATAAAAACAAACTCACATTTCTTAATGTTTTTATAATTATATTTCTGCACTTCTAAAACCCTACTTTCAATATTATATTTATAGTTTAATAAACTTATCCTATAACTGTTTTTATGCGATATTTAAATTGCACTTATTAATTGAAACCACGTATGATTAAGTGTGAGGGTCTAGCAAACAACGGAATACACATGAATAATATTTCTGATGAGATAGATAAAATTGATCTTGATCAGGCGATGATAAATGCCGAAGCACTGTGCAAAAATAAAAAAGTACGCCTTACAAAAACAAGAAAGCGCGTGTTAGAGATAATTTGGCAAAACCAGCGCATTATCAAAGCATATGACATACTAGAAATTCTTGAGAAAGAGGATAAGTCAGCCAAACCTATAACGGTTTATCGAGCCTTAGATTTTCTTATTGATAACGGGCTTGCATATAAAGTAGAAAGTATTAACTCATTTTTTAGCTGCCCTAAAGTTGATCAAAAATGTGAATTTCAGCTGTTAATTTGCGATGAATGTGGAAAAGTTGATGCTGTCCCTATTCCTGAGGCTTGCATATCACTTGATCAGTATGCTGAAAGCGCCGGTTTCACTGTTCTTTCAAAAGTAGTTGAAGCTCATGGTATATGCCAAGAGTGCAGTCAAAATAATATATAGCCAAGCAAATAGTTAATAATGAAAATTAATGGTATCCAACAAACGTCGATCTGGTTTGACGAAAGTAAACATCAGGTAGTTACTCTAGACCAAACCAAGCTTCCTCACGCTATCGAGAGTATCCAGTTAAAAAAGGTTTCTGATTTTATTCATGCGATAAAATCTATGCAGGTGCGTGGTGCGCCGCTTATTGGTGTTACTGGAGCATTTGCACTTGCATTTGCCTGTAAAGAAGACCCATCAGATAAGAACATTGAGCAAGCGGCCTCTGCAATTGCCAATGCCAGGCCCACAGCTGTAAATCTACAATGGGCAGTTAACAAGGTTCTGTCTGAAATTGCTAACTTACCAGATGCAGATCGCTTTGAAATGGCTTTAAGTGTGGCCGAATCAATACGTTTAGATGATATTGCTAACTGCTCTTCAATAGGGGAATTTGGCTTTACCATTATTGAAAATATTTATAATTCATTACCTGAAAAAAGAGCAATTAATATTTTAACCCATTGTAACGCTGGATGGCTTGCAACTATAGACTGGGGAACTGCCCTTGCCCCGATATACAAAGCACAAGCTGCAGGAATACCTGTTCATGTTTGGGTTGATGAAACCAGACCAAGAAACCAAGGTGCAAGCCTTACGGCATTTGAATTAAGCCAACAAGATATTAACCATACCATTATCCCCGATAACACTGGTGGACACCTGATGCAGCATGGGATGGTAGATCTTTGTATTGTTGGATCAGATAGAACAACATCTAGAGGTGATGTGTGCAATAAGATTGGAACCTATCTTAAAGCATTAGCTGCACAAGATAACGACATACCCTTCTATGTAGCCCTACCCTGTTCTACATTTGACTGGGAGATCTCTGATGGGATTAAAGAGATCCCTATTGAGCAGCGTGATGCAGAAGAGGTTCGCTCCATAGCAGGAGTTGATAGCTGTGGCGAAGTTAGAACTGTTAGAGTCACTCCAAATGAGAGCCCCGCTGCTAACTTTGGCTTTGATGTTACTCCAGCTAAATACATTACCGGGCTTATAACTGAAAAAGGTATATTCGAAGCTAACAAAAGATCTTTATTAGCTCTACAAGAGATAATCAAAAATGAAGAAGCTAGAAGCTCAAAAGCAAATAATTGATACAACACAAGGACTGTGTCAAGAAAGGCTAATAACTGGAACATCAGGCAACATAAGCTGTAGATTTGAAGATGGTTTTCTGATTACACCATCAGCTATCGATTATTCAGAACTCACACCAGAGATGATCGTTTTCGTAAAGCTAGGGGAAGAATCTCCTGATTTACAAAAAGAAACTAAGTACAAACCTTCCAGTGAGTGGCGCATCCACAAGGATCTGTACACAAGTGAGCAAACTACTAACGCAGTTATTCATACACATTCAACCTATTGTACTACCCTAGCCTGCTCCCATAGGGAAATTCCTGCTTTTCATTATATGGTTGCTATCGCTGGTGGCAAAAAAATCCCATGCGCTAACTATGCAACTTTCGGATCACAAAAATTATCTGAAAATATTTTATCTGCTATAGATGGGTACAAAGCATGTTTAATGGCAAATCATGGAGCAGTATTTACCGGAGGAAACCTTAAGTCAGCAGCTGATCTTGCAACTGAGATTGAATTACTGGCTAAACAGTACTGCGAGCTACTCAAAATAGGCGGGATAAATATTATTGATGACAATGAGATGGAAAAAGTGATATCCCAATTTAGTTCGTATAAAGCTAGCTAATACAAATTATTAATTATCTAGCTAAATAACCACCATCAATCTCTAGAGTAGTTCCGGTTACAAATGATGCTCCACTACTGCATAGCCATAATACACCTGCTGCTATCTCGCTTGTAGTGCCAATCCTGCCCATTGGGTGCAACTGTTCCAGCCCTTGTTTTAACTTCTCATTCTCACCAATACCCATCCTATCCAGCATTGGAGTTTCAATAAACCCAGGGCAAATTGCATTAATTCGAATACCTTTTTTGGCATATTCAAGTGCAGCTGTTTTAGTTAAACCAACTACGCCATGCTTAGCTGCTGTATAAGGTGAAGCAGTCTTAAAACCAACTTTACCTAATACCGAGGCATTATTAACAATAACACCTGAACCTTGCTCCTGCATCGCCTCAAGCTGATACTTCATGCAGCGCCAAACACCATTTAAATTAACATTTATCACATTTAGAAATAAAGCTTCATCATAATCTGCTGTAGAACCAGTAAAACCAGATTCTATTCCTGCGTTATTAAATGCAAAATCAATACTACCAAAACTACTTTGCGCTTCAGACACTAGTTGTTCAATATCTGCCGACTTTGTTACGTCAGTATATTTAAATAGCGCCCTTCCCCCATTCTTAATTATTTCAAACTGAAGCCTTGCACCATCAACCTCATCTATATCGGCGATAACAACTGCTGCTCCATTCTTAGCGAACTCAAGCGCAACATCTCTACCTATCCCTGATGCGCCACCTGTAATTACAGCAACCTTATCTTTAATCCCTTCTGTACTCATAATTTTCCTAGTTAAATATCTCTTACTGATTTATTAGATTGTTTTATTACTTCATAGGCTTGCCGAATAGCAATAAAATTATCTCGATCTCCACCCTTATCTGGGTGGTGTATAGCTGCTAACTTTCTATACTGCTTGGTAACTATCTCTAAGGGTTCACTCATACTTAAATCTAAAGTTTGATAAGCACCAGAGATTTTATCTTGATTATAAAACAGCTGCCAAAATCCATTTAGCATCTCAAGCACCTTTTCCTGGTCAGTTGACTTGAAATTCTCCCAATCAAGATAGTACCCACTTAATGCACTATTATCAGAAATAGATTTAACTGTAGAATCAGCTATTTCACCTTGATTATCTATGATTAACCGTACTCGTACCGAAGATATATCCAGAAAAATATTATCGTCGCGCCACATATCAGCCTGTAACTGATATAGTGAATTCATAACGATAAAGTGCTTTTGAAACAAAGCAAGCTCATCCTCTGCAGCTAAATCTTGAAATAGCTGCAGATTTTCTAAGTGTTTAATAATCTCATATTCAGTTGTTCCATCTGGATACTGGTTTATAAAAGAGAGTATTTCGGTTGCCAATGGGTTATACAATTATTAAGCCTTATCAATTTGCTCTTAGTAGTTAAGTTTAGCTTAATAAGACTATATATGAGTTTTATTATTCCCGCTAACTAAGCACTATAAACTCAGACTATGGATTTGAGGCAAAAAAAAGCCTGGCATTAGCCAGGCTTTTTTGAAATCTATTAATCCAAAAGGGATTACATAATGATTTCGCCCATAGCACCGTTGCCGATACCACAAGCATTACCTTCATCAAGATCAAGGTGAGCTTCTAGAGCATATGCTTTATTTACACGAGCAACAACATCGCCAAATACAGCTGCACGTCCTTCAACACCAACTTTTAGCTGAACAACTTGGTTGTCTGCAATGCCGTATTTTTCAGCACTTTCTGGGTCCATATGGATATGACGCTTAGCAATCATAAGGCCTTTATCTTTTTTCACTGAACCAACTGGGCCAATAATTTCAAAAGCAGCACTGCCGTCAAGCTTGCCTGACTCTTTTACAGGAACTTGAGCTGTTGTTAGTCTAACTGCATCTGACTGCATAATTTCACATTGACTTTCTGGACGGCATGGGCCAAGTACACGAACTTTTTCAATGCGACCTTTATCACCAGCAATTGCAACAACTTCTTCACCAGCAAACTGACCTGGCTGCATCAGATCTTTAAGTTTTTTAAGTTCATAGCCAGTTCCGAAAAGAACTTCAACATCTTCTTGAGAAAGGTGGATATGACGGTTTGATAAGTTTACTAGTACTTCTTTTGTCATCATTTGCTCCAAATTTGATTGGGTTAATGTATTAAAAACTGCGCAAATTATATATGACCAGTACCTCCCTTTCAAGGCAAAACCTTTATCACACCACGACTTAAGAATATGTATAACTAGAAAACCCACGTGTTAACTAGTAAATGTGACATATTTCAATTTCATAGGCGCAAGATTGATTTAATCTACATGCATAAGAAGATTCTAATAAACGATTTATAGTATTCTAATAATAATAATTTTAGGTATGAACATGTTTAGACAACTCTATTCAGATTTGCCTGAGTTTGATGAAATTTTCATGAATGGTTTCGAAAGTTTTAATAATAAGAGATTTATTGAAGCCATCGAATATTTTTCATCTGGAATTAAGATTGCGGGTAAAAAATCAGCTAACTTCAACAAATATCTTTCATTTATTGCACTATGCCAAGTATTGACTAAAGACTGCTCTGGCCTAAATACACTAAGGGAACTAACAGACCAAGAGTGTTTTGATGGCGATCTGTTTTGTAACTTAGCTATAGCCGAGTTTGTATCAAAACACAGGCGCAGAGCATTTTCAGCTATTGATAAAGGGATCAAAATTGGAAGCGATCATAATGGCCTAGATGTGCTTTATGAGATGTTAGATACCAGAAGGCCCCCAACTCTGCCATTTTTAAACAGGGATAACCCTCTGAATATTGCACTAGGAAAGGTCTCATATAAGATGAAAACTAATAGTTTTAAATCTTGCGATAAGTATCTTTGGTCGTATGTAAAATAACTCTAATTACTGAATTGTAATTAATTGAGCCTAAGCTCCAGAGTGCTTGCTAGCTCTCTTAATACATTTTCGGCATCGTGAAAGTCGAAGCAATTTATTAGTTCAATTATCTCTTCGGTTTTATTAATCTGTTGTTTATCTTCAAGATTAGAAGCTATTTTATCTATAATGATTTTCACATTTGTATCGCTTTCTTTTATAGCCTGCATAGCTTGGCGGAAATACACAGAAGTTTTATATAAATCTTTAACGCCTGGAATTTGTTCTACTGGTGCAACTTCAGGCTGAGGCTCAATGTTTTCGCCATTTTTGTACTGTAATAATGCAGCTACTGTTTTAGCAAGCAAGTCTTTAAACTCGACCAATAATAACTCTGCTGTCTCAAAATTATTATCAGCAAGAGCATTTTGCAATTGGTCACTTGCCTCATACAAACTTTCAGAACCCAGTGTACCTGCGGCCCCTTTTAGTGAGTGGGTTACCCTTATTGCTAATTTTAAATCCTCTTTATCTAGAGCATCTACTATTTTTTGATGTGAATTAGAGTATTGCTTTATAAACTCATCGATTAAGACTAAGAATATCTTTTCATTGTTATTAATTCGTTTTAATGCTGACTCGATATTAATGACACTATCAACAGTCTTAGGCTTATCTGCAGCTGCAAGTTTGGCTTGCACAGCTTTATAGTCTGAATCTAGCTCTGCATCAGGTGCTAGGTACTGAATAAGTTTTGCATATAACTTGTCTATATCTATCGGTTTTACAAGGAAGTCATCCATCCCTGATTCAATACATTCAAGCTCTACACTCTTCATCGCATCTGCTGTCATGGCAATTATCGGAAGATTTTTTAAAGCCGGGTTTTTACGTATTAACCTTGTGGCTTCTAAACCACTAATTTTAGGCATCTGTACATCCATAAATACCAAGTCATAGTGACTCTTATTTACAAACTCAACTGCATCAACACCGTTATCAGCAACATCAACCTGAAGCTCAAACTGCTCTAATATTTCCATACCAACTTGTTGATTAAATAGATTATCATCCACCAATAATATTCTAGATCCACGAGTGTGCTGTATTAATTTTTGCTCATTTTTACTTCTAATATTTTTTGAATTACTACTATAAATTGAGCGTTTTAAAAATGCTTCTGCCAAAGCATTTATCAACGGTTTATCACTAAGTGGCTTTTGGATAAGAGCATTTATAGTTTTATCAGCATGAGCCTTATCTGCATCCTCAATACCATGAGCACACATAAGTACAATTGGTATCTCTTTTGTGGCTAAACTGTCTTTTAGCTCTCTTGCTATATTTACACCATTAACATTTGGCATTTTCCAATCAAGCAAAATTAAGTCAACTGGCTTGCCAGCAACTGACATTGATTCTATCTGCTTAAACACCTGCTCAATTATCAAGCCATTATGAGAATCTTTGTCCGCAACAAACATTGAAGACTCAATTTGGTGTTTGGCTAAAACCTCATTGAGGTAATTCTGAGTTGACTTATTATCGTCAATTATCAGCACATGTTTGCCAACCAGCTCTTCATGGATAATAACATCTGGCTGAATGGCTGATACTCCAAGAGGAATTGTGAAAATGAAGTTACTACCAACCCCCTCTTCACTTTCGATCCAAATTTTTCCACCCATCAAACTAACCAGATTCTTACAAATACTTAATCCAAGACCTGTGCCACCATATTTTCTAGTGGTTGATTCATCAGCCTGAGTAAATGCAGAAAATAACTTTTTAATTTTCTCTTGTGGAATTCCTATCCCGGTATCTGCGATTGTAAATTTTAATATCTTGGTACTGCCAATATCTTTATACAAATTAACACTAATCTTAACCTCACCTTTTTCGGTGAATTTAATTGCATTATTAGTCAGGTTAATAAGTATCTGTTCAAGACGAACTGGGTCACCAGCAAGCCCGGTTGGGACATCAGAGTCAGCATGAGTGACAATATCAATATCTTTTTCTACAACAACATTTGAAAATACATTCGATATATTCTCAAATATTTGTTCTAGATCGAAATCTAACTCTTCGATATCAAGTTTTCCTGACTCAATTTTTGAGAAATCTAAAATATCATTGATTATCTTAAGGAGTGACTTAGATGAATATTGAATCTTTTGTATATAGTCATTTTGTTTTGGAGATAATTGAGTCTTAAGGCTCAACTCTGTAAACCCAATAATTGAGTTCATTGGGGTACGGATCTCATGGCTCATATTAGCTAAAAACGCACTTTTCGCTTTCGCAGAAGCCTCTGCCGATTCTTTCTCTAGGCGCAGCTTTTCAGCTTTTTTACGTTGAGTTATATCTTCAATGAGCCCTTCAACATACATTTCATCGCTATATTCATCATGAACTAATCTTGATGTTATAGAAGTATCAATAATTTGATTATTTCTACTAAAAATTTGAGCTTCAAACCTACGGATAACGCCATTCTTTTCAAGAAGTTCTTTGATCTTATCCAGCAATTTTGTATCGACAAAATGTGTGCGTATTGAATCAATTGATTTAACTAGTTCTTCGGGGGAGTCATAGCCAATAATATCTGCAAATGCTTTATTTACAGTTATCAGCTTGCCATCAAACGTAGATTGAAAAATCCCCTCTACTGAATTTTCTATTATCCCACGGTACTTTGATTCTGATTGTTGAATTTTTCTATACAATTTTGAGGTATGTATTGATATAGCAGCTTGCGATGCTATCAATTGCAGTACTTCAACCCTTTCTGCCGAAAACAACCCAGCAAGAGAGTTATTTTCCATGTATAAAACACCAACTGATACTCCTTGTCTAACAACTGGTAAACAAAGAACTGATTTAATAACATTACTATTGAAATATTCATCTTGAATATGTAACTCTTGGTTTTGCACATCTTCATAAACTACTAGGTCATTACTTCTTGATACATAATGGATAAGGTTTACAGGGATACCTTGGTAACCATCCAATTTTACCGGTAGCTTAACCTGCTTATCTCTTTCTAAAGCCCTATATCCTTCAATTAGTAGCTCTTCACCTTCATTGAGAATTAAAAATGCTTTTTGTGCACCAGCATTTTCAATAACTATATCCAGGAGACATTCAATTAAATCGTTTAGATCTGTATTACCAGAGAGAGTCTGCGAAGCTTTTACTATAGATTTATAATCTAAAGATAAATCTTTCTCAGCATTTTGTAGATCTAAGTCATAGGTATCTGCTTTTTGTATAACATCTTGAGCCGTTACTTTTCTTTTTAAGAATAAATGTGGATATAACTTTTCAATGTCATTAACTTTAGCTGTGGCCCCCCACTTTTCATAACACATATGAGCATCAAATAAATATGCTTTAGAATATTTTTGCTTCCCTATTTCACTATAAAATTGAGCCGCAAGTTCATTGGCTAAGGCCTCGTCATTAACATAACCATTTTCATTTGCATGCTGAATTGCTAAATCATAGTACTGTATTGCTTTTGAGTTATTATTTTTTACACGATATTTTTCAGCCAGAACTAATTCATACTTGTGTTGGAAATTCATCGGTGCATGTAGTGCGCATTTTTTAAGCTCTTTAATGTTTTTCTGAACAATGCTTAACTCAGCATTTTTTTTATCGCAAGCAAGATTTTTACATAGCTTAAGTCGAGCTATGGAATCATAAAAAACCCAAGTGATTCTTGATATAACTGATCTTTCAGTATACTCATACTTGCTTATTTCTATAGATGCTAATTTGGCTTGTTCATACTTACCAAAATGAACATATAGCATCAACTTGTTGGTAAAAAATGCACATAAAAATTGATGGAATACTGGTTGTTCGCAGATAACATTAATTTCATCTTCAGGAGTATCAATATCCAAATAATCAACATAGCTTTTACTAGTCAATGTTTTTACTACCGAGAGATATATTTTAATTAACGGAACTACTCTCTCTTGTTTAAAATCTAGTAACAACTTATTAAAATCTAATAACTGTTGTTCAAATTCATCCAAACTTAAACCAAGAACAGATGCTTGGTATGCATAGTGAAAAGCTGCATACCCAGCAAATTCATAATCACCAGAATCAAAAGACTTTTGAAAAGTATTAAACAATGACCTTGCGCAGTCACTCAGGCTACTTTTCCAAATTTTAACAAATGCATATACGACATATTCAGCTCTAGTATTGAGTTGAGCATCTTTACAACGATGCAATGTTCTAAGTGATAGTTCCGCAAAATTATTTGCTAATTCTGTCTCACCTTTTGCTTGAAGAATTAGACCATATGATGCAAAAGCGAATGATGTTTGAGGAGCATACCCATGCTCAAGAGATATATTAATTCGACGCGCGACTGTCAAAAAATGAAGAATCGGATTAATACTAATAAACATCCCTGCAGCAGCAGAAAGAATCCTAATTGCAGAAAGTTTTATCTCATCGGTCATATCAGGCATATTAGCCAGATCATCTTGCGAGCGTTGACCTATGAGATCATTAGTACGTTTTCTTGCTTTTTTAATATGCGCTTGGGTTGGTTTACTCGGGAATTCTTCCCCCATTTCACTCAAAACATCTAATGTTATTTGCAGTGCAACAGGAAGATTATCTTGAGCTATACAAGATTGTATCTTCAGTTCAAATATCTTGAGTTTGTCATTGATTGTTCTTGCATTTTTTAACACCACTTCACTGTATAAATCTTGCAGATCAAAACAAGTATTTACATATGCAGCCTCTGCAGCATGATGATACAGCTCTATGGTGGTGTCGTACTCAGTATCCCAGCAATCTCTTCCTAAAAGCTGTATACCAGTTTTGAAATAGTTCAGCGATGGTTCATAAGCTGATGTGGCATTGGCTTTTTTCCCTGCTAATAAATTTAAAAGTGAAAGTTTTTTACTCTCTTCTTTTGAAGTGATTAAGCTTAAACCTTTATCTAGATGGTCAACAATTTCAAAGATTTTATCATCTAGGTTATTTTCAGAATTATTATAGAGTAGCTTTCCAAGTTTATAGTGCACATTTACTAGCTCAGACTCATCAGCTAGCGAATAACAAACTTGCTGTACTTTATCATGAGAAAACTTATAGTTAATATTTGTTTCGACAAAGCAGTCTCTTGACTCTAAGTTAATAAGTCGATTGCTGCCGTTAACTGCAAATATAAGATTCTCAGCAATAGCATCATAAAGGGTCAGGGTTAATTGATATGTACCTTCTCCAGTTAACTCTGCTAATGTAAATAGATCAAATACGTTACCTATGCATGCGGCATTATGGAGTGACTGTCTTGTAGACTCAGGCAAACAATTAATTTTTGTGAGCAATAAATCAACTACATCATCAGTTAATTTTTGATCGACAATATCGGCTAAGCTCCACTCCCACTCCCCTCTTTCTGCACAGAAATGAAATAACCCTTTGTCATTTAACATCAACAAAAGCTCTTCAATAAAAAATGGATTTCCTGAAGTTTTCTGCTGTACAAGATTAGCTAATTTATCAACTTTGCTTATATCTTGTTGTAATGTATCTGCACACAACCTTGCTATGCTATTTAAATTTAAAGGCAAAAGAGATATTTCACATAGGCTTATTCCACCTTCTTTAATAACTTTTAAGGTGGTAGATAATTTATGTGTCGAATCAACTACATTATCACGGTAAGCACCGATAAGGAGTAAATGCCCCACCTTATCATCAGTCATTATCATTTCTATCAAATTACAAGATGCTGAATCTATCCATTGTAAATCATCAATAAAAATAACTAGTGGGTGGTCTTGTTGGCAAAACACTCTGATAAAGTTCTGGAATACCATTTTAAAGCGTAGCTGTGTATTAACAGAATCAGCTTCAGCTACAGTAGGTTGCGCCCCAATTATCAGTTCAAGCTCAGGAATCACCTCAATTATCAGCTGTCCGTTACTACCAAGTGCGTTTAACAGCCTATCTTTCCATTGTTCAAGTTTTTCCTTATTCTCACTTAATATGAATTTAAATAACTGCCTAAATGCATTAACTATGGCGCTATACGGAATATCCCTTTGATATTGATCAAATTTACCAGATATAAAATAGCCTTTACTTTGTGTAATTGGGCCATACAACTCTTTTATTAAAGAAGTTTTTCCTATTCCTGAATACCCAGAAACTAAAAGCAGCTCTTTATTGCCAAGTTTAATGCTCTCATATCTTTCTAAAAGCTTAGCGGTTTCATCTTCGCGCCCATAAAGCTTATGTGAGAACTGAAATTTCTCAGAAACATCATGCTGTGCAATTTCAAAATCAGATATTTGTTCCTGTTTATCTAAAAATTCCAGGCACTTTTCTAAATCAGACCTTAATCCAAAAGCGCTCTGGTATCTATTGTCTGCATTTTTTTCTATTAGCTTTTCAACAATATCTGATAATACTGCAGGTATATCAAAACTGAACTGCCGCAGCGATGGGGCTTTCTTAGCTAAATGATTATGAATTAGCTCAAGGCTATCATCAGAACTAAAAGGAAGCTTATTCAATAGACACTGGTAGAGAGTTATACCTAGAGAGTAAAAATCACTTCTATAGTCGATCAGACTATTTGTTCTTCCTGTTTGTTCAGGTGAAATATAACTTAGGTCTGCTTGTAAACTCTCTGGGCTACAAATTGAAACAATCTCTTTGGTTCCATGAGTCTTGAGAGTTGAGGCATCAGCAAAGCCAATAACTTTTAATTCTTCAGTATCTGCGTTATAGAGTATGTTTGCAGGAGTTATCCCCTTATGAATAACATCTTTTTCATGAATCTCATCTAAAGCCTGACTTACTTTAATCCCAATTATTAAGCAATCCCGCAGGCATAGTCGCTTTTTTTCAATAAGTTGAGATAAAGGAACTGTTTCACTGCTTTGATAAACGATTGTCGGATAGTCTTGATCACAGAATTCTATGGGCTCACAAATATTCTCGTGATGTAATACAGAAACGACCTGGTATTCATGGTTTAATCTAGATAAGTTATTATCATAGTCACTACCAGTTAACTCTTCATTCAAAGTCTTTAGAGTAACGACAGTCCCATCTTTTATACAGTTAGCCTTATAAATAGAGCATCTAGCCCCATGATAAAGTTGTTCAGTAATATTATAACCGTCTAATGATAACATTCTACTAAATATCTAATTTAAAATAAGTAATACTAAAAATACTAGTTTATGGCTATAAGTTGTCAAACCACTAATGCCAAGCAGATCTAACTTTGAATATTTATAGCTGCTTTAGCTTCTTTTATTTGCAATATTTGTTATATATTCTAAGTTAAACAATCCTTTACTTTGATAATTTTTAAGTTAAACTTAAAGGGCTGGTAAAGATTACAGTCGGTATTAATATGTCCTAGCAATTTAGATACACACCTGCTATCACACTTGTTTGTTCGTAAGTAATTCCTGCATCTTTCCGCATACAACGCAATTGTCGTGACAATCTGCGTTATTAACAATAATTTTTAGGAGATTACCTATGTCAAACGCTACTGGCCGCGTAAAGTGGTTCGACGAAAAGAAAGGCTTCGGCTTCATTGAAAGACAAGATGGCGGAGATGTTTTCGTTCACTTTAGAGCTATCAACGGTAACGGGTTCAAAACCCTTGCTGAAGGTCAAGAGGTTGAGTTTGAAGTTGAGCAAGGTCAAAAAGGCCCTCAAGCTGTAAACGTAAACCTTCTTTAATAAGCTCTATAGCTTTTAAAGAATCAAAAGGCTAACTGAATTCAGTTAGCCTTTTTTATTTACCGTATATTTTATATTTAAGTAAGCTTTAAAATTCAGACTTATTATTAATTTTATCAACTGCTACTACAGCAGCCACCACTGCAGCATGAGGTTTCTTTATCACTTGCCTCTTTTTCTGAATAGATCTGTATCAATGCTTTAATATCAACTGAACAGCATTTACCTGATGGGTTTAACTCTTTACACCTATTACCTGTGCAGGCAGAAGTTGCTTTTTGAATTTTACTGATTGAATTACAGCCATTTTTAATTGCTGCAACAATGGTCTCTTTACTCACTTTTATGCAGTAACAAACTATTTGGTCATCACTTTGGTTTTGCCAATAATCAATCTTATTCAACTTAACTCCCCTTAGTTCCCTTTAATTCCATTTAATTACCTTTAATTCCATTAGCCATGAGAGTTAACTATGAAATTTCGGTAAATGTATAAAGTAGATATTATCATTACAGTACTTTTTGCTTCTAACTTACTAACGATAAACATAAAAAAAGGTGACCGCACTTAAACAGTCACCTCTTAGATTTTATTTATACTTAATTTGTTACTTTTAAGTATTATAGCGCAGCTACGGCTGCCTCATAATTTGGTTCTTGAGTAATCTCAGGAACTTGCTCAGTATACTTTACATTACCTTCTGCATCGATAATGACGACAGCTCTAGACATCATCCCTTTCAGCGGCCCGGTTGCAATCTGCACACCGTAGTCTTTACCAAATGTATCATTTCCGAATGTTGATAGAGAAACAACATCATCAAGACCTTCTGCACCACAAAAACGACTATGAGCAAATGGTAGATCAGCACTGATACAAAGAACAACTGTGTTTTCTTTTTGTGAAGCATCAGCATTGAATCGTCTTACTGATGTTGCACACACAGGAGTGTCAATACTAGGGAAGATGTTAAGAACAACATTTTTACCTTTGTAATCCGATAGACTTGCTTCACCAAGGTCAACAGTCAAAAGAGTCAGTTCAGGCGCCTTAGAATCAACTTGTGGAAGATTACCAACAGTCTCTATTGCATTGCCTTTTAATGTAATTGCAGCCATAAAATTTTTCCTTTGATTAAGTTTTTGTATGATTTGATTCTAGCACAGTGTTTTTGTATGAAAAGAAATTCTTGACTATTTTAGTCAGGAATTTTTCTCACCAAAAATAATTCCAAATAAAAGCAATACCTTACTATTTTAATCAGGTATTAAAATAATTCCTTAGGCATTGCAATTTGTGCAGAATTGTCTAGTTAAACAATCAATTATTAAACGTAATAGTGGGAATTCTTATCTATAAGTCTTGAACACTATCAAGCGGAAGCCACTTTTCTAGCATCTCTTTTAAAGCCTCGGGCTTAAATGGTTTTGCTAAGTAATCATCCATTCCAGAAGCTAAGCATTTCTCTTTATCGCCTTCCATCGCATTAGCTGTTAGCGCTATGATGGTTGTTTCTGATTTGTCGCCATCTAAACTTCTGACTGATTCAGTTGCTTCAAAGCCACTCATTTCAGGCATTTGACAATCCATTAGCACTAAATCATATTCTTTGGCCATAACACTTTCATAGGCTTCTCGCCCATTGTTAGCTACTTCAGCTTCAACCCCAAGTTTAAGCAGCATTCCAAGCGCTACCTGCTGATTAACTAGATTATCTTCAGCGAGTAATACCTTGGCTTTTCTACCCAGGCTTTCCATCTTCTTCTGAGTTTGTGTTGCCGCAACCTCACCCTCTTGCTCAAGACCAAAAACTCGCTGTATCTCGTAGTATAAATTTTGCTTTCTAATCGGCTTAAAGATACTTGTTCCGCCATCTATCTTATGAGTGGCGTCATTTGCTACAGATCTTGAAATAAGGTTTATTCTTTTAGGTTCTTTAAGATTGGTTAGCTTTATTAAATCAGCATCATCTTTCTCAATTTTGGCTATAACTTTATCTTCTACCAAAATAACATCATATGTATGTTCATCTATCTGTTGCATCAACTCTGTGAATTCATGAACACTTTTTACTTTTATGCCCCACTCAGCAAGATACTCATGCAGCACCTCTTCAACAATGCCATCATTTGACAGCATGATTACTTTCTTGCTCTTCAGCTCTGGATTTACCTTTTGCTCTTCATGCTCTTTATCTTCACCAACATTGATGGTGAATACAAAATTACTACCTTCACCTGGTTCCGACTCTACATGAATACTTCCCTCCATTTGTTCGATTAGCAGTTTACTAATCGCCAAACCAAGCCCGGTACCACCAAATTTTCTGGTGGTTGAGTCATCTGCTTGTGTAAACAGCTCGAATATATTTTCATGCTGCTCTTTAGGTACACCTATACCTGTATCTTTTACTTGGCACTTAAGCACTACACCATTTTCATTTCTATCTATTAAATCAACCTCGATTGCAACATACCCTTCTGCGGTAAACTTAATAGCATTTCCAGTTAGGTTGGTAACGATTTGACGGAAGCGTGTTGTATCACCTAAAACAAATCCTGGAACCTCTTTACCAATCTTAACTCCAAGCTCTAACCCTTTTGTTACTGCTCTCTCTGAAAGTATCTCTGCAACCTCTTCCACAGCTTGTGATATTGAGAATGATCTTTTCTCCAATACCATTTTTCCCGCTTCTATCTTAGAGAAATCAAGAATATCATTCAGAATTTCTAGTAAGGTTTCACCAGAGTTATTTGCAATTGTAAGCAGCTCTTGCTGCTCAACTGTTAGCTCAGAATCTAGAGCTAAAGCCAACATCCCTAAAACACCATTCATTGGTGTTCTAATCTCGTGGCTCATGTTTGCTAAGAATGCACTTTTAGCTTCATTTGCTGATTCGGCTACTACTTTGGCCTCTTCCAGCTCTGTTTGTGTTTTTTTCAGTTGAGTTATGTCTGCGCCATATGCTCTGGTGACACAAGTCTCGACCATATAATGAAAGTGCCAAAGAAACCATTTATCTTCAACCTTGCTCTCAACATCAAGGATAGGTTCCATGGTGGTACTACAGCTTTCTACAATTTCCATAAATGTATCTGGAAATACATGCGGTATACCAAAATCATCGTAACCATAATCAACTAGTAAATCAGTCATAGCAGGGTTTACATAGCGCATCGCCCCGGTTTCATCCATCTCTGCTATTGGTGATGGGTGTAGTTCAGCAAATGAAACTAACTGCTCTGACTCTTCTTTACTGTATTCCAATGAAGACACGTCATTGAATAAGACAATATAAAACTTACGTTCTCCATCATCTGCAAATGGGAACAATCTATATTCAACGCGTATAAATAAGCCGTCCTCTTTTATCCAAACAGATTCTTTTGCTTCATGTGGGTCAGAGTCCTCTACGTATTCAAACGGACATTCACCTGGGCCGTGCAGCTCATCAATCCCATCTGTACACAAAAGTTCGTGGATACTATTTCCCTTTACTTTTTTAAACTTCCAACCTAATAGATCCTCTGCTTTAGAGTTCATCTCTTCAATGTTTCCATCTAGCGAGATAAATACCACGCCATCAGGCCACTGAGTCAATATATCTGTACAGTATTCACAATAGATATGTTTTCTTGAGCATTGATCTATAGGTTCTACCATTAGGATACCTCTTCATCCATTTTCAAAATTCTAAATGGATCGATACCCTCTTCATTTGGATCGATTATCGCTTCAATTTTTCTGCTTTCATCCCCTTCCGCTTGTTCAGCTAAATTAATAACAATTGGCTGCTTTAATGGTTTGGTATTTCCATCATAAAAGATTTTTACCGTGGGACTTACTGGGGATTTTCGGTTCATCTCAATAACTATGCCACGCTCTCCAGTATTCAGCTGTACAGCACTAGTTAACGGATAAACACCCAATACTTGAACCAATGGCACTATAAGCCTGGTATCTATCTTTCCGTCTTGGGACTCTTTATATAAAACTTTTAAGGCTGCATTAGGGGTTCTACCCTGATAGCCCATAAACCCATGGACCATGGCATCATAGTAATCTACGACGCATAAAATATGCGCTAACTCAGATATCTGATCGCCTTTAAGGTTGTTTGGATACCCTGACCCATCAAGAAGCTCGTGGTGTTCTCGGATTATCCTTATAACTTCCTCTGGCAGATCTTCACTTTTTTTAGTTATCGTTTCACTAAATACAGGATGTTGTTGAACTAACTTAAGCTCTTTTTCGGTATATGGTTTTTCTTTGGCAACTAAATTAGCTGGCATTCTTACCCAACCAACATCGTACATCATGGCTGCCATGCCAAGGATTTCTATCTCTTCGTAAGAATATTTTAGTCGATTTGCTACTGCTGTAGCTAAACTTAAAACACTGAAAGCATGGGATAATAAGACCTGACCATGCCTTTTCATATGCATCAAAGTTAATAGTGCTTGGTCATTTCTAGTTAAACTTTCAAAAGTTTGATTAACTACAGGTGTAAGCATTTTAGCTTCTACAGGCTGATCCTGTAGTGCCATATCCATAACTTTGTTAATTGTTTCTTTAGCTTTCTCTTGAACTTCTTTTGCAATATTAAGCTCTTTATTAAGAGCAGCAGATGTTCCTTGTATAATCGGTTTTTTTGGTTTTTTACTCGGCTCTGTTGTTGGTTCTAATTCTTTATATTTAGCCGGATCCACGTAAACTTTCTTAATCTGCGCCTTTATCAACCTGGCAATATCAGATTTGCTTTTTATATAAAAATTTTGAAATGATTGAGGCAATGACAAGGATGATGCGCTAACTTTAACGACAAACATCCCTGGTTTTAAATCCGTTGTATTAATCTCTTTGACTGACATATATTCCCTACTCGTTAACACCTCTAAATTTAGTTTAATTTGTGCTTTATTTCTATTTAGATGTAATGAAATGGGAACTAAGTCATATATGCTTACAAACCAGGGATCTGTTTGGATACGGCCGTGTATCGTAAATTTTGCATATTATCATAAGAGTTTTATGTTTTTTTTATGCTTGCTGGTATGATTTGGTATCAATTCCTTCTAACGGTTCGCTCATGAATTCATCAAAAACCAATGTTAAGTCAAAACTTAAAGAAGCATCAAAGATTATTTTTGCATTTGTACTAGCTATAAGCATTGTATTTTTTTATGCATTTGTAATCTATTATTTAGTTACTACAATCTGGCCAATATTACCGGGTTGGGGAAGATCTATTGGCTATGTGGTCATTGCTATTCTAGTAATTAGCTCTCCAATAATGTGCTATCTACCAAAGGCTAGAAAACAGCTTGCTGAGAAAAGAAAGCAAAGGAAGCTTGAAAAAGAAAAAAAATCTAACAATGGCGTATAGTAATTGCTAGATCTTAATGGAGGATAAGAATGGGTGCTGATAATAAATCATCGATTATTAAGCTATTAGAAATAATTACTGCTGTATCATGCATAGTCATAGCTATCTACTCTTATTGCTACTTAGACACTTCAAGCCTATTCAAATTTATCATAGCTGGCACATGTTTGTTTATCTCAGGGTGGCTCTCGAAATCACTTTTAATCTCCCCAGTGAAAACCAACTATTGCGATAAATTTATCTGCACTTCAGAAATAATTAATGACATCTCATATAACATTGGGGATATAACTGATGTTGATGTTATTTTTAACCGACTAACTGCTGCAATTAATAAGAATTTTGTAGGATATAGCGGCTTAATATCTATAACTAATGCAGATCAAAACCACGCAACAATTTTTTCAGTGTGGAATAAAGATTCTAAACCACTAATTATTAATCATATTGCTGAATCAGATAGAGATGATGAAATCAATCAAATCTGCCTTGAAGCGCAAAATCGAGATGAAACAAATAGTTTTTCACAATCGATTTTCACTCAAAATACAAATTTTGGTGAGATAAGAATTTGGAATGATGAGCATTTATCTTCCTCTTTTAGCTCTGATGACAACCAATTTTTAACTATGGTTTGTAATATAACCGCTCTTGCTCTTTCTAATATCCGGGCAAGAAAAAGCATAATTACCAAATCAGTCAGAGATCCATTAACCGGGCTTTTTAATAAAGGCTACCTCGAAGATACCATTGAGCGTGAATTACATCGTGCTCATAGATGTAACTATCCTCTGGGCATTCTTATGATTGATATTGATAAGTTTGATGAACTTACTGATCTTTATACTTCAGAGGCTGGCAATAAGGTATTATCTTCTGTTTCTGGGTTGTTGCAAGGTACATTCCGTGGTCATGATATAAGCTGCAGATATAGTAACCATGTATTTGTCCAGGTGTTACCAGATGCCTCACTAGAAAACACTCTCAAGCGTGCTGAAGAGCTGTGTATGTGGATAAGTGAGTTAAATGTAAAATATATGGGAGACCCTCTCCCTTCCATTACCGCTTCTATCGGTATTTGTAATTACCCTAATCACGCTGATACAAATGAAGAGCTCATGGAGGCAGCAGTTAGCGCTACTTTTCGAGCTAAAAATGCAGGTATGGACCAGGTTGTAGTTGCTGAAAGAGTTTTCCACCCTGAAGAATAAAATTATAATGCCGCTTAAAACAAGATTTAGGCTATATAGCTTACCTAATCAAGCAGGTGCAGTTTGTTGTGCCCATATTAGAAAGCCCAATAAGCCATAGTAAAATCCATATACAATTGTAATAATATTTTTTTCATGTAAATTCTCTTGATACTGACAAAAATCGTCAGCAAACAATTAATTTAGGAATTAGACGTCGTTTTCGACGTATAACGCCGACGTCTAATACAAGTTATGTGTTGGTAAGAGATAAATGAAATTTAACCGTATTAATATAGCTAAAAAGCTAATTCTCTCAGAAAAGTATGAAAAAGCTAAATATCATTTACGCTCACTCGCTAAAAATAATAATTCAGAAGCCCAATTAATTTTAGGGTATTTATACTATGGGGGCGATCCAAAAACTACGGCTAATGACGCTAAGTATTGGTTAGAAAAAAGTGCTAAAAATGGTAATGCAGAGGCTATGGCATTATTGGCTTCAACAAATTTTAAATTTAAGTGCTGGGGAAGTGAACCACAAAGTAGAAAATCTCTTTTATTAACACTTAAAGCAGCAAATAAAGGTTCAGTTGAAGCTCAAAGAAGTTTGGCATGTGCTTATGCTCATGGCACCTACGTTCCACAAAGCAAAACCCAAACCATGTATTGGGATGAAAAAGCAGCAAAACAGGGGTTGGCAGAATCTCAAAATGATTTAGCACTTATGCTGCTTTATGGTTTTGGTGGCGCTAAAGATATTGAAAGGGCAATCTATTGGTATGAAAAATCAGCTAGTAAGGATTATAATGTCCCTGATGCACAGTGGGCAGCAGAAGCACTAGCAAGAATATATAGTGGGGAATCAAATACGAAATATACAAATTCAGAAAAGTCAGAATTTTGGAAAAAAAGGGCACAATATCTAAGTAATCAGCCATTCAGAGGCCATCCAAATTGGTTTTACAAGTAGCAACACATAACATCGCCATCAACCATCATGCCTGCGGCACTGGACTCAAAATCGCTACGCGCTTTCTCGCCGTTTATGGCGGGCGTTATATTTCAATAAGGGGAAAACATGTTTGACTTAGACCTTGATATATTTAATTTTTTTCAAGATGCAAAGATCAGATCAAATGCGAATACAGCTGATATGGCTAAAAATAAAGCATATGATACTTCTGCTGATATGCGAGAGCTTGAAGTAAGGTATGAAAGGTTAAGGGTATTGACCCTTTCGATGTGGCAATTACTAAAAAATCATACAGGCTTGATGGACTCTGATTTAAAAAAAGTAATTTTTGAGCTTGATGCTGCTGATGGTCATATTGATGGTAAGGTTAAACTTAAGTCAAAGTCACTAACCTGTCCTGGTTGCAATCGTAGTATTAAAGATCACTGCATGGTCTGTCCATTTTGTGGTCTTAGAAATAGCAAATATAAACCATTCAAAGACACATGAAATATAACATCGCAATCAACCACCGTGCATTTCATGCACTGGACTTCAAACCGCAAGAGGTTTTCGCCGGTTATTGCGGGCGTTAAGCATCAAAAACCAGGAAAGTAAAAATGAAAAAAGTAATACTAGTAATATTTCTTACTCTAATCTCAATTCAAGTATATGCCGAGGAACTAAAAGTCGCTGTATCAAGTAATGGAAAGATAGAATTAAACGGAAAAGAAGTATCAATGGTACAGCTGCAGGAGTCATTTAAAAAGCCGGGGATACAAGTTTTATATTATCGAGCCAACCCTGAATCAGAACCACACCCCAATGCCATGAAAATTATCGAAATAATTGTAAAAAATGAACTTCCTGTGAGTTTGTCAGCTACACCAGATTTTTCTACGTATGTTGATGGGAACGGCAATGTGCACAAGAGAAAAAAATAATGCCTAACATCGCCATCAACCATTGCACCTCCGGCACTGGACTCAAAACCGCTACGCGCTTTCTTGCCGGTTATGGTGGGCGTTATAAGTCAATGGAGTGAAAATGCCAAAAATTGAAACTCAGGGAGTATCCCAAGATTATAAAGTTGCAACAGGCTCTTATGACACTATTGATAGAGGTGATTTATCAAAAGAGGAGCTAGCTGAAATATTGAAGTCTATTTCAAAGCTTTCTGCGCCTGAAGGTGACAATGATTGTCCACCTGCAATACTAGTTAACACCAGTGATGGTTCTTTATCACTTTTCGGTGATTCAGGCATGCTGAATTGCCTCGACTCTATTCAAGAAGTAATGTCCCCAAGTGAAGCTCTTAAAATCATCACTGGCGAAATAAGCATTGAAGAGTTTGATATTTCAAAAGGCCATGAGCCTAAAAAAAATAATTCAGCTATCGTTTTTGGGGTAGTACTAGCTTTAGCCATAATTATTGCTGGTTTAGGGTTTGCCTTATAACATCGCCATCAACCATCTCGCCTGCGGCACTGAGCACAAAACCGCTACTGAACTTATACCACTTTAGTTG
>JAWSVB010000002.1:0-50736 GCA_033852135.1 Gammaproteobacteria bacterium | reverse complement strand
TTCTAGATCAAGGTGAAGCTGGAGATAACGTAGGTGTTCTACTACGTGGAACAAAAAGAGAAGAAGTTGAGCGTGGTCAAGTACTATGTAAACCAGGAACAATTACTCCTCATACAAAATTCGAATGTGAAGTGTATATCTTGTCGAAAGATGAAGGTGGAAGACACACTCCATTCTTTAAAGGTTACAGACCACAGTTTTACTTCAGAACAACAGATGTAACTGGTGCGGTTATCCTACAAGATGGTGTTGAGATGGTAATGCCAGGTGATAACGTAAAAGTTAATGTTGAGCTGATTGCTCCAATTGCGATGGAAGAAGGTTTAAGATTCGCAATTAGAGAAGGTGGTCGTACAGTTGGTGCTGGTGTTGTAGCTAAAATTATTGAGTAATAAAAATGTCAATAGAAAATCAAACAATTCGTATACGTTTAAAAGGCTTTGATCATAGATTAATCGATCAATCGGCAAAAGAGATTGTTGAAACAGCAAAGAGAACAGGAGCTCAAGTTAGAGGTCCGATCCCTTTGCCAACAAGAAAAGAACGTTTTACGGTTCTAGTCTCGCCGCATGTTAATAAAGATGCACGTGATCAATATGAAATCAGAACTCACAAAAGACTATTGGATATAGTTGACCCAACAGATAAAACTGTTGATGCGTTAATGAAACTAGATCTAGCAGCTGGTGTTGATGTTCAGATTAAATTGAAGTAACTGTTTAGCGTTTAAAGAAAGAGGTTTTGGAATGTCAATTGGATTAGTAGGTCGTAAATGCGGTATGACACGCGTATTTACAGAAGCAGGTGATTCAATACCTGTTACTGTAGTCGAAGTTACGCCTAATCGCATTACGCAATTAAAGACAGACGAAGTTGATGGATATGAGGCTTTACAGGTTACTGTTGGCTCACGCCGTCCAACTCGTGTAACTAAGGCTGCAGCTGGTCACTTTGCAAAAGCAAATGTTGAAGCTGGAAGAGCTTTATACGAATTTCGTGCTACAGCTGAAGAGAAAGCTGGTATGGAACTTGGTGGTGAAGTAAAAGTTGATCTTTTTGAAGAAGGTCAGAAAATCGATGTCACTGGTATATCAGTTGGTAAAGGTTTTCAAGGCGGTATTAAGCGCCATAACTTCAGCATGCAAGATGCTACTCATGGTAACTCTTTGTCTCATAGGTCAAATGGTTCGATCGGTATGTGTCAAACACCGGGTCGCGTACTAAAAGGCAAAAAGATGTCAGGTCAAATGGGTAATGTTCGTAGAACAACTCAGAATCTTGAAGTTGTACGTGTCGACATTGAGAAAAATTTGCTGCTTATCAAAGGGTCTGTACCTGGAGCAAAGGGTGGAGATGTTATGATTAAACCTGCAGTTAAAATTAAAAGGGAGGCTAAATAATGGATCTTAAGATTACATGTAGCCAAACTGGAAGTGAAAACGGTTCTATTGAAGCAAATACAGCTATTTTTGATCGCCCATATAACGAATCATTGATTCACCAAATCGTTACAGCTTATATGGCTGCTTCTCGATCTGGTACTAAGGCTCAGAAAACCCGCTCTGATGTTAGTGGTGGTGGTGCTAAGCCTTGGCGTCAAAAAGGTACTGGGCGTGCAAGAGCTGGTACTTCGCGCTCTCCAATTTGGAGAAAAGGTGGAGTTACTTTCGCTGCAAGACCACGTAACTATGAGCAAAAAGTTAATAAGAAGATGTATCGTGCTGGTATGTGTTCAATACTATCTGAACTTGTTCGTCAAGATAGACTTGTTGTTGTCAAAGACTTTACTGTTGATGAGCCAAAGACAAAGTCATTTGCAAAAAGATTAGCTGATCTGGATATTAATGATGCGATCATTATTACTGAAGAGCTTGAGGCTAATCTATTTCTAGCTAGTCGTAACATCCCTAAAGTAGATACCATTGATGCGGTTGAGGTTGATCCAGTTAGCCTGATTGCATATGAAAAGGTAATCGTTACTGAAGGTGCTTTGCGTAAAATTGAGGAGGTGCTTTCATGATACGTGATAGATTATATAAAGTTCTTCTTGGACCGCATATCTCAGAAAAATCCACTATTGGATCTGAGCTTTCAAATCAATATACCTTTAAGGTATCTATTGATTCGAATAAAAAAGAGATTAAGTCGGCTGTAGAAGCTCTATTCGACGTTGCTGTTACGTCTGTTAATGTTATTAAGACCAAGGGTAAGCAAAAACGCTTTGGTCGCGTTACAGGAAGACGTAGTGATTGGAAAAAGGCAATTGTTAGACTTGCTGAAGGTCAGAGTATCGATTTTACGCTGGTTGACTAGTACTAAATAGACTTGGAATTATCAAAATGGCACTTGTAAAAACAAAACCAACATCTCCTGGAAGAAGGTTTGTTGTAAAAGTTGTAAACGAAGATCTGCACAAAGGTGCACCTTATGCGCCACTTGTTGCAAAGAAAAACAAGAGTGGCGGAAGAAATAATTTGGGCAGAATTACCACTCGTCATATAGGCGGTGGTCATAAGCAACGCTATAGAATCATTGACTTTAAGCGTAATAAGGATGGTATCCCTGGAACAGTGGAACGCATCGAATATGATCCAAATAGAAGCGCTCATATTGCATTAATACTTTATAAAGATGGCGAAAGAAGGTATATTATCGCCCCTCGCGGAGTTACATCTGGAACAGAAATTGTTTCTGGTGTTGAAGCTCCAATCAAGCCTGGAAATGCATTACCAATAAGAAATATTCCTGTTGGTACAACAATACATTGTATTGAACTTAAACCTGCTAAAGGCGCGCAACTAGCAAGAAGTGCTGGTACATCCGCTCAGGTTTTGGCGAAAGAAGGAGCTTATGCAACTCTTCGTTTACGTTCAGGTGAGATGAGAAAGGTTTTATGTGAATGTAAGGCAACTATTGGTGAGGTAGGTAACCAAGAGCATGGTCTTAGATCACTTGGTAAAGCCGGTGCTACTCGTTGGAGAGGTGTTCGTCCAACAGTTCGCGGTGTTGCTATGAATCCAGTTGACCATCCGCATGGTGGTGGTGAAGGTAGAACTTCTGGTGGTCGTCACCCTGTATCTCCATGGGGTCTGCCTACTAAAGGTAAGAAGACCAGAAGTAATAAGCGAACAGATCACTTGATTGTTCGACACAGAAATCGTAAGTAACGAAAGAGGAATTGAATCGTGCCACGTTCGATTAAGAAAGGTCCTTTTATTGATCTTCATCTTCTAAAGAAGGTTGAGCAAGCGGTTGAGGCTAATAGCCGTAAACCAATTAAAACTTGGTCAAGAAGATCAATGGTTAGCCCAGATATGGTTGGGTTAACAATTGCTGTACATAATGGTAGACAGCATGTTCCAGTATTGATTAATGAAAATATGGTTGGTCATAAATTAGGTGAGTTCTCTCTGACACGAACCTATAAAGGCCATGTAGCTGATAAGAAATCTAGGTAGGTATTAATATGCAAGTAACTGCAAAGTTAAGTCATGCAAGGATTTCAGCCCAAAAGGCTAGATTGGTTGCAGACCAAATTCGAGGTCTATCTGTAGAGCGCTCTCAAGAGATCTTGCAATTCAGTACTAAGAAAGGCGCAGAGATCATTCTTAAAGTATTGAACTCAGCGATAGCAAATGCTGAAAATAATGAAGGCGCAGATATTGATGAGCTTAAAGTTTCAACAATCTGTGTTAACGAGGGGCCAACTCTAAAGCGTTTCCGTGCTAGAGCAAAAGGTCGTGGTGCAAGAATTCTCAAACGCACAAGTCACATTATCGTGACTGTTGCTGACTGTTAAGGTAGGCTGAGATGGGACAAAAAGTTCACCCAATTGGATTTAGACTTGGAATTTCAGCTGATTGGAATTCAAAATGGTATGCGGGTAAAAAAGATTTTTCTGACTTCTTAATCGCAGATGTCGAAGTAAGAAAATTCATAATGAATAAGCTTGCTCACGCTTCTGTTAGTAGAATACGCATCGAGCGTCCTGCTAATACTGCAATCGTGACCATCTTTTCAGCAAGACCTGGTGTTGTTATTGGTAAGAAAGGTGAGGATATTGATCGTTTGAGAAAAGAAGTCTCAAAGATTATGAATATCCCTGTTCATATTAATATTGAAGAGATTCGCAAGCCAGAGCTTGACGCTAACTTGGTAGCTGAAAATATATCTCAGCAACTAGCTAAGCGTATCATGTTCAGAAGAGCTATGAAGCGTGCTGTATCTAATGCTATGCGCCTTGGGGCAATTGGTATTAAAGTTTCAGTTGCTGGTCGTCTTAATGGTGCTGAAATTGCTCGTACAGAGTGGTATAGAGAAGGTCGTGTACCTCTTCATACGCTTAGAGCAGATATTGATTATGGCACAGCTGAATCCCTAACTACATACGGTATCATCGGTATCAAGGTGTGGATATATAAGGGCGAGGTATACGGACCGCTTGATCAGCATCAAAAAGCTATTGCAGAGCAAGAGAAAAAAGCTGGTAAAGGTAAGTCTGGAAAGCCTGGTAAGTCTGGCAAGCCTGGTAAGACAGCAAAGAAAGGGTCATAAGAGATGTTGCAGCCAAAAAGAACAAAATTCCGCAAGCAAATGAAGGCCCGTAACCGGGGGCTTGCGATTAGAGGTGGAAAAGTTAGCTTTGGTGAATATGGCATCAAGGCAACAACCAGAGGGCGTATAACAGCCAGACAGATTGAGGCGGCTCGTCGTACAATCACTAGGCATGTTAAGCGTGGTGGAAAACTTTGGATTCGTATTTTTCCAGATTGCCCGATTACTGAGAAGCCACTAGAGGTTCGTCAAGGTAAGGGTAAAGGTAACGTTGAATATTGGGTAGCTAAAATTCAACCAGGTCGTGTTCTCTATGAAATTGAAGGTGTTGATGAAGACATCGCTAGAGATGCATTTAAACTGGCTGCAGCAAAACTACCTGTGCGTACAACTTTTGTGTCTCGGACGGTGATGTAATGAAAGCTAGTGAATTAAGAGAAAAAACAGTTGAAGAGCTTAAGTCTGAGTTGACTGACAACCTACGTCTTCAGTTCAATCTTCGCATGCAGCGTGGATCTGGACAGCTATCTCAGTCTCATCTATTTAAGCAGGCTCGCAGAGAGATTGCTCGAATCAATACTGTTCTAAAAGAGAAGCAGGGTGAATAAGATGTCTGGCGAAGATAAAAAAATTGAAAGAACCCTAACGGGTCAAGTTATTAGCGACAAAATGGACAAGTCCGTTGTTGTTGGTATCGAAAGAAGGGTTAAGCACCCTCTTTATGGCAAGATCATTAAGAAGACAACAAAACTTCATGTACATGATGAAGAAAACTCTTCAAAAGAAGGTGATGTGGTCTTAATCAAGCAATGCAAGCCAATTTCGAAGACTAAGTCTTGGACGCTTGTTGAAGTTGTGAATGGTTAGTCTTAGTTAACAAGTAAAGTACGTCAGGAATTAACAATGATTCAGATGCAGACAATCCTTGAGGGGGCCGATAATAGCGGTGCTAAGAAAGTCATGTGTATCAAGGTCCTAGGTGGATCGCACAGACGTTACGCTAGAATTGGTGATGTGATCAAGGTAAGTATTAAAGACGCGATCCCTCGTGGCCGTGTTAAGAAAGGTGAAGTATATAACGCAGTAGTTGTAAGAACTAGAAAGGGTGTAAGAAGGCCTGATGGTTCTGTAATTCGATTTGATTCAAATGCAGCGGTTATACTGAACGCAAAACTTGAGCCTATTGGAACTCGTATTTTTGGCCCTGTTACACGCGAACTTCGTAGTAAACAGTTCATGAAGATTGTGTCTTTGGCACCTGAAGTACTTTGATTTCGGAGAATCGAGATGCGTAAGATTAAAAAAGGTGATGAAGTAATTGTAATCGCTGGTAAAGACAAAAACCGTCGCGGTACAGTTGAGAAAGTGCTGTCGAACGATAAGGTTATTGTCAAAGATATCAATATTGCAAAACATCACGTTAAGCCAAATCCACAAAAAGGCATTAATGGCGGGATTGTGGGTAAAGAGGCGGCTCTTAATATTTCAAATGTGGCTTTGTTCAATTCTGAAACAGGCAAAGCTGATAGAGTCGGATTTCGTGTGGAAGATGGTAAGAAGATCAGATTCTTTAAGTCTAACAACAAAGCTGTTGATGTATAGCAAGGTGTCCTGATGGCAAGGTTAAAGAAACTATATAATGAAGAGATTCGCTCTAAGCTTATGGAGGAAT
The DNA here is from genome assembly GCA_033852135.1 of Gammaproteobacteria bacterium. GTDB lineage: Bacteria > Pseudomonadota > Gammaproteobacteria > QZLD01 > QZLD01 > QZLE01. The sequence goes on along the minus strand of JAWSVB010000002.1, from coordinate 44,510 downwards.
TAGGTCTTTCAAATCCTATGGAAGTTCCTAAGATCACTAAGATCACCCTTAATATGGGCGTAGGCGAAGCTGTAACTGATAAGAAGGTTATGGGTTTTGCGGTTGCAGATATGACTAAGATCGCTGGTCAAAAGCCTGTTGTTAACTTATCTAGAAAATCTATCGCTGGCTTTAAGATTCGTGATGGATGGCCTGTTGGCTGTAAAGTTCATCTACGTAGAGAACAGATGTATGAGTTCTTGGATCGTTTGATTAATATCTCAATTCCGCGTATAAGAGACTTCCGTGGATTGAATGGTAAATCTTTCGATGGACGTGGTAATTACAGCATGGGTGTAAAAGAGCAGATAATTTTCCCAGAGATCGACTATGAAAAAATAGATAAGATCAGAGGGATGGATATTATTATCACAACTTCAGCTCGCACTGATGAAGAAGGACGCGCTTTACTACGCGCATTCAACTTCCCATTTAGGAACTAAGAGGGTTACCCATGGCAAAGACAAGTATGGTACAGCGCGATGTTAAAAGAGCAAAAACTGTTGCTAAATATGCTGCTAAGCGTGCTGAGCTGAAAAAAATTATTGGAAATCCTAATTTTACTGAAGATGAGCAAATTGCAGCTCAAGAAGCTTTCCAAAAGCTTCCTAGGAATGCAAGCCCATGCCGTCAACGTAATAGATGTAAAATTACAGGAAGACCACATGGTTACTACCGCAAGTTTGGCTTAGGTAGAAACAAACTAAGAGAAATGGCTATGCGTGGTGATATCCCAGGTTTAGTTAAGGCAAGTTGGTAAATTAGGTTATTTAAACCTGGTAAAAGGTGAATATTTATGAGCATGAGTGATCCGATAGCAGATATGCTAACTCGAGTAAGAAATGCGCAAAGCTCTGATAAAGCGCAAGTTAGTATGCCATCGTCTAAATTAAAAATTTCGATAGCTAAAGTTCTTAAAGATGAAGGCTACGTTGCAGATTATTCTGTTGAATCAGGAGCTAAACCAGTATTAACTATCGCACTCAAGTATTATCAAGGTAAACCTGTAATTGATAGTATCCAGAGAGTTAGTAGACCAGGTTTAAGAAGCTATAAAGATAAAGAATCACTACCACAAGTTAATGGCGGTCTTGGCGTAGCTATCATCTCTACATCTCACGGTGTAATGAGTGATAGAGAAGCGCGAAGCAAAGGCCATGGTGGTGAAGTTCTTTGCGTAGTATCATAGGCGGAGAAAAAGATGTCTCGAATTGCAAAGAAACCAATTGAAGTACCATCAGGTGTAGATCTAAAAGTTGATGGTTCACTTGTTAAGGTAAAAGGCTCAAAAGGTCAATTAGAACATGATCTACATAATGATGTAGAGATGAAAGTCGATGGTAATGTTGTTACTTTCGCTGCTAAAGATCCTAAGAGCAAGCCAGCAGTTGCGTTGGCAGGTACATCAAGAGCTGTTATCAACAACATGGTTGTTGGTGTAACTACAGGTTTTGAGAAGAAATTACAACTTATTGGTGTTGGTTACAGAGCCCAGGCACAAGGTAAGAAACTTAATCTTACTCTAGGTTTTTCACACCCAGTTGAATATCCGGTACCTGAAGGAATTACTATAGAAACACCTAGTCAAACTGAAATTGTTGTTAAGGGTGTTGATAAGCAGGTTGTTGGACAAGTAGCTGCTGAAATCAGAGCGTATAGACCACCAGAGCCTTATAAAGGTAAGGGTGTGCGTTATTCTGATGAGCAAGTTATACGTAAAGAAGCTAAGAAGAAGTAATTAGGGTTTATAAGATGAATAAAAAACTTTCAAGAATTCGTCGTTCTAAGAAAACTAGATGTAATATCGCTTCTTCTGGCAAAAGAAGGCTTACAGTTCATAGAACACCTCGACATATTTATGCTCAGATCATCGCAGAATGTGGATCAAAAGTAGAGATTTCAGCTTCAACTGTACAATCAGAAGTTGCTGAAGGTTTAAAATCTACTGGTAATGTAGAGGCTGCGCAAAGAGTTGGTACGAAAATAGCTGAGAAAGCTATTGAAGCAGGCATCAAAGATGTTGCTTTTGATCGTTCAGGTTTTAAATATCATGGCCGCGTGAAAGCTCTAGCAGATGCTGCACGTGAAGCTGGATTAGAATTTTAATACAAGGCAATAAGCATGGCGACTAGCGAAAATAATGCATCTACTGATGGCTTAAAAGAAAAATTAGTACACGTAAATCGTGTTGCTAAAGTTGTTAAGGGCGGTAGACAATTTGGTTTTACTGCACTTACAGTTGTAGGAGATGGCCAAGGTAAAGTTGGCTTTGGTTATGGTAAGGCGAAAGAAGTTCCTATGGCTATTCAAAAAGCTATGGAATCTGCTCGCAAAAACATAATTGATGTGTCTCTTGTTGATGGAACAATTCAATACGCAATTACTGCGAATCATGGTGCTAGTAAAGTGTTCATGAAGCCGGCCCCTGAAGGTACAGGTATTATTGCTGGTGGTGCGATGCGTGCTGTTTACGAAGTGCTTGGTGTTCAGAATATTCAAGCAAAATGCATTGGATCAAGAAACCCTATCAATGTTGTAAGGGCTACAATTAATGGTCTTAAGCAGATAACAACTCCTGAAAGTGTTGCTGCTAAGCGTGGAAAAACTGTTGAAGAGATATTAGGTTAAGATATGAGCAAACCAAATTCGCTTAAGGTTACATTAGTGCGCAGCAAGAATGGACGTTTAAAAAGTCACATAGCATGTGCATCTGGTTTAGGGCTACGTAAAATGCATCAATCAGTTGTTGTTGCAGATACGCCTGAGAATCGTGGAATGATCAATAAGATCTATTACATGGTTGCGGTTGAGGAAGTATAAAATGCGTTTAAATAGTATAAAGCCTGCTGCAGGCAGTAAGCAAAACTCTAAAAGAGTTGGTAGAGGAATTGGTAGCGGATTTGGTAAGACTTGTGGCCGTGGTCATAAAGGTCAACATTCTCGTTCCGGTGGTTATCATAAAGTAGGGTTTGAAGGTGGGCAGATGCCTATCCAGAAAAGACTACCTAAAGTTGGTTTCTCTTCAAGAGTTTCTACTACAGCAGCTAAAGTTAGACTTTGTGATTTAGCACAGGTTTCTGCTGAGATTGTAGATCTTGAGGCTCTGAAAGCAGTTGGCGTTGTTAAGAAAAACGTTAAAACTGTAAAAGTATATTTGTCAGGAACTGTTGCTGGCGCGATCACTGTTAAAGGCCTTGCTGTTAGTAAAGGTGCTAAAGAAGCGATTGAAGCTGCAGGCGGAAAGGTAGAAGAATAAAAGTGGCTAAAAATAATATTACAGCTCAAGCAGCAGGGACCGTGTTTAATGAAGGGCGTCTTAAAGAAGTTAAGCAGCGCCTAATATTTCTCGTAATTGCTATAGTTGTTTTCAGGCTTGGGGCTCATTTGACAATTCCTGGGATTAACCCAGCAGCCCTAGCAGATATGTTCAAGCAGCAGCCAAAAGGAATTATCGATATGTTCGATATGTTTGGCGGTGGAGCATTGAAGCGTCTGAGTGTTTTTGCCCTTGGTATCATGCCTTACATTTCGGCATCGATTATTATTCAGTTGATGACAAAAGTTGTCCCTTCTCTTGAGCAATTAAGCAAAGAGGGGCAAGCTGGAAAGCATAAGATCACGCAATACACTAGGTATTTTACTATTGTTCTTGCAGTTTTTCAGTCTATCGGTATGTGCTTGGCACTATACAATCCGCAAATGGTATATGTGTCTAAGATGCAGTTCATTTTAGTTGGATGTATAACATTAGTTACTGGAACAATGTTCCTTATGTGGCTCGGTGAGCAGGTGACTGAAAGGGGTATTGGTAACGGTATCTCTATGATTATCTTCGCTGGTATCGTTGCTGGTTTACCTGGAGCAGTTGGATCAGTTTTACGTAAAACTGCTGATGGTGATATGAGTGTGCTTACACTATTTGTATTACTAGCTATTGCAGTTGGTGTTGTTGCTTTTGTTATCTTTGTCGAGCGCGGTCAGCGTCGCATAGTTGTTAATTATGCAAAACGGCAACAGGGTAGAAAGATGTATGCAGCTCAAAGTACTCATCTACCATTAAAGCTGAATATGGCTGGAGTTATCCCTCCAATCTTTGCCTCAGCTATAGTATTATTCCCAACCACTATTGCAAATTTCTTTGCTAATACCGAAGGTATGCAATGGCTTGGTGATATAACGCAAAAGATTGCCCCTGGGCAACCGCTTTATATCTTATTTTATTCTGCAGGTATCATCTTTTTCTGTTTCTTTTATACAGCTATGATGTTTAATTCAAAAGAGACTGCAGATAACTTGAAAAAATCTGGTGCATTTGTACCTGGTATTCGTCCTGGTGAGAATACTGCAAAGTATATTGATGGAATTCTATCTAGATTAACTTTGGTTGGCGCTATTTATATTACCCTAGTTTGCCTACTACCAGAGTTTCTTAGAATGGGCTTAGATGTTCAGTTCTACTTTGGCGGAACATCGCTGCTTATTATTGTAGTTGTTGTCATGGACTTCATGGCGCAAGTACAGGCGCATTTAATGTCGCATCAATATGACAGTCTGCTTGACAAGTCTAATTTGAAGACTAAAGGTAAGGCTGGTTCAACTAAGAAATGATTTTGATTATTTTTTAAATAATCTCCCATTTCTATTTTTTTTTTGGTAATATAACGCGCTTTTTCTAAAAGTATTTTGGAGTTTGAGATGAAGGTTCAAGCCTCAGTAAAGAAGATTTGCCGCAATTGTAAGATAGTACGCCGTAATGGTGTTGTAAGAGTTATCTGCAAAGAAAAGCGACATAAACAAAGACAAGGTTAATATTTTTTTCGGTCTGGGAGACATAAACGATGGCCCGTATTGCAGGCGTTAACGTTCCTATAAATAAACATGCAGTAATTGCATTAACATCTATTTACGGTATTGGAAGTACCAGAGCTAAGAGCATTTGCTCAGCAGCTAAAGTAGAGCCTTCAATTAAGATCAAAGATCTTACTGAAGAGCAAGTAGATGCCATACGTAACGAAGTTTCTAACTTTCTTGTAGAAGGTGATTTGCGACGTGAAGTCACAATGAACATCAAGAGACTTATGGATCTTGGTTGCTACAGAGGAATTAGACATCGCAGAGGTTTACCTTTGCGTGGTCAGAGAACTCGTACTAATGCAAGAACTCGTAAAGGACCTCGTCGTCCTATTAAGAAGTAATTTGTATTGTAATTTTAATTTTTTAACTGGTAGATAAAATGGCGAAATCAGCTGGACGTACTAGAAAGAAAGTAAAAAAGACGGTTGTGGATGGCGTAGCTCATATCCATGCCTCTTTTAATAACACAATTATCACTATTAGTGATAGACAAGGTAATGCCCTATGTTGGGCTACTGCAGGTGGCTCAGGCTTTAGAGGTTCAAGAAAAAGCACTCCTTTTGCTGCGCAGGTTGCATCAGAAAGAGCTGGTAATGTGGCTAAAGAGTTTGGCATGAAGAACCTTGAAGTACTTGTTAAAGGGCCTGGTCCTGGTCGTGAGTCTGCTGTAAGAGCTCTTCATAATATCGGTTTTAAAATTACTAACATTAGTGACGTAACACCGATTCCTCATAATGGCTGTCGCCCATCTAAGAAACGTCGCGTCTAGGCTGGAGATATTGAGTAATGGCTAGATATATTGGTCCAAAGTGTAAATTATCGAGAAGAGAGGGTGTAGACCTTTTCTTGAAGAGTGGTGTAAGACCGCTTGAATCAAAGTGTAAGCTTGACTCTGTACCTGGTTCAACAGGTGGTCAGCGCCGTGGCAGACCTACAGATTATGGTCTACAGCTACGTGAAAAGCAGAAGCTACGTAGAGTTTATGGGGTGCTTGAAAAGCAGTTCCGTAACTATTTCAAAAAAGCATCTTCTAAGAAAGGTGCTACAGGTGAAATACTACTGCAGCTTCTAGAATCACGTTTAGATAATGTTGTTTATCGCATGGGTTATGGTTCAACCAGAGCCGAATCGAGACAGCTTGTAAGTCATAAGTCTATCCTTGTTAATGGCAGAATTTGCAACATCCCTTCTTTTCAAGTTAAGGCTGGTGATGTGATTGCTGTTACAGAGAAATCCAGCAAGCAGCTTCGTGTTAAAGCAGCTATGGATATTTGTCAGCAGAAAGGATTTGCTGAATGGCTAGAAGTAGATTCTAAGAAATTTGAAGGTGTGTTTAAATCATGCCCAGAAAGATCTGATCTACCGCCAGATATCAATGAGAACCTGGTAGTCGAGCTGTATTCTAAGTAATTCTAACGGAGATTTGTTTTCATGCAGGGTAAACCTACTGAATTTTTAAAACCAAGACTTGTCGATGTTCAAGAAGTTGGTCTAAACCACTCTAAGGTTACTTTAGAGCCTTTAGAGCGTGGTTTTGGTCATACTCTTGGAACTGCTTTGAGAAGAATTCTTCTCTCTTCAATGATCGGTTACGCCGTTGTTGAAGTTGAGATTGATGGTGTTCTTCACGAATACTCGGCTATAGAAGGTGTTCAAGAGGATGTTGCTGAGATATTACTAAACCTTAAAGGTTTAGCAATTCGCTTGCACACTAAAACAGAGGCTACTCTAACTCTTTCTAAGTCTGGCCTTGGTGCTGTGACAGCTGGAGATATTGTAACAGATCATGATGTTGAGATTTATAACCCAGATCTTGTGATTGCTAATCTTACTAAAGGTGGCAAGCTTGAGATGAAACTAAAGGTTCGTCAGGGCCGCGGTTATGAACCAGCGAACACCAGAACTTTAAGTGAAGATGACGAAAGACCAATTGGTTGTCTGCAAGTTGATTCATCATTCAGTCCTGTTAAGCGTGTTTCTTTTGATGTTGAAAGAGCTCGTGTTGAGCAGCGTACTGATCTTGATAAGCTTGTTATCGATCTTAAAACCAACGGAGCCATTGATCCTGAAGAGGCTATTAGGCAAGCTGCTGGTGTACTTCATGGTCAAATATGCGTATTTGTTGACCTGAAGAGTAATGTTGAAGAAGAGCCTGTGGAAGAGGAACCAGATATTGATCCTATTCTGCTTAGACCAGTTGATGATCTAGAGTTAACTGTAAGATCAGCTAATTGTATTAAGGCAGAAACTATCCACTTTATTGGAGATCTAGTTCAGCGTACAGAAGTTGAGTTGCTTAAAACTCCTAATCTTGGTAAGAAATCACTAACTGAGATTAAAGATGTTCTTGCTTCTCATGGTCTTTCTCTAGGTATGCGTTTAGAAAATTGGCCTCCATCAATCCTTGCTGGTTCAGATAAGAAGTCAGCGTAGGTCAGTTTATAAAAGTTAGTATTGTTTAAGGAATTTTATTATGCGTCATCGTAAATCAGGACGTAAGCTAAATAGAAATAGTTCACATAGAAAAGCAATGTTCAAAAACATGAGTGCTTCTTTGATCGAGTGCGAATTGATTAAGACTACTCTACCTAAGGCAAAAGAACTTAGAAGACATGTTGAACCATTGATTACTCTTGCTAAAACTGATTCAGTAGCTTCAAGAAGATTAGCTTTCTCTAGATTAAGAAGTAAAGAAGCTGTTAAAAAGCTTTTTGAAACCCTTGGTCCTAGATACTTAGAACGTCCAGGTGGATATCTAAGAATTCTCAAGTGCGGTTTCCGTCCTGGAGATAAAGCACCAATGGCTTTCGTAGAGCTTGTTGATCGTCCAATCGAAATCGTTGAAGATGATGACTTCGAGGATGATGAAGATTAAGTCATAGTCATTTTATGACTGAAAAACCGGGCATTGCCCGGTTTTTTCATGTATGTGCATACCTGATATAAAAAGGAGATAATATGAAGCCAATGAGGGTCCTGATCACTGGTGCCGCTGGGCACGTTGGTTCATCTTTAGTTTACCGTGTTGCAGCTGGTGACCTATTTGGTTTGCAGCAGCCTGTAATTCTCCACTTATATGATATTGAAAATACCTTACCTGACCTTAAAGGTGAGATGATGGAGTTGGGTGACTGTGCTTTCCCTCTTCTAAAAGATGTAGTTGTAACTACAGAAATTGATGAAGCTTTTGCAGATGTCGATGTAGCGTTTCTTATTGGAGCATTTCCGCGTAGGAAGGGGATGGAGAGAAGAGATCTGCTAGAGGCTAACGGGAAGATATTTCCTGCTCAGGGCAAGGCGTTAAATGATTATGCAAACCCCGATGTAAGGGTTGTAGTTGTCGGAAATCCGGCTAATACTAATTGCCTTATTGCAGCAAAAAATGCTCCAGACTTAGATCCTTCGCAATTTACTGCGCTTACCCGTTTAGATCATAATCGTGGAATGGGAATGCTTGCAAGTAAGCTTGGCTGTCATGTTACCGATATAACCAAGTTCATGATTTGGGGAAATCATTCTAATACTCAGTTTCCTGATATCTCTCATGCCCTATTTAAGGGGAAGCCGGTATCAGATCTAATTGACTTTGACTGGTATGAAAACGAGTTTATCCCTGGGGTTCAGCAGCGCGGTAGTGAAATCTTACGGGTGCGTGGTATGTCTAGCACAGTTTCTGCAGCTATTTGTACAATTAAGCACTTTAAGTCATGGTACTATGGTACCAATGATAACGATTGGGTAAGTAAGGCTGTTTACTCTACAGGTAATCCATACGGGATTGCTGATGACCTCTATTATTCATTCCCTGTTACCTGTGACAGTGAGTTGGCTTACTCTATTGTTAAAGGGCTTGAAATTAATGAGTTCTGTGAAAAGATGATGCGAATTTCAGAGAAGGAACTATTAGCTGAAAGAGATATTATCAGGGATCTTCTCTAGTACTAACTATCCTAGCTATAGTAAAATTAGGAGCTGGCTATGCCAGCTCCTGATCAAGAAGCTCTTCAATAAAAGTAGGCATAAATGGTCTCCCTCTTTCATTGAGGGCTGTTCCAATAATGTTTCCAATTACCACGTTTTTCCCATTTTCATTTATTATATTTTGCTGAAAGGCAAATTTAATCTTTGAAAGCCTAATGATATTGCTTTCAATTGTAAATTTATCTCCAGGTCGCAGAGAAGATTTATAATCTAATTCAGCGCGAATAACCATAAGATTAATATTCTGACTTGCCAGTTCGGCAAAGTCGACTCCCAGCGCTAATAGATATTTATGCCGTGCATGCTCAAGATAGTTTTGATATACAGAGTTATTAACTACTCCTTGGATATCACACTCATAATCACGCACTTCTAGCTCTAATATATGGGTCACATTTACACCGATAGTTTTATTTGTCTTCGAATGGAATTGAGTGTTTTGTAAAGAAGTCTATGGCAATTTGCTTAATGGCATTCTTTCTATGAGAAGCCCAAGAGTCATGTAGATCAAATTCATCAACAAATTTATTAAAGTTCTCTGTAGCTGTGTTACCGCTAAGGGTTTTTAGTAGATAGTTCTTTATATCTTCTTTTTCTACTGTTTCGCAGAACTGAGCCATAACTTTTTCTTCATGTAGGTCGTATTTAGATGGCATTTCTAAATAATCTTCAGATTCAAGTATGAGTTTAATGCGAGGTATACCAGCTACGATCCACTCAGGTGTGGTTTCATCTAATTTCTGATGTGCAAAATTTGATTCTTCATCACTGACAGAAGCAATTTCTCCAGTGTTTTTATTTATATAGGTTGTGCAGTCATCTTCTGTGAATAGAAGCGCTTCAAGCGCGCTATCGATTTTTACAGGTAAACTCATTAGTATTCCTCAACTTTGTTTCTAAATTTTAATATCAACGGCTTCTTGATTTAATCTAAGTAATAATATAATTAGTGATGCTTTCAGTAAATACTTTATATGGTGATTAATTCTATATAACGATGATTATCACTTATTAGTGCTCAACATTTTTTGTAAAAATTCACCAGTATAGGAGCCGTTGGTAGCAGCGACATCCTCAGGTGTGCCTTGAGCAATTATCATCCCTCCACCTGAGCCACCCTCTGGGCCAAGGTCAATAATCCAATCTGCAGTTTTAATAACGTCTAGGTTATGTTCAATGATGATGATGGTGTTGCCGTGTTCTTTAAGGCGGTTTAATACATCTAACAGGTGTTTAATGTCGTGGAAGTGAAGCCCTGTTGTTGGTTCATCCAGAATATATAGAGTGTTGCCGGTATCTCTTTTAGATAATTCGCGTGAGAGTTTTACTCTTTGCGCTTCCCCTCCGGATAGGGTGGTGGCATTTTGACCGAGTGTGATATAGGAGAGTCCGACATCCATGAGGGTTGCTAGTTTTCTGGAGATTACCGGAATATGTTGGAAGAAAAGATTGGCTTCCTCTACTGTCATCTCGAGTACTTCGTGTATGTTTTTCCCTTTGTAGCGTACTTCTAGAGTCTCACGATTGTAGCGTTTGCCTTTACATACATCGCATGGGACGTAGATATCGGCCAGGAAATGCATCTCTACTTTTATTACGCCATCACCCTGACAGGCTTCACAGCGCCCACCTTTTACATTAAAACTGAATCTTCCTGGTTTGTATCCGCGGGATCTTGATTCTTGAGTGCCAGAGAAGAGATCGCGTATATGGGTGAATAGACCTGTATATGTCGCAGGGTTGGAGCGTGGTGTCCTACCAATTGGGCTTTGGTCAATATCAACAATCTTATCGAACTGCTCTAGGTTTTCCACTTTCTTACATGGAGATGGAGTGTGTGATGCTTTGTTGAGAATATTAGCGGCATATTTATACAGGGTGTCATTGATGAGGGTCGATTTACCTGAGCCGGACACGCCGGTTATACAGGTCATAACCCCTGCAGGAATCTTTACGCTGACATCACGTAGATTGTTACCGCTAGCGCCTTTGATATTAATCTGTTTGGTTGGATCTGGTTTTACTCTTTCAGTCGGGATTGCAATCTGTTTGCGGCCAGATATGTAATCTCCGGTCATAGAGTTTTTACAGTTTTTTATCTGCTTTGGGGTACCGTGTGAGACGATGTTGCCGCCATGTACTCCAGCTCCCGGACCAATATCAATCACAAAGTCTGCTGATTCAATTGCTTCTTCATCGTGTTCCACTACGATTACGGTATTACCAAGGTCACGCAGATGAAACAGGGTTTGTAGTAGACGTTGGTTATCCCTCTGGTGTAACCCTATCGATGGTTCATCAAGGACATACATCACCCCAACAAGTCCAGCTCCAATTTGACTCGCAAGTCGGATACGTTGAGCTTCACCGCCTGATAGGGTTTCAGCACTGCGGCTAAGTGATAAATAATCTAGGCCAACATTGACTAGAAAACCGAGTCTGCTGCTGATCTCTTTGAGTATTCTTTCCGCAATCTGTCCCCGTTTACCATCTAGGTTGAGCTGTTCAAATAGTGTAAGGGCATCACCAATAGATTTCGCTGTGATAGATGGTAGGTTATGTTCTCCTATGAAGACATTTCTTGCTCCAAGGTTTAGACGGTCACCATTACAGTCTGGACAGATTTGTGTACTCATCTGTTTAGCTAGTTCTTCTCGCACTGTATTCGATTCGGTTTCCCTAAAGCGGCGTTCCATATTAGGGATGACACCTTCGAAACGGTGGGATTTGTTATAGCGCAGACCTTTTTCATTGTTATAGGTGAAGTCTATTTTATCGCTGCCACTGCCATAGAGTATGATCTCTTGAAATTTCTCTGGAAGTTCACAAAATGGGGTGTCGAGGTCAAAATCATAATGATTGGCAATTGATTGGAGCATCTGGAAATAGTATCCATTTTTCTTATCCCAGCGTTTGATTGCTCCACCAGCAATACTGATACTTTTGCTGGTTATCACCATATCTGGATCGAAAAATTGTTTTTGACCAAGCCCATCACAAGTTGGGCAGGCACCTGCTGGGTTATTGAATGAGAAGAGTCTTGGCTCAAGCTCGTTGATGCTGTATCCACATTCTGGACAGGCAAATTTTGCCGAGAAGGTGATGTCATCAGCGCCAGTTTCTTCACTATCCATGAAGGCTATCCGAATTAAGCCTTCGCTATGATTTAGCCCTGTTTCTATAGACTCAGCTAACCTGGTTTTTATGTCATCATCTTGGCGGATTTTTAGACGATCTATAACAACTTCTATTGTGTGTTTTTGGTGTAATTCTAGAGTTGGAGGTATATCTAATTCATAGATTACTCCGTCAATTCGAGCGCGGATAAATCCTTGTGCCTTAAGGTTGTCCATTAGCTGGATATGCTCACCCTTGCGCTCATTAACAACTGGGGCAAGGATCATGATTTTTGATCCATCTTCCAGTTCCATAATTTTATCCACCATCTGGCTGATGGTTTGGGCATTTAGTTCATGGTTGTGGATTGGGCATCTTGGTATCCCGGTGCGAGCATATAGTAAACGTAGGTAATCATAGATCTCGGTGATTGTTCCTACGGTTGACCTTGGGTTGTGGGATGTGGATTTTTGCTCGATAGAGATAGCTGGAGACAGCCCCTCTATGTGGTCAACATCTGGTTTTTCCATCATTGAAAGAAACTGACGTGCATAAGCTGAAAGTGATTCAACATAGCGACGTTGCCCTTCTGCATAGATGGTATCAAATGCGAGAGAGGATTTTCCTGACCCTGATAGTCCAGTGATAACTATTAATTTGTCTCGAGGGATGTCTATATCGACATTCTTAAGGTTATGGGTGCGTGCACCTCGTATTTTAATAGTATCCATATTACAACCATTTAGAATTTAGCAGGGCATGTTATGATACCACCAGTCATGGCTTAAATTGATTTTTTTGTCGATAAACTAGGTATTTCTTTGAGGAGATATAGTGAATAAACCAAGAGTTTGGAGTGATCCTATCCATTTTTTGGCATTTGGATTTGGTAGTGGGTTGGCTCCTAAGGCGCCTGGAACATTTGGAACTGTTGCCGCTATTCCAGTTTACCTGTTATTAAGCCTGCTAGCATCTTTGCCAGGTTATCTTGTGATAACTGCTCTGTTCTCAGTAGTTGGAATCTGGATTTGTGATAAGACTTCTAAAGACCTAGGGGTGCATGACCATTCTGGTATTGTATGGGATGAGATTGTTGGATACCTTATTACCATGATCTTGGTGCCGCTGACCTGGTATTGGGTTTTAGCTGGATTTGTATTGTTTCGCTTTTTTGACATTCTTAAACCTTGGCCCATCTCAATTTTAGATAAAAAGGTTTCTGGTGGTTTTGGAATAATGGTGGATGATATTGTTGCCGGGGTGTTTTCTCTTGGAGTAATGCACCTGTTGATTTATTTTTGTGTATAGCTTTAATTAACCTCAATCTTTGCTGGTTATAGAGGAGTTGCTACCCCTATAACCATTTGCCAAGATATTTTGATTAGTTGATGTGCTTTTCAAGATGGTTTTTAAGCAGTTTATTTATTGTATCGGGGCTCTCATTTACAACCGCATGTCCGTATTTGGGGATTACTGACAGCGTAGAGCCCTTAATGTTTTCAGCTAAGATCTTGGAGTATTTTGTTGGATACAGGACATCATTTTCTGAAGAAATTATATGGGTCGGACATTCAATTTTACTCAATTCTGGAATAAGACCATCGCCATCTAAATCATTTAGACTTGCAGTATTGAGTAGATATTGCCCCTTGGAGAAATTAGGGGTTCTTTGAATTCCCACATTTAGAAACTCTTTGGATTGTATAATTAATTCTGCTTGCTCTTCAAAATATGAGTCAGAAAAAACAGATGTTGCCATAACATCAAAGTAGAGGTTTATCTCATCCATCTCATTTAAATCACACCAATTCTGTACAACATGCTTTGGCTTACCTTGAATAATTGGGGTGGAATTTATTATCACCATAGATTTAACTCTATCAGGAAACAGCGCTGCAAATTTTTGCATAATGAACCCTCCATAGCTTATGCCAAAAAGGTGAGCACTATTAATCTCGCAATGGTCCATTAGTGCTGCAAGGTCTTGCGCAAGTAGCTCTATGCTATATGGCCCAGGAGTTGTTTGGGAATCCCATTGACCACGAATGTCATAGCGTAAGGTATTTATCCCAAGTGATTTGGCCACCTTAGCTTGTTCTGTCCAGGAGAATGAAGAGTTAAGAATTCCATTCATGAAGATAACTGTATCTGCATCAGGTTGATTAATGCGGTGTATGTGAAAACAGTTATAGCCGTTGATTTTTTGCATCATTTATTCCTTGAATAATACCTGCTCCAGGCTATTAACGTAATTGGAATAATAGTGTGTGTTTTTATGTTCCTAGTTGTAACAGTTGGAGCGGGTTATTTGCTAGCGGGGTTATAGCAGGAGAAATATTAGCAGATATTAGCAGTGGCCGGAATAAGTTTTGTTCAAAAGTAGAAGGAAATGAAAAATATAAAAGGTAAGATAACACCCCGTTGCTACTGGGAGCGTGGGTAGGAAAAAGTATAGTTACTGCTTATTTAGTGACCAGTCATAAGAAAGGTGTTTTACGGTATATGAGCCAGTGCGTAAAAACAGCTTTTCATTTTTAGGAAGATGTTTAGATATATAGTTTATAACTGCTTTATCTCTTGTTGATAGATCATCAAAGCCAGCAGTTGGTGAGTATTTAGCAATAAAATCATCTCCGTACCACTTAAAGATTGGAGATAGGTAAACCTTTTTATTTGTCTGGTCGATTTTGAATTTTAGTTGGTTTTTGAGGAGCTGTTTGATTTGGTCATCTAGCTGGGTATCAAAGCTTTCTGCGGTATATGCTTCGCTGCGCAGAGGAGGGCACCCTTTCGCTGCACAAACTAGTGCTAAATGAAGGCGTGGCTCATCGTATTGTTTGCGTAAAATCTGGTGTTCCAGATGGTCTAGAGTGATAATCTCACCGAAGAGTTGCACAATATCTTGATCCCAAGGGCCTTTAAAAAAACCACCAATATCTTTAATACTATCTACAGGGTAGTGTTCTACAATAAGTTTAATGGTAGCCCCATTGTATAAATTGAAGAGAAACGCTAGCTGCTGCTGTTCATTCCAGGTGTTGAATTCATTCTTGCTTACTTTTCCCCAGTTTTTCAGAATGTTATTTAGCTCTATAGGCGTAGTTTTAATGCTTTGATAATCAACCATTCCATTTTCAACATGGGAATGAAGAGTGGCGCTGAATGCAGAATAATTATGGTCAAACTCAGCTGCATGAGTTAAACGGGGGCAGATAAAAATTACAGATAGAATAAAAAATAATGTATGCAGAGGTCTTTTCATTATTGCCACCGTTTTGGGAGGATTGCTAGTCCATGGTTATATAGTTGTTTGTTATGTTGTTCCTATATTAATCGATAGTTTTTATTTAACTGTTTTCTGACCAAACTGCATATTCATTTCCATTAGGGTCGATGAAGTGGAATCTATGCCCCCCAGGAAATGCAAATGTCGGTTTGATAATCTCGCCACCATTTTTTTCAATTTTTTGCTGGGTGTTTTTTAGGTTATCGCTATATAGGACGATTAGTGGAGCGCCATCTTTTGTGCGGCACTCTTTTTCGGTTTTATAAAAGCCACCGCCAACACATTGATTGGTGAAAGAAGTGTAGTCATTGCCAAAGTCTGTAAATTTCCAATCGAATACGGTAATGAAAAACTCTTTTGTAACTTCAATGTTTTTTGAAGGTAGCTCAATGTAGTTAATGTTGTTTTGTTTGTCCATATCTTAAGCCTTGTTGTATACGATATATTTCTTATTTTAAAAGTATAAGAAATGAGTGGGGAGTTTTCCAACTGGGAGTGGCTTTTTGCCTAAATAGTTTGTACCCAGAGGGTAGGAAGGAAGAGAGTTAAAAATGTAATTGACTTGGTTTGAGTAACGCAGGTAAACCTACGTTACTCAAACGGCATATAACTATTCTAGGTCAAACTTTGGTGGCTCTGTCTCACCTAGTATTGCAGGTTGTTCCTCGTTAACTTCAACTTCTTCTTCGGCATCGGAGAAGGTGATTGTGTCAACACGTTGGAACCCTCTGGGTAACTTTTTACCACGCCTACCACGCTCGCCTTTATATAGTTCAACATCGTTGGGCTTGATAGTTAAGTGACGCTGCCCACAGTGAAGGGTGATGGCTGATTCTTGCGGGAATACTGCAAATGTTGTGACAATTTCTTCCCCGCTTTTTATCTTTGCTGGAGGTATTCCAATGATTTTATTTCCCTTGCCTTTACTGAGGATTGGTAATTCTGTTACTGGGAATATTAGTAGGTAGCCTGCGCTGGATATAGCAGCGATGTTGTACCCTTCTGTGCTTTGTACTTTGAGTGGAGGCATCACCTCTGCGCCAGATGGCAAAGAAAGCAATGCTTTACCTGCCTTGTTCTTGGAGTATAGATTTTCCAATTTGGTAATAAAGCCATAGCCATAGTTGGAGGCGATTAGGTATTGGTCATCACTCTTGCCCAGCAGGGTATTGCAGAAATTTGCACCAGATGGGGGTGTGAACTTTCCTGTTAGTGGTTCCCCTTGTCCGCGAGCAGATGGAAGGGTATGCGCTGATGTGGAATATGATCTGCCGGAACTATCAATAAACACCGCTTGCTGGTTGCTGCGTCCACGAGCGAAATCTAGGTAATCATCACCAGATTTATAGTTGAGTGACTCAGGTTCGATGTCGTGCCCTTTGGCAACTCTTACCCACCCTTTTTGTGAGATAACAGTGGTTACCGCTTCGCTTGGGACTAGATCTGTTTGCTTTAAAGCTTGGGCTGCATTACGTTCAACTATTTGCGAGCGGCGCTCATCGCCATAGTTTTCTGCATCCTCTTTGATCTCATTTTTGACCAGAGTTTTCAGGCGTTGGTTTGAACCCAGGATAAGTTGAAGTTTGTCTCTTTCTGCAGCTAGCTCTTCCTGCTCTGCTCTAATCTTAAACTCTTCCAGTTTTGCTAGATTACGCAGTTTAAGGTTAAGAACAGCTTCTGCTTGAATGTCTGAAAGTCCAAAGCGTTCCATTAATACTGGTTTTGGCTCATCTTCGCTGCGGATGATTGCAATAACTTCATCGATATTTAGGAATGCTGTGAGGAAACCTTCCAAAATATGTAGGCGGTCGAGAACTTTATCTAAACGCCATTGCAGACGCTTTCTTACCGTTTCAATTCTAAACATCAGCCATTCGGATATGATATCCATCAATGGCTTCACCTGTGGTTTGCCATTCAGTCCAATCATGTTCAGGTTGACGCGGTAGGTACGCTCCAGATCGGTGGTGGCGAACAGATGGTTCATCAATAGTTCGATATCGATGCGATTTGATCTTGGGGTTATTATAAGTCTTGTTGGGCTTTCGTGATCTGACTCATCGCGAAGATCTGAAACCATTGGTAGTTTTTTGGCCTGCATCTGTTGCGCAATCTGTTCTAAGATCTTATTGCCTGAAACCTGGTGCGGCAGTGCTGTTATCACTACGTCACCATCTTCCATCTCATAACATGCGCGCATCCGGATGGAGCCGTGCCCGGTGGCGTACATGTTGATAATCTCATTGCGCGGGGTGATTATCTCTGCATCAGTTGGGTAGTCAGGCCCTTGGATTATTTCACAGATCTCATCGAGTGAGGTGCTTGGTGTTTCGAGTAATTTGATACATGCGCTAGCAACTTCGCGTAGGTTGTGTGGCGGGATATCTGTTGCCATACCTACAGCGATTCCAGTGCTACCATTGAGTAGAATATTTGGTAGTCTTGCCGGAAGTTGTACCGGTTCACTCATGGTTCCGTCGAAATTTGGAGCCCATTCAACAGTACCTTGGCCAAGTTCAGCTAGTAATGTTTTTGCATAACCGGTTAATCGTGATTCGGTATAACGCATAGCAGCGAAAGACTTAGGGTCATCAGGTGACCCCCAGTTACCTTGCCCATCTACTAATGTGTAGCGGTAGGAAAATTCTTGCGCCATTAATACCATCGCTTCATAACAAGCTGAATCGCCATGCGGGTGGTATTTACCTAAAACATCACCGACAGTACGAGCTGATTTTTTGTGTTTTGAAGCTGCGCTTAGTCCTAGTTCAGACATCGCATAAACTATACGTCGCTGTACTGGTTTGAGACCATCGCCAATATTCGGTAGGGCACGATCAAGAATTACGTACATGGAGTAGTCGAGATACGCCTTTTCGGTGAACTCTTTTATCGCCGTGGTTTCATGTTCTATATATGTTTGTTCGGTTGTTTCCATCAAAACTTTCCTTAGCTATTTTTTTGACTCATTTTTTTCTTTGCTGTTGTTTATGTTGGGCATAATTGAAATGCTCAGCAAAAAGAAAATGAATCATTACTCTTTAGCAATTAGACCTCAATATCTGCAAGATCGCCTTTCTGCTCTAACCAAGTTTTACGGTCTGAGGATCTTTTTTTGCAAAGTAGCATATCTATGATGTCATAGGTGTCGTCGTCTTCCTCAATAGTTAGCTGCACCAGTCTTCTGGTATCAGGATCCATTGTGGTTTCACGCAGTTGTAAAGGGTTCATCTCACCTAAGCCTTTAAAGCGGGTAGTGCTTATTTGCCCCTTTAATTTCTCGGCGTGAATCCGGTCGATGACACCTTGCTTCTCATATTCGTCTAGTGCATAGAAAACCTTTTTGCCAACGTCGATACGAAATAGTGGTGGCATAGCGATAAATACATGTCCTGCCTTTACCAGAGCGGGAAAATGACGCAGAAATAGCGCACATAACAGAGTAGCGATATGTAGACCATCGGAGTCAGCATCGGCTAGAACACATATCTTGCCATAGCGTAGTCCGGTAAGGTCTGGTGAGCCGGGTTCGATTCCAAGAGCAACAGAGATGTCATGTACCTCTTGTGAGGCCAGAACCTGTCCGGAGTCAACTTCCCATGTATTTAGGATTTTACCCCTCAGTGGCATGATTGCCTGAAACTCACGGTTGCGCGCTTGTTTGGCAGATCCTCCCGCAGAATCACCTTCCACCAAAAATAGCTCGGTGATGCCTAGATCTTGGCTGGAACAGTCGGCAAGTTTACCTGGAAGTGCTGGTCCGCTGGTTACCTTTTTACGCACCACCTTCTTGCTGGAGCGCAGCCGTTTTTGTGCATTTTGAATTGCGAGATTGGCAATTAGTTCTGCAGCTTCAGTGTGTTCATTGAGCCATAGGCTGAACGCATCTTTTACCACGCCAGAAACAAATGGAGCGCACTCTCTAGATGATAGCCTTTCTTTCGTCTGGCCTGAGAATTGCGGGTCTTCCAGTTTTACCGAGAGGACAAAACAGATTTTTTCCCATACGTCTTCAGGGCTGATTTTTACGCCACGCGGAAGTAGGTTTCTAAAATCGCAGAATTCTCGGATAGCTTCAGTAAGTCCAGTGCGCAGGCCATTTACATGGGTTCCACCCTGGATAGTTGGAATAAGGTTTACATAACTTTCGTTGATGTATTCACCACCTTCAGGTAGCCATGAAACAGCCCACTCAACCTGTTCTTGTCCACCTTTAAACATGCCGATAAATGGAGCTTCTGGTAATACCTCAAAGCCTTCCAGTGAACTAGAAAGATAATCCTTTAGACCATCTTGATATTGCCACTCCTCTTTCTCTCCAGAAGCCTCATCTTTAAAACGGATAAGTAGGCCAGGACAGAGAACGGCTTTTGCCTTAAGAATATGCTTTAGTTTGCCGATGGAAAATTTAGGGGAATCGAAATACTTTTCATCTGGCCAGAAGCGGATAGTGGTACCGGTGTTTTGTTTGCCAACGGTGCCAACTTCTTCAAGTTCAGACTTTTTAAATCCATCACCAAAAGAGATGTTGAACTCTTTTGCGTCACGGCGAATCCATACCTCAAGGTTTTTCGATAGTGCGTTTACTACAGAAACGCCAACACCATGCAGGCCGCCGGAGAATTGATAGTTCTTATTAGAAAATTTACCACCAGCATGGAGTTTGGTGAGGATAACCTCAACTCCAGGGATCCCCTCTTTGGGATGGATGTCGATAGGCATTCCGCGCCCGTTATCCCTTACCCCAATTGAACCATCGGTGAAAACCGTTACATCAATCTTGTTGGCAAAACCTGCCATCGCTTCATCGACGCTGTTGTCGATAACCTCTTGCGCCAGGTGGTTTGGGCGTGAGGTATCGGTATACATCCCTGGTCTTTTTTTAACTGGTTCCAATCCAGATAGAACTTCGATGCTCGCTGCATCATAAACACTATTCATTAACTAAAGCCTTTCATCCATACTGAAATATGCGTGCTGAGAGTTTAACTTAAGAGCTATTTTTAGGCTACCCCATAGATAATGGCTGATTGTGGTTATAATCAGGCTGTGATTGGGTTAGAATGGGCGCATATTTGTAAATAAAGTTTAATTTAGGTCACTAAACCGGGTATGAAATGGCTGCTAAAACTACCAAAAACTTCGAAAAGTCGCTGTCTGATTTAGAGCAGATAGTTAATAAGATGGAGAACGGGGATCTCTCTTTGGAAGAGTCCATGAAACATTTTGAGAAGGGGGTAGCGCTGACACGTATTTGTCAGTCAGCATTAGAGCAGGCAGAGCAGAAGGTAGCACTATTATCTACAAAGGATGGAGATGATAGCGAGCAACCTTTTGATCTAGATGAGTAGATCTTTTTGCTGAAAGAGATTTTTGAGTAATACCTGAAATTAACACCTGAAAAGCCAAGGAACAGAGAGTAAAGACAATGGATAAACTGAAAAAGCTGATGAAAGAGTATAGAGAGCGCGTGGATAATGCTCTTGATTATTGGTTACCATCGAAAAAGATAACCCCAGACACACTGCATCAAGCGATGCGCTACTCCGTTTTTAATGGTGGAAAGCGTGTGCGCCCACTATTAGTTTATCTTGCTGGTGAAGCTTTAGGTAATGATCTTGAAAGCTTAGATGCGGCAGCAGCAGCGGTAGAGTGTATTCATGCATATTCATTGGTTCATGATGATCTACCTGCAATGGATGATGATGATCTGCGTCGAGGTAAACCAACGTGTCACAAGGCATATGACGAAGCTACTGCAATCCTTGCTGGGGATGCATTGCAAACATTGGCATTTCAGATTCTTGCTGCTGATAAAACCATAGATCTTGCTGCTGAAACCAGATTAGAGATGATAAACCTTCTTGCTGTAGCAAGTGGTTCACGTGGAATGGTTGGTGGTCAGGCGATTGATTTGGCAGCAGTTGGTAAGCAAATTGATATAGCTGAACTGGAAAATATGCATATCCATAAGACCGGAGCATTAATTCGCTCTAGCGTTCTTTTAGGAGCATTATGCGCCAAAGATATCACTCCAGAGCAGAGAATGGCTTTAGATCACTACTCTAAATGTATCGGCTTAGCATTCCAAATTCAGGACGATATTCTTGATGTTGAAAGCACTACTGAAGAGCTGGGTAAACCACAGGGTTCAGATCAAGATGCTGAAAAGCCAACTTATCCTGCACTAATGGGTATTGAGGAATCAAAGCAGTTAGCTGAAGAGCTGATTCAGGATGCAGTTGATAGTCTTAGTGGTTTCGATGAAAAGGCTGATCCATTACGCTGGTTAGCGGAATACATTATTTCGCGGAAGAATTAATCGGTTCTCCAAAACAATATAGCTTATTGAAAAGGACTTGCTGAATAAGTCCGAGAAGAATCGCGGATACTAATCCAAAAGGTTATCGATGAATCTAGAGAAAGAATTTCCACTGTTGGCAAAGATAGACTCTCCGCTTGAATTGCGGAAGTTAAACTCTGAGCAATTGCAGGAGCTAGCCTCGCAGTTGCGTCAATATATGATTGAGTCTGTATCCAAAACTGGAGGGCATTTAGCGCCAAGTTTAGGGACAGTTGATCTGACGATAGCTCTGCATTACGTATTTAATACCCCAGATGACAAGATTGTTTGGGATGTTGGTCATCAGGCATATGCCCATAAAATCTTAACTGGTCGTCGTGATCAGATGGGCACACTGCGTCAAAAAGATGGAGTATCTGGTTTCCCTAAGCGGGAAGAAAGTGAATATGATGCCTTTGGTGTTGGACACTCTAGTACTTCAATTAGTGCTGCGCTGGGTATGGCGGTTGCTGCTTCGATTCAAGATCAAGAGAGACAATGTATTGCCGTCATAGGTGATGGTGCGATGACTGCTGGTGAAGCTTTTGAAGCTTTGGATCATGCAGGAGATCTGAAAGAGAACATGATTGTTGTGTTGAACGACAACAACATGTCTATCTCGGAGAACGTAGGAGCTATTGGACGCTCCTTTGCCAAGATTATCTCGGGCAAATGGTATTCCACTGTGCGCGAAGGCAGTAAGAAAGTGTTCCAAAAGATGCCGAATAGCATGTTGGAATTGGCGCGCAAGGCAGAAGAGCATGTTAAAGGGATGGTTGTCCCTGGAACCCTGTTTGAAGAGATGGGATTTAACTACATCGGCCCAGTTGATGGACATGATTTGCCGCAACTGCTGCAGGTGCTTAAAAATATCCAGTTAGTTGATGGCCCTAAGCTTTTGCACGTGGTTACGAAAAAGGGTTTAGGTTACGAGCCAGCTGAAAATAATCCCACGCAATATCATGGCGTGACCCCATTTGATCCCAAGAAGGGGATAGTGAAGGGTAGTGAAACTGATTTAACCTATACCCAGGTATTTGGTAAGTGGGTTTGTGATGCTGCTGCGCGTGATGCAAAAGTAGTGGCGATAACCCCTGCGATGCGTGAGGGTTCAGGCTTAGTTGAATTTGCGAATAAGTTTCCGAAAAGATTTTATGATGTGGCGATCGCAGAACAACATGCAGTTACCTTTGCTGCTGGGCTGGCGTGTGAAGGGATAAAGCCGGTGTTGGCTATATACTCTACCTTTTTACAGCGTGGTTTTGACCAGTTGATGCATGATGTGGCTTTACAAAACTTACCAGTACTATTTGCAATTGATCGCGCCGGTGTTGTAGGCGCAGATGGTCCAACGCATAATGGCTGCTTTGATATTTCTTATATGCGTTGTTTGCCAAATATGGTGATTATGGCGCCATCAAGTTTGAATGAATGTGCGCTAATGTTAAATACTGGACTTGCTTTAAATGCTCCAGTGGCAGTGCGTTACCCGCGCCAAAAAATAGCAGGTGAAAAGCTTGAAGTTACAACTCAGACTATCCCATTTGCTAAATCTGAAGTGGTTAAAACCGGTAGTGAGATAGCGATCCTATCTTTTGGCTCACTGCTAAAAGAGTGTGAGCAGGTAGCGGCAGAGCAAGATTATACCCTGATAAATATGCGCTATGTTAAACCACTAGATGAGAAACGCTTACTGCAGATAGCAGAAGAGCATCAAGTTATTGTAACTGTTGAAGAGAATGCAATTGCCGGTGGTGCAGGCAGTGGAGTAAATGAATTCCTGCTAGCATCAGGTAAAAAATTATCCATCCTTAATTTAGGTATCCCGGATCAATATATTCCGCAAGGAACTCGTGATGAGATGTTGGCAGAAATTGGGCTAAATGCCGATGGAATTAAAAGTGCAATCAATAGCTTCCTTGAAGGACAGGATTGTAAAAATTGGTTACATCGTATAATATCCCGCTGATATTCGTAATAATATTCCAAAGATAGGTTTTATATTTAATGAGTCAAATGACCCCAGCTGAGTTTCTGTCGGCGAAGACAGGTGCAGTAAACAGCAATGCTACCCAGATAGAGGATGTCCAAAGTAGCGCAGACACAAGACAAGTAGCAATCAATAGGGTTGGAATTAAGGATATAAAACACCCAATTAAGGTTCAGGATATTGATGGAACTGAAGTTGCCACCGTTGCAAATGTGAATATGTATGTGAACCTTCCTGCAGATGTGAAGGGAACTCATATGTCACGTTTTGTAGAGATCCTGAATGATAATGATAAATCCATCTCAGTGGGTTCATTACGCAATATTCTGCAGAATGTAGCGCAGCGTTTAGAAGCTCAGGATGTGATGGTTGAATTTAACTTCCCATATTTTGTTAATAAGCAAGCTCCGGTTTCTATGGTTAATAGTCTTATGGACTATGATGTAACCCTTTTGGGGACAATAGAGAATGGTGCTGAGAACGTATATGTAAAGATAGTAGTTCCGGTTACTAGTCTATGTCCGTGCTCTAAAAAGATATCAGAGTATGGTGCGCATAATCAGCGTTCCCATGTGACAGTGACAGTAAAGGCGCACGATAATCTTTCTGTTGATCAGCTAATTAAAATGGTTGAATCAGAAGCATCATGTGAACTATATGGTTTGCTTAAAAGACCAGATGAAAAATATATTACTGAATATGCTTACGATAACCCAAAGTTTGTAGAAGACTTGGTGCGAGATATTGCAGTAAAGCTAAATGGTGATGATCACGTTGACTCATACAAGATAGAATCGGAAAATTTTGAATCAATTCATAATCATTCCGCATATGCTTGTATTGAATTTGATAAATTAGCAGGTTGATTGTTAACGGTTTTATCTATCGAACAGTTTTTAATCTTTTGCTACTATCTATAAATAGAATACCCCGTACTGGTTTTTCTAAAATATAAATTATAAAAGCAGTATAGAAAAAAGAACAAAAAAAGCTAAACTGATACTAATGAAATTACGTTTTGCTAGAGACGTTGAAAAAGAAAAAATTGGACTGAAAATATGACTCGCGCAAGGTAACTCGTCTTTGCAGAGGGTCAAGAGGTAAGTATGTCACTTCTGGACGAATTAAAACAGGAAGCAGATAGTAGAAGGCAAGAGGAACTTGTCCAGCTTCGTGACGTGGAAAGAAAAGAGAAGTTCTACAGGGAGCACACCCTGCCGCGAATGATCAAGGTGTATAACTATCTTGATGAGCTAATAAAAGCGATAGTTTACCTTAATCGTGAAATTTACGCTTCGTACAAAGTCGATGGCGTTGGTGATATTGATGATTTGCTACAAATTGATTATAAGGTAGCTACCGATAGTACGCACAATATGAAGCGTGTTGCTGTTTCATTTCGCTGTTTTAAGAAAGATATTATTGAATTTGACGTAAAGGGCGAAAAGGCAGTTGAACAGCAAGTCAGTTACCTTCTTAGTCATAAACTTGATTTTGAGCAGAAACGGAAACGTACACTGAATGCTAGTGTCACCGAAAGTAGGTTTAAATTAAAATCATCAATTCCAGTAACCATAGCGCTTGAAGTAAGTGTTGAAAAAGCTGAGCTTTATCTGAAGATATATAACTTTGATGGTCTTGGGCTAAACCAAAGAACCCTTAAAACTGAAGATGTCGATGACAAATTTTTGGATAAGCTAGGGCGTTATGTATTGCGCGAAGATGATAAGTTTTTGCGCCAAGAGCTATCTAGGGATGAGCTAACCCGTATTAGAAGAAATCTTGTCAAAGAAGAGAAGCGTAGAGCAAAAGAGCTAGGGGTTAGAGCTCGTGAATTTCATATTAGAGAAGAGAAAGAGAACGCAGGGCTGCTAAAGCGCGTGCGGAGCAAACTATTTAAGTGATTTTTGTCGTGAAACCAGATTGATTCTAAGATTCCCGTACAAGCGGGAATTTTTTTGAGTTAAAAAAATGTATCTTTGAAAGCGTTTTTCTATTAGTTATTTAACAGCACTTTATCTTCAAATATCTCCAGCCCATTCTCTATGGAGTATCTAGCTTGTTTGAAACCATTATCTTCGATAACAACGCTGCCAGTTGTATCATTCCAGTCTTTTAATACAAAACGGTCGAAACTACTGCTATCAGATTCGTGATGGTGGAAACCTTCCCGATGGATATGGCCATGGATAACGGTATTGGCGTTATGCTGTTCAGCTGTTGCAAACAGGGTGGCAAAAGTAACTTCAGCAGCTTGATTTGAGCTTTTATAGTTTTCCATGCTTGCAGCACGAGCTTTATTTACGAACTCAACTCTCTCTTCAAATGACTTAGATAAAAAATCCTGCTGCCATTTAGGGTTGTGCACTAAAGTACGAAATTGCTGATATTGCTCGTCGTCTGTACATAAAGTATCGCCATGCAATAACAGGGTGTTATTACCATGGATCGAGCTGCTAAATGTATCGGGAAGAATTGTGCATTTGGTTGCACGAACAAAATCATCGCCTAGAAGAAAATCGCGATTACCTTTTATGATATAGACATTGGTAGTCAGGTTAAGTTTGGCAAAGGCATCTATGATTCTTGGGTAGTTATGCAGGGTGTCATCCCCAATCCAGGCATCAAATAGATCACCGAGGATATAAAGGGAAGATGCCTTAGAGGCGATCTTATCGAGAAATGATAAGAAAAGGTCGGTTCTTTTATTGTTTCTGATATCCAGATGGATATCAGAAACAAATATGCTAGAAGTCATCGGCAAAAAGCTTTATTCAGCCTCAGCTACTGTAACTTCTTCAATTACAACGTCTTCAACAGGAACGTCTTGGTGACCGCCAGCTGAACCAGTTCTAACTTTCTCGATAGATTGAACGATGTCTAAGCCTTCAGTAACTTTACCAAAAACAGCATAGCCCCAACCTTGAGGAGTTGGAGATGAAAAGTTTAGAAAACCGTTGTCTTTAGTGTTGATAAAGAACTGTGAAGAAGCTGAGTGTGGATCAGGGGTTCTCGCCATAGCGATAGTGCCAAGATCATTTTTAAGGCCATTATCAGCTTCGTTTTTAATGTTTTCTTGAGTTGCTTTTTGACCCATTCCTGGCTCAAAGCCACCGCCTTGAATCATAAAGTTAGGGATAACGCGGTGAAAGATAGTGCCGTTATAGAAACCCTCTTTTGCGTAGTTTACAAAGTTCTCAACAGTAACTGGTGCCTTTTCAGCATCAAGTTCAAGAACGATAGTTCCCATATTGGTTTTCATATTTACAATCACTTTGGAAGCTCCTTTTTTTTCTACAGCTTTATTCATAGTAGTTTTTGCAGTATCTGCAGCAGGTTTAATCTCAGCATTTTTTGCTGCATCAGCAATAGCCAAAGATGAAACAAGAGCGAATATTGCAAAGAATAGCGTCTTATATCTCAATAACATTTTAAACCTCTAATCATCAGATTTAGAGCCAAATAATACTTTTATAAGGGGAGTTTTGCACGTACCATTTTCGTTTATTCTAGGATTTAGGTAATATTGCCCATTACGGCATTAAAAATAGAGAAACGGAAAAATAATATGTTGCACGTTTATAACAGCTTAACCAAGAAAAAAGAGCCATTCCAACCATTAGAAGAGGGAAAGGTGAAAATGTATGTTTGTGGAATGACGGTTTATGACTTCTGTCATCTGGGGCATGCGCGTGCAATGGTGGTTTTTGATATGGTTGCCCGTTACCTTCGCTATCGCGATTATGAAGTTAAATATGTGCGCAATATAACTGATATTGATGACAAAATCATTAATCGAGCCAATGAAAATAGTGAAGATTTTCTGGCTCTTACAGAACGTTTTATTGAAGCTATGTATGAGGATGCTGATGCGCTTGGAGTGCAGCGTCCAGATGCAGAGCCAAAGGCAACAGAGTCTATTCCGTTAATAATAGATATGATTGAAAGGCTAATTGCTAAAGGTGCTGCTTACCAGGCTGAAAATGGTGATGTTTACTCTCGTGTAGAAAGCTTTACCTCTTACGGAAAACTATCAGGGAAAAATATTGAAGACCTGCGTGTTGGAGAGCGTATTGCTGTCGGTGATGTAAAAGAGTCCCCGTACGACTTTGTATTGTGGAAAATGGCAAAGCCTGGTGAGCCAAGCTGGGAGTCACCATGGGGAGCGGGTCGCCCAGGTTGGCATATTGAGTGTTCTGCAATGGCATTTGATGAGCTGGGTGAGAGTTTTGATATTCATGGTGGTGGGTTAGATCTGCAGTTTCCACATCATGAGAACGAAATTGCAATGTCTGAGACTGTTACCGAAAAGCCATTTGCAAAGTATTGGATGCACAATGGGCATGTTCGCGTTGATCAAGAGAAGATGTCGAAGTCACTAGGTAACTTCTTTACTATTCGCGAGATCTTAAAAAAATATAAGGCAGAAGAGGTTAGGTTCTTTTTGTTAACTAGCGGCTATCGCTCGCCACTAAACTACACAGAAGAGAATCTGCAGCAAGCAAAACAGTCATTGCTAAAGCTTTATACCTCCCTCCGTGGCATTGAAATTGGTAAGGCGCCAGAACAATCTGCATATAAAGATCGTTTTGTCGCAGCTATGGATGATGACTATAACACTCCAGCTGCGATTGCCGTTCTGCATGAGCTATCGGTAGAAGTGAACAAGGCTAGAGATGCAGGTGGTGATTCTTTAGGAGAATTAGCTGCAATTTTGGTAGAACTTGGAAATGTACTGGGGTTATTAGAGCATAACGTCGATGAATTCTTCCAAGGTGATGCAGATGGATTGGCTGCCGCAGAGATCGATGCACTGGTTGCACAGCGTAACCAAGCGCGTGCAGATAAAAACTGGGCTGAAGCAGATCGTGTTCGTGATGAGCTAAAAGAGCAGGGTATCGTGATTGAAGATGGCGCTGGTGGCACTAGTTGGCGCAGAGAGTAAAAGGCTGTCTTGCTTGATTTCAAGTAAGCTGAAATAAAATATGCACCCTTTGCAGCTATGCTCAGGGTGTTTTTTTATATTTTTTAAACATTTTCCCTTCGAAGGGACAATTCATTGTTTTGAATAACTTCCTGATAAATAAAGTATTCACGTTTTTAAAAAATCGCTAAAAACACTGTTTTCTTGTATATACGGTTATCTGCCTTGAATAAAGCTGCTGTAATGGTGTGTTATTGTGGTGCTGGTGGCTTTTGTAGAGTGTTTTTTGTGACCACGTTGGTAAAACAAAAGCTGTAGAATTGAAAGGTGGTTTATAAGTGCTATCTTATAGGGTGGTATCGGTTTAAATATTAACTTTCAAGTTTGCGGAGGTTGTTATGCCTAAGTGTGAGCTGCTTGAGACCTGTAAATTTTATAATGATAAAATGGAAGAGTACCCCTCTGGTGTGGTCTCGATGAGGAAGCGTTATTGTTATAAAGATAATTCTAAATGCGCTAGATATATTGTTTATAAAGAATTAGGCCGGGAAAAAGTTCCAAAAGATCTATTTCCGAATGACTCTAAAAGGGCTGAGTTGATCGTTTCATAAATGGGTGTTTCTTGATTGAGCTTTTACTTTGTGAGGTTTGTATAAAGCGCGCTGTTGCCCGGCTTGAACCGGGCAAATGCAGAGCTTGAATTAATCTCTCATCTTCGCTGATTCCAGCGTGTTCTCCAGTAAGGTAGCAACGGTCATTGGGCCAACGCCACCTGGTACAGGTGTTATCCAGGCAGCCTTCTCTTTGGCGGCTTCATAGTCTACATCGCCAACCAATTTGCCGGTTTCTAGCCTGTTGATACCAACGTCAATTACGATTGCGCCCTCTTTTATCCATTCACCAGGTACAAAGTTTGGTACCCCAACTGCTGCAACTATGATGTCAGCGTTGCGTATTTTTCCTTCTAGGTCTTTGGTTTTGCTGTGGCAAACGGTGATGGTGCAGCGCGCTGCTAGTAGCTCTAGCGCCATTGGTCTGCCGACAATGTTAGACTGACCGATGATTACGGCGTCTTGCCCAACTAGGTCTATGCCGGTTTTTGCCAGCATGGTCATGATACCT
This sequence comes from Gammaproteobacteria bacterium, assembly GCA_033852135.1. GTDB lineage: Bacteria > Pseudomonadota > Gammaproteobacteria > QZLD01 > QZLD01 > QZLE01. Next base: position 14,854 of record JAWSVB010000002.1, on the reverse strand, counting down.
TTTGGGGTGCATGAGCGTAGTAGCGGCATTCTTAGTGCTAAGCGACCAACGTTATACGGGTGGAAACCATCTACGTCTTTCTCTGGCAGGATGCGCTCGATAACTTGGTCGCCATCGATATGGTCTGGCAATGGAAGCTGAACTAATATCCCATCGATCTCGTCATCAGCATTTAATTCATCAACTAATGCAAATAACTCATCTTGAGTCATTGATGCTGGTTTAATGAATGCTTTGGAGATAAAACCTGCAGCTTCGCATGATTTTCTTTTGCTGTTTACATAAACCTCTGATGCTGGATCATCCCCTACTAAGACTACTGCTAGCCCAGGTCTGCGTAATCCTTGCTCGATCCTGGAGTCAACCTCAAGTTTAATTGATTCTTTTAGATCTATTGCGATCTGTTTTCCGTCGATTATTGTTGCGCTCATGGGGTTGTCCTCAGTGTTGGTTTTAAGAATATCAGAGGCTGATAGTCTTTATCTGCTGGGTGCAATTATAGCGAAAAATGATGTTAAGTGGGGGATAATTTCGCAAAAACCATTTCCCAATAGGGGCGATAAGTTTTGATAGTGTGTATAATTCTTTGTGTCTGGTAGAGATATGAGGTCAAAGGGTATAGATGCTAAATCTTATGGAGTGTACCCCGATTGCGCAGTTTGCGATTGGTTTAGATCATAAGGTCGTTTCTCTTAATCGTGCTTGTGAATTGTTAACAGGGTTTTCTGCAAAAGAGGTGATAAATACCGATATGCAGTGGAGTCTGTTTTATGATCATCCGCGCCCGGTTTTGGCGGATCTTATTCTCGAGCAGGATTTTGCAAGGTTTCAGAAGCTGTATGAAGGGAAGGAGGCAGGCAAGTCTCCAGTTGTTCCTTTTGCCTGGGAGGCTACATCTTATTTTGAAGATGTAGGGGGGAAGTCGCGTTATATCTATTTTCTAGCAGCGCCTATCTTTGATGATGATAATATTATGATTGGTGCGGTAACTACATTGCAGGATATTACCGAGCAGAAGTTGCGAGAGCAGTCGATGAAGGCTGAGTCCCAATTGTTACAGCAGGAAAATATTAAGCTGAAGTCATCGATACAGGAGCGTTATCGCTTTAGTAATATTATCGGTAAAAGCCAGGCGATGCAGAATGTCTACGATATGATTATCAAGGCATCGGCTAATTTGTCTGATACCGCTAGTGTGGTTGTCTATGGTGAGTCCGGGACCGGTAAGGAGTTGGTTGCTAAGGCGGTGCATGATATGAGTTCACGCCACGATAAGCCGTTTGTGCCCGTTAACTGCGGCGCTATACCTGAAAACCTACTTGAAAGCGCTTTTTTTGGTCATGCTAAAGGTGCCTTTACCGGTGCGCATAAGGCTAAGGCTGGTTTTTTAGATCAGGCTGATGGCGGTACCTTGTTCTTGGACGAGATTGGTGAGCTTGATATGAATCTGCAGGTGAAGCTGCTCCGAGCTATTGAAGCTAAAGAGTACTCTCCAGTGGGGCAGGCTACAGTTAAAAAATCAGATTTTTGTATTGTGGCAGCTACAAATCGTGACCTGTTGGATGAGGTTAATAAAGGGAATTTTCGAGAGGATTTTTATTATAGGATTCATGTTATACCGATAAATATTCCACCGCTACGTGATAGAAAAGAGGATATTCCGCTATTGGTAGATCATTTTTTAAAGGGGATAGATCCCGAGAATGGTGAGTCTCCCTTGCCGGGTAAGGTTATGGATGCCTTGTATAATTACTATTGGCCTGGGAATGTGCGTGAGTTGCAAAATAGCATTAGTCGTTATGTGACTCTTAAAACCTTGGAGTTTCGGGATCAGGTGGTTGTTGAATCTGGTGATGATGGCTCTTGTGTGGGTGAGGCTATTGCAGATGATATGAATTATGTGGATGCAATGGAAAAGTTTGAGCGTTCTTATATCTTAAAGATGTTAAATAATGGGCGCTGGAACAGGCGGGCTGTGGCTGATCAGATGGGGATTTCGCGTCGTACCCTGTTTCGTAAAATGCAAAAAAACGGGATAAAATAGTCTCTTGTTGGGACATTTTTGTCGTGGCAGGTAAAAGTTCTTTGTATTCAGTCTGTTGTAGAGTTGTTTGCTCTTGATGCGGGACAATTGTGACCCTTTTGCTTGTCGCCTCAAGAGTGCTTTATAAAAACCAAAAAATTAAATTTTTCTAGTTATTTCATCTATATATTGCTGTGCGAAATTTGTTGGCACGTATTGTGAATATTAGGTTGTTCGAATGTTTGTGAAAATACTTGGGCTGGTCGTTGCAGTATCGTTGCGTAGAAACGATAAGAGGCTGTGAAGAAAATGATAGACGAATGTATGGTTGAATTGCTTGCTGAGCTTGATGTTAAGACGATCCAGGTCAGTGAAGCTGGAATTATTGAAGAGTGTGCAAGAAGGGTTGGGGAGAAAGAGCTGCTTGGCTTGAGTAAAGAAGAGCTAAGGAGTGAGGTTTTGGTCGCTCTTGAGGAATCACCTTTGTTTAGAAAAGCTTACAAAAGGCCGGAGCGTGAAGATCAAAATTTAAGTAAGTGTTATCTAGTTGTTTAATTATCCAGGTTTTATTGAATATTCACAGTGCATGATTTCTTGTAGTTGGTGCAAAAGTGCTTGCGATGATAGAGGTGGTTGTGAGCAGTTTGGATTAGCGCTACTGTCCTGTCATATAAAGTTTATACGAGTTTGAACTGCCCTGAAAACAGGGTGCAAAGAGTACTAGACCCCTGTCGAAGACCATTGCGTATAAGCTTTACCTCCCTGTAATGCTCTTCGGTAGGCCTATTTAATCAAGATAGTGTGGTTACAAATCCCAAGGTTGTCATAAATATGGTGGTGCCGTAAGGCAAAATAGTGTGTAGATAGTTAATTAAGTAGCAGTTTAGGAGTTTAAGTGATGAGTGAAAAAAATTATGCCAATCCAGGGCCGATAGGTTTAATGGGGTTTGGAATGACGACGGTCTTGTTAAATATTCATAACGCAGGGTTCTTTCCGATTAGCGCGATGGTTTTAGCAATGGGGATCTTTTATGGTGGGCTGGCGCAGATAGTTGCTGGGGTGCTTGAGTTTAAAAAGGGAAATACCTTTGCAGTAACAGCATTTTTATCTTACGGTTTTTTTTGGTTGACCCTGGTCGCGTTGATCTTAATGCCGAAAATGGGGTGGGTTGAACCAACTCCACATGGGTTTATGGCGTGGTTTTTGGTTCTTTGGGGGATATTTACACTATTCATGTTCGTCGGGACATTTAAGGCTAATAAGATGTTGCGTTTGGTGTTTTTCCTGGCTACGGTTTTATTCTTTTTGCTTGCGGCAAAAGATTTTACTGGTATTGAGGTGCTTGGTCGAATTGCTGGTTGGGAAGGTATTATCTGTGGTTTATGTGCATGTTATCTAGCTATGGCAGAAGTGCTTAATGAACAGTATGGTAAGACTCTGTTACCAGTGGGTTAAGGCTGAATAGATAAAGTATCTATAGGTGTTTTCTTTGCTGACTGTCAGTGCGCTATTTTGATAAATAGCGCTAGTCCCCTGTTGAAGTTTGCTGTGTTAAGGTAAATCTCTTTGCTGTGCGCTTCGATAGGGTTGCTTTAAAAATGGTTTGATCTGAATTGATTGCTTTGGCCTGTTTGGTTTCAAATATCGGTTGTGATGGAGTAGTTAAGGCTCTTTGGTGTAAATCGCATAACTAACTACTAAGCATTCGGAAAATATCTACCTTATTATTGAGCAGCTGTGAACAATTGTTAGTTGCTGGATGAGGTTGGTAAATGGGTGGGTTTATGCTGCCTAATAAGTCTGATGAAAAATAATACGTTCTAAATCTCTTTTAATAAGTTTTTACTTTATATGACTCAAACATAAGGTTGTCAAGGTGTGGTTGTTGATTCCTTAGTGGTGTTTGTGCTGTGAGTATAAGTAACTCCTGTTTGTCTCTAAGGATCTGCAAATAGATCTGTGCTCTTATGTTAAAGTCCTTAATAGATCTAAAATCGTAATCTTATTTCCCTTGGGTTGTTCGGAAAATATTTCTGAGTCGGCTTTCGTGCGAACGTTAAGTTAAACTCAGGAAGCGTTTTGTTTTTTCTGGTTTCTTACGAAGTTCTCCGGTAGTTCTTGTGTCTATATTTGTTGCTGTTTTGTGTTTGTGTAGCGTATGGCAGCAGTAATGGTGTGTCTGAGTTAATGTGTTTACATTTGGGGTGTTTTCTAAGGGTGGTATTGCGCAGCAATTAGGCGAAAAAGTCTCTATATGGGTCATATTTGTCTTGCTGTATAAAATTCTATTATTATCATACCGTTGTATTATTAGTTTTTATTAAAGTGAGACATAGTTGTCCCGCTGGTGTTTTGATCATTTTTTGCAGTTAAACTTCTTTTTGACTAAATTTTACTAGTTATTTCAGTTTGATATGGCTTTTTTGTGGTGGTTGGCACGCATTTTGACTAGTTTAACGCTGAATGTTTAAAAAACGTTCGGGCTGGTCATCGCAACATCGTTGTGTAGGAGCGATAAGGGTCTGTGAAGAAAATGATAGACGAATGCATGGTTGAATTACTTGCTGAGTTGGATGCAAAAACGGTTCAAGTAAGTGAAACAGAGATAATTGAAGAGTGTGCAAGAAGAATCGGAGAAGAAAAACTACTTAGTTTGAGCAAGGAGGAGCTTAGGCGAGAGATTTTAGTTGCCCTGGAAATATCACCTTTATTCAGGAAAGCCTATCTCAGGCCAGAGCGTGATGATCAAAATCTAAGTAAGTGCTATCTGGTCGTATAGTTGCACAAATTTTATACAGAATAGGAGTTGAACAAAATGAACGAAAAAAATTACGCCAATCCAGGCCCGTTAGGTTTAATGGGGTTCGGTATGACAACAGTTTTGCTAAATATTCATAATGCTGGATTTTTTCCAATTAGCGCAATGATATTAGCAATGGGAATATTTTACGGTGGCCTAGCGCAGATTATTGCAGGCGTGCTTGAATTCAGAAAAGGTAATACCTTTGGTGTTACAGCATTTATATCCTACGGTTTCTTTTGGATAACACTTGTAGCATTGATGTTAATGCCAAAACTAGGTTGGACTGAATCAACTCCTCATGGCTTTATGGCTTGGTTCCTATTCATGTGGGGTATATTCACTCTGTTCATGTTTGTTGGAACATTAAAAGCGAATAAAACCTTAAGATTTATCTTTGGCTCACTGGCAGTTTTGTTCTTCTTGCTAGCAGTAAGAGATTGGACCGGTTCGGAGTTGATAGGTCGTATAGCAGGGTGGGAAGGTATCATCTGTGGTTTGAGTGCGATCTACCTTGCAATGGCTGAAGTGATTAATGAGCAGTTTGATTCAGCTCTGTTACCTGTAGGTTAAGTTGTAATTGTGTTTTGTACCGCTCTATAGTTAGAGCGGTTATTGTAAAGAGTACTAGACCCCTGTCGAAGTTCATTACGCTCATGCTAGACCTCCCTGTAATGATCTTCGACAGGCCTATTAAGCCCCAATAAATTATTAAACACTTAGAGTTAGCTTTTTTTAGGTGGATTGTGTGTGGCTATCAATTTAGTAATAAAGCAGGAATAGATGTAAATGAGTGAAGTAAAATATGCAAACCCAGGTCCATTAGGCTTAATGGGATTTGGAATGACAACAGTTTTATTAAATATTCACAACGCAGGGTTTTTCCCAATCAGTGCAATGGTTTTGGCAATGGGAATTTTTTATGGAGGCCTAGCGCAAATTGTAGCTGGAGTGCTCGAATTTAAAAAAGGTAATACCTTTGCGGTCACAGCATTTATCTCTTACGGATTCTTTTGGCTTACGCTGGTCGCGCTTATTCTTATGCCAAAGATGGGCTGGATTGAGGCAACACCACATGGTTTTATGGCGTGGTATTTGGTTCTTTGGGGATCGTTTACATTCTGTATGTTTATCGGAACGTTTAAAGCAAATAAAGCACTACGCTTGGTTTTCTTCTTAGCGACAGTGTTGTTCTTTTTATTAGCAGCTAAGGATTTTACCGGGTTAGAGATTCTTGGGCGCATTGCAGGCTGGGAAGGGATTTTATGTGGTCTTTCGGCATTCTATCTGGCGATGGCTGAAGTGATAAATGAACAGTTTGACTCAGCTCTACTTCCTGTTGGTTAATTGAAAAAAGTTACAAGGTGTTGGGGTTTAAAGCAATAGGCACCGAATAAAGAGTACTAGACCCCTGCTGAAGTTCATTACACCATATGCTAAACCTCCTGGTAATGCACTTCGGTAGGCCTAATTCAAGATATAGAAATGGATTAATTGCTTTGGCTGCTTAGTTCAAGTATCGGTCATAACTTTGTGGCCAAGGTGATTAATATGCAGAGTACTAGACCCCTATCGATGTCATTACGCTTATGCTAAACCTCCTAGTAATGGCTTTCGATAGGCCTACTCTCTGATCAAAGTGGATCTGCACTTACTGCTTGAAAGCATAGAATTAATAACCCTAATCGCAGGCGTTTATTCGGCCAAACGATTAGAGTGATTAATATGAGGTGTACTAGGCCCCTTACCAATTAACATTTAGTCTATCACTAGATCTTAGGCTATGTATTATTGGCAGATCTCTTCAGATCTTCATCTAAAGCTTTATCAAGGCTAAATGAGATTCACAACTTAAAACATCCGGAAAACACCTATCCTTTTGTAGGATATACCCCAGTTAAAAAGTTTGTTTTAATCTTTTCTTCATAAATCATCGTGTTGCAGGTTGTATAAATTGATGTCTTTCCTGATAGGATGGTGTTTTGGAATCGATAAAATGAGGTTTTATGCTGTATAGATATGGGATTGTTAATATTGCTGCTGGCGATATATTTGTGGTTTGTAGTGATAATAAACTGATTTTTACCTGTTTTGTTTATGTGGATGATGCTGGTGGAAAGTCAGATACCTACTGTGGAGCTACAGGTCGAATCAAAGAGGGGTTAGGGGAGTTTAATAGATTTGCAAAGCGTAAGAGGTTGGGCAAACTCAAAATTGAACCTGATTACGAGTTTGTGAATCAAATTTTTCAAGAGGCTTCAACTTTAAGTGCAGTAGGTGAGCAGTTGCAGTCTATAGAGCTGCATGGAACAGATTTTCAGAAAAAAGTATGGGAAGCGCTATGTACTATTCCAGCTGGAACGACAACAACTTATAAGCAAATTGCAGGGTATATAGGGATGAATTCTGCCGTAAGAGCTGTTGCTAATGCAATAGGAGCTAATAATGTTGCACCTTTGATACCTTGTCATAGAGTTATCCGTTCTGATGGTGGTTTAGGAGGTTATCGCTGGGGGGTAACTATTAAAAAAGCATTGCTGCGACAAGAGGGGAGTGTTGTAGATTAAAAAAGCCCCTGCAAGGCAGGGGCTGGATATAAAGTGAGTGTTATATTTTATGGTAAGGAATTAGAACCAGCTCCAGCTGCTCCAGCTGCTCCACATTGAAGTCCAATCAAATAATCCTCCTGTTGAACCTGAATCTGTTGCGTCGTCAGTATTGGTATCGCTACCTGTATCAGTGTCGCCGCCAGTGCTAGTGTCGCCACCAGTGTCAGTATCTCCACCAGTATCGGTATCGCCGCCAGTGTCTGTATCGCCGCCAGTGTTGGTATCACCACCAGTCTCAGCACCTCTGTCTACTCTGCGATTATTTTCAAACATAAACTGAGTGATGAATGTAGGGTAGTCAACATGGCTGTGATCGATATAGCTGCCGCCAGAACCGCCATCACCTGCTGGCCATGCGTGGCCCATGCCAGAAACCATGATTTTAGAAACACGAACCCCGATGCTGTCGCTATAAGTAGTTTCAGTTCCGCCACCAGCGATGCTCATAGTTCCCGAGTCCTTAGCTGCGCCATATATGTTAGCCATAGACTCAGCGCTAAGATCTGCATACCCTTGAGCTACTGTGTAGTCAGATGTGCCATGTATGACAGAAGTGATTTGTGTGTCGAATGAATCGCTATAAGATCCAGCAAATGTATTACATAGGCTTACCGCAGAGCTTTCATTAGTACTAACAGAACCGATTTGACCTGAGCTAGTGCCAATGGTTGGGCCAGCATTGATGCCGATACCTGCAAACACGTCTGGAGCTAGGCAGCCCATTACGTGAGTTTGGCCACCACCTGATGAAAGGCCTGAGATATAAACCTGGTCAGCATCAATGTTTAGGCTGCTATCAGCTTTAAGTGTCTCTGCAAGGTCTAGTAGGTTGTCATCATGTCTGCTAGGGCTGGTTCTACTATGGCTTGAATCGTAGTAATCCCAGCATCCCATAATAACACCACCGTTTGGAGCGTCAGGTAGGGCTACAACCATGCCGTATGCATCAGCAACATGTTGCCAGTTGCCGTAATTTTTAAAGTCTTCGTTAGTTTGAGCGCAGCCATGCATGCTAATCATAAGAGCACGTTTGCCCGCAAGAACAGGTTCAGACTGAGGTACATACAAATGAACTTCCATGCTTGCAATGGTCTTTGCTGTCCAGCTGCCTGCAGGGATGTCCCCAGAGTTTACATCAACGTCGCCGGTAGAGCCTTCGCTGCTGCTGTTGCCGCTAGATCCTGAGTCGGTAGCGTTGCTGGTGCCGCCAGGGTTTACATCGCTCCAAGAACCATCTTCTGCTTGGTATAGAGTAAACTGTTCTGAACCGTATTTCTCGTTGTAGTCAAGGTAGTCATTAAGCCCAAGGGTTCCATCTACATAGAAGTTAACTGCGGTATTGGTTTTAGATGGCGCTATATAAGATGGAGCATCAGTTGTAAAAGACACCTGGTTAGATGGGTTGCTTTCATTTCCACAGTCATCAACGGCTACAGCATAAACAGTGTAATTAGATTGTGCAGATAGCCCTGAAGCGGTAATGGTGGTGCTGCTTATTACGCCAGATATAGATGAACCATCACTCTTATATAGTTTGTACCCTTTAAGGTCGCTTTCACTGTTTGCAGAAAGCGTTAGAGTTGCGTATGTGTCATACACAGCAGAAGCTTTGAGATTAGAAGGAGCAGCAGGAGCTGTATAATCCGCTTCACATTCAGCAGAGTTATTTACAACATCAGAACCGTCAAAGGTTTTATCTTGGAAGAAGTTCCAGATCGCCTCGCTAGTGCTTGGGCCTTTGTCGTATGCCCACTCATCATAGCCATTGTCATCACCGCCCCAGTAGTGCCCTTTACCATATGAACCCTCTTTAGGCCCGTATGTAGCACCATCAAAGAACATGGTTTGAATGATGGTGTTGCCATTAGAATCGTTGTAAGAGGTTAAGTCACAGCTAATCCCTTCATTGTCACAGCTTTCTACGCTATCAGCAGTTTTGTTGATACCGAATGCATCAAGATGAGAGTCACGAATATACTGCCCAGCAGTTATTTGCACTATCTCGTCATTATTAGAGTTAACAACCAGCATTGGGATAGGGCGGTCATCATCAAGCTCAGCTTCAACAGCAGAAAGGTAAGTGTTGTAGCTTTGGAACATGTCCGAAGTTACAGAAGAAGCCCAATCTCCGTATGGAAGTCCAGCAACAGGGGCAGCAGCAGCCCAGTATTCATTGTATGCAACCGCTGCAATCACAGTCATTGCACCACCAGAAGATAGGCCAGTTATGTATCTGCGGTTAGGATCGATATTGTACTTTGTCTCAACTTCTTTACCTAAGTTATATAGGTCAGTAACTTCACCTTCGCCTTCATGGATCTCAGCATCAAACCAGTAGCCCCAGCAGTTTTCATTACGCATACCGGTATAAGAGGTGATGTGGGGGAATACTATGATTACATTGTTTTGGTCAGCAATCAGGTCAAGGTTCCAGTTGTTCAAAGCGTCAGTATTGTCCATTGCGCAGCCATGAAGTGCCATTATCATCGGAACTTTTTCATTGCCGGTGTATGACTTAGGTACGTAAACCTTATAGTTTCTATCGCGTGAACCGGAATAAGTTTTTGCATTAAATGTATGGTTGTCTATGTCGCCTGAACCGGTAAGTGAGCCTGCATGTGCAGTACCAGCAAGCATTGATAGTGATAGAATCACTCCGCCTAGCTTTTTCATAGATATACTCCCGAAAATTTATAGTTATAATTTTTATATTATTGTTATTCGCTGCAGTTGGTGTTTGTTATGTCGATTTATTCACTTGTAAAGTGCCAACTTGAGCATGTTTTTTTGTTATGGTTCTATAGTGCATAATATTGCCGGCAACTAATGTGAACTGCGTCACAAAACAGATGTGAATTTGGTTGTAAGTGACTGTAAAATATGGAGTATGTATTAAATTACATATGGTAAAAAAGTTAATGTTAGCCACAGAAAAATCGCGCAGTGACTGGGTTTGTTGGTCGTAAAATGGTGTGCCATTGGGTGAGCAGGAATTATGTTGTAGTGTAATGGTGACTGGTCTTATTTGATTTAAAAGGGTGAATGAATAATTTATTTGCAAATAACCTTTATAGGAAAAAGTCTGGAGGATTGAATTGCTATATCCAATCAGAGCATAAAAGGGATTTGCAGAAAACTGAGTGCGCCAAGTGTTCACTGATTAAAAAAAATAGATAAAAAGTATAAAACTTTATTGACGAAATGGAATTCCAAAAGTATTATTGCCGCCTCGTTGGATGAGCTCTTGTTTAGAGAGCGAAACTAACAGGTTCGGGGTGTAGCGCAGCCTGGTAGCGCAACTGCTTTGGGAGCAGTGGGTCGGGGGTTCGAATCCCTCCTCCCCGACCAAAAGCTGTCTTAGCAGCTTTCGAGACTTGCGCTCGTAGCTCAACTGGATAGAGCAACGGCCTTCTAAGCCGTAGGTTGCAGGTTCGAGTCCTGCCGAGCGCGCCAAGTCTAGAAAAGGTGCGAGTCGGAAAGATGACAGGCATGCAAAATTATGGTGGGCGTAGCTCAGTTGGTAGAGCTCCGGATTGTGATTCCGGCGGTCGTGGGTTCAATCCCCATCGTCCACCCCAAATTTAGGTTGGATTTTATATTATTGTAAAATTTGACGTAAGAAAGGTAGAACACTAGGCAGAAATCTGTCAGACCTGGATTAAGTTCCAAAAGTGTAAAAAGAAATAATAGATGAAAGAAAAACGTGCGAGAGTGGCGGAATTGGTAGACGCGCTGGATTTAGGTTCCAGTGGGGCAACCCGTGAGAGTTCGAGTCTCTCCTTTCGTACCATCTTTCAAGAGTTAAATATAAAAAAATATTTAACTCAATCTATTAAAATAGAGAATTCCTAATCCCGGACATAGTTGCTATGGCCCGGGATTATTTTATTTGGGATAGCTTTATTGGAATTACGCAATAGATAAACTCTCAGTGCCAACTTTGGTTTGGCTGCGTAAAAACACAAGATAATCGACTAAATTTAATTTTTTGGAGATATATAGATGCAAGTTTCAGTTGAAACAACCAGCGGTTTAGAAAGAAAAATGACTGTGCAGTTGCCTGCGGACAAGGTTAAAGCTGCAGTTAATGAGAAACTGAACTCGATCAAAAATACGGCTAAATTAGACGGTTTCCGCCCTGGTAAGATCCCAATGACAGTGATTAAAAAGAGATTTGGTGAGCACGCTCGTGGAGAAGTGATGAGTGAGTTACTTCAGTCTTCATATGGTCAGGCTATCCAGCAAGAGAAGCTATACCCAGTAGGTATGCCACAAATTGAGCCAAAAGAACTAGAAGAAACAGAAGGTATGGAATATGTAGCTACCTTCGAAGTATTTCCAGAGTTTGAAGTTCAAGGTCTAGAGAAGATAAAAGTTAAAAGACCAAAGGTGGAAATTGCAGATACAGATATTGATAAGGTGATTGAAAACCTTAGAAAGCATAAAGCTGATTGGAGCGACGTTGAAAGAGCAGCTGCTGAAGATGATAAATTAATTATAGATTTTGTCGGCACTATAGATGGTGAAGAGTTTGAAGGTGGTTCAGCTGAAGACTTCGAGATGGTTGTTGGTGCAAAATCAATGCTTGAAGACTTTGAAAAAGGTCTTGATGGAGCAAAAGCTGGTGATGAAAAAGTAATCGAAGTTAAATTTCCTGAAGATTACCCATCAAAAGAAACCGCTGGTAAAACTGCAAGCTTCAAAATCAATGTAAAGAAAGTGATGGAATCAGCTCTTCCTGAAGTTAACCAAGAGTTTATTGATGCGATTGGCCTAAAAGATAAAACATTAGAAGAGTTCCGCACTGAAGTTAAAACAAACCTTGAAAGAGAGCGTGACCAAGCAATTTTAGCTCGTGTTAAAGCTCAAGTTCTTAAAGGTCTTGAAGAGAACAATGAGATAGAACTGCCAAAAGCTCTGCTAGATCAAGAGATTGAACAAATGAAACAGCAGGCTCAACAGCAAGCTCAGCAGCAAGGTCAAGCAGATGTTGATATTGATGCAGAGAAGCTGGAAAAGGATGCTCGTACAAGAGTAACTCTAAGCTTAGTGATTAGTGAGCTAGTAAAAGAGAATGAAATCAAACTAGACCAATCAAGAGTGCAAAAAATGTTATTCAATGTTGCCTCTTCTTATGGTGACCCAGCGATGATTATGTCCTATTATGAAAAGAACCCTGAAATGATGAAAAATTTCGAGGCGGCGGTTCTTGAAGAGCAGGTTGTTGAGTGGGTAGCTGAAAAATCTGATCTGGAAGAGAATGAAATAAGTTTTGAAGAGCTTGCAAAAGCTCCGATGGTATAGTTAAAAGGGATATTCAATGAGTGGAAACGAGTTTGCCGGTGCAATGGATCCTCAGATGTTAAATCTGGTTCCAATGGTTGTAGAGCAGACCTCTCGTGGTGAGAGATCTTATGATATTTATTCGCGACTTTTAAAAGAAAGAGTGATCTTTCTAGTTGGTCCGATAGATGATCACATGGCAAATGTAGTTGTAGCTCAGCTGCTATTTTTAGAGTCAGAGAATCCTGATAAAGACGTATACTTATATATCAACTCACCAGGTGGTTCTGTTACAGCTGGTATGGCGATATATGACACTATGCAATTCATTAAGCCTGATGTAAGCACTATGTGCATAGGTCAGGCTGCAAGCATGGGTGCTCTACTTCTGTGTGCAGGTCATGAAGGTAAAAGATACTGTTTGCCAAATTCACGTGTAATGATCCATCAACCTCTTGGTGGATTCCAAGGGCAAGCATCTGATTTTGAGATCCATGCTAAAGAGATCCTTTCTCTTAAAGCCAGATTAAACGGGATTATGTCTAAGCACACAGGTCAGACGCTGAAAAAAATCCAGTCAGACACAGACAGGGATAACTTTTTGAGTGCTGAGGAGTCAGTCAAATACGGCTTGATAGATAAAGTGCTTGAAAGTAGAGATACACTGTTCGAAGAAGAGAGCTAATAACTTAAGCAGCATATTTGTGTTATTTGAAGTGAATGCATAGATGGTTGTGACATAGCTATTATTCTGAGTGGACTGGACAGAGTTATGCAACTTCCTCATAATGAGTGAAGGAAGATAGAAATTACGAGGTTTGGTAATGAGTAATGATAGAGTTGGTAGTGGCGATGACGGAAAATTGCTGTATTGCTCGTTTTGTGGAAAAAGTCAGCACGAAGTAAGAAAACTTATTGCTGGACCTTCAGTATTCATCTGTGATGAATGTGTTGAACTTTGTGAAGATATTATCAAAGAAGAGATGCAAGAGCAGGTTGAAGAGGGTGGAACTCATCTGCCAAAACCGCATGAGATCAAAGAAGTACTTGATGAGTATGTTATTGGTCAAGAAAGAGCAAAAAAGACCCTTTCTGTAGCGGTTTATAATCACTATAAACGTCTTGAAGTTGGCGGATCTGAAGATCAAGCTGTCGAACTTTCAAAAAGTAATATTCTTCTAATTGGGCCAACCGGGTCTGGTAAAACTTTATTAGCAGAAACTCTGGCTAGATTATTAAATGTGCCATTTGCAATTGCTGACGCTACAACATTAACTGAAGCAGGTTATGTTGGTGAAGATGTTGAAAACATCATTCAGAAATTACTGCAAAAATGTGATTACGATGTCGATAAGGCGCAGACTGGTATAGTTTATATTGATGAGATCGATAAAATCTCAAGAAAATCTGATAACCCGTCAATTACTAGAGATGTATCTGGTGAAGGTGTGCAGCAAGCATTACTCAAATTGATTGAAGGGACAGTTGCTTCAGTACCTCCTCAAGGTGGAAGAAAGCATCCGCAGCAAGAATTTTTGCAAGTTAATACAGATAGTATGTTATTCATTGTTGGTGGAGCATTTGCTGGTCTGGATAAAATTATCCGTGAAAGATCTGAAAAGGGTGGTATCGGATTTGCTGCTGAAGTTAAAAAGAAAGATGAGAAGAGCAGCATAGGTGAAGTTCTTGAAGGTGTTGAGCCAGAAGATCTAATTAAATTTGGGTTGATTCCTGAGTTTATTGGGCGTTTACCTGTTGTGGCTACTCTTAAAGAGTTAAATAAAGAGGCATTAGTACAAATTCTAACCGAGCCTAAAAATGCACTGACTAAACAGTACAAAAAACTGTTTGAGATGGAAGATTGCGAGTTAGAGCTAAGGGAAGAGGCTTTACTGGCTATCGCTGAGAAAGCGATGGATAGAAAAACTGGTGCTCGTGGCTTGCGTACGATTCTTGAGCATGTACTGCTAGATACAATGTATGATTTACCATCGATGGACAATGTTAAGAAGATCGTTGTTGATGATTCAGTTATTAATGGCGATTCAGCTCCATTGATGATTTATGACGGTGGCGATCAGCAGAAGATAGCTTCATCAGATTAACATCTATTTAAAGTTAGTTATAAACCAAAAAAG
>JAWSVB010000001.1:0-66069 GCA_033852135.1 Gammaproteobacteria bacterium | reverse complement strand
CTTTTTTGGTTTATAACTAACTGTTTCTACCCTGTTAGAGTAAAAAAACCGGTTTTTTTGCGGTTATTACCAGTTTTTTTTGCTAATCTTAACTAAATTAAGGCGTTTTTTATCGTTAATTAGGTGTTAAACGTGGAAAAAGCCACTTTTTAGGTGTTTCTGTTTGGTGCATGTTGAAAACTTGAAGAGAATATCCATTGTTTGTTGTAGCCCAGTTTTGTATGGGTATGTAAGTTAAGAAAGATAACGTTTAAGGAATATTGCTATGGAGCAAGATGAGATCATGGTTAAAGAAGGGGAGATGATAGTTAACGTTCCCGTATTACCATTGCGAGATGTGGTTGTTTATCCACATATGGTGATCCCCCTTTTTGTTGGTCGCGAAAAATCGATAAATGCGCTTGAAGAGGCAATGAAGAAGGATAAGAAAGTACTTCTTGTTGCACAAAAAAGCGCAGAGGTTGATGATCCTGGAGCTGATGACATATTTAATGTCGGAACGATTTCAAATATTTTACAGTTACTAAAACTGCCAGATGGTACGGTAAAGGTTTTGGTAGAGGGTGGACAAAGAGCAAAAATAATACAGCTGATTGATGGGGAAGATTGTTTTTCAGCAGAAATTCATCTGATGAATCAAGATGATGATCCTGCCCGTGAAACAGAAGTTTTAGTGCGTTCTGTTTTGACTCTATTTGATCAATACGTAAAGCTAAACAAAAAAGTACCATCAGAAATATTATCATCGCTATCTGGTATAGATGATCCAAGCAGGTTAGCAGATACAATTGCTGCGCATATGTCTCTGAAGTTGGAAGATAAGCAGGCCATCCTAGATGTTGAAGATATTGGTCAGCGTCTAGAGCAATTGATGGGGCAGATTGAGGGTGAGATTGATGTTTTGCAGATCGAGAAGAGAATTCGTGGTCGTGTGAAACAGCAGATGGAAAAAAGTCAGCGCGAATACTATTTGAATGAGCAAATGAAAGCTATTCAGAAAGAGTTAGGCGAGATGGATGATGTTCCTAATGAAATTGAGGAGCTGACAGAAAAGATTGAACAGGCAGGAATGCCTAAAGAAGCAAAGAAAAAAGCAACTGCTGAGCTGAATAAACTTAAGATGATGTCGCCAATGTCTGCAGAAGCGACAGTGTTGCGTAACTATATTGATTGGTTAGTTAACTCGCCATGGAAAAAGCGTAGCAAGATCAGGCATGATCTGCAGCTAGCTGAAGATGTGTTAGAAGAAGATCACTATGGCCTAGAAAAAGTAAAAGAGCGAATTTTAGAATATTTAGCTGTACAGCAAAGAGTGAGAAAGCTAAAAGGTCCTATCCTTTGTCTTGTTGGTCCTCCAGGTGTTGGTAAAACATCGCTTGGTAGGTCGATTGCGCGAGCTACAAATAGAAAGTTTGTGCGTATGTCATTAGGTGGTGTGCGTGATGAAGCTGAAATAAGGGGGCATAGAAGAACCTATATTGGTTCAATGCCGGGTAAAATCATTCAGAACCTATCTAAGGTAGGTACTAAAAACCCACTGTTCTTACTAGATGAAATAGACAAGATGGCTTCTGATTTCAGGGGTGACCCTGCAGCAGCGTTATTGGAAGTATTGGACCCAGAACAAAACAATACTTTTAACGATCATTATATGGAGCTAGATTTTGATCTGTCTGATGTAATGTTTGTAGCAACTGCGAATAGCATGAATATCCCTTCACCTTTACTTGATCGTATGGAAGTGATCCGCATTCCAGGTTATACGGAAGATGAGAAGATAAACATAGCGATGAAGTACTTGGTTCCAAAGGCGGTTAAGGCTAATGGGTTAAAGGATGAAGAGATAGAGTTTGCTTCAAGTTCTATTCGCGATACTGTGCGTTTTTATACCAGAGAGGCAGGTGTAAGAAATCTAGATAGAGAGATTTCGAAGATTTGTCGCAAGGTGGTAAAAGATATTCAGCTGGAAAAACTAGATAAGAAGATAAAAGTAAATTCACGCAATGTTACTAAATACCTTGGGGTGAAAAAGTTCAGGTACGGTATTGCCGAAGAAAATGATCAGGTTGGTCAAGTTACGGGGCTTGCTTGGACAGAAGTAGGGGGAGAACTATTAACAATTGAAGCCGCGGTTGTACCAGGAAAAGGAAAACTAACCCATACCGGTAAACTTGGTGAAGTTATGCAGGAATCAATTCAGGCAGCTATGACAGTTGTTCGAAGTAGAGTTAAAAATCTTGGGATAACTGATCCAGACTTCCATCAGAACAGGGATATTCATATCCATGTGCCTGAGGGGGCTACACCTAAGGACGGTCCAAGTGCAGGCATTGGTATGTGTACGGCATTAATTTCAGCGCTAACCGATATTCCGGTTAGATCTACTGTTGCTATGACAGGTGAAATTACGCTCCGAGGTGAAGTTTTACCAATTGGTGGTTTGAAAGAGAAGTTATTGGCAGCTCATAGGGGAGGAATTAAAACAGTAATTATCCCTGAAGAGAACCGTAAAGACCTAGTTGAGATACCTGCAAACATAAAAAGTGCGCTGGATATTAAACCTGTTCGCTGGTTCGATGAGGTTGTTGAGATAGCTTTTGTAAGAAAACCAGGGGTGACAGTGCAATAAATGGCCTAAAAATGGCAAAAATTGGACTGCAAAAGGTGACGCTGAAAATATAGTTTTTCTATGTTTTCAGCGTAAAATTCAACTGCGACAAGACCCGAAATGATTGCTAATTGCATGCCCTATCTTATTGGTTTTTCAGTATAAGCTTAAAAGCATGTTTTATATCGTTAGTTTTTTTATAAAAAGTATGTAAAAAAATGCAAAAAAGTTTGTTGACAGGTGTGAGGCAAGATTGGTATAAATTCGCTCATGGCAACGCATTGAGGCGGTTTTAAGACCTAGCAGCTAGGCTGCAGTTTTAAACAACTCATAGCCATGAAGAGGATCGTAGACATCCTGCAAAGTTAAGGCAGGGGTGAAAGGAAAAGAGCTTAGGTTCTATTCACTACATGACTCCGTTACGTTATCATCGCAGATGATTATATTAGGAAGTATTTAGAACAGTAAGGGGACGAGTCGATGAATAAGTCAGAATTAGTAGAAGCAGTTGCTCAGGCAGCTGATATCTCAAAAGCTGCTGCAGCAAGAGCCGTTGATGGTTTCGTACAAGCAGTAGGTGATGAGTTAAAAGAAGGTGGTCAAGTTACACTAGTTGGATTCGGTACATTTCTTGTTCGTGAGCGTGCAGCTCGCACAGGTCGTAATCCTCGCACTGGTGAAACTATCCAGATTGCAGCATCAAAAGTTCCATCATTTAAAGCTGGTAAAGCTCTAAAGGATGCTGTAAACTAGCCGAAATTCTTGGGTGCTTAGCTCAGCTGGGAGAGCGTCGCCCTTACAAGGCGGATGTCGGGGGTTCGATCCCCTCAGCACCCACCAAGAAAACGGAGCGGTAGTTCAGTTGGTTAGAATACCGGCCTGTCACGCCGGGGGTCGCGGGTTCGAGTCCCGTCCGCTCCGCCACTGAAAAAAAGAAAGCGCCGCTTAAAACGGCGCTTTTTTTTTGCTTGTTGATTTTAAGCAAAGAATGCAAACTAGGAAGAACAATAAATTAAAGGGTGTGAGATCTTATGGTACTTGAGAAGATTAGAGAAAAAGCCGTAGGCTGGGTGATGTGGGTTTTTGTCGGTGTAGTTTCCGTCCCTTTTGTTCTTTGGGGTATAAATCAATACGCATTTGGTGGAGGCGCAGTTAGCGCAGCTACAGTTAATGGCCAAGAAATTTCATTGCAAGAATATGCAGATGCTCTACAAGGCGTTAAAAACCAGTGGAGAAATGATCTTGGTGATAAGTATGATGAAGCCATGTTTGATAATATGGAAACCAAGATGGGTGTTGTTAACAGCCTTGTAGATAAGGCGTTAGAACAACAGTGGATGTCTGAAAATAATATGCAAATTTCACTTCCAAGAGTTGTTGGAGAGATTAAAAAAGCTCCTCAATTTTATGAAGATGGAAAGTATTCTGAAGCCATGTTGAATAGAATACTTCAGTCGCAAGGACTGTCTAGAAACGAATTCGTAACAAGTATTGTTCCACTATCTTTGAATAAGAATGACCTGATGAATGGAGTGTCTAGATCTGCATTCGCTACTCGTAAAGAAGCAGAGCAGCTATATAAACTTAAAAATCAGAAGCGCTCTTTTAATTACTTTACTGTAAGTAGAAATACATTTAGAAAAGATATTGAGATCACTGACGAAGTGGTTGCAGCATACTATAAAGGCAACAATGAAAAATACCTGACTGATGAGCAAGTAAAACTTGAGTACATCGAAATTTCAGTTGATACGCTAGGTGATAAAGTTGCGGTTTCAGCTGAAGATATTAAAAAGAGATACGAGTCTGATATCGAGCGTTATCAGCAAGATGAGCAGCGTAAGGCTAGCCATATTCTTCTTAATATCAAGAAAGATGCAACAAAAGAAGATGAAGCAAAGGTTAAAAAACAGATTGATGATCTTGCAGCTAGAATCAATAAAGGCGAGTCTTTTGCTGATTTAGCTAAAGAGTTTTCTGATGACCCAGGTTCTGCGAAGCATGGCGGTGATTTAGGTTTCTTTGGTCAAAAGGCTATGGTTCCTGAATTCGATGACGCTGTATTCTCTTTGAAAAAAGGGGAAGTTAGTAAGCCAGTTAGAACTTCATTTGGTTTTCACCTAATTAAATTAGTTGATATCAAAGATAAGCATACAAAACCTCTTGATGACAGTATTGAAGCTCAGATCAAACAGACAATAAGTGCTGAAAAGGCTCGAGCTTACATAGCTGAAAATGGCACTGAAATTGGTAATATCGCTTATGATGATCCAACTTCATTAGAAGAGATTGCAAAATTTACAGGTGTTGAAATTAAAGAGACAGATTTTGCATCGAGCCAATCAAGAAAAGATATTTTAAAGCATAAGAAAGTAGCTCAAGTTGCATTTTCAGATGACCTTCTTAAAGAGGGTAATAATAGTGATCTGATAAATATCGGCAGAAATATGGCGTTTGTTGTTCGTGTCGTTGATCACAAATCAGCTACAGTTAAGCCACTTGATCAAGTTCAGTCAATTATCCGTAACTTTTTGAAGACAGAAAAAGCAAAAGTAATGGCTAAAAATAAAGGGCTAGAACTAGAAAAGCTAATTACTGAAGGGATGTCAATGGCTGATGCTGCTGCTCAAATTGAAGCAAAAGTAACAGAGGTTGAGCCACTGCCAAGAAATGCTACTAAATACTCAAGAGAAGTTGTGCAAGCTGCATTTGAGATGGTTAAAGGGCAAGATGATGCCGTAACTGTTGCAGGCATTGAATTACAATATGGTGATTACGCTGTAATTGAATTGAAAGAAGTTATCAATGCTGAAATTATTGCTGATAGTGATGATGTTAAGAAAGGTATTGAACAAGCAGCTTTTTCAAGAACTGGAGAGCTAAGCCAATATTCATTTGCAAACTTTATGAAGAGCTTGCGTGATGCAAGTCAAATTCATATCTTTGAAGATAGGCTGTAAATAATATTGAGTTTGTTAAAAGAGGGGCTTTTAAGCCCCTTTTTTAATGCCCAGGTATAATTTTTATATAGTAGTATTTTTAGATTGACCACCCATTTCTTGGTTTGATAGATTTAAGGAAAAAATAGAATTAGTAATCATGGATAGAGAAGTTCGCATAAGAAGAGCGCAGGAAACAGATATACCCTTCATAGCATGGGTAATGCTTGAGGCTGCGCACTCAGGTCATGAAATTGGCCTTTGGGAAGTTATGATTCCTGATAATGAAAAAGAAAAGCTGCAGTTTATTCAGGAGTTAGCTCAAGCAAGCAGTAAGAGTCTGTGTCACTACTCAAATTTTCTCTTAGCTGAAGTTGAAGGTGAACCAGTAGCTGCCTTGGCTGGTTATGATTCGTCAAAAATTACGCGACAACAGTTCGCAGTTGCTTTGCATGATGTTCAATCAAAGCTGCACTGGAGTTTTAAGAAGGTGGAGGAAGCACGTTCACGCACGGCTGTGTTTTTAGAGTGCTTCCCAGATTTTACCGATAATTCATGGGTTATTGAGTGGGTAGCTACCAAAAAAGAGTTTCGTCGTATGGGTGTTATGGAGATGCTGCTACACCGCATAATTAGGATAGGCTACGAGACAACAGGCTGTGAAGTATTTCAAATATCATATGCGCTTGGCAATCATCCAGCTACAAACGCATATAAAAAGCTTGGATTTAAACTGGTGGATGAAAAGCGAATACCTGAATTTGCAGATAAATTTGGCTACCCAGGAATTGGTAGAATGCAGATGAGTCGAGAAGATATAAGAAAGGATTTCATTGATGTCTAAACAGAGTGCTGAGTTTTTTCAGAAAATTGAGCAAGTTTTTCCTGCAAATATTGAAGCCATTGTTACTAATAGAAATGGCGGGTTTAGTAGTTACCCTTTTGCTTCAATGAATTTAGCAACTCACGTTGGTGATGATCCGCATGCTGTTGCAAAAAATCGTAACCTCTTAATGCAACACGCTTTGCTTCCCTCTGAGCCTCTTTGGTTAGAGCAGATTCATAGTGACCGAGTGGTCTATAATGACGGCAAAAAAGACACTCCACCTATAGCTGATGCAAGTTGGACTGACGGGAAGGGCTTGGTTTGCAGTGTTTTAACTGCAGATTGCATCCCTGTTTTGATAGCAAATACTGCTGGAACAAAAATTGCCGCCGTACATGCAGGTTGGCGTGGCTTAGCATCAGGTATTATTAAAAATGCCATCACTACGATGGGTTGTGCCCCAAATGAATTAATAGTTTGGATCGGTCCAAGTATTGGGCGTCAATCCTTTGAAGTTGGAGGTGATGTAAGGGATCAGTTTCTATCTGCTGGTTTTGATGTGGGGGCATGTTTTTGTAAAGCGGATAATGGAAAGTTTTTAGCTGATTTGGTTGGTTTGGCTGCCGCTAACTTAAAAGAGATTGGTGTCGAATCAATATTTATAGATGGTACATGCTGCTACGAAGATTCTGAAAATTATTTTTCGTATCGAAGAGATGGAGAGACAGGCAGGTTTGCTAGCCTGATATATATAAAATAATTCTTACCCCATCTAATTGGGTAATTTAATAAATAATAAAAACTACAGCAGCTAAAATTATTCCCCTCTCCACTAAGGAAAACTTAGGTTTTATACCCTAAAATAGAAGTACCTAATACCATAAATAATAAAAGCTATTTTGGCTGTAAATTAAAATTGGAGATCTTGTTTGGGAAGTTTTGTTGATATAGTCATATTGCTTTTTTCCTCTGTTGTCATCGTTGGCTTGTTTCGACGCATGAATCTTCCACCTATTCTTGCTTATCTATATGTTGGGTTATTGATTGGCCCATACGGTTTAGGGTTGGTTGAGGACGATAAAAGTGTCCATATCTTAGCTGAATTTGGTGTGGTATTTCTCTTATTTACCATTGGGTTAGAATTTTCATTGCCGCAAATTATCTCGATGAAATGGATAGTTTTTGGTCTAGGAGGAGCTCAGGTTTTAATCGCAACCGGGCTTGCAATGCTGGTTGGGTACTTTGTTGGTTTGGACCCAGTAAGCTCATTTATTGTAGGCGGTGCTGTTGCAATGTCATCTACAGCTCTGGTGGTTAAACAACTTGATGAACAAGGTGAACAGGTTGAGAATCATGGAAAAACATCGGTTGGGGTTCTTATCTTTCAGGATATGGCGGTTGTTCCATTCTTAATCCTGATCCCAATATTTGCAAGCGGTGCAGAGGGTTCAATGGCCGCGCCTTTGGTTACCGCGCTGTTAAAAGGTGCTCTGGTATTTGTGGTGATGTTGTTGGCGGGAAGATTAGTGATTCGTCCCCTTTTTCATGAGATAGCTTTAGCCCGTTCCACGGAACTATTTACCCTTACAGTATTGCTAGTAATTATTGTTGCAGCTTGGGCTACACACTTTGCTGAACTCTCGCTGACTATGGGAGCATTTCTTGCAGGGATGGTGTTGGGAGAGACTGAATATAGACATCAGATTGAGTCAGATATTAGGCCATTCAGGGATGTGCTATTGGGGTTGTTTTTTATAACTATCGGTATGATATTGGATATCGAAAAAATTAAAGATTATTGGTATTTTGTAATTCCAGTATTTATTGCAATTATGCTGGTAAAAACCCTGTTGGTTTTCGGAATTATGCGCATCATGGGGGGGGAGAAGAGAAACTGTTTGCGTAGTGGCCTGGTTTTATCCCAAGGTGGAGAGTTTGGTTTTGCTTTAATATCTATTGCTCTGGTATCTAATCTAATTAGTGAAGAGGTAAGCCAGATTGTATTAGCCGCTGTTTTTCTCTCAATGGTATTTGCCCCATTTCTAATCCGCTTTAATGGAAAAATAGCAACATGGATAATTAACTTGCTGACATTTTCAGGAAATAAACTTGATGCAGTAAGTGAAGTAGATATGATCGAGGCGGTTTCAAAAACCCTGAATGAGCACGCGATAATTGTTGGCTATGGTCGTCATGGACAGAATGTTTCACGCTTTTTTGATGTTGAAAATATTAGGTATTTAGCACTAGATCTTGATCCTGAAAGGATTAAACATGCGCGTTCAGCAGGCGACCCGGTGACTTATGGTGATGCTACAAGAGATGAAATTTTAGAAGCCGCAGGGTTAGAAAAAGCAAAGTTAGTGGTGATTACCATCGATAACCCAACCTATACAATTAAAGTGATCCGTAATGTACGTAAACATAGAGTGGATGTTCCAATATGCGTATTGGCATATGATGATACGTATATGGATAAATATAGGCGTGAAGGGGCAAATGATGTTGTGCCGCAGATTTTTGAAGCCAGTTTGATGCTGGCATCACATAGTTTACCTCTTATGGGAATTCCAATGTCTAGAGTATTACGGCATACACGGGAGTTTCGTAAGAACGGCTATAGTCAGTTACGTGGGTTTTTCCATGGACAGCGCTCACAAAATATTGAGGGTAGCGCAAGGAGTCGAGAGCAACTGCGGACCATAGCTCTTGGAGCTACAGCGCATGCGATTGGAAAACTGCTTGGTGATTTAGAGCTTGGGGATGTAGGTGTAACCATTACAAGTATCAGGCGTAGGAATATTCGTGTTCCTGATCCAACAGGTGATGTGCAGTTAATAGGTGGGGATATTTTGGTGGTTTATGGTGCGCCGGAGGAGTTGGAAAAGGCGGAGTCAATCCTTCTAAGTGGCAGTATTTAAAGCTACTGCGCTCGCTTTCTCTTTGTTGCAAGCCGTTAAAAAATGAGTCACTCACTATTCGTGAGCTCAACATATTTTTAACAGCTTGCGCCTCGATAAACCATCGCTCGTGACGCTTTAAAATGGTTATATTTTCACAAATATTGTTGTATGGCTCCAAGCCTTGCTAGGCGCATATTGCATATATATTCTCGCAAGGATTCCATGTCTTGATGTGAAAAGAGCCTTGTCTTTGAAAAAATAGGCTGCGAATCCAGTTGTTGCGCTTGCTTTCTCTTTGTTGCAAGCCGTTAAATGAGTCACTCACTATTCGTGAGCCTAACATATTTTTAACAGATAGCTTTCAGGATAAAAAAATTGACCCTGGTATTAGGTATTGCGTTTGCATAGTCATTAAAGATTTAAAATATAAAGATAGAGACTCAACAGCATTTTCCATATACTTTAGACCCAACTTATTGATGCGATGTAGGTAAAATCTTGAGAAAGCTAAATCCAAAACAGGCTGAGGCAGTTAAAAATATTAGCCACCCTCTGCTGGTATTAGCTGGTGCTGGAAGTGGGAAAACCAGTGTTATTACTGAGAAGATAGCTTACCTAATTCAAAAGTGTGAATATAAGCCTTCCAATATCCTTGCTGTAACTTTTACCAATAAAGCGGCGCGTGAGATGCGTGAGCGTATCACTAAGATGCTGGGTGAAGATCAGGTGTCAGGTTTAAGTGTTTCAACCTTTCATACTCTAGGGTTAAAAATAATCCATTCAGAATTAAAAAACCTCCCTTATCAGCGCGGTTTCACTATCTATGATTCAGAAGATAGTATCAGTTTGATGAAAGAGGTATTGCGTATTGAGAAGGTTTCTCCAGATTTTGCAGATCAGTTTCGCTGGCAGATATCAGCTTGGAAAAATGCTCTTATCTCACATGAAGATGCTGCTGAGAAAGCAGAGAATGAGTTGCAGCTTCAAGCTGCAAGAATCTACAAAGCATATGATGATTACCTAAAAGTGTATAACGCTGTCGATTTTGATGATCTGATAGTGGTTCCGGTAAATCTATTTAGGCAGAATCAAGAATCGCTCGATCGCTGGCAAAATAAGACCCGCTACCTGTTGGTAGATGAATATCAAGATACTAACGCCTGCCAGTACATGTTGGTTAAACAGCTAGTTGGTGTTAGGAATGCGTTCACTGTAGTTGGTGATGATGATCAGTCAATCTATGCATGGCGAGGCGCTCAGCCTGAAAATTTACGCTTATTAGTTAGTGATTATCCAACTCTTGAAGTGGTTAAGCTGGAGCAAAATTATCGTTCATTAGGAAGAATACTGAAAGTCGCTAATCACATTATTGCTAATAACGAACATATTTTTGAGAAGAAGTTGTGGAGTGATAAAGGGTTTGGTGATCCATTAAAAGTGATTGCTTGTGATGATCCTAATCAAGAAGCAGAGAAAGTTATTACCGAGATGCTACACAAGAAGTTTATTGAGAAGGCTAGTTATAATGACTTCGCAGTCTTATTTCGAGGTAATCACCAAGTAAGAACATTTGAAAAGGCTCTGCGAGGACACCGTATCCCCTATAAAGTCAGCGGTAGCTTCTCCTTCTTCTCGCTTGCAGAAGTGAAGGATTTGATGTGCTATATGCGTTTGGTGGTGAATCCAGATGACGATGCTGCATTTCTACGTGTAATTAATACACCTAGGCGTGAGATTGGGGCTAAAACAGTTGGAATACTGCGTGATTTTGCTCAAAAAAGTAAGTCTAGTTTGCATGGTGCAATTATTGATCATGATGTTAGTGAAGCTTTACCAGCCAGGTCTGCATTGCGAATTAAAGAGTTTGCGCAATGGCTCAAAGAAATTAGTGCCCGTTCTCAAGTTGAAAAAGGGGATAAAATACTGCGAGATATTATCCGTGATGTAGGTTATGAAAGTTACCTAACAGATAGCTGTAAAGATATTGTTAGCGCCAGAAAACGGATGGGAAATATTAGCGATCTGATCGAATGGGTTCAGAATATTGAAGGGGATAATGGAGAGAAAACCTTAGAGCACCAGATAGCACGCTTGAGCCTGTTGGATCTTCTAGAGCGTAATGATGATGAAGAAGAGGCGGAGAGTGTGCAGTTGATAACTTTGCACTCATCTAAAGGGTTAGAGTTTCCCCATGTGTACCTAGTTGGGATGGAAGAAGATCTGTTGCCGCATAAATCAAGCATGGATGATGATGGTATTGAAGAGGAGCGCAGGCTCGCTTATGTCGGTATAACTCGTGCGCAAAAAACTCTCACTATGACGTTTAGTCGCCGGCGTAGAGTTGGATCTGAGATAGTGGAGAGGAAGCCTAGCAGGTTCTTGCTTGAAATGCCGCAAGATGAATTGGAGTGGGAAGGATATAATGAAGATAAAGACCCACAAAAAACGCGTGATAGAGGTAAAGCGCACCTGGCTAATCTGCGTGGAATGCTTGGTTAAAATTAGATTGACATGCATGAAAAAAAAGGTATAAATTCGATTTTTTACAGACCTATTTTTGTGGGATTATGGCATTGAAAGAAAAGATCAAACTTCATGGTTTTAATAACCTTACAAAGACCCTAAGCTTCAATATTTATGATGTATGTTATGCAGATACTGCTGAGCAGAGGCAGGCGTATATTGAATATATTGATGAAGAGTATAATGCAGAACGTTTGAAACAAATTCTAACTGAAGTTGCTAACATCATTGAAGCAAATATTTTAAGCGTTTCTCATCAAGATTATGACCCTCAGGGAGCTAGCGTTACAGTTCTGATTGCTGAAAATGAAGTTGTTGATGGGACATTAGAGGAGATCTCTTCTGAAGCACCAGGACCGCTGCCAGATACTGTTTTAGCCCACCTTGATAAAAGCCACTTAACAGTGCATACCTATCCTGAAACCCACCCTGATAAAGGTGTAAGTACGTTTCGAGTGGACATAGATGTGTCTACTTGTGGAGTGATATCCCCCCTTAAAGCATTAAACTACCTGATACACTCTTTTGACTCTGACATTGTGACACTTGATTATAGAATTCGCGGATTTACCCGTGATATATATGGGAAAAAGCATTTTAAAGATCATGATATTACCTCGATTCAAAGTTACTTGTGTGAGGATACAATTCAAAAGTATCAGATGATCGATGTTAATGTTTATCAAGAAAATGTTTTTCATACCAAGATGATGCTGAAAGAGTTAGATCTTGAAAGCTACCTGTTTAATCAGTCTATGCAAAATGCTACTCCAGAAAAACAGCTTGAGATCAGGCAGCAGATTGAGAATGAGATGCTAGAGATTTTCTACGGAAAGAACTTTAACTAATCTCTGTTTCCTACCGGTTTAGCTGATAATAAGCCAAGCATAGAGATGCCTTTAAATGTTAGCGAAAATAACAACAATATTAATTTTTGCTTGAGCTGCATGGATTGAAGAGGCTTGGGTTGAAGTAGCTAAGGTTGAAGTGACTTATGTGGGTAATTTAATTATAGTTAAGCTACTAAATTACTTTTTTGAAGGGTTATTATGAAGTATCTTCTGTCATTAATTATCCTATTTGCGGCAATAGTTTCAGTATTGGCTGCAATGGTCAATTTCCCTCCACCTGTCTCTGGTTTGCAACGGCTAAAAAATGATATCAAAGCATTGCCTGAGCAGATAAGTGCAGATGTAAAACATGTCGGAAATGATTTAAAAAATAGTGTAATGAAATGGGTGGATGAGTCCGGTGTAGTTAATTATACCGACCCTAAATATATACCTAATGCGATAAAGACAGAAAATGTAGATACAACTGTTGCGGCTGAGATCCCGGGTAAGAATGTTGATCATGATACTGGGGTGACGAACTTAAGGGTTGAATAACTCTTTGCTGTGGTTGGTAGCTGCAAAATTTTATATATGGCCGATTTGTACTCTTGAATTAATGTCCGTTTGCTTTTGCTTAACTATTTGATTTAAAAGCTGAAAGTAGATTTTCTTGCTTGCTGGTTATGTTGCTTGTGCTAGGGCGTATTAGACTAAAGTCTAATTGTTAAGGTTTATTAATATTGATAGCCTTTGAATATCAACATCGAAATTCTGATTCAAAACTGCATAATGGCAAAGTTTCAGAATTGGTTGTTAAATATGGCTACATATTGACACAACATATTGACCAATCGTCAAAATATGCAATTGATTGGAACCCAGACTAGCGGGGGTGTTTAGTCTGGGTAACTTTTCTCTACTTTCTCTTTATATCTAACTTTCTATATATTCAATCTGCTGCGCCAATATCTCTATTGGGTGCTTTATTTTAACTGTGGATCCATGACCAACTAATCCAGCTTGCATGTGGAGGGTGCAGCCAATATTTGATGATGCAACAATATCTGGTTGAATAGTGGATATATCATCAAGTTTTATCTGTAATAGCTCAGATGCAATATCAGGGTGGTTGAGCATATAGGTTCCAGCAGCGCCGCAGCATATGTCATTGCTGGGAATATCAATAATTTCCAGTTCTGGAATCATTGCCAGAATCTCTTTAGTAGAATCCAGATCTTTAAGAATGTTTCTTTGTGAACACGGTATATGTAAAGCAACTTTTTCTGCTAGAGGTTTAATTCTAATGTTTTCTGGTGTTTGATATTTGCATAAGAACGAACATATCTCTTCAACTCTGGACGTGAATTGGGTAGTTGAATTTACACTGTCTTCATCTGCTTGGTATTCCTGTAGGTGAGCTCCACACCCAGTTGCAACATATACAATAGGGGTATCGGTTTCTCCAAAGGCATCAACGTTTTTGTTTTTGCACTTATCTGCTCCATCAATATCCCCGTTATGAGATGATATAGCTCCACAACACCCTTGTTGCTTTGGTATTTCGACATTGAATCCAAAAGCGCATAGGACATCAACAGTTGCCTGCAGTGTTGGTGTGTCTACTATTTCCGCGATGCAGCCACTAAATAGAGATACTTTTGGAAAACTGTCATCTATTGAATCTGGGATAGCTATGGTTTTTTGCTGAAAGGCAGGGAGTATCTTCTCACTTTTGTCTAGGTTGAAAAGGTTAAGGACTTTGGTTTTTTGCGTGAGCTTACGCAGGTAACTTGATTGATAAATGTTTACTAGCTGCCTAGTTAGTGCCAGTGTGTATTTGGGACCAGTTAATAACCCTGTGCTAGCGCGTTTAAGAATTCTTTGGAAGAAAGGGGTTTTACTATCTTGGTTTAATAAAAATTTTGCAGTATCAATCATTTTGCCATATTCAACTTGTGCTGGGCACGCAGCTTCACAGGCACGGCAGCTAAGGCAGTGTTCAAGGCGCTCTTCTAGTTTATCGCTAAATTCAAGCATATCACCGCAGTAACCTTGCATCAGGGATATTCGTCCTCGAGGGGATTCCGGTTCAATATTAAAAAGCTTATAGGTTGGGCAATGCGGTAGACATAATCCACATTTTACACATTGATCGCTAGCCTTCTTTAGCTGTGTAGTTGCTTTTTCTGGAGTCATATTTTTGCCTAAATTGTATCCGCCTGCAGGCTATTTTACTCAGTTTTTCAGGATAAACTACCTAGTAATAACTGAAGTTAAATATATTATTGTTTGATACTTCGAGCGCAAGCCCAAACTTGTACCTTCTTGACACCATTTTGTTTGGCAATCTTTGCTAATTCATTTGCGGTAGCTGTAGTAGTGACTACATCATCAATAATCGCTATATGTTCGTATCGAATTGGTCTACTAAGTATGAATGCGTTTTTAAGGTTGGATTGGCGTTGGTTATACTGCAGTTGTGATTGTCGCTTGGTATTACTTTTTTTAATGATGAGATCGTTTCGTACTGTTATTCCAAGTCTCTTCCCAAGTTGCTTGGCAATCTCTGTAGCTTGGTTAAACCCTCTTTGGCGCAGTTTGGCTGGATTGGTTGGGGCTGGAATTAAGCAGTCAGGCATCTCAATTTGGCGTAAAACTATCTGTTCATAGATTAAATCTGCAATGAGGGTGCAGTTGCTAATTTTTCTGGATATCTTCATTTTGTGAATTACCCTGTCTAAAGGGGGGGAGAAGTAAAATGGAGCGATAACTTTATTATAGTGGCGTTTCTCTTTTTGGCATCTGCCACATATAGACGCTGTTGATATAATCTCTGTAAGTTCTTCCCCGCATATACTGCATGGATTTAAGACTAGTTTTAACCCGTGCCGGCACTCTGTGCAAAGCCCTCTTTCATCTGTAAGGATTGGAGTATTGCAGTTGTGGCAAATTTCAGGATATATAGACTTACTAATACCGCTAAAGGCATGCTTCAGCAGTGCAGAGCTAAATAGCTTAGCCATGTTTGATCCCCATAGTGTCTTGTGTTTTTAACGTTATAAATATTATGTTTCTTATTATTGAATAACTTGCACATATAGTAAAATCATCATTGTCAACTTTTGCTTGTATGGAAAAGTTGACAATAGAGATTTTGAAGTTATCCTGCTTGCATATGATTAACTTGCAATACTTTGCTTTGCGTACTGCTTTTATTAACTGGTGATAGATATGATTCGACACGACTGGGCTATGGATGAGGTTATAAAACTATTTTCTCTTCCAATGAATGATCTTCTTTTTAAATCTCATACTATTTATCGAGAAAACTTTAATCCAAATAAAATCCAGGTCAGCACCCTTCTGAATATTAAAGAGGGTGGGTGTACGGAGAACTGTGGCTATTGCTCACAGAATGTACATAACAATAAAGAAAGTGCAAAGTCAGAGATGATGGAGCTGCAAAAGGTAATTGAATCAGCAAACAGAGCAAAAGATGCTGGCCTTACTCGTCTTTGTATGGGGGCTGCATGGCGCAACCCTAAACAAAAGGATATGCCTCATATCATTGAGATCATAAAGGCAGTAAAAGGTATTGGGCTTGAGGCTTGTATGACACTGGGTATGGTGACTCAGGAGCAGGCGCATGAGCTAAAAGAGGCAGGGTTAGACTATTTTAATCACAACCTTGATACCTCGCGTGAGCACTACCCTAATGTAGTTACTACCAGAACCTATGATGACCGCCTGCGTACGCTGGAATATGTGAATAATGCTGATATCAATGTTTGCTGTGGTGGAATAGTTGGCCTAGGTGAAAGTCTAGATGATAGAGCCAGTATGCTTTGTACTTTGGCAAACCTTCCCAAACACCCTCATAGTGTGCCGATCAATATGTTGGTTAAACTAGATGGGGCGCAGATGAATGAAGTTGAGGAGGTTGATCACCTTGATTTCATACGCATGATTGCAGTTGCCAGAATTATGTTGCCAGAATCCCATGTACGTCTGTCTGCCGGAAGGGGTGAGATGAGTGAGTCAACGCAGGCTATGTGTTTCTTCGCTGGCGCCAACAGTATCTTCTATGGTGATAAATTATTAACTACCGATAATGTATCACAAGCAGATGATATGGCTCTATTTGAAAAATTAGGGTTAGAGATAGAAAAATAGTGTCTTCTGATTTTAATATCTATATCAAACAGCAGCTGCAACAGGTGAAGGCAGATAACCTATATCGTACACGCCAGATTGTTGAAGGAACCTCATCTACGCAGCCTGTGGTTTCTGGGCAGCAGGTGCTCGCATTTTGTAGTAATGATTACCTTGGTCTTTCCGATCACCCTGAAGTCTGCTCCGCCTTTATCCAAGCAGCTAAAGATTATGGGGTTGGGAGTGGATCTGCTCACCTGGTATTAGGGCATACTAAAGCGCATCATCAACTGGAAGAGCGTTTGGCTGATTTTTGTAAAACAAAGCGTGCATTGCTGTTCTCCACGGGTTACATGGCGAATATGGGTGTTATATCTGCTCTAACAGATAAAAATGACCTAATAGTTGAGGATAAGTTAAACCATGCGTCGTTAATAGATGGGGCGCAGTTATCCAATGCCAAGCTAGTGCGCTATAACCATCTCGATGCCAAACATCTGCAGAAAAGAGTTGAGAGCAATCAAACGGGAAAAACCTTAATCGCTACAGATGGTGTCTTTAGCATGGATGGGGATGTTGCCCCACTTGAATCAATTCTAGAAGTAGCCAAAGCTAATAATGCCATCACATTGGTTGATGATGCTCACGGTGTAGGAGTTACAGGTTTAACTGGCCGTGGGACCATTGAAGAGCAAAATATAGATCCTAGTGATGTAGATATCCTGCTAGGAACCTTAGGCAAGGGGTTTGGAACCGCTGGAGCTTTTGTAGCTGCCAGTGAGGATATGGTTGAATTTTTGATTCAAAAAGCCAGAACCTATATCTATACCACAGCAATGCCAGCTGCAGTTGCGTTGGCAACGATAAAGAGCATAGATCTAATTGAATCTGAATCGTGGCGCCGTGAACACTTACAAAATTTGATAATAAGATTCCGTACCAGAGCACAGCAACTGGGCTTAAACCTAATGGATTCCAATACTCCCATCCAACCAATATTGATTGGTGATACAGCAAAAGCGGTTGAGATCTCAAACAGTCTCAAACAGCAGGGAGTTATAGTTACAGCTATTAGACCGCCAACAGTACCAAAAGGAACTGCGCGCTTGCGGGTTACTTTTAGTGCAAACCATACAGAGCAACATGTAGACCAGCTTCTAGATGCTCTACAGCGTTCAATAGAGCTGGTTAATATATGAAGCGACAAAAGCTAGTATTGCTGCATGGGTGGGGATTTAGCAGTGAAATATTTGCAAAAATAACCCCTGTATTGAGTGAAGAGTTCGATATTCAGCTTATTGACTTACCTGGGTATGGTGTCAGGGAGGGTGAGTCTTTTTCAGCTTCATTGCAAGATGCTGCGGCAGATATTATTAGCAAGATTGAAAGTGGAGACGGAGAAAAATTTAGCTTGCTTGGCTGGTCTTTAGGGGGATTGGTTGCTCAGCAGATAGCAATCGATTTTCCACAACTGATAGATAAGCTGGTATTGGTTGCAGCAACACCTTGTTTTATACAGAAAGATGGCTGGAAGCAAGCGGTTGATCCAGATTTGGCTGCCCAGTTTGGTAGTCAGATTGAGAAGAATCATAGTGATGCTTTGAAAGGGTTCTATTTGCAGTTAGCAGCTATGGAGCCAAAACCAAAATTGATCGTCAAAGAGATTATAAGGTTATTATCAAAAGAGGTATCCAAATATAATTTGCTTGATAGCCTTAAGATATTACATCAAAGTGATCTGCGTGAGCAGGTAGCGCAGTCGACAATTGATACCCTATGGATTTATGGCGCAGATGACCAAATGGTGCCGCCGGTATTGGATAAACTATCTGCAAAATCTGAGATAAAAGTCTTAGATTGCGCTGCTCATCTACCATTTTTATCACAGTCACAACAGTTTGTTCAAACTGTAAAACAATTTATAAGTAGCCCAAGAGAGTTTACAGAGTGAAAGAGTTTGAGAGCATAGATAAACACCATGTTGATGTGGAAAACACAAAAGATTCTTTTGATAAAGCTGCTGCTAAATATGACTCTGTGACTGCATTGCAGCGTGATGTTGGAGACCGACTGCTAAGCAGGTTAGGTCATGTGAAATTTGAGCCAAAACTATTAGTTGATGTTGGGGCTGGAACAGGGGTTCCAACTGGAAAGTTAATTCAAAAGTATCCTCAAACACAAGTTATGGCATTTGATATTGCAAATGGGATGTTACAAGTAAATCGTGATAGAAACAGCTCTGGTTTAACCGGTTGCTCGGTTGCTGATATGCATAACATGCCAATAAAGTCTGATTGTGTCGATATGATTTTCTCCAATTTGGCTATGCAATGGAGTAATGATTTGCCAGTGGTGCTGGATGAATATCAGCGCATTATGCGTAACGGAGGATTACTCCATTTTGCTACTTTTGGTCCCTCAACACTATTAGAGCTAAAGCAGTCATGGGGGGCTGTTGATCCGGATAACTCCCATGTGAACAGCTTTTACTCTATTGGTAGTGTGGGAGATATGTTGCTAGAAGCAGGGTTTACCGATGTAGTGGTTGATAGCGATAAGATCAAACTGCACTATGCAGATGTAATGCCACTGATGCGCGAGCTTAAAACTCTAGGGGCAAATAATAGGACTCATGGTAGGTCACGCGTTTTGACGGGTAAATCAAAGATGCAGCAGATGATATCTAAGTATGAAGAGTTGCGTGAAGATGATGGAGTTCCGGTAACTTATGACATCATCTATGCCCACGCCTGGAAATAAAGCTATTGCGCTTGCTTTTGCTGTGTTAAAAGCCAGTGAAAAAAATACTCATTTACTAAAGTAAACTCCGTGTTTTTAAATGGATTTCGTCGCACCTAATTTTTGCTCATGACGCTTTATTAAGTATAGAGATGTGAATATAAAAATATGACTTGAGGATTTGCAATTGAAAGGTTTTTTTATAACAGGTACAGACACCGATGCAGGAAAAACAGAGGTGGCTGCAGGAATAATCCATAAGATAGCATCGATGCAGTATCAGGTTGCTGGGATGAAGCCAATAGCATCTGGCTGTGATACAACAGATCTTGGTCTGCGTAATAGCGATGCTTTGCAGTTGATAAAAGCAGCGAATACAGATATCTCATATGACTTGATAAACCCTTATACCTTCAAAGATCCAATCGCACCTCATATAGCCGCAGAGCAAAACGGTGTAGAGATTGAGATGGAAGTGATTCTTGAATGTTATGAGCAGATTACGAAAAAAATAGACGTAGTTGTAGTGGAAGGTGTTGGCGGCTGGACTGTTCCAATTAGTAAAACCTGCAGAATGGATGGTTTGGCACAGGCTTTAGACTTACCAGTTGTTATTGTGGTTGGAATTCGCCTTGGGTGCATCAATCATGCATTACTTACCTATGAGGCAGTTAAAGCCAGCGGGTTACAAGTTGCAGGATGGGTAGCAAATTATGTTAGCCCTAAAGATCTATGTCTTGAAGAGCAAAAACAATCGATAGCAGATAGAATTTCAGCCCCGCTAATGGGTGAAATACCATTCAATGCTACAATTAATGCAGAATTTGTTGCAAAGCATCTTGAGATAGATCTATAAAACTGATATCTCTAACATATGCGTTGTCAGTATAAACATAGGCACAAAAAATAAACGAGTTGGGATAACAGAGGTTCCATTGATGGAAGATATTTATCGATTAGTAGTTTCATGCCCAGATAAGGTAGGGATTGTGGCGATGGTTAGTAACCTAATTGCCAAGTATAGCGGTTCAATTCGTGAGGCAAGCCAGCACTCAGAGTTTATCGATAACTGGTTTTTTATGCGTTACGAGATCGGCTCTGGAGTTAATGCATTTGATGTTGAAGGTTTTCGTAAAGATTTTTCTGATGCAGCTGCCGGATTCGAGATGAGCTGGCGCCTGATAGATGCAGCTGCCCCAAAGAAAACTATACTGATGGCGAGCAAGGACCCTCACTGTCCGATTGATATATTGCACCGTTGGAAAAGTGGCGAGCTTAATTGTGATATTCAATGTGTTATATCAAATCATAAAGATCTAGAAGAGATGGTTGGTTGGTACAATATCCCTTTCTACCACGTACCTGTGGTTAAGGATAAGAAAGAGGAAGCGTTTGCCAGGGTAAATGAACTTATTGATCAATATCAAAGTGATGTTGTGGTTCTAGCTCGCTATATGCAGATTATCCCCCCAGAGCTATGTACAAAATATGCGGGTAGAATCATAAATATTCACCATAGCTTCCTTCCATCTTTTGTCGGCGCTAAACCCTATCAGCAAGCGTATGAAAGGGGGGTTAAATTGATCGGAGCTACAAGCCACTATGTGACTGAAGAGCTAGATGCAGGGCCAATAATTGACCAGGATGTTGTGCGGGTCTCCCATAGCGTTTCGAAAGAAGATATGATTCGACTTGGTAAAGATGTAGAAAGAATGGTGCTCTCGCGTGGACTAAGATACCACCTGGAAGACAGAGTATTGATTCACGGAAATAAAACAGTAGTTTTTGATTAAAAACTCTTCATGCCCTTCTTTTATGACAAACATAAGCGAAGGGCAAATGATGAATATGATTAGTTTAAATAGCTGAATAGGCCAGATAGCTTTTCAGCTTGCGCTTTAGGATCTGGATCAGAAAATACAGATCCAGCCACAGCAATAGAGGATGCCCCTGCCTCAATTAGCTTTGCAGCATTGTCTTTTGTTATCCCACCAATAGCTACCGAAGGTATCTCTAACATCTTGCTAGCCTGCTCTAAAATTGCAAGCTGTGCTGGCTGCGCATCAGGTTTAGTGTTGGATGGGAAAAAACGCCCAAAAGCAACATAGTCTGCTCCAGCTTCTTGAGCATCAAGTGCAAGCTTGATTGAATTATGACAGGTGATGCCAATGATCGCCTCTGATCCAAGGTGCTCTCTGGCGTCAGAAATATCACCGTCGCTTTGGCCTAAGTGTACTCCATCGGCGCCAATATCTGCACATAAACCAATGTCATCATTGATGATCAATGGAACCGAATGCAGGTTGCAAATTTGCAGTAATGATTCGGCTTGGGCCACCTTAGCTTGGTAGGGGGTTTTTTTATTGCGGTACTGAACCACACTTGCCCCACCGATTATCGCCTGTTCTACGCAGTGGTTTAGATCAGATTCTGAAATGAGGTTCTCATCTGTTAAAACATAAAGTCCTTTTATGCTGCTCATGACTAATTATTATCCTGGTTTCCTGATGTCCAAAAAAAACGGTTTGGAATATATTGTCCCATCCCCATGCGTGTACCATGCTTTAGAGAGTTCCATGTATATTTTTGAGCTTTTTTTACTGCAACTTCGATAGGTTCATCCAGTGCTATATAAGCTGCTATGCTAGCAGCTAGAGTGCAGCCAGAGCCGTGGTAGGTGTTTGGCAACCTATCCCATTCAAATTTCATTACATTTGCTGTGTCAGCTGAATATAAAGAGTTTACAACATTTGCTGTGCTGCTATGAGTTCCAGTAATCAAAACATGCTCGCAGCCATAGTCTAACATTGAGTTTGCGCACGCATCAAGTGAGTCTGCCCCTGGTGAAAGGGTGTATGCCTCATTGCTGTTCGGAGTAATAATGGTAGCGATAGGAAGTATCATGCCGATCATGATTTCAGCAATTTCATCGTCAGCAAGTGGTGAACCACCACCGGAAAATAGAATTGGATCAAGAACAACAGGGATATCTGGATAATCAATTAATATGCTATGAATTGCCTCAGCTGCTTCAGCGCTACCTATCATACCGATATGGATAGCACTAACAGGGATGTCTTCTAAAACTGTGCGAGCTTGTTCAATGATAATTTCATGATCGAGTGGAGCATATCCGTGAACATCTTGTGTGTCCTGCACTGTAATTGCCGTAATTACAGTAACTGGGTGGCACCCTGCGCTTACAATTGATTCTATAGCTGCTTGGGCCCCAGCCCCACCAGTTGGATCTGAGCCAGCAAAAACAAGAACAACAGGGGGCGTTTTGGAATAAATCATTTAAGAATTCCACATTTAGTTAGAGTTAATATAATCGAAATAGTAGCATAAAAACTTATGCAGTTAGATAAAAAATAGTTGTTATTGTATTAGCTGCTGATATTCTTTCTATTAAATCGAATAAAAGAGTTTCATGCTTTACTTCGGGTGGATGACTAACCATTATGCTTCATAATAATTAGCAAGTGTAATGACTTTAAAAAATAAAATAGTATCTTTGTTAGGGGTTTTTAAATGTTTGCTGTTATTAGAAATAAACTTGCTATTGTCTTGGCGGTATTGGTTTTTTTAGGTGGTATACAGGTGGTTAATGCTGCTCCTAGAGGAAAAGATCATGGTGGAAAAGTTTCTCGGGCTCAGTTTGCTACAAAAATGGATCAAAGAGAGCCTGTTGATGATGTGGTTTTTATTGATGACTCCGCTAAAGAGGTTTTTTTCTTTTCAGAAATTCTATATATGACTGGCCATAAAGTTGTACACTGTTGGGAGTATGAAGGGAAAGAGGTGTCTCGAGTTTCATTTGATATCGGTGGTCCACGCTGGCGTGTCTTTTCGCGCAAGAAGCTAAGTGAACAGCAAAAAGGTAAATGGACAGTACTGGTTACAGACGAAAAAGGGTGGCCATTAACTGCTAAGGTGTTTGTATATGGCGCAGAACACAAAAATAAATATCTAGATGCTATGCTTCATGGTCAACAAACCCAACCTGAAACAGTTGCTGCCGAGAGCGCTAAATCTGAAGATAAACCAGAGATAACCGAAAAAGAAGAAAAGCCGCAGCAAAATTAAAAGCCAGCAGGTTAAAGCTAGTGGTTAATTAAAAATAATATGGGTATCGAATATAAGATAGAAAATATATGTCCTATACTAATAGTTATATTGTCCAGAAAAATATGGATATAAAAGGAATTATTAGTGGAGCCAGTATTTGAACTCAGTGCAGACCGTGAAACCTTAGAGGACTACCACGAGTCATTAGTACATGTAATGGAGCATATTGAACCAAGCCTAATAGAGCTGGACAGTGGCACCATCCCATTACAAGAAGTATTAGATCATACCGAAGAATTTGCCCGTCAAATTGATACATTAAAAAACCGAGCATATGCAGCTGATTTAGAACCTATTTATGAAATTTTATCCTCGATTGAAAGCATAATGGATAAGATATCATCGATAGGGATAGATTTTAGTGATCGTATTCCTGAAGCTATACTGATGATTCTTGATCGTTTGGTTTTTATGAGTGAGGATGCTTATAAGTTTGGTTTTGTCAGGATGGAATCTTTTAATGCAGTTCAGCATGCTTTAAGCCCATTATTAAAAATAAAAAAAGGTGATGCAGGTGTCGTAGCAGAAAAAGCTATTGAATCGTTAACTGGTGGCACTGCAAAACTTGATAAAGATATTGAACAATTCGCTCAAGATGAAGAAGTAAAAGAGGTAGTCGCAGGCCTTTCCAAGAATGGCATTCATGCAATTGATGCAGATAGAAAACAAAAGAACGCCAAGCTCGATGAAGATATGGAGTTTTTTAGGAGTCTTGCAGAAGAGGTTGACCTAATACACAAACATTGGAAAGGGCGCACAAGTTTTATAATGCCAATAGCTCTTGGTATGAATGCCATAGCTAGAAATTGTGTTGATTTTTATCAGATGCAAGCTGCGGTATATCTTCATGATGTTGGTATGCGTTTTCTACCAGATGAACTATTGGATGAAAGTGGTCGGTTTACTAAAGAACAAAGGGACTTATTGCGTTCACATCCAGGTTGGGTGATTGAAAATATGGAGCTGATGGAAGGGTGGAACGAGGCGGCCTGGATAGTTTATCAACACCATGAAAAGATGGATGGAAGTGGGTACCCAGAAAATACTGCAGGCGATGAGATTTGTGATGGAGCAAAAATCATGGCGATTTGTGATGCGTTCTATTCGGTTATGGCGCGTTCAAAAAATAGATCAATTTATAGAGCAATATCTGAGATCAACGCCTGCCAAGGGCATCATTTTTGTCCCAAGTGGGTAGCAATCTTTAATTTGGTGGTGCGCATTCAGAAAAAAATAGATGGGTTTTAATTGTGTACTGAAATTAATTATTTCTAATAAAAAAGAGGCTTGTTAAGCCTCTTTTTTATTAGATTGGCAAATAGGAGTGGTTACTCCGGTATTGCAATCTCTGGGATTTCCCAGCCAAGCTCTTTGTTGTAGTACTGTCTTAGCTCTTCCCATTTCTGGATTGAAGGCATTCTCTCAACTAAGTGAGAGTTTCTGTGAATATTTTTAATGCCACAGTACTTTTGCACAGCTTGTTTCCATGCTTTTTTGTGCCCGACAGATAATACACCTTGTTGTGTATGACCTTCAGCTACGTGGATCTTAAAAGAAGGTCTGTAGTGAACACTATTAGGACGTTTTTTTACAACCCAAACCATTTTAAGACCGCGAACACCTGTATCATATACAGACTTTCCACGCTTAGTAGTTTGTGCTGCAACAGCTCTTTTACGAGCAGCCTCATCCTTCTCTTTTTCCCATTTAGTATTAAGCTTTTCAGCTTGCTTCCAAATTTTAAGCTCTGCATCTTCAGATACGCGCTTATTGTTTTTGGTTAGGGTGAAGTACTTTTGACGAAGTTCACCGTTAACGCCTACAGCCACACGAAGGCGCTGAGCGCCACCTGGCTCAGTAATTTCATAAATTGGCATTTGCTTTTACCTCAACATCTATTTATTTTTTTCGCATGTGCCCAAATGATCAATAAAGATCATAAAATGCGAAGTTAACTGCATAACATCAAGACGCCATCTATTTTTTTAAAACGTCTTGATGTTTGATTATCCTAGATTTTTTTGCCGGAATCTAACTTTTTTTATAAAAAAAGACTGCACAGCATTATCAATGTGTTAGTTTGATCGCGTGATTTTAATTGGTATGTTCTGGAAAAACAACATGTTATTTGATGTAAGGTGTAAAATATAGAGCCTAACAATAAAAGAAAGAGGTCTGTTAGAATATAAGTGATTCCTGCATTAGGTGCAGCTTACATAATGCATAGTATGATATTTGGGGGGTTAAAATTAATTTTTTACCTTAAAGTAATAACTGTAAAAGGGGTTATCTTCTGTATTGTGTTGTCGTAATTAATAATAAGGATATGATTGGTTTTTGCATAAATTATATCAATGAAGATAACATAGGATTAAATTAAGCAGCAGTTTTAATAGTATGGTTTTTATAAGCTCTATTTTTACAGGTATAAGCTGGGTGTATTAGAGTGTTATCATCCATGTGCATTAGCCCAGATAATTTTGCCTGGTGTTTTTTTGCTACTAGTTAATTCTAATGATTAGCAGGGTTGTAATATCTCTGTTGGTTAAATTGAGCGCAGAGGGTTGTTCCAGCTATCTTTCCATCTCTCGATACAAAGCAAAAGTTTTTCTGTAACTTCTGGTATATGGTCTGCTGCAGTGAATGCGTGTTCAATTGATTCAATGGACTTTGATAGAACATCTTCTTTTGATTCATTAAGTGTTGCTTGGGCAGCGCAGAGCATCGACTTTATTGTTGCAATGTGGTGAGGCAGCGAATCAACACTGTTATTAAGGTCGTTTAGAAGTTCTTTGAGGTGGTTTTCTGTAGTTTTGCGCGAAGAGTTGTCGGCAGAGATGATGGTGAGCATGCAAAAATATAGACCTTTATAGCCGTGGTCAATTTCATATATAGTTGTGAGCTTTCTAGCAATATCAGCTGTGAACTCTTGGATGTCACAGATATCTTTGTTATTTAATATGGATAAAATTTCATTTTTTTTCATCATTAAATACCCAATCCATTGTTTGTGCAACCCTGACATAAATGTTTGTATGAGGCAAGGTGCTGTTGTCCGTGGCGGTATGCCGACTAAAAAAATTAGCCCATGAATTATTATTATCTAAAAAGTAATGCAGGTATATAGAAAAAGTACTAATAAGTATGTATAAATTGTTAACCGTGAGTAAACCATTCAATTTTACAATGAAGAATGGTGCGGTTTATTTTTGGTGGTATGTTGTTTATCTGACTGTTTTCAAATGTAAAGTTAAATAAAATTTGTTTGTGATGGTTCGTGTGATTATGCTTTTGTCATTATCTTCATGCTTGGTGTTGTTGGTTAAGTTTTGTTGTATGTTAATATATTATAGTTTTCTTGGTGTAAAATTGGATATGTTAGTAAATACATAATTATAGTCTTATATAAGCTGTTGATATATAAGTTTTTATAAATTTGTTTTTGTGTTGACCTAAAGTCAACAAAAGTCATGTTATATCTAATAATATTGCTATATAAATTCTATTCAACAAAGACGATAATGGTACTTAAGCTGCTTGTTTTATATTGGGGCATATAAAAGCAGTTTTGAGTGGTATGTTTATCATACCTCTATGTATATATAACTCTATACCGAGGGGGCGTCATGAAAAGAGAAGAGATTGTTGGGATTCTAGAGGATAAAGGATCTAACGAAGTTAAAGAGTTTGCTGCAGATGTAGCCAGGAAGTTAACGCCAATATATGAAAATGATTTTGGTAATAAAGATCTATCTTTTTGTATGGTTGTTGTTGCATGTGAGGCTGAACCAAGTAGGAGGGCTGCGGTACTTTATTTGAATAAACTGTTAGGTGAATTGTCAAACTATTCAAAGGCGGCGCCACATCATTTTCATGCGCTCGAATCAATGCTTTCTGCCTCATTGGCATGTATCCATAATAAGCAGCATGATGTGCTTACTAGTTCGGTCGATGCAATCGAGTACGCATTTGCAGCTGCGGTAAATATACCGGAGATTAAATTCAGATTGAATAAATGTGTTGATCGATGGAAGTTAGATTGGAAAGGGTATATTGGGTCACCATAAGAAAAAAACAGCATAATTAATCTGTGTAACTGGGGTGAATTATGCTGATTATCTCTTTACACATTTGTTAATGAAGTGCATAACCCTTTCTTTTTTGTGTTTTGGGGCGTTTTCCCAGTCATCTAAAGTTCGCATAAATTTATGCCATAGCTGATGGGGGATTGAATCATCAGAGTTTATGATATCTGTTAAGGTGGTTTTTAGTTGAGGTGAAATATTTTCCATTGAAAGATCACTCGGCTTAAGCTTTAAATTTTCGACCTTTGAAATTGAATCACATATGCTTCTCATTGCATGTCTGCGGTTTCGAATATGTTTTTTATCTTCGTCTGAAAGGTTGCTCCAACGACGTTTTAAGTGCATACGTTCCTCGTGTTTTAAATCAGAAAACTTACGGCGCTGTTGCATTAATTTTTTTCGTTGCTGTGGATCAAGCCCTTTCATGTGTTGATGCCTTTGCTCCAGCACTTTTAGTTGCTCTTCTGACATCTTGGACATCTTTTCAATTTTATTCAGAATCTTATCTTGGCGGTGTGGTGGGATATGATCCCAGTTAGAGCTTATTCTGTGTAAAAAATGCTGAATATTTATCGGTATTAGTTCCCAGTTGTCATTTAGAGAGTGCAGGATGTTTTTTGATTTAGCGCTCAAATTTTTCCACTCAATTGGTTGTTTGGGCTGCAATGAATCGTTGCTTCTTTGCTCATGTTCCATTTGCATGTGTGGTGGATGCCTGTGTGGAGGCATATCTTGATAGCTATCCGCAAAAGCAAATGGTTGATGTGCTATTGCGGCAATAATAAAAAAGATAACAGAGGTTAATGCTCTTATGGATTGAATAAAGCTAGGGTTAAAAGTTTTGGTGTAGTTTAAAATAGATAGCATATTATGAGGTCTCCTGTTCGTCTAACCACTCATAAAATTCAATCTCCTCTTCCAGGTTGCCAGCTAATACATCGGAAGACTCTATAAAGAGAGCATATTCTGCTTCATCAAAAATAAAACCGTTATTTTCTTGAATGCTTCCATTGGAATAGATGGTAAAAAAAACAGATAAAGATAATAAAACTGAAGCAAATGCAGCAGTAGCAAACATGGGGGAGCGCCAGCGAGTAAGGACAGAGCTATCCAGCTCTTTAAGGGCGTTGTTTCGTGCTTGGCTCAATGATGAGTTTGTATTGGCATCGAGATTATCTTCGCCTTGCTTAAGGCTTGATTTTAGCTCATCTATGAATTTATCGTCATGTTGATTCATGGTGTGCCTCCCCTAAATAATCCTTTAGGTTTTTTAATGCTCTTGATAAGTGTGTTTTAACGCTTCCTTCAGAGCAAGACATAGCCTTTGCCGTTTGTTTAACATCGAGATCTTGCCATATTCTTAACACAAATGCTTGGCGTTGGCGCTCTGGTAAATGTGTAATTGCGACTTCAACCTTATTTAGAGTTTGATGGTTGGATATTTTCCTTTCCACATCTTGAGAGTTATCTTCAACTAGGTTTATAGGGTCAAGATCATCGCTGTTGCTAGTTGAACTAAAAAAGCTGAAAAACTTATTTTTGATAAAGCTGCGCCGCTTCCAGTCTTTTATTGTGTTGTAAAGAATCCGATAAAAAAGAGGGGTTAACTCAGACTCATCTTTATCAGCATAAGACCTTACGAGTTTTATCATACTATCTTGGACAATATCTAGCGCCTCGTCATTATCATAAGTGTATGAAATAACGATTCTAAAAGCCTTCTTTTCGACTTGTTTCAAAAAGATATTAAGTCGTTCTTTATTTGCTGAATTAGTCAGGTTGCAGCTCCAAGGCGAATATAAATTAACTATAGATCTATCAAGTGGAAAGTCTATTTTATTAATATATTGCACAGTATTAATATTTAAAGCAGCTTCATGTTTCATAATGCTAAACCGTAAAACTCTATATTTATATAACGATGCTGTATTGGTTAGGTTGACAAAGCTATCTAATTTTAACTAGAAATTTGAACCAATAACTAAATGTTTAGTCATATTTTATTAAGAAAAAAGAGATTTGCTTTTTGAACTAAAAAAGATGAAATCTGTTATATTATGTTCACTTTGGTTCGATATGATAATCTCATGCGCCAGGAATAGGTTAAGTAAAGGATATATGGAGAAAATGGAGTGAATGAGGTCCCGTCGTTTTTCGATATAGTTAGTGATGCAGGAATTATTGTTAAGTTCGTGATGCTCTCACTGCTAATGGCATC
The DNA here is from genome assembly GCA_033852135.1 of Gammaproteobacteria bacterium. Lineage (GTDB taxonomy): Bacteria > Pseudomonadota > Gammaproteobacteria > QZLD01 > QZLD01 > QZLE01. Next base: position 36,115 of record JAWSVB010000001.1, on the reverse strand, counting down.
GATAGTTTCTTGGGCAATGATTTTTCGCAAAATTAAACAGCTTCAATTAGCGTTAAAGTCTGCAAATAGCTTCGAGCAAAAGTTTTGGTCTGGTGGAGATCTGAGTGAGATGTATGCTTCCATCAATCGCAAGCAGAATGATGTAGGCGGAATGGAACGGATATTTCTTGCGGGATTTAAAGAGTTCTCTCGTATTCGCCGCTCTGGTGGAGGCGCAGCAGATCCTGAGATAGCGATAAGTGCAACTAATCGAGCTATGCAGGTGGAGTTGAGCCGTGAAATTGATTCACTAGAATTAACAATACCATTTCTTGCCACAGTTGGTTCCACAAGCCCATATGTAGGGTTGTTTGGCACAGTGTGGGGAATAATGAACTCATTTATGGCACTTGGCGCCATTAAACAAGCATCATTATCAACCGTAGCTCCTGGTATTGCTGAAGCTCTTATCGCAACTGCCATAGGTCTTTTTGCTGCTATCCCCGCTGTTATAGCTTATAACCGCTTCTCTACAAAAGTGGAGAGGATAATTAGCAGGTATGACATATTTGTGGAAGAGTTTATTGGAATTATACAGCGTCAGGCGCATGCAAAGGCTGATGTTGCGGCAGAACACACTCCTCAAGGTGGTAGCTCTCAAAGTTATAACGCAGAAGAATATAGTTAATGAGAAGGCAGCATAAAAAACGTAAACCAATAGCAGAGATCAATGTTGTTCCATATATTGATGTAATGTTAGTGCTGCTGGTTATCTTTATGATTACTGCGCCAATGTTGCAACAAGGGGTTGAAATAGATTTGCCGGTTGCGAGTGCAGAAACAGTTGTCGATTCTGAGACTGAGCCTTTGATTGTAGAAGTTAATGCAGCAGGCAGTTATTTTCTTAGCATTAATCAACCCCCAACATCTAGTATAACCTCCAAAGAACTAATGGTTAAAACTGCAGCATTTATAAAAATTAATCCAAAGGCACAGGTTCTTGTGCGTGGGGATAAAAATGTTCCGTATGGAAAAGTTGTAGAAGCAATGGTTAAGCTAAAGGATGCTGGAGTGCCTAAGGTGGGTTTAATGACTCAATCTGGTGATAGTTGAAGATGAAGGTCAATATGGATAGTAAGGTTACAGCTATTTCGATCACTGCCTCAGTGGTTTTACACCTTGCCATAGTTGCTGTATTGCTTGTGGCTGAATATAGCAGTGAAGATGTCGTTAAGCCTAAACCACTTCCTGTTGAAACTATTGATGCGGTAGCTTTTGATGATGCAGAAGTTACGGCAGAGATCGAGCGCCAGCGTGATCTTGAAAAAGCTAAGATACAGGCTGAGCAAGATAAAGTGAATAAGCTTAAGCGAGAAGCAAAAAAAGCTAAGTTACAGCGAGAACAAGAACAAAAACGCTTAAAAGATCTCGAGAAGAAAAGGGCAATAGCCGATAAGCAGAGAAAAGAGAAACAAAAACGCGATGCAGCTAAGCGCAAAGAAGAGCAGCGTAAGAAAGCTGAACAACAAAGGAAGAAAGAGGCCGCAGAAAATAAGCGGTTAGAAAAAATTAAGGCTGAGCAAAAGAAAGAGAGCGCACGTTTAGAAAAAATTAAAGTAGAGCGCGAAAAAGAGAAAAAAAGGATAGAACAGCAGAAAAAAGCAGCCAAGGAGCGTGAGCGTAAAGAGCAAGAACGCCTGAAAAAGATAGAGGAAAAACGCAAGGCCGCAGAAGAAAAAGCTAAAAAAGCGGAAGAGGCTCGCAAGCAAGCGCAAAGGGAACGTGAGATAAGGGAGGCTGCAGAGAAAGAAGCTGTAGCAGAACGTGCTCGTGAGAAAAAGCTTGAGGAGCAAGCAAGGCGAAGGCGAGCTGCAAGAGCACTTAATGACTATATTCCTCTGATAAAAAATAAAGTATCAAAAAACTGGAACCAGCAACCATCTTTTAAAGGTCTTAAATGTACAGTTACGATAAGGCTTGATGAGTCGGGTGTGGTTAATCGTGTAAGTGTAAAAAATAGTAGCGGCAATTCAGTATTTGATAGATCGGTGGAGAATGCTATCTTAAGAGCATCACCATTACCGTTGCCGAATGAGTTTGATCTAAAAGAGTTCTTCAAGGAGATAGAATTCACATTTAACCCGGAGAGATAATGAGTTATTGGGCTAAAAAAATATTAAAGATTTTAATGGTTGCCATATCATGTTGGTCATTAAATGTAGCTGCAGAGCCTCTGAGAATTGAAATTACTGAAGGGCAATATAGCCGCCATCCTATTGCTATAGCGCCATTTGTTTGGGAGGGGATGGGTAAAAGACCAACAGTTGATGTTGCCTCAGTAATAACCTATGACCTTAAACGCACAGGTGTATTTGCACCTATCCCTCAAAAAGACTTTTTATCTGATCCAACTTTTGGCGGCAATGTTCGTTTTAAAGTATGGAGAACCCTTGGTGCTGATAGCTTGGTATTAGGGCGAATAATCCCAGATGCTAAAAAAGGCTTATTGATTGAATTTGATGTGTTTGATGTTTTTAAGGGCAATCTATTAGGGGATTTTCAAATATCAATTCCAGATAGGTCGCAATTACGCAATGCATCGCACTATATCTCTGACATTATCTATCAAAAAATCACGGGTAAAAGAGGGGTGTTCAATACCCAGATATCCTATATAAAGGCAGGCTATCCTAAAAAGGGAGATACTAAAAAGTTATATGAGCTAGTAGTTGCCGATTCTGATGGTGGATTTCCTCAAACAGTATTTAGCTCTTACGAACCATTGATGTCACCTGCTTGGTCCCCGAGGCACCGTCGAATAGCCTATGTGTCGTTTGAAGCTGGAAAGGCGCAGATATATATTCAGAGTGTTGAAACTGGAGAGCGAAAGTTAGTTAGAAGTTTCAAAGGTATAAACGGTGCTCCTTCATGGTCTCCAGATGGAAAAACCCTAGCCTTAGTTCTTTCTAAAGATGGTAATCCAGAGGTGTATCTACTTAATGTTGCAAGTGATGAGCTGTTGCGCCTTACCTTTAGTAGTGGTATTGATACCGAGCCGGTATGGACTCCAGATGGAAGATTTATAGTTTTCACCTCTGATCGTGGTGGAAGCCCTCAGTTATACAAAGTTCCTGTAACGGGTGGTAAAGTTAAAAGACTTACCTATGAAGGAAGGTATAATTCTAGAGCAGTTTTTTCTCCTGAAGGGCGTTATATGGCCTTTGTGCATCGTGATCAGAATCGTAATTATAGAATAGCTATCCAAGATACCCATACTGAAGAGATGCGTCTTATTAGCGATGGCCCGCTGGATGAGTCTCCATCATTTTCACCTAACGGCGATATGGTTTTGTACGCAGCTAAAGGGATGAAAAATATGGTATTAAAAACAGTTGGGCGTAATGGGTTGGCAGAAACACAAATTGTAAAAGATGGTGATTATAGGCAGCCATCTTGGGCACCATTTGAAAAACGGGAGAGATAGATGAGAAACGTAACAATTTTAGTTTTAATATTAGGTGTATTTGCTTTGAATGGATGTGGTGGCGAAACAAAACCAGATCCAGCTCCAGTTGAAGAGGTTGGCAATAGTGAAGATGGTAGTGGTTACGCTGATTCGGGTGATATGTCAGATGAAAGTGAAGATTCAAAGACGCAGGGCGCAGCTGGTAAACCTAACTTTGATTATGAATCAAGAGAAGTTGGTGGTGTAGGCTATAATTTAGACCCAGAAGCTCTAGATGATGCAGAAAGCCCGCTAGCACAGAGAGTTATCTACTTTGAGTTTGATAGTAGTCAGATGCCGGAAAAATATAACGATATTGTATTGGGGCATAGCGCATTTTTACTCCAAAATAGTGATTATAAAATTACAATCGAAGGGCATACAGATGAGAAGGGCTCTAGAGAATATAATATTGGTCTAGGTGAAAGACGTGCTAATTCAGTTAAGCAGGTTATGGAGTTAAGTGGTGTAGCTCCAGAACAGCTTGAAGTGGTAAGTTATGGCGAAGAGAAATTAGCAGATTCAGGAGCAAGTGAAGTTGCACAAGCGCAAAATCGACGAGCAGTAATTGTATATTCGAAAAAGTAGTAGGCACACACAGTAGTGGGAAAAAATATGAATTGTAAAACAGGGTTAAGAGTTACCACTTTGCTAATGGCAAGTATTGCGATGCTGGTTTCTGGAGCTGTAACTGCAGAGACAAATAGTAAGGCGTTGGAGAAAAGGGTAGAGCGGATAGAACGTATGGTCTCATCTAAGCTTCTTCTTGAGATGAGTAATCAAATTCAGCAGTTACAAAGTGAGGTGCGAGGATTAAGGGGGGAGCTTGATGAAGCAACCCAAGCATTATCGAAAATCCAAAATAATCAAAACAACCAATTTGATGCAGTGGTTAAACGTCAAAAAGAGCTTTATTCAGATATTGATCGTAGGTTGCATAAACTAGAAGTTGGTGAAGTTCGTGAAAATGTTCAGCCAATTAATCGTGATGGTGAAGAAAAGCCAGTTGAAACAATGCAGCAGCGTAAAGTTCAGCATAGTGAGGCAACTCAAGGTGGAGTAGATATCGGGTCTGAAGTTTCTGCATACAAGGCAGCGTTTGAGTTGTTGCGCGAAGGGCGCTATCAGCTTGCAGCAGACAAGTTTGCAAAATTTTTGCAAGTATACCCTAGTGGTTCATATGCAGATAATGCTCAATATTGGCTGGGTGAAGCAAACTATGTAGTAAGAAATTTTGAACAAGCAAAGCAGGATTTCCAAAAAGTAGTTCAGGATTTCCCTAAAAGCCAGAAGGTAGCAGATGCGATGCTTAAAATTGGCTACATATACTATGAAGAGGGGAATTGGGAAGAAGCGAAACAAAACCTACAGGCATTAAAGGATCGCTATCCTCAATCTACTGCTGCTAATTTGGCGAATAATCGCTTAATGCGAATGAAACGTGAAAACAGATAAAATTTCTTTGCAAAGCTTTTTCTTGTAACTGTCTGTATGAGAAAAAGCTTTGGTAAGACTATAGGTAAAGAATATTGAATATAGAATCAGCAGAATCTTTGTCACTTCAAGTGACAGAGATTTTCTTTTCTCTACAGGGTGAATCTTTGACAGTTGGGCTGCCAACTATATTTATCCGTTTAACTGGTTGTCCTCTTCGTTGTAGTTATTGTGATAGTCACCATGCTTTTTCCGGAGGGGAAAAAATGACTATTGAGCAAATACTGGAGCATGTGTTTTCGTATAAAACTCAGCATATAACAGTTACAGGTGGAGAGCCGCTAGCACAGAAACAGAGTTTGCCGCTCTTGTCTAAACTATCTGATTTGGGGTACAAGGTTGCACTTGAAACATCAGGGGCGCTTCCGCTAGATGGGGTTGATCCAAGAGTGTCTGTTGTGATGGATATCAAGACGCCAGCTTCTGGAGAAGAGTCTCGTAATTTATATGAAAACTGTGAACACTTAAAAGATGGTGATCAGATAAAATTTGTTATCAGCGATCGGGAAGATTATGAGTGGAGTAAAAGAGTAGCTTCCAAGGAGAAGTTGCTATCCAAGTTTGAAGTGATATTCTCCCCAAATACTCAGCAGCTTAATCCCGTAGAGTTGGCGCAGTGGATACTTGATGATCAATTGATAGTGAGGTTTCAACTGCAATTGCATAAAACTCTATGGGGCGATAAGCAAGGCGTTTAATTGAAGAATTATTGATGTGCAGCTAGGTTTTTATATTAATAATATTAGCTGTACTGGGTGAAAGTAAAAGGCAAGAAAATGAAAAAAGCGGTTGTTTTGTTATCAGGTGGATTGGATTCAGTTACTACATTAGCGCTAGCGAAGTCACAAGGTTATGAATGTTTTGCGGTTAGTTTTTCTTACGGTCAAAAGCACTGTGCAGAACTGAATGCAGCGAAAAAAATTGCCGCAAGTTATAAGGTTCTAGATCATAAAATAATAAATATTGATCTTGGTCAGATTGGTGGTTCAGCCCTAACAGATAGCTCTATTGATGTGCCAAAAACAGAAACCCAAGGTATTCCCGTAACCTATGTTCCTGCGCGTAACACCATATTTTTATCTTTTGCTCTTGGTTATGCTGAAGTGCTGCATGCAAATGATATCTTTATAGGGGTTAATGCGGTTGATTATTCTGGCTACCCAGATTGCAGGCCAGAGTTTATTGAGGCTTTTCAGAAAATGGCACGCATTGCTACTAAAGCCGGTGTGGAGGGGGAGCAGGTTACTATTCATACTCCCCTTATAGATATCACAAAGGCCGAAATTATTAAGCTTGGAACAGATCTTGGAGTTGATTATGGTGTGACAGTTTCATGCTATGATGCTGACAGTGAAGGGCGTGCTTGTGGTTTGTGTGATTCGTGCCGCTTACGCCGTGCTGGATTTGAGGCAGCAGGAATTCCTGATGCTACAAAATATCGTTATTAAAATAATAATTAATTCCAACCTATATTTTTGATCACTTCTTAGTTTGCAAAGTCAGCGTGCGTTGTTGTTTACAGCGCTGCGCAGGGTGATTCTATGTTCGAAACTTAAGTAATACTCGATTAGGTTGTCATTAAATTTTAATAATAGTGTGATTTTAAAGTTGAATAATCTTGTAAATAAAAGAAAAGTAAGCTAAAAATAAATATAATGGAACAGGTTTATGAAACATGAGTTTTTTGTAAGCTTCAAAACCTAAACGGAAAAGGTCTTTGGTTGGTGCTTGGTCTAGGCGTATTGTTTTGGTTGTGAATTACCTTAACTTTAGTAGTAGCAGTCAAAGTCAGTTGGTGGGGGATAGTAAAGGAGGACTTTATGAGTGTTAAACTAATAGATAATGATAGCTTTTACGGGTTTAGAGCGCGGCGTTATGTCGATGGCGCAACGGTGCAGCAGTATTTTTCACTGATAAAAGGTGGAAAAAGAATATCGGGTTGGGAAAAAGACCGTATACACAGAGCTGCAGAGTCATACGATAGAACTTTAGAGCGTAAGCAAAAAGAGAGCGCAAAAGATAGGCAGAAAGAGCTTAAGCATACTTCACGTGCTAAATCAGCAACTGGGGTTAGAGGAATTTCTCTTAGGAATAAAGAGTACACAAAAAATGGAAAGGTTTATTCATCTTTATCATTTGTAGTGTCTTGTCAGTCAGAACTTATCGGTAAGCCAGTTGGTACTTCATACTCAATTTCCAGTAATGGATGGGAAGGAGCATGGGAGAAAGCTGTTAAGTTTTTAGCAAAGCATAAGAAGATATTTAGATACAGGCATCTATTGGATAGAATGCCAGCAAATCCAGAGCAAGATTTGCATTAAATCTTTGTGATTTAAATAATAAGCGCGTCACTTTATATAAATGACGCGCTTATTTTTTAGAAAAAATAACCTTGTTGGAAACGAATTATCCAAAATTTTCAAAGGCTTTAGCTATATTTGATCTTGCGGTGATTTATCTTTTAGAGGTTTAAGATAAAATCATTTGACGAAACCTTTATCAAAGGATAAAATCCACGCCCTTATTGGAAATAATCAGCTGAGAGAATAAAGAATATGTACGCTGTTATCAAGACTGGCGGTAAGCAGTATAGAGTTTCAGAGGGCGATGTCCTCAAAGTAGAGAAGTTGGACGTAGAACAAGGTTCAACAATCGATTTCGATGAAGTATTGATGGTTGCTAATGGCGACGATATCAAGATTGGTGCTCCAATTGTTGAGGGTAGCAAAGTTTCAGCTACTATCGAAGAGCATGGTCGCGGTAAAAAAATCGAGATTATCAAGTTTAAGCGTCGTAAGCATCATATGAAACGTATGGGCCACAGACAAGCTTATACAAAACTAAAAATTACTGGTATCAACGCTGGCTAATTATTAGTTTGTATCTAAGAGAATTAACGAGGAAGTAAATTATGGCTCATAAGAAAGCTGGCGGTAGTACCCGAAACGGTAGAGATTCCCAGTCGAAACGTCTTGGGGTAAAAAGATTTGGTGGTGAGGTTGTGCTAGCGGGTAATATCCTAGTAAGACAACGTGGAACACACTTCCATGCTGGTGATAATGTAGGTCTTGGTAGAGACCATACTTTATTTGCGACAGCAGAAGGTAAAGTTACTTTTCAAAAGAAAGGACCGAAGAAACGCACATTTGTAAGCGTTCTGCCGGCCTAAAAATAGCTTTCCAATAAGAATGCGAAAGCCCCGTTATTCATAGCGGGGCTTTTTTTCGTACGATTTTTTAATAAAGCGTTAGGCAAGGCTATTTGGTGCTAAAAAATGAAGTTTGTTGATGAAGTAACGATAAAGGTTATTGGTGGAGATGGCGGCGGTGGCTGCATCAGTTTCCGTCGAGAGAAATATGTTCCATTTGGTGGCCCAGACGGTGGTGACGGTGGTGACGGGGGCAGCGTAATCCTAGTTGCGGATCTTGGGGTGAATACCCTGGTTGATTTTCGTCATGTGAGAACTTTTTCAGCCGAGCGTGGCCAAAATGGCATGAGTCGACAATGCACTGGTAAGATGGGAGAGGACACCATTGTTCCAGTTCCAATAGGCACAATAGTTAAAGATATAAATACTGGTGAGCTTATTGGTGATTTGGTTGAGGATGGGCAGCGACTATTGGTAGCTAAAGGTGGTGTTCATGGTTTGGGCAATATTCATTTTAAAAGTTCAACCAACAGAACTCCACGTCGGGCTACTCCAGGCACACCTGGAGACAGGCGTGAAATATCTCTAGAGCTAAAGGTTCTTGCCGATATTGGCTTGTTGGGAATGCCGAACGCCGGTAAATCAACTTTTATTCGTGCTGTTTCATCTGCTAAGCCCAAAGTAGCTAACTATCCATTTACCACTCTTTATCCAAATCTTGGTGTCGTGCGTGTTGGACCATTGCAAAGCTTTGTGATTGCAGATGTTCCTGGTTTGATTGAAGGTGCTGCTGAAGGTGCTGGTTTAGGTATACAGTTTTTAAAGCACTTGAGCCGAACAAGTCTATTGCTGCATATGATAGATGTGGCTCCGATGGATGAAGCAGTTGATCCAGTGGATGAAGCAAAGAAAATTATCGCTGAGCTGGAAAAATATGGTGATCATCTTGCAGATAAAGAGCGTTGGTTGATTTTTAATAAAACCGATCTTCTATTAGAAGAGGAGCAGGATGAGATCTGTCAGCGCATAATTGATGAGCTAGATTGGAAAGGAGAGTCTTTCAGGGTGTCAGCTGTTTCTGGAGTTGGTACAGAGATTCTTTGTCAAAGGTTGGCGGCAAGGCTTGAATTAATTAAGGAAGAGGAGCAGGAGTAATTCCTGCTCTGGTTTTTACCAGTGTTAAGATAAAAAAGAGGCGTTGATAATGAGTCGAGCTCGTCTAAGTCAATCAAAAAGATGGGTAGTAAAAGTTGGAAGTGCTTTGCTAACAGCTGATGGTGAAGGGCTTGATGAGAATCTAGTTAATGCTTTGGTTGATCAGATAGCGAAATTAAGAGAGCTTGGTATAGAAGTTGTTTTAGTTTCATCTGGTGCAGTGGCTGAAGGAATTAAGAGGCTTGGCTGGAGTGAGCGCCCGCGAGAATTGCATGAACTCCAGGCTGCTGCAGCAGTTGGGCAAATGGGGTTGGTCCAGGCTTATGAATCTAAATTTCAAAAGTATGGTATGCATACTGCTCAGGTGTTATTGACTCATGATGACCTTGCAAATCGCCAGCGATATCTTAATGCGAAAGGGACTATAAGAGCTCTTTTAGAGCATAATGTTGTTCCGGTGGTTAATGAGAATGACACAGTAGTTACTGATGAAATTCGTTTTGGTGATAATGATACATTGGCTGCCATGGTTGCTAACCTGGTTGAAGCTGACGTGTTGGTAATCCTTACTGATCAGCATGGATTATTCGATAAAGATCCACGTAAAAATAGTGATGCAAAATTAATAAGTGAGGCAAGTGCTGGCGATCAAGAGCTTGAAGCTATGTCTTCAGGTGGGGGTGGAAAACTTGGGCGTGGTGGAATGCTTACTAAGGTTAAAGCTGCCGCTAAAGCTGCCAACTCCGGGGCATTAACTGCAATAGCATATGGAAGAGAGGCTGGAATATTGCTTTCTCTATATTCTGGTTATGATGTTGGCACTATATTGACCCCAAATAGTGAGCCGCTTGTTGCTAGAAAGCAGTGGCTAGCTAATCACATGCAGGTGTGTGGAGTGGTTGTTATTGATCAAGGTGCAGTTAGGGTGTTAAGAAGCTCAGGTAAAAGCTTGCTTCCAGTTGGAGTGGTTTCTGTTAGTGGCGAGTTTAGGAGGGGGGATGTTGTCTCCTGTGTCGATGAAAATGAAATAGAAATTGCTCGTGGTTTGGTTAACTACTCAGCTGAAGATGCTGCAAAAATAACTAAGAAGAGTAGTGATAAAATTGAGTCAATTTTAGGTTTTTTGGATGAAGAGGAATTGATTCATCGTGATAATATGGTTCTTCTTTAGTTAGTATTTGGTTTTTTTAAAACTGCTTTCGTTATAGGCTTGCGGATTGCGCACTATCCTGGTGCGTGAATGAAGTGTGTATTGCATGTAACTTTTTGTTTTTAAAGTAAATGAATCAAATTGGGAAAGTGTTGCCATTTTGTGGTAAAATACGTGCCCATTGAGTGGTTGGGAATAGAGTTTAAAAGAGGTTTTTCCTGATGAATCAATCAGCTAGCATAGATTTAAGTACAGAAAAGAGTGGTGCGTTAGTGCAATTTAAAGCATATACAGAAAAAACAATCGATAAAATTGAGGCCCTTGACGCTTTAACTGAAGAGCAGCGCTTCGATATTAAAGTTGCCGCAATGGTTTTTCCTTTTAGGGTAAATAATTACGTTATTGATGAGCTAATTGACTGGAATAATATTCCTGTTGATCCTATTTTTCAGCTCACTTTTCCCCAAAAAGAGATGCTGCATCAGGAAGAATATGAAAAATTATCGTCCTTAGTTAAGGGTGGGGCAGCAAAAGAAGAGCTTGATGCTGCAGTAAAAGAGATTCGCCAAAGATTAAATCCTCATCCTGCCGGGCAAATGGAGATGAATGTTCCAAAACAGGACGGTGAGGTTGTTGAAGGTATTCAGCATAAATACCGTGAAACAGTATTGTTTTTCCCTAGCCAGGGGCAGGTTTGCCATGCATTTTGTACATTCTGCTTTCGTTGGGCGCAGTTTGTTGGAGATGAAGAACTGAAGTTTGGCTCGAAAGAGGCTGAATCACTTCATAGTTATCTTATAGAGAATAAACAGGTGACAGATCTTCTTCTTACTGGCGGTGATCCAATGGTAATGAAGACTAAGTTCTTTGCTAGATACCTTGAGAAGCTGCTTGAGCCAGAATTTGACCATATCCAAACTATTAGGGTTGGCACCAAGGCGCTTACATTTTGGCCGCAAAGGTTTGTAAGTGATAGTGATGCGGATGAGCTGCTTGACCTGTTTAAGAGGCTGATTGCTTCAGGTAAGCACGTTGCAATTATGTCTCACTTTAATCATTGGAAAGAACTTTCTACTCCAATTGTAAAACAAGCTATAAATCGTTTGCGCGATGTTGGTGTAGAGATTCGTTGCCAAGCTCCTTTAGTTGCCAAGATAAATGATGACGCTGCAGTATGGGTTAAAATGTGGAATGAGCAAGTAAGGCTTGGCTTGATTCCATACTACATGTTTGTTGAGCGCGATACCGGTCCAAAAGAGTACTTTGAGGTTCCGTTATATAAAGCTTGGGAGATATATCGTGATGCAATTAGTAAAGTATCTGGTCTGAGCCGAACCGCTAGAGGTCCATCCATGAGCGCTGGGCCAGGTAAAATTGAAATTCAGGGTGTGACTGAAATTAAAGGTGAAAAAGTGTTCGTTTTACGCTTTATTCAGGGTAGAAATCCTGAGTGGGTTCAGAGACCATTTTTTGCCAAATATGATGAAAAGGCTACATGGCTTGACCACCTTAAGCCTGCATTTGGTGAAGAAAAGTTTTTTTATGAAGATGAATATGAGCAGATGCAAAAATCAGTGTAGCTTAGACGCTGTATTATAAGAAAAAGGGGCGGAAGCCCCTTTTTTAATGGTTGAAATTTATTGATGGAGATAGGTAGTGGTTGCTCCTGAGAGGTCTATTTAGGTTTGGTTGCACGGCTTAGCGTGAATAGGTGTATTTTGGTGAAAAATGCTTAATAATCAGATTCTAATGTGAACTAGTTAAAAAATTACTATAAATAATGTGGTTTACATCAACGAAAATAAGAAAATTATGAATTATTATTCTAGACTTACTGTCAAAGGAATTGATAGTAAATAGCCTGTAATACTAAATGGTTATAAATGGCTTTGTGGTGGGGCCAGGTGCAATTGGGTGGAATAATGAGATTTTTTGCAGTATTAAGCGTGGTTTTTGGTTTGTCTTTCTCCTATATAGTGGAGGCATCTGTTTCTAATCATAAGTCAAAATATTCTGTTGCTAAGCAAAGGCAAGAGTTTAAAAATACGCGTAGGCTTATCAAGCAAAAGAGACTAACAAAAGAGAATATCCCTTCTAGCCTTCATAATTATCCATTGGTTCAATATCTTGAATATGCTGATTTGCGCAATAATTTGCATAAAGCAGCGACTAAAGATATTAAAAATTACACTAATAAATATTCTGATTCTATTTTGAGTGGCTACCTGCAAAAAGCATGGTTATATCACTTGGCAAAAAAAGGTAGTTGGAGTGAGTTTGATGATTTATATGTTAGCAATGCGGGGGAGGTAAACAGGGATAAAAGTTTGTCGTGTTATAAAGCCCTTTCTTCTATAAAGCTTGGTGATATGCATGGGGCTCGGGTAAGAGCTAAAAATCTATGGATGGTCGGTGTTTCGCAGCCAAAATCTTGTGACAAAGTATTTGGGTGGCTTTATAAGGCAGGAGATGTGAGTCAAAAAGATATATGGAGAAGAATTGAGTTAGCTATGGATAGTAATAATCATACGCTAGCTAAGTATCTTGCAAAAAAGCTGTATTCAAAAAACTCTAGAAAGCGATTTGCATTTTGGTCAAGAATGCATCGAAACCCTAAAAGTGAATTGAACAGAGTTCAATATAATAGGATTAGTAGGGAAGACAGAAAAATAATTGTTCATGGAATTAAACGTTTGGCATCAAGAGATGCTGGGCTGGCCAATAAATATTGGCAGAAGTTTGAAGCAAAAATGGCATTTACCCCTGCTCAAAAGTTGCAGGTAAAATCTAAAGTGGCATTGCATGCAGCCTTGCAATATAGAGATGATGCCGTTGATTTGATGCGCGCTATACCTGCTGCTGATAAAGATAAAAAATTAAGAGATTGGTCAGTAAGAGCTGCATTAAGGCAGCAGGATTGGAAGTCAGTTATTGAGAATATTGATGATCTTCCGCAGGTAGAGCAGGAAAGGCCAGAGTGGGTTTACTGGAATGCCCGTGCGTTGAGTAAAACAGGAAATAGGGATAAGGCAGTTAAAAAGTGGCAGCTACTTTCGCAGCAGCGAAGGTATTATGGTTTTTTGGCTGCTGACGCTATAGGGCAACCTTATAGAATGAATCATGATCCAGTTGATGTTAGTAAGGTTAATTTAAATAAACTTCGAAATAACCCAGGAATGTTGAGAGCAAGTGAATTGCGCAAAGTGGGAATGGAAAAGTGGGCAAGACTAGAGTGGGAGCATGCTGCAAGAAAAATGACTGAAGATGATCAGCAGATTGCAGCTGTGCAGGCTATGAAATGGGGGTGGCATGATTTGGCCATTCGTGGGGCAAATTTAGGTGGTGCTGATAATGACCTAGAGCTTAGATTTCCAATGGCCTATAGGAAAGAAGTTGAAACAAATGGGGTAAGAAATCAAATAGACCCAGCGTGGGTAATGGGAGTTTTACGTAAAGAGAGTGCATTTAGGCAAGATGCGCGTTCACCAGTTGGAGCCTTGGGTCTTATGCAGGTTATGCCATCAACTGGTAGAAGCGTTGCAAGAAAGATAAAAACCTCATTCAGGCGCAGTAATGACTTATTAAATGCATCTAAAAATATTCGAATTGGCAGTGCGTACCTTTCAATGCTTCTTAATCGCTTTGATGCCAACATGATTTTAGCTACAGCTGCATATAACGCAGGGCCTAGTAATGTTTTACGCTGGTTACCAGAAAACAGCGCATTGCCTGCAGATATATGGGTGGATACAATTCCATTTAAAGAAACAAGGCGTTATACCCAGTCAGTTCTTTCTTTTTCTGTGGTCTTTGATTGGAGAATGACAGGGAAGGCTTCTTCTTTGGATGGTAAAATGGGTAAGGTGATAGCCTCAAATCAAAGTTAGTTTAATCGGATTTTGTGGGTTCTATTTCTGATTTTAATGGCGATATTTTATTGTTGTACATGCCTAATTTTTAAAGTTAAAAGTTCTTTCGTTGCATCTATTAATTCACTCCTGTAGACTACGCGGTCCTTATAGATCAATAAATATTTGATCTCCTTGTTTTTTGGGTTGCCAAAAAACTATTTTGGAGCATTGGCTCTAAGTATCCGAAAGGGGTTTGTTGATGAGACATTATGAAGTTGTATTTTTAGTACATCCAGATCAGAGCGAGCAGGTTAACGCAATGATCGAGCGTTATCGCTCAATTATCGAAGCAAATGGCGGAAAGATCCATCGTCTAGAAGACTGGGGGCGTCGTCAGTTAGCTTATCCTATTCAAAAGCTTCACAAAGCACACTATGTGTTAATGAACATTGAATGTGGTAAAGAAGAGCTTGCAGAGCTTGGTTCAGCGTTCAAATTTAACGATGCTGTAATTAGAAATCTTGTTATCTCATGCGATGGTCCTATCACTGAAGCATCTCCTCTGATTAAACAGAAAGATGAGCGTGATACAAGATCAGAAGATACTTCTGCTGAAAGCAGCGTTAAAGAAGTAAAAGAAGAGACTGCAGCAGCTCCAGTGGAAGCTCCAGCAGAAGCTCCAGCAGAGTAATTTGAACCGAATAACTTAGTAAGGTATTAACAATGTCAAGATATTTCAGAAGAAAGAAGTTTTGTCGCTTTACCGCAGATGGTATTACCGAGATCGATTACAAAGATCTACAAACCTTAAAAAATTACATAACTGAGACTGGTAAAATTGTACCTAGTCGTATCACAGGAACTAAAGCGCGCTATCAAAGACAGTTGGCAACAGCTATCAAAAGAGCACGTTATATTGCGCTTCTTCCTTATACTGATCAGCACTAACTGATCGTTTTTTACGGTAAATCGTACAGTCTTACAGAATATTAAGGTGTCTAGAGATGGAAGTAATTCTATTAAAAAAGGTTGAAAACCTAGGTAACCTTGGCGACAAGGTAACAGTAAAAGCGGGTTATGGAAGAAATTTCTTAATTCCAACTGGTAAAGCAAAACCAGCTACAGCGGCTAATATCGCTGAGTTTGAAACGAAAAGAGCAGAGCTTGAAGCTGCGGCGGCGGCGGCATTAGCAGAAGCTGAGGCTCGTGCAGCTAAGCTTGTAGATCTAACAGTAACAATCGCATCTAAAGCTGGTGACGAAGGTAAGCTATTCGGTTCTATCGGAGCAGCTGATATCGTTGCTGCTCTAGCAGATGCTGGTATAGAGATCGAAAAGCAAGAAGTTAGATTGCCTGAAGGTCCAATTAGAGCAACTGGCGAAATTGAAATCGGCTTACATCTGCACACTGATGTAGATGCAGTGATTACAATTGTGGTTGTTGCTGAAGATTAATAGCTAATAGCTAGTAAATCTTATTAAGTAGTTGTTGAATGCCCTATAGGCGAATAGTTTAACAAGTTACTTAAATAAAAAACCCGAGGTTGCTGCCTCGGGTTTTTTTGTTTTTTCATTTCGCTATGATTTATATGGCTGTTATCGATTATATCGTTGTTGTCGATTATATGGTTGTTATGAATTATATGATTGTGATTAAATATAGGTCTCGAAAAAAAGAGGCAAACGGAATTAATATATGATGGATGAAGTGGCTTCTATAGAAGACTTAAAAGTCCCCCCTCACTCGATAGAAGCTGAGCAAGCTTTGCTTGGCGGATTACTAATTGATCCTGATTCTTGGGATAATGTTGCAGATAAAGTCTCTGATATCGATTTCTATCGCCATGATCATGCACGCATTTTTAATGCTGTTAAAGATCTCAGTGAAAGGCAGGATAAGCCGCATGATGTTCTAACTGTTTCAGAATGGTTTGATCAGCGTGGTGAACTGCAAGATATCGGTGGAATGATCTATCTTGGCACCCTAGCTAAAGAAACCCCTACTGCAGCTAATATTAAGGCATATGCCGATATAGTTAGAGAAAGGTCGGTCTTGCGTCAACTCATCAAGGTTGGGACAGAGGTAAGTTCTTCTGCATACAACCCTGAAGGGCGCGATAGTAAAGAATTATTAGAACAGGCTGAAACATCTATCTTTCAGATTGCTGAGCAGGAGAGCAGGGAGAAAAGCGGTTTTCAAGGGATTAATGATCTATTGAAATCAACCGTTGACAAGATTGAGGAGTTGTTTGAGCAGGATGAAGGTTTAACCGGAGTATCTACTGGTTATGCCGATATTGATAAAAGAACCTCAGGTTTACAAGATGGGGATCTAATTATCGTTGCTGCCAGGCCATCGATGGGTAAGACATCTTTTGCAATGAATATTGCTGAAAATGTTGGGATCGAAAGTGGTAAGGCAGTTGCTATATATAGTATGGAGATGCCTGCAGAGTCACTTGTGATGCGTATGATGTCATCCTTGGGGCGTATCGATCAAAACAAGGTGCGTTCTGGTAAGTTGGATGACGAGGATTGGCCTCGTCTTACATCGGCTATTGGCCTTCTTTCCAATGCAAAGATTTTTATTGATGACACTGGTGGTTTGTCTCCAGGTGAGATGCGTGCACGTGCTCGAAGATTAAAGCGAGAGCATGATATTGGTCTTATTGTTATCGATTACCTACAGTTGATGCAGATCCCTGGTTATAAAGAGAATAGAACCAATGAGATTTCAGAGATCTCCCGTTCCCTAAAAGCTTTGGCAAAAGAGCTTAGCGTTCCTGTGATCGCTCTTTCGCAGCTTAATCGTAGTTTGGAGCAAAGGCCGGATAAGCGTCCGGTTATGTCGGATCTGCGTGAATCTGGAGCTATCGAGCAGGATGCTGACGTGATTATGTTTATCTATCGAGATGAATACTACAATGAAGATAGTGAGTATAAAGGCACGGCAGAGATCATTACTGGTAAGCAACGTAATGGTCCAACTGGAAGAGATCGCCTGACATTCCTTGGGCAATACACTAAGTTTGAAAATTGGATTAGTGATGGTTACGGTGATGCTGGTTACGAATAGTTGTGGTGAATAGAAATGAGTAGACGCACCTACGCAATAATTGATCAACAAGCTATAGGAAAAAACCTGCAGGTTGTAAGGAAGTATGCTCCAAATAGTAAGGTTATGGCTGTTGTAAAATCCAATGGCTATGGTCATGGATTGGAGTGTGCAGCTACTGCTCTTGAAGGAGCAGATGCATTTGCTGTTGCCTGTATTGATGAAGCTATTTTATTGCGTAAGCTTGGTGTAGACAAAAAAGTTATCCTTCTTGAGGGGTTTCATAACCCTGATGAAATCCCAATAATTGTTGAAAACGGTTTTGATTGTGTAATCCATGATTTTTGGCAGATTGAAGCGTTGCAGAAATCAATGGTAAATGCTGTTATTGATGTTTGGGTTAAGATTGATACAGGGATGCGCCGTTTAGGTTTTTTCCCTAAAGATGTGCATAAAGTGAAACAGATGCTGTGTCAGTGTAAAACCACAAAAATAGCCGACATAAATTACATGACCCACTTTGCTAATGCTGATGATTTAAATGATCAGACAACTGTAAAGCAACAAGAGATGTTTTTGCAGACCGTTTGTGATCAATCTGGGCAGTTGAGTATGGCTAATTCAGCGGGTGTTATGGGGTGGGAAGATTCGCATTTAGATTGGGTGCGTCCGGGGATAATGCTCTACGGAGTATCTCCATTTGTAGAAAAATGTGAAGACTTAAACCCTGCGATGACTCTTGTAAGTCAAATTATTGCCATTAAAGACTGTTATGAAGGTGATACCGTAGGTTATGGGGGAAGTTGGACTTGTCCTGCAGATATGAAGATTGGAGTTGTTGCTATTGGTTATGGTGATGGTTATCCGCGGCACGCCCCTTCTGGTACCCCGGTGTTTGTAAATGGTCAGCGTACAAAAATTATTGGTAGAGTATCGATGGATATGATCTGTATAGATTTGTCGAAGATCGAGAACCCAGCTATCGGTGATGAAGTTGAGTTATGGGGTGAGAATATTGCAGTGGAAGAAGTGGCTGAACACTGCTCCACAATCGCTTATGAGTTGTTATGTGGCGTAACTTCTCGAGTTGAATTTAAAGTAAAAAAATAACTTTTCCCGTATGCCAATAATATATTGAGATTGGAGAGATAGCTTGGTTAAAAAGAAGACTTGCTATAGGTGTTCTGAATGTGGTGCTGAATCATATCAATGGTCGGGTAAATGCCAGGATTGCGGTGCTTGGAACTCTTTAATTGAATCGGTTAAAGAAGATGCTAAAAAAGATCAAAATCCACGTTTTAGAGGTTATGCTGGTGAGCAGGGTGCTTTGTCATTAGCTAATGTATCGCTTTCTCCAGAATCAAGAATAAGTACAAAAATGGCAGAGTTGGATCGAGTTCTTGGTGGGGGCTTGGTGCTGGGTTCGGTGATACTGATTGGTGGTGATCCGGGGATTGGAAAATCAACAATTCTTCTGCAAACCATGGCAAATATTGCCCAAGATGAATCCGTTCTTTATGTTACTGGAGAGGAGTCTTTGCGCCAAGTGAGTATGCGTGCAAAGCGCCTAAACCTGGAAGCAGAAAAGATAAAACTATTAACTGAAACTTCTGTAGCGCAGGTGATATCTATTGCGCAGCAGGAAAAACCTAAAATCATGGTAGTTGATTCAATTCAAACCGTATATTCGGAAGAGTTGCAGTCAGCGCCTGGGTCTGTTGGGCAGGTGCGTGAGGTCTCAGCGCAATTAGTACGTTTCGCTAAACAAACTGGGACAACTATATTTTTAGTTGGGCATGTTACTAAAGATGGCGCAATTGCTGGACCTAGGGTTCTGGAGCATATGGTTGACACTGTGCTCTACTTTGAATCTGATAGTGGTAGCCGTTACCGCATGATTCGAGCGGTAAAAAATCGTTTTGGTGCAGTTAACGAGCTTGGCGTATTTGCCATGACTGAAACTGGCCTCAAAGAAGTTGGAAACCCGTCAGCAATATTTCTTTCCCGGCATGAACAAGAGGTTTCTGGTAGTGTAGTTATGGCTACTCGTGAAGGTACTAGGCCAATGTTGGTTGAAGTGCAGGCTTTGGTGGATGAAACTCATCAATCTAACCCGCGCAGGGTAACGCTTGGTTTGGAGCAAAATCGCCTTTCAATGCTATTAGCAGTTTTGCATAAACATTCTGGTGTACCGATGTACGATCAGGATGTATTCGTGAATGTGGTTGGTGGTGTTCGGGTAAGTGAGACCGGAAGTGATTTGGCAGTGATTTTGGCTATATTATCTAGTTATCGCAACCGCCCATTTGAAAGAAACTCGATAGCTTTTGGAGAAGTGGGGCTGTCAGGGGAGATTCGTCCAATTCAAGGGGGGGAGGACCGGTTGAAAGAAGCTGCCAAACATGGGTTTACAAAAGCATATGTTCCTAGGCAAAACGCACCATCAAAAGGTGCGTCTATAAAAGGGATGGAGATTATTACTGTTGATCGTTTAGAGCAGGCGTTGAATATAGCAAGTCTCTAGTCGTAAGCATGTAAATATAGGTTCAGAGCGCTATTTTTTTGTCTGGTTGCCAAGTTGGTGAAACTCTCTGTCTAATAGAGTTACATCACCCATGTTAAGCTCAACAAGGCGGCGTAAATGAGTCATGCTCTCTAGATCAATAAAGTTGCAGATAAAGCCAGCATATTTAACTTCTTGATGTGAAAGGCTTATATCCATCTCTATGCATATGTCGTTAGAAAGAGTAAGTAATAAGTGGTAAACCCCATTTTCTAATTTATTGCCAGTATCAACTTCCAGCATTATCCCTTTTAAAGAAAGGTCATGGATTGCGGTTTCAATGGTCTCACCAGAAGGTAGAGTTAACTTGGCAGGCGCGTCAAATGTAATGCGCGAATAGTTTCTTCGATCATTTTCTGAATTAGTTTGCATCACTCATCTCTTGATTTTAAAGTTCTATACCTAAAGTTAGTTGAACAACCTAGCTGCTGCAAGTAATCAGGCTTGAATGTTTTTATAAATTTGAATTATTCTTTCAGCTTAGGCTGGATTCTAACCATTTTAACTGCGTTTGATTGGAGTTGAATGATCTCTACTGGGCGTCCAAATAGCAGTAAAGTTGTTCCAGCTCCTGGGATAGTTTGCATATGTTCAAGAATCAGCCCGTTAAGGGTTTTTGGACCATCTAACGGAATCTCCCAGTCTAGTAATTTGATTAAATCGCGAATATTGGTGCTTCCATCGGCAAGGTAGCTTCCGTCATCTTGGGGAAAAATATCTTTTTGTGTGCTGCTTGGATCAGTTGTGAATTCCCCCACGATCTCTTCCAGAATATCTTCAAGGGTAACCATTCCCAGAATGTCACCATATTCATCGACGATAAATCCAATCCTGCGTTTTTGTCTTTGAAAATTAGCAAGTTGAGTGGTTAGTGGAGTGTCTTCCGGCACAAAATAAGGTTTGCGCATAGACTCTTCTAAGTCTTGGCGGGTAAAGTTACCGGTTGCAAGCTTGTTAATGATCTTGCGCATATGAAGAATGCCACAAACCTTATTGATATCTTGCTGATAGATGGGGATGCGGGTAAACATACTGTGGTTTAAAAGCTCAATAATGTCATCCCACTCATCATCTAAATCGATGCCAAAGATCTCATTTCTAGGAATCATTATGTCATTAACTGTTACCGCTTCAAGGTCAAGGATGTTAACCAACATTTGCTGGTGACGCATGGGGATCATTATGGCGGTTTCTTTAACAACAGTTCGTAGTTCATCGCGGCTTAAAGATTGTCCCTGCTTTTTGCTTAAGTGAATGTTGAAAATTGCGAGTATGCCGTTGGCAATAAAATTTACTAGCCACACAAGTGGGTAAAGAGCTTTAAGTAGATATTGCAGAATAAATGAGGATAAGAATGCGACTCTTTCTGGGTGGAGGGCAGCTAGGGTCTTAGGAGTTACCTCAGAAAATATTAAGATTACAAGAGTTAAAGCAAATGTGGCGATTGGAATTCCCATCTCATCACCCCATATTCTTATTGCAAGAATGGTGGCAAGAGCAGAGGCGAGTACATTTACAAAGTTGTTTCCAAGTAAAATTACCCCGATCAATCTGTCTGGTCTTTCTAAAAGTTTTGATGCGCGTTTTGCGCCTTTATGGTCTTTTTTTGATAAGTGTTTTAGTTTGAATCGATTAAGGCTCATAAGCCCAGTTTCGGAGCCAGAAAAAAAGGCAGAACATATGACCAAGAGTATAAGAAGGAAAAAGATCACTTCAGAGGGGATGCTGTTCAAAAAAATCGGTCCTAAGTAACGGAGTAATGTTTTGATATTAGCATGAAAACCATATAGAAAATAAAAAAACACACTTAGTTAATAAAAACAGGTAAAAATAAATAAATATGGTAATATTTGCACCACAATTTTATCGCTTATATGTGAAGCATGCGTTTATATATAAGAGCTTTGAAGACTCCAAGGTGGAATAAATGTTTGAGAATTTGACTGATCGACTCTCCTCGACCCTTAAAAAGATTAGTGGTCAAGGCAGAATTACAGAAGATAACGTCAAGGATACCCTGCGTGAAGTTAGAATGGCACTGCTCGAAGCAGATGTGGCTTTGCCTGTTGTAAAGGGGTTTGTCGACAAGGTTAAAGAGAAGGCGGTTGGGGAAGAGGTGATAAAAAGCCTTACCCCAGGTCAAGCGCTAGTTAAGGTGGTAAATGATCAATTAGTAGAGATCATGGGCGGTACTGAAAGCGAAGAGCTGACCCTCAATGCCCGTCCTCCTGCCGTAGTTCTTGTTGCAGGTTTGCAAGGTGCTGGTAAAACCACAAGTGTTGCAAAGCTTGCTTTACGCCTGAAAGAACGTCAAAAGAAAAAAGTTATGGTTGTTAGTTGCGACGTTTATCGTCCAGCAGCTATCGAACAGCTTAAAACGCTAGCCGGAGAGGTTGGTGTAGAATTCTTCCCAAGTCATATAAAAGAAGACCCAGTCGCTATTGCAACGGCAGCTATAGATGCAGCTAAAAAAGGGTTTTATGATGCGCTAATTGTTGATACCGCTGGCCGCCTTCATGTAGATGAAGATATGATGCATGAGATAAAAGATCTGCATGCAAAAATAAATCCGGTAGAGACTCTGTTTGTTGTAGATAGTATGACCGGTCAGGATGCAGCAAATACCGCTAAGGCATTTGATGATGCGCTGCCGCTAACAGGTGTGATCCTAACTAAAACTGATGGTGATGCTAGAGGTGGTGCTGCTCTATCTATTAGAGAGATTACCGGTAAGCCAATTAAATACCTTGGTGTTGGTGAAAAAATTGCAGCTTTAGAGCGCTTTCATCCAGATAGAATGGCTTCAAGAATTCTTGGGATGGGTGATGTTCTTTCTCTGGTGGAAGATGCTCAGCAAAATCTTGACGAGAAAAAAGCAGAGAAGCTGGTCAAAAAGCTGAAAAAAGGTAAGCGTTTTGATTTAAATGACTTTAAAGATCAGCTGGAGCAGATGAATAAAATGGGTGGTCTCACCTCTTTAATGGATAAGATGCCAGGAATGGGGCAAATTCCAGATCAAGTTAAGGGTCAGGTCAATGATAAGCAGACAACCCAGATGATTGCTATGATCAACTCCATGACTAAGCAAGAGAGAAAGTTTCCAGACGTGATCAAAGGATCGCGTAAAAAGCGAATTGCAATGGGGTCAGGAACCCAGGTGCAGGATATAAATCGCCTGCTGAAGCAATTTACCCAGATGCAGAAGATGATGAAAAAATTCTCTAAAGGTGGAATGAAGAATCTTATGCGTGGTTTGGCAGGTAAAATGCCTGGTGGAATGCCTCCAGGAGGCATGGGCGGCCCTGGCGGAATGATGGGTTTTTAACTTATAAATTATTTAAGTTAAAGCCTGGTTTTATATGAAAAAAAGAGAAACACACTAAAAAACGGAAGATTATTGCAATTAGGTCTTCACATTTTGTGAAAATCTAGTAGAATCCCCCGTCTATTTCGGTACGGACCGAGAGTTTCGGTGTGTCGACATTCGACAAATAAAGAGGTCAAAAAGACTATGGTCGTTATTCGTTTATCAAGAGGTGGCGCTAAAAAGCGACCTTTCTATCATGTTGTAGCTGCAGATGTACGTGCCCGTCGTGACGGACGTTACATTGAACGTCTAGGATTTTTTAATCCAGTTGCTAAGGGACAAGAAGTTACTTTAAGGCTTGATCTTGAAAAAGTTCAAGGCTGGATCGATCAAGGCGCACAGCCAACAGATCGCGTTAAGCAGCTTATTAAGCAGGCTAAGAAAGCTGCAGTAGCAACTGAAGAAGCTGCTGCTTAAAACACCTTTATAGGGCTGAGAACGTGGAAAATTATGTTGTTTTAGGACGTATCTCAGCACTGTTTGGTGTAAAAGGGTGGGTCAAAGTTTTTTCCCATACCAGAAAAAGAGAAGATATTCTTAAGTATAAAAAGTGGTATCTGAAACAGTCTGGTAAATGGGTGGAAGCAGAGGTTCTCCATGGACAAAGACACAGTAAAACTGTAGTTGTCCAAATAAAAGGTTATGAAGACAGAGATATTTCAGCTCAGTTGATTAATTGTGATATAGCAGTTAAACGTGATGAGTTGAATCAATTGAAGCCAGATGAATACTACTGGTTTGATCTTGAAGGTCTCGAGGTTAAATGTGTTGATGGAACCTTGCTCGGTAAAATAGAAAGTTTATTTGAGACCGGTGCAAACGACGTAATGGTCGTAAAAGGTGATAAAGAGAGGCTTGTTCCGTTTATTCAGGGGCAGGTTATCAAAAACATTGATCTTGAAGCTGGTGAGATGTTGGTTGATTGGGATCCAGAATTCTAATGACCTTTAGAGTAGATGTAGTCACTCTATTTCCGGAAATGGTTGAAACAGTAATCAAACACGGAGTGGTAAGACGAGCTGCTGAAAAAGGGATTATTGAACTAGGATTATGGAACCCTAGAGAATATACGGAAGATCGTCATAAGACTGTAGATGATCGTCCATATGGCGGTGGCCCCGGAATGGTTATGAAGTATCAACCGCTCCGAGATGCAGTAAAAGATGCAAAGGCTACAGCCCCAAATGCTCATGTAGTATATCTTAGCCCCCAAGGTCGAAAGCTCGATCAAAAAGGGGTTAAGGAACTATCTGCAAAAGAAAGCTTGATTCTGATAGCTGGCAGATACGAAGGTATAGATGAGCGCTTCATCGAGGCAGAAGTTGATGAAGAATGGTCGCTAGGCGACTATGTTATAAGTGGCGGTGAACTTGCTGCAATGGTGATGATAGATGCTGTTGTAAGAATGTTTCCCGGGGCTCTTGGTGATGCAGAGTCAGCCCAACAAGACTCGTTTATGGAAGGGTTGTTAGATCACCCGCACTATACGAGGCCGGAAGAGGTAGAAGGGATGGAAGTTCCAGATGTTCTTCTTGGTGGTAATCATCAAAAAATTGATGAGTGGCGGCTGAAACAAGCATTGGGTAGAACATACACAAGAAGACCAGATCTTATAGCGCGTAAAGAATTGAATAAAAAAAGTAAGCGGTTGTTGGAAGAGTATATACAGGAAAACAACTGCTAATTGATACGGTAAACACACAGAGGTTTAAGAAAATGAGTAACATCATCCAGGAACTTGAAAAAGAACAGATGAACAAAGAGATCCCTGCATTTGCTGCTGGTGACACTGTTGTTGTTCAAGTTAAAGTTAAAGAAGGCGATCGTGAAAGACTACAGGCTTTTGAAGGTGTTGTTATCGCAATTAAAAACCGTGGTCTGAACTCAGCTTTCACAGTACGTAAGATCTCTTACGGTGAAGGTGTTGAAAGAGTTTTCCAAACTTACAGCCACATGATTGACAGCATTACAGTTAAGCGTCGTGGTGATGTTCGTCGCGCTAAACTTTACTACTTACGTGACCTACGTGGTAAAGCTGCAAGAATTAAAGAGAAGGTATAAACCTCTTTTTGAATGCCCCAGTTATTTGGAGCATAGCCTAGATAGAAAATTTTATTAGCATCTCTTTGTTAATAGATTTTTATCAAGATGGCTTTCGAGAGCAAGTATTATAGAGACCAAGACCGGTTGGGTATCCCCAATCGGTCTTGGTCTTTTTTGTTATAAAAATTATTATAGGGTTAGTTTTACCCTACCTTTGTCTAATACCGATGCCCCGTGGATTTATGTATTCTGGTTTAAATTTAAAAGATAAAACCATAATAATAAAGGCATGGATATGCACCGAACCCCCCATTTAAGATATCTACGAATTACAGTAATTTTTGTTTTACTCTTTCTGCAGTTTAATTGTGGAGGTGGTGGTTCTGATGCTGGAGCTGGTGATCAGGCAGGTGGAGAGCAGGGTGGACAACAACAATCAAGTTTAGCTGTACCGCAGGATCTAGTTGCTCGAGCTTTGGGAAGTGATTCCATTCAGCTTGAGTGGGAATATGTAGGTAGTACAGCTACTAATATATTGGTTGAGCGCAGTATTGATGCCAATAATTTTTCACAGATAGCTATTGTTGCTTCTGATGCAGAGACATATGTTGCAGCTGGGCTTATCGCATCGACTGAATATTATTTTCGCTTGCGTGCATCTAATGCCGTTGATTTTTCAGACTACACGGCAATACGACCGGCTACTACTGAGGAATCATCATCTCTACATTCATGTATTCAACCTCAAGAGGAAAATATCCTTTTTGTAGATGTTGGAAATATCTGTGGTGATTGCAGTGATAGTATTGCTAGGGAAGATAATGCTATAAACAATGCCTGGTGTTCTATTGCACAAGCTGCATCTGTTGCTCAGCCAGGTGACACTATTTATATCCGCGCTGGAGAGTACAAAGAGTCAGTAACCTTATCGCAAAGCGGAGAGCAGCAGGCTCCCATAACTTTTTCTGCATATGCTGGGGAAGAGGTCATTATGGAGGGGGGGGAGTATCTGAACGGATGGTCTCAATGCGAATCACAAGTTGAGTGCGGTGGTAACTCTAATTGGCAAAATATTTATTATAGCTTCATTCCCGCTGAACATGCCGCAGAAGTTAGTGCATTAGTCGCTAACCTATTTCAAGGTGAAGAGATGCTGGCGGTATCTCAGGAACCAGATATGCCAGATCCTTTTTATATTGATGATATTGATAATTATCACTCGATAAATATTGGGGAACAAACGTTAACAACACTAACTGATCCAGCGTTTTTTTCGGCATTAAGTTCTACTTTTTGGCAAGATGCTTATGCCCTTTTATGGGTGACGCATAATCGAGTTGAGTTCCGCAAGATAGATTCTTACGACACAGTAAACCATGTTATTACATATGCAGAAACTGATGCCCCGCCATATGATGATCGCGAAGGAAAGTATTCTATCTATAATGGTGTGCAGCAAATAGATAACCCGGGTGAGTACTCAATCGCTCATGATTTAGAGCAGGATGGCACTCGTAAAACATATTTATGGCCTTTAGGTGGAGTTATGAATAGGAATTCGATTAGGTATTCTGCGCGAAATTTTGGAATAAATATCAATCGCCAGAGTTATATAACGATACAGGGGCTAAAGGTACAGCGTTATACGGGAAGCGAACTTATCCACGGTGTTGGAATAGGTTCTGTAACACAAGGTGCAGAAATAGATGGAGTGGTTATAAGAAATAATCAAATTAGATTTAATCGGCATGCTACTCGTGGGTATGGAGGCATATTTATATATGGATGTAATGATTGCTCTGTTGATTCGAATCGGGTTGCTGAAAATGTAAGGCATGCTGGGATATTCTTAAGTAATCCCACTAGATCGACAATCAAAAATAACGTGGTTTATAAGCCGGGGCAGACAGGTATCCGTTATTATTATGCCGATCAAAGTTCAATAATAAATAACGAAATAAGTGGCTGCAGTGGAAGTCATGCAAATACCATAACAGTTTACCTGTGGTCTAATGATATTTTGATAGCAAATAACTATATTCATGATTCGCTAGGATATATGACACTACAGCGAAGCAATAATATAACTATTTATAACAATATTGTAGATGCTGCAAAAAGTAGAATAGCTGTAGCTGAATTTGGTAATGAATCTAGTGGAACATGGGTTGTTGCAAATAATACATTTATAAACAGTGAACCATCAACATCACTTATGTTTGGAAACTACGGAGCAGATTTTATAGTTAAAAATAATATTCTCGATGGATTTTGTCCTCCTAATGGGGCAACAGTTGACAGAAATAATAATATATATACAGGTCTAATGTGGTGCCAGGGAAATCAATATGGGTGGGAACTGGTAGATAGTGAGGTGATCGAGGAAGATTTAGGTCAAATTTTTTCTAGCCCTGTTACCGAAAACTACACCCCTTTGGGTAATAGTTATGCATCTGCAAGTGGCGCCGACATAAGTGATGTTCTTCCAAGCGATATCTTTACCGATTTTAGATTTGACTTAGATTTCGATGGAAAAATAAGGGGTATGACTAACCCTGCAGTTGGGGCGCTAGAACCGTAATAGTTTCTTATATTCCGATTATTTATAGGTAAATAAGTAAAACCATTACTTTTGGCACTATTGCTTATTTGGTTATACGAATAACTTAGTCGTAAATAAAATAATAATTATTCTAATAATAATGGAGTGGGTATGGAACAAGGTGTTCTTAAATCTATATTCAGAAGTAGAAATACTCTGGTTTTTTTATATTTATCTTTGGGCGCATATTTTATAGGGCTTTTAATACAGCTGCTGCAGTCAGGTGGAGATATAAGTTATTTCTTGATTTTTTCAAACTGGAGTAAAAACTGGTTAGAGCTAACCCTTGCTGGAATAACAATGGGGTTTTTAATATTTATTTTAGCATCTGGTATGACATTGATTTTTGGGCTTATTGGGGTGATTAATCTTGCTCATGGAGCATTTATCGCTTTTGGATCTTTTATATGTTGGCACTTCATTCTCAAGGTAAACAAATTAACAGAAGTGGTTGAAACTGTTTACTGGACACCTGTACCTGGAGTTATTCCACCTGTAGAGAAAACTGTTGTAGCAACAAAAGGGATGTTTTATGGAGCAAGTTGGCCAACTTCTGTGGCTTTATTAGTTGCCGGTCTTGCTTTTGCTGCTGCAGCGCTAGCATTTGCTGGATGGTTTTATGAAAAATTCGTAATCAGTAAGGTATATGGTGATCAGCCAGCGCAGATATTGCTTACCCTAGGTGTTGCGGTAGTAATGATTGAGATATTAATGGTGTTTTATGGGGGGAGTACTCCTCGTGTCTGGAAACCATGGTTTCTTAGAGGGCAATTAACTCTGTTTGAGTCTTGGGATAGCGGGGTTGGAATTTTATATTCCAGATTGCTTGCAGGAGGTGTCGGCCTATTCATTTTCATATTTACTCATTTATTGCTAATTAAAACTCGCTTTGGTTTATTGGTGCGGGCTGGAGTTGAGAATAAAGAGATGGTCGAAGCATTTGGTTACAAAGTTAAAACTATTTTTCTTCTTGTTTTTGTCATGGCAAATATATATGCAGCTATTGGTGGTAGTTTGTATTCATTGAATAATCGTTCAGTATCTCTTGCTGTATCAGACGACCTCATTCTTGTTGTTATGGTTGCGGTGATTATCGGTGGTCTTGGTTCAATCAAGGGGTGTCTGATTGGATCAGTGCTATTAATGCTTGCACAAAACTATATGAATGGAATTTATCCCCCTTTGGCTGGAGGAATGTCGGCAGTTTTAGTGATGATTGTGATATTGCTCTGGCGTCCAGAAGGCCTCAATCCAGTAGGGGAGAATCATAATGATTAGATCTCTTTCTGGAGAGAAAATTGGGAGTAGGGCTTTAGCTATTGTTCTTGGTTTGATCTTTTTGGTATTACTTGGAGCGCCATTTATCTTTGAACTGATGGGCATAAATCATAGCGAACGCGCAATGAAAGCTGCAGTACAGATAATGGTATTTATTATTCTAGGAGCAAGTTACGATCTATTGATTGGTTATACAGCAGTAATATCCCTTTGTCATAGCGTATTTTTTGCTATTGGTGCATATGCATTAGCCATAATCATGCGGAATGCAGACCCCGGCTGGGGAAATCTGTTTTTAGCATTGATCTCTGCAGGATTAATATCTGCCATCTTAGCTGGACTATTGGCTTTGGTGGGTATTCGGGTCAAAAATATTTATTTTACCTTGGTTACCTTTGCATTTGCGTTTGGGGCTCAATCTTTTGTAGTGAAACTATCCGAAGTAACTGGGGGATTAGATGGTTTGACTTTCGATAAAGGAATGCCGGGGCTGCTTACTGCAAAGATTCAAGTTTTTGGCGGAAGTGAATATCGGGTGTATGCCTACTACTTAATCTTTTTTATAACATTAGCCTTGCTTATCTTTATGCTGCGAATTGTAAGTTCACCATTTGGTAAGGTGCTACTAGCTGTTAGAGAGAACGAATTTCGTTGCAGTGCTATAGGTTTCCGCGCAAATAGATATAAGGGAGTTGCGATTATTCTTGCAGCTGTAATTGCAACTATTGCAGGTGTAATTTATGCCAGTTGGATTAAAATTGCCGTCCCCAACTCATTTCTAGATATAGAGATAATGCTGATGATCCTTATTGTTGTAATGGTTGGAGGGAAAGGCTCTATATATGGATCTGTAATTGGTGCTGTGGTTATAGTTCTAATGGAAAACTACTTAAGTTCTTATCTTGATGTGTTATTTCAATCAGATTTCCCAGAAAAAATGCAGATGGTATTGACGGATCCATTTTATATTCTTGAAGAATATAAGGATGTTGTTCCAATTAGATTGTTTTTTACCAAAAATCGCTGGGCATTATATATTGGACTGTTTTATATCTTCAGCGTGTTTTATTTCCGTTTTGGAATTGTTGGTAAATTACGTGACCTCGAAAAAATTGGTGTAGGTAGTATCAATCCAAATCAAATAAAACAAACTATAAAAAAATGGTTTTACTTATTACTGCATAAATTTTTTGTTCTTATGAAGGTAGTTATATTGTTATCGGCAGTAGGACAAATGTTTACTGGGCTTTGGAATTTAAATGGTAATGGTGGGGAATATCTTGTTTTTAGCTCGGTTTTTACTTTCTTAATAGGATTCTATGCAGTTAACCTTAGTGCAAGGAGGGGGGTATGAAAAATAAAGTGCTGCTATCAAAAATTCGAATACTTCTTGTTTTCTTATTACTTGTCAGCATGACATTTATACCTAAATCATGGATATATCAAACTCTTCCAGCAATTGGGGCAGATGCAGATAATATTACGGTTTCTGGGCTTTCATCCGGTGGTTTTATGGCTGGACAATTCCATATTGCTTTTTCCAACCAAGTTTCTGGAGCAGGAATCTTTTCTGCTGGACCATATTTATGTGCTATGGGTAATCTTGGCTCTGCAGTTAGCAAGTGCTCCTCCTCAGCTAATAGCTTAACTGATAGTTATATTGAAGAGTTAGTGCAGGAAGCTAGGAAGCTTGAAGCCCAAAGTAAGATCGATAGTATTTCTAACCTGCATAACGATAAAGTCTTTATCTATCATGGTGATAAAGATCCAACTGTAAAAGTGGAAGCAGCCAATAAAACTCAATTATGGTATCAGCTTGCGGGGGTTAAAAAAGAAAATATTGGTTTGAAAATAATTAAAGATGCAGGTCATGCATTTCCAACTAATGGGGCTGGGAATAAGTGCGAGGTTGATACTGAGCCACCATGGATTAGTGATTGTAAATATAATGGGGCACAGGAGATGATGACTTATCTATTTAAAAGCATTAAGCCTGCTGCAGATAATGTTACTGGTGAACTAATAGAGTTCAATCAAACTGAGTTCTTTGGTGATGAGTTAAATAGTATGGCAGAAAAAGGTTTTGTTTATATTCCAAACCAGTGTAAGACCGAAAAATGCCGTATTCATATTTTCTTTCACGGGTGTCAACAAGGGTATGGCGTAGTTCCAAAGGATGCAAAAAATGATAACCCTGAGCACGACAACCCTCCATATAAAAAAATAGGGAGAACTCTTGTGGATACTCTTGGTTTTAACCGAATTGCTGATTCTAATAATATTGTTGTGTTATATCCCCAGCTAAAGAAAAGCACTAAACCGTTTAACCCTCGTTCTTGTTATGATTTTTGGGGGTATGTTGATAAAGAGGGATTGAACTATGCCACAAAAAATGGAGCGCAACTAGGCGCTGTTATGCGTATGGTGCAAAGGCTAGCTGGTGATAATTAGCTAAGTATTTGAAAAGAATAAATGTGCTGTCGCAGCATTGAATTCATTAATATGTACTGAATTACATATATAAGTGTTGACATAACTAGTCGAGGTGACTAGTATATCGCAATATTAGCAACAACTTATTTTAATTGGACAATATTAATGAAATTTAAATTTGCACAAAAAATGGCAGTAATTGCTGCGCTAACCCTTACTTTTTCGGCATCTGTTTTCGCTACTGATTATTATGTATCTGCTCGTTCAGTAGAGATGTTAAATCAAAGCCTTGTTTCAGTAACTCCAGCTGTTAATACCCCTTCAAATGCTGAAGACTATCTTGATGATGATAGCTCCCTTGGTTATTACGGACCAATTGGCTCATATGGTCCTTTGGGTGCACTGGGTCCAATTGGTGATAATACTTGGAATTCTTCATATTGGATAAGTGCTGTTGGCGATTGGTCTGATTGGGCTGATGATATGTCAGAGCATGATGGACCTTTAAGTGAAGCAGGACCTCTTGGTCCAAACGGCCCTTTAGGAAACCAAGCCTATAATTATGATTTACCAGCAATTAATGACTTCAGCAAACAGTTACAAGCTGGAGGCGTATGGACATCTTTAGGTCCTGTAGGTCCCCTAGGTGCTTTAGGCCCGCTAGGCCCACTAGGCCCAGTTGGTGCTCATGGTTACGCTACAGATACTAACGGCAGTTATGTTGACAACGATGTAGAGGTAAGAACAGTAGATGTCCCATATTTAGGTGGTGTGCGCACGTATGGTTTAGTTGAAAATTATGATGAAGATTATGCAAAAAATAAAACTGATAACGATACATCATTTATGGTGGAAGGCTATATAAGCTACCCTTACTCTGAGTTAGATGCCTTTACAGTTAATTCTGATGCAGCCCAATATATTACTGTATTACTTCTTCCTGAATACACTCTGGATGATTTTGATTTGGTTATTAAAGATGAGCAAGGTAATGTTATTGCATCTTCAAATTCTGGTGATTTTGTTGATTGGATACAGATTCCTGTGGCGGCAAATTCAACTTTGACTATAGAAGTAGAGCTATATTCAACTGCTCATTATTGGACAAAAGATTACCGTCTATTTGTAACAGGATCTACTCAGTATATAAATACAACAGATATAGCTGGTGACCATCAAGTCCAATTCTAGTTTTTTGACTCCTCCAAGCCTTATTTATACCTAGCTAATAAGGCTGTTATTGTGCCTCCATCCTTATGGGGGCTTTTTTTTATGATGATTTTGCGAGTAAAGTATACTGTCGAAGTAACAGTGTGTAACTCTGGGGGTGTTTTGTGGCTTAAGGCCAAGGTTATCCCTCTTAAGAAAGCAATTTTGAAAATAAATCTAGTGGGTATAATGTGTAATTACTGATATCCTTTGTAATTGTAGATGCATAAACTTCGTGGCAAATAATTTATGAAAATGTTAGACAAATTTTTTGAAAAGAATAAAGACTGGGCTGATGAAATTAAGGTAACTGATCCGTTATTTTTTGAACGGTTAGCAGATGAGCAACACCCTGAATGTCTTTGGATAGGTTGCTCTGATAGTAGAGTGCCAGTCAATGAAGTTGTTGGTGCACTACCTGGTGAAATTTTTGTTCACCGTAATATTGCAAACCTTGTTCTGCATACAGATATTAATTGTCTGTCAGTAATTCAATATGCAGTAGAAGCTTTAAAAGTTAAGCATATTGTAATTTGTGGGCATTATGGATGTGGTGGGGTAAATGCAGCTTTAGATGATAACGAGCATGGTCTTCTCGATAATTGGTTGCGAAATATTAAAGATGTATATCTATCGCATAAAGATGAAGTGGATTCGCTGCCTTCAGAAAGAGAAAGGCAGGATCTAATGTGCGAGCTAAATGCTATAGAGCAAGTAAAGAGTGTTTGTAATACAACTACAGTTAAGAATGCATGGAAGTCGGGGCAAGAGTTGGCTGTTCACAGTTGGATATATAGCATTAAAGATGGAACTATCAAAGATCTAGAAGTATCGGTTACTAATTTAAATGAATTTTCTGAGTTATTTTCAGAGAGTTAGTATAGAAAAATCCCCTCAAAGCTAAAAAAATCACCGGCATTATTTGTCGGTGTGTAGGTTATGTCGAATAAAAAATATCCTTGTTAGGATAAACCCCAGTATCAATAATATAAGCAAAACATGTATTATCGCACCCAATGTGTTTGTTTGTTATTGCGGGTTGATTAAGGATTGCGTTAATTATGCTAGCTGTTGCATTATCTATAATGGCTGTAGCTGTTATTTGTTTTTTATTTCTTTTAAATGCTAATAAGTCGAATAGACATGATGACATGCCCTATCAAAAAAGTGGCAGTCTTTTTACTATCGCAGAAAGATCATTTTTAGGGGTGTTGATAAAATCAGTTGGTGCAGATCTTAATGTTTTCGGAAAAGTTAGAGTTGCAGATGTAATAACAACAGTTAAAGGGATAAATAAATCTGATCGTCAGCGTGCTTTTAATAAGATCTCAGCAAAACATTTTGATTTTGTCTTATGCGATAAAAATAATTTGAAAGTGCTGTGCGTGGTTGAATTAAACGATAGCTCTCACGAGACTCCAGAAAGAAAGAAAAGAGATGAGTTTTTAAGAGATGTTTGTGAAGCAGCTAATATGCCACTCATTCAGGTAGATGCTAAACGTGCATATTCAATAAAAAGGATTAGATCAATATTTGCTGATTTTTTACCAGAAAACGGTGAAAGTAAAAAAACAACTGAAGTTACAGACTTACTTGGGGTAGATAAAAAGCAAATAAAAATGTGCCCAGAGTGTTTATCCAATATGGTTATTAAAAAGGCGCGTAATGGCAAGAAAAAAGGGGAGAGTTTTTGGGGGTGTAATGGGTTTCCAAAGTGCAGGCATATTGAAGAGCTAGATTTATAACAATTAATTAATAATGTTAGCTTTAAACTAATTTTTATATGGCAGGCATGGGGCTTGATAAAGCAGTCAATAATAAAAGTGGTTATAGTTGTTAAAATTGATCAGAGGCTTGCAGTAATCGTTAGAAAATAATTATGCCGGCGTAAATTTCGCAATATCTAGTAAGTACCTTCTTTGTTACGGCTCAAGTTATTGTAAGTAATCTGGTATTTTATAACAAATTTGATGTAGTGCTGTTAACAGTTGGTTAACAAAAAATAAGTTAATTGTCTTTGATAAGCTATATTCCGTGCAAAAGGTATTTGGTTTAATATAACCAGTGTTTGAATTTTGATCTGGTATCGCTATGGCAACAATTAGAGTCAATAATTTTAAGTGCAGGTATGAAATATCTGGCAACCTAGAAGCTAAAGAGACCGTTGTATTTGTGAATGGAATAGCTAATCCCTTTGAGTCTTGGGATCAAGTTAAAATTTATATGGATCAGGGGTTTAAAATATTAAATTATGATCTTAGAGGACAGTGGTTTTCAGAAGTTACGGAAGGTGTTGGATATTCCTTTAGGACAATGGCAGAAGACTTATATCTGCTGATGGAAGAATTGGATATTCCAAATGCACATATAGTAGGAACTAGTTTAGGTGGTGAAATAGCACTATGGTTTCAACTGCTTCACCCTCAAAAAGTAAAGAGTTTATCCGTTATAGCCTCCGCTCCAGAAACTTCGGAATTACTTAAAAGGCAGGTATGGCGATGGAAAGCTCAGGCTCAAGATGCGCTAAGTTTAGTAAGTGAGTCAAAAGACCCAGAAACAACGATAAAAAAAGTTGGTGACAAGTTTTACCAAGGGTTCTTACCGGATATATACGGAAACAAATATATGGAAGACCATATAGAGTTAATAGAAAGTAGGGGAAAAGTATTTAGTGAGGTATGTAGCCTCCCTTTCTTCAAAGGGCATATTAAGCTTTGCGATATGGTGTTACGCTTGCGCTCAGATGAGAAGCTTACTCCGCACTTAATTAAAATTAGTTGTCCCGTACTAATAGTTGCTGGGGAGTTGGACATAATAAAGCCAGTAAAATATTCTAAAATGATGCATGATAAAATCCCAGGGGCTGAATTAATAGTGATGCAGGATACTGGGCATGCGATTTTTTATGAAAAGCCAGATGAGCTTGGGTTTTCTCTGCTGCAATTTTTATCTAAACACTCGGAAGCGGTCACGATGATCAGTTCGGATTCATATAGTCTTACTGAAAATATGTTGCTCAACTAAGTGCAAGTATAAGTGCAAGGTAGTTACGTGTATGCGCTATTTGAGATTAAAAATCTAAAATAACTTAAAATCATAAAATAAATAAATCCAATATTTCAGCTGTTTAGTTGCTGGCCATAAAAAAATATATAAAAAGAACCGAATAACATTTGACGTATCGGATGTACGGTGTAGAATGCGCATCTGCTTTAGAGATGGCCTTGGACGAAAGGGCTCTGGAGTGAGTTGGCAGGTTTCTTTTTTTGTTGCTTGAGTGATAA
>JAWSVB010000014.1:0-100986 GCA_033852135.1 Gammaproteobacteria bacterium | reverse complement strand
CTGAACTCCATGACTTTATCAAGGAGTATCGAAGATAATTTTAGGGTCAATACTCCGGTATCCTGGAATATAGGCCCTGTTTTTCTGGATTACAGCCCAGATAATATTGATTAGCTTGTTTTCTATATTATTTAAAACAAGCATCTTGGCTTTTCCTTCATCTACCTTACGCAGATAATATTCTCTAAACTCAGGATAGTGTGCAACCACTGTTCTTGCTGCAAGGTGAAGAAGCCTTCTAATCCTATTTGGACCATGACCTGTTGATGTTGCCTTTGGCCTTAGCGATATACCACTCTGTTGAATTATTGGTGCAATTCCTAGATAAGATCTTAGCTGTTTTGGGCTCTTGCATGTTTCTAACAGCTCGGTTGTCACCATAATTTCACAAGCCAATAAATCTCCAACTCCAGGAACCGACTTGGCAAGATTCCTAAAACTCATTAATTCAGAAGTTTTTTTTATTGCGCTATCAATCTCTTTTTCAAGATCTTTTATCGAACATTCTAGGTTTTGCAGTTCTTTCTTAAAAGTAGTTATTACGAAGCTTTTGCTGTCATGGTGCTTCTCGACACTAATTCGGTTTTTCAAAGCAATTTTGCTTTTTACTAAGAATTCTCTTGCTGACAGAAGTCTTTCAAGTTTTTGTAATTCATCAGATTTTGGCTGCCATCTTTTGAGTTTATCGTCATATCTGGACAAATAATCAGCTAAAGCATGGCTGTCTAATTTGTCGGTTTTAGCTTTGCGTATTGAATTGATTTTTTTCAATAACTGAGGAGCTACCATATAGATAGCAAATCCAGATTCATGAAAGAACTTAGCAAGCTTGAGACTGTATACGCCTGTATGTTCCATACATATATGAATTTCAGTGCTATCTGAATATTTGCTAGATATCAACTCGGACCAATCTCGTAAAGAAGATTCATCAGAATCAATTTTCTCAAATTGATCTAAAACTTTACGATTTGAATTTATGATTGTTGCATGAAAAAAATGTGCAGAAACATCAATTCCAATATATATTGAAGAACATATTGAGTTAGATTTAGTCATTTTCATTACTCCATTTATGCCATTCAAATTACGCTCTTAACCTGCTCTATTACTGCTTTTAATGCAGAAACTCCATCTGGTTTTTTGACGTATTCTGATGTGCTCTGTTCAGCTGATTGCTTCAAACAACATGAGCGAGCCTTGAGCTTATTCACCAGATTTTTAAATGGCTTTTTGCCTACTTATAACTTAAGTATAAGTCTAATAGAGCGTAGCCGAAGGGCTCAGGGAGCTTGAAAAATTTAAGTCTAAAATAATCTTTTAACTTTAGTAACCACGTAGGGTGGGCACCGCCCACCATATAGCGCTTTTCATAATTGGTTGGCAATGCCCACCCTACAATTTAAACCTACCCCAAACAACAATTTTCCTGCTCCAATATGAGTGCATAACTCTTTATAGATTTCACCATACAATCCTTCGATTTTTGTAGCTCTTCAAACATTTTGTAGCGGTGTTGTAGCACAAACCACCAACATACATTCATTAGTTAGTTATTTATAAACAGCATGTTACGACGGTTTAAAATCATGGCACGCAATCTGCAATGTATGGAATCGAAGAATTCAGCACGCGTGTCGATGCTGAGTAAACATTAAATATATAGGAGTTAATATCATGGCTAAACTGCGTCAATGTGCTATCTACGGCAAGGGTGGTATCGGCAAATCCACAACAACTCAAAACTTGGTAGCTGCTCTGGCCGAGGCTGGCAAAAAAGTTATGATCGTCGGTTGCGATCCAAAAGCCGACTCAACCCGTTTGATTCTACACTCCAAAGCGCAGACAAGTGTGATGAACCTAGCCGCTCAAGAGGGTTCTGTTGAAGATCTAGAGTTAGAAGATGTATTAGAAGTTGGCTACGGCGGCGTTAAATGTGTTGAATCTGGTGGTCCTGAGCCTGGTGTTGGTTGCGCTGGACGTGGCGTAATCACCGCTATCAACTTCCTTGAAGAGGAAGGCGCATATGAAGATGACCTGGATTTCGTATTTTACGATGTACTAGGCGACGTGGTATGTGGTGGTTTCGCTATGCCGATTCGTGAGAACAAGGCGGAAGAGATCTACATCGTTGTATCTGGTGAGATGATGGCTATGTATGCTGCGAACAACATCTCTAAAGGTATTGGTAAATACGCTACTTCAGGCAACGTACGTCTAGCAGGTCTTATCTGTAACAGCCGTAACACCGACCGTGAAGATGAACTAATCGAGGCACTGGCTGCACGTCTTGGCACTACGATGATTCATTTCGTTCCTCGTGACAACGTGGTACAGCATGCTGAGATTCGTCGTATGACTGTAATTGAGTACAACCCTAAAGCCAACCAGGCTGATGAGTATCGCGCCCTAGCAAAGAAAGTTGTAGATAACAAAAAGTTTGTTATTCCAACTCCTTTAGAGATGGAAGAACTAGAAGATCTACTAATGGAGTTCGGCATCATGGACGTTGAAGATGAGTCTATCATCGGTAAGTCCGTCGAAGCTGAATCACCGTGCGCAGCTACTGCCTAACAA
Source organism: Gammaproteobacteria bacterium (assembly GCA_033852135.1). GTDB lineage: Bacteria > Pseudomonadota > Gammaproteobacteria > QZLD01 > QZLD01 > QZLE01. The sequence goes on along the minus strand of JAWSVB010000014.1, from coordinate 98,409 downwards.
CCAAAATATCAAGGAGTAATCCATGACTAAGCCTAATCGCGAAGAAAATGAAGCCCTGATTAAAGAGGTTTTAGATTTTTATCCAGAAAAAACCAAAAAAGATCGTGCCAAACATCTGATGGTTAATGACAAAAAGCTGGAGTCATCAAAGAAATGTATAACCTCTAACCGTAAGTCTAAGCCAGGTGTAATGACCATGCGTGGATGTGCTTATGCTGGTTCTAAAGGTGTGGTCTGGGGCCCAATTAAAGATATCATCGATATCTCACACGGCCCTATCGGCTGCGGCCAATACGCACGTGGCGGTCGCCGTAACTTCTACTCTGGTACTACTGGTGTAGATGCCTTTGGCGATATGAACTTTTCCTCAGATTTCCAGGAAAAAGATATCGTATTTGGCGGCGATAAAAAGCTGACTAAACTAATCGGCGAACTAGAAACACTGTTCCCACTTAGTAAAGCGATCTCAATCCAGTCGGAGTGCCCAGTTGGTCTGATTGGTGATGATATCGAAGCTGTTGCTAAGAAAACCTCTGCAGAGATTGGCAAACCGGTAATACCTGTACGTTGTGAGGGTTTCCGTGGTGTATCTCAATCGCTAGGTCACCATATTGCTTGTGACTCTGTACGTGATTGGGTTCTACCCAATCGTGATGGCAAAGAGACAGTTGAAAAAACCGACTATGATGTAGCCATTCTTGGTGACTACAACATCGGTGGTGACGCCTGGGCATCACGTATCCTGCTTGAAGAGATGGGACTGCGCGTAGTTGCTCAGTGGTCTGGCGATGGTACGCTTGCAGAGATGGAGAACACTCCAAACGTTAAGCTAAACCTACTGCACTGCTACCGTTCGATGAACTATATCAGTCGTCATATGGAAGAGAAATACGGCATCCCTTGGATGGAGTATAACTTCTTCGGTCCAACTAAAATCGCTGAATCATTACGCGAAATAGCTAGCCACTTTGATGACAAAATCAAAGAGGGTGCTGAGCGTGTAATCAAGAAATACACAGCACCGATGAAAGCAATCATCGCAAAATACAAGCCTCGCTTACAAGGTAAAAAAGTGATGCTTTATGTTGGTGGTCTACGTCCTCGTCACGTGATTGGAGCATACGAAGATCTTGGAATGGAAGTGATTGGTACAGGTTATGAGTTTGCTCATAATGATGACTACGATCGCACCATTGAAGAGATGAAAGATGCGACTCTAATCTTTGATGATGCCTCCGGTTATGAGCTGGATGAGTTTGTAAAAAAACTTCAACCAGACCTTATCGGTTCCGGTATCAAAGAGAAGTACGTCTTCCACAAAATGGGTTTCCCATTCAGACAGTTGCACTCATGGGATTATTCAGGTCCATATCATGGCTATGACGGGTTCTCAGTATTCGCCCGCGACATGGACATGACACTGAACAATCCATGCTGGAACAAACTGGTTGCTCCATGGGCTAAATCTACCCCTGAAGGGATGAGAAAAACTGCCTAAGCAGCGCTTGTATAAGCTGCTGCCTAAGAACACAGGAAATCCATTTTGACAACTTTAGTCCTAGCAAATTTGTACTGTTAGGACGAAGAGGAAAAAGATATGCAAACAGAAGAAACTATAAAGCCGTGTTATCCCCTGTTTAAGGAAGATAACTACCAGGATCTACTGAAAAACAAGCGTGAAAACTGGGAAGAGAAACCATCAGATGATGAGGTGGAAAAAACCTTCCAGTGGACCACAACTCAGGAGTATCAAGATCTTAACTTTGAACGTGAAGCTCTAACTGTAAACCCTGCTAAAGCTTGCCAACCACTTGGCTCAGCACTTTGCGGCGTTGGTTTCCACAAAACGCTAGTTTACATCCACGGTTCCCAAGGTTGCGTGGCGTACTTCCGTACCTACTTCAACCGTCACTTTAAAGAACCATTTGCCATCATTGCTGACTCAATGACAGAGGATGCAGCAGTATTCGGCGGACAAAACAATGTTCACGAAGGTCTAGCAAACGCATCCAAACTTTATGATGCAGAGATGATAGCAGTATCCACCACCTGTATCTCAGAGGTGATTGGGGATGACCTTAACGCCTTTATCAACAACGCTAAAAATGAAGGCCACATCCCTAAAGAGTTCCCGGTTCCACATGCTGCTACACCATCTTTTATCGGTTCGCACATAACCGGCTGGGACAATATGGCAGTTGGTATACTCAAATACTTCACCCTAAATCATATGGAGGGTAAAGAGGTTGGCTGGAACGGTAAAATCAACTTTGTCCCAGGCTTTGAAACCTACCTTGGCAACTTCCGTGTAATCAAGCGTTATATGCAAGAGATGGATGTTGACTACACCTTCATATCAGATCCTGAAGAGGTGTTAGATACCCCAGCAGATGGTGAATTCCGCATGTACTCTGGTGGAACTACACAACAGGAAGTTAAAGATGCACCAAATGCAAAAGACACCATTATGTTGCAACCACTTGGTCTGACTAAAACCAAAAAGTTTGTTAAAGGCACATGGAACCATGAAGTTCCTGACCTGCAGATCCCAATGGGAATCACTGCTACAGACCAATTCTTAATGAAGATTTCTGAAATCACCGGCAAAGAGATTCCAGAATCTATCACTAAAGAGCGTGGACGCCTAGTAGACATGATGACAGACTCTCACACCTGGCTTCATGGCAAAAAGATGGCACTGTACGGAGATCCTGATTTCACCCTAGGATTAACCGCCTTCTTGCTAGAATTAGGTATCGAGCCAACCCATATCGTTTGCCACAACGGCAACAAGCGTTGGGAAAAAGCGATGCAAAAAATTCTAGACGCATCACCATACGGGGCTGGAGCCAAACTATATTCCGGAGCTGACCTATGGCACCTACGTAGTTTATGCTTTACCGACAAGCCAGACTTCCTAATTGGCAACAGCTACGGCAAGTTCATCCAGCGTGACACCTTACACAAAGGTGAAGATTGTGAAGTACCACTGATTCGTCTAGGTTTCCCTATCTTCGATCGTCACCATCTACATCGTAACACCACCCTTGGCTACGAAGGTGGAATGTACATCCTAACCACACTAGTAAATGCGGTACTGGAAGAGCTGGATTCAAAGACCAAACTACTTGGTGATACTGACTTCAACTATGACTTGGTGCGTTAATCTGGATATTGAACAAATATCCTAATTAAAAGAAGGAGGTGAACCATGGCTAATATCATGATTCGTCAAGATAAAAGTGGTGGTTTAGTGTTCTACTTACCCAAGCGCGATATCGAAGCAGACATTGCTTCACTAGAGTTCGACACCCCAGAAAAATGGGGTGGAGAACTGCGCCTGGAAAATGGAGGCATCTATCACTTTGAGCCAATCGCCAAGCCGGAACGCCTGCCCATATCACTAAGGGCAAAGCGAATCAGCAAGGCGGAGGATTAAAACCACCATACATAATTGACAGATTGCCCCTGACCTAAAAAACCAGGGGCATTATTTTGCAAACCTTCTTGCTGCAAAAACCAAAGCAGAGAAGTTAAAACCTACATAATATTAACTAGTAAGGAGTTAAACATGAGCCAATATACAGCACTTACTCTGGGAGGAACGCCCTGGACACCCGAGTTTGTAACATTCTTAGACCCGGAAAGTTGCATCGCCTGCGGGCGCTGCTTCAAAGTCTGCCCTCGCGATGTACTAAACTTTATCGATAGCGATGAGGATGATGACGAAGATGTAAGCGCAGCAGCCAAGATGATAATTAATGATGCGGATGACTGCATCGGCTGCGGAGCATGTGGACGCATGTGCCCGAAAAAATGCTTCAGCTTTGAGGCAAAAGAAGTTTAGGTCTGAAAACCGGGGTTTAGTCTCCCCCTGTTTTATGCTCTTTAAACCGGCAATCTAATTGCCGGTTTTTTTTCAACAGCATGTGGGGTGGTCATTGCCCACCAAAAAACTATGCATCAATATTTGGTGATTAACTACTCCCCTATGCAACATCATAGTGCACTTTGTCGCAAACCCTACAAACCACCCAAAGCAATATTCACCTATAAATCAACACATTACACCACACACCCAGCATGGCACGCAGCTTGCTATTCAATAAGGTATAACTTTATTGGAGAGTGCCATGATAAATTTCACCCCGTCTGCCACCGAGGTATTACGCAACCATCTACCAGACTCACAAGATGCGGGCTACCGCTTGATGATGCAAAAAAGCTGCTCCAACGTGAAATATACACTGCGTCTAGAAGATGAAATTAGACCAAACGATGAACTCATAGAGCTGGAAGAAGGAATCAAACTCTTTATCGACTCAGAGACCTTTCCCATGGTGGATAACACCAAGGTGGATTTTGTTGAAGAAAATAATCAAAGCGGCTTTGTATTTGATAACCCAAACATAGCCAAAAGCGGATGCGAAAGCTGTGAATCTGGCTGTTAATCGATAACTAGGAGGCACCATGAATATCGACCCATCTCTTGCTAAAGATTTAAAATCGCTGGTATCAGCTGAAGATTTTCTCGACTTTTTTGCTATTCCATATGAAGAAAATATTGTTCACACCAATCGCCTGCATATCTTGCAGCGCTTTCACGACTATCTTTCGCGCAACTGCAACACACTGCCTGACTCAGCCACGGAGCAACACTCCTGGCACAAACAGTGGCTGCAAAAATCCTATGAAGACTTTGTAACATCAAGCGCACAAAAAGAAAAAGTGTTCCGCGTATTTCGCGATACACCAAGTGCCGAAGGTGGGACCAGCACCTTTACCCCAATTGAGGAGTTATTCAAATGATATCACCTTCTATGGAGGCAGAGATCCGCTGGGAGTGCGGCGATGCCGTGCGCCTAATACGCAATATACGTAATGATGGAACCTACCCAGGCAAAGATCGTGGAGACCTGCTTATGAAACGTGGCCGCATTGGCAACATCGTTGATATCGGCACCTTTCTCCAAGACCAAATCATCTATTCAGTACATTTTCTCGAGGAGAACCGCATCGTCGGCTGCCGTCCAGAAGAGCTAGTAGATATAGATGAAGAGTGGATTGACTCTCTATTTGAGTTTCGCGAGTGGGTACACCCAGTATGTGAAATACCCCTTAGCGACGGAGATGTGGTTAAGCAAGGTAGTTCAGGGCAAATCTTACACGTATTACGTCAAAAGGAAGACAAGGTCGCCTACCACGTCCATTTTGACTCCCACCCTGGGCGTTTTGTGCAAATCCCCGAGGGATTACTGGAAAGCAATGAAACCAATCCAAATTGACAAGGCAACACCTGCTGATATCGCGGCGCTTACACAGTTACTATCGGAGCTATTCAGCCAAGAGCAAGAGTTCATACCGAATGCCGAAACTCAAGCCCGAGGATTGATGCAAATCATAAATCACCCTGCAACTGGAACCATTTTTGTAGCTCGGCAGGATGACAAAATAGTTGGGATGGTGAATCTGCTATTCACCGCCTCAACAGCTGTTGGTGAGCGAGTCGCACTACTGGAGGATATGATTGTCTCCAACTCAGTGCGTGATACAGGGATTGGATCTCAACTGTTATCTAAAGCAATTTCATACGCAGAATCAGAAGGGTGTAAACGCATAACCCTTCTCACCGACAAAACCAATGACAAAGCGCAACGGTTTTATAACAGGCAAGGGTTTGCCTTATCGACAATGGTTCCTATGCGTCTTACATTAGAACCAGCTAAAAATTATGGATAATCAAGTGAAAAACACTACAAAAGGACCTGTAACACCAACGCAACCTGACAACTGCGACATAGATACTAACAAAGTGTCTTTGCCTAAAAATGCACGGATGCCAATCAACCGCTGCAACCTTCCTGCTGCCATACTGGGCAGCCTTACTTTTCAACAAAACCCCACTGATATCACCCTCGGTAGCGTCACCATGATTTACGAGGAGTTGTTTACCCGCCTCGAGCTTTTGCACAGCGAGGAAGACAGGTCGCAACTATTTCTCGACTACATGGATGTGATGTTCTCACTACAAAATTTAGAAGTTGCCGGGTTTGACCCCAAGAACAAAAAACACCGCAAAAAAGCCGACTATTTAAAAATGGCACGCGGGTGGTCATTTGACCCAGATGGTCGTGAAGCCGCCGTACTAAAAGGGTGGGTGCAATCCCGTTTTGGACTCACACCCCAATTTCATATCGAGCCAATCCCCACGCCAGACTGCCCAGCTTATCTAAAATATCAAGAGATGCGCAGCACCGGCATCTACAACACCAACGCCCTGGATACCCAACTCGACCTGCTTTACTCCTTCACCCAGAGTGAGCTTAAAAGACGCTTTCAAGGCCAAACACATATTCGCCTGTATAGAGGTGTTAATCGCTTAGACCAATACCAGCTTTTACAAAAAACAGGAAAAAGAGAGCGGATAATTTTATTAAACAACCTCAACTCATTCACCGACCAGCGTGAGCGCGCTGATGAATTTGGGGACTATATCCTGCAAGCAGATATCCCATTGGCAAAGATATTCTTCTTCCACAAGCTACTCCCAAAGATGCTTAAGGGTGAGAGTGAATATGTGGTGCTGGGAGGGGTTTGTCAGGTGAAGCTGGTTTTATAGATTCAACACCAATTAACCATATTTGAGTTTTCCATAATAATAGATGTATGCTATCAGCATGGTAGAGGCATTATTGGTGCTGGGGCTTGGCTTGTTTTTCCTTTAAGGGAGATTGGAGTTTAAAATGATTTCACGCAAATATCACAAACTAGTATTTTCATTTTTTATGGCGCTACTAATGTCATGCATCATGTCATTTGTCATAAGTGTTTTTAACGTTGGTTTTGTTGCAAATATCGTTAACATTTGGTTAAAGGCTTGGAGTTTCGCCTTTATTGTTGCATTTCCAACAATATTTATTATATCTCCAGTTGTCCAAAAGCTTGTAAGCCTTGTGCTGCAAGAGGAAGAAGGCAATAGCTGATATTATCGCCTAGGTTCCAAAGCACGTGATAGTTGCCACTAGAACGTCTTGCCGTAACCTCATCACGTCATGTCATAACCTAACCACGTCATTCTCACAATCTAACCACGTCATTCCCGCAAAAGCGGGAATCTCTACAATCCTGCTCCCTTCCCTTAAAGGCCGTCATACCGGCGAAGGCCAGTATCCAAAAAAGCTTTGTTGGTTTGCGCACCGACTGGCGCCTTCATTTTTTGTTAAATGACAAAAAACGAAGCAAAAAAGCATTCCCCAAAGCTTGGTCTACGACCTTCCTCAAATTCAATCTGCCCACGCGGTCGGTTTGATTCGCATCCATGCTCAATCAAACCTTATTTGTACATCCATGTACAAATAACCGCTATGCATATCTCTTATCGGCTGCGCTTAAAGGGGGAGTTGGTGCTTCGTAGGGTGTTAATCGAATGACTCTGAACCTATTGACCCTAATGCCTTATTCTCTCCAGTGCTGCGGCTCATTGAGAGCTTTTGAACATTGAACCTTCCCTGAGTTATTGGCTAAAACATCACCATTTAACTCTTGAACCATCCATGCAGGTGCATTTTTTTCAGGGATTGGATATGGAGCTTCAAAGCCCTGCTCTCCAGCTGGGAAAAAACCGCAACGAGGATAATATGTGGGATGACCAAGAACAAAAACCAGCTCTGTCCCTGACTCCTTAAGTATTTTCAAACCTGCGTTAATCAATTTTTCTCCAACACCTTTGTTTTGCTTCCCTGGCAGTATCGCCAGCGGAGCCAGTATTTGAGCAGATATAGGAGTCTCTGTTGCTGTAATAACGGCTTTAGTGAATAAGATATGGCCTATGAGCTTGTTGTTTTCAACAGCTACTAAAGACAAAATAGGCATTGCTGTTTCATCATTTAATAAATCATCCACAAGTTTGGCAATTACTGGGCCTTCATTTTCACCAAATGCTTGGTTATGGATATCCAAAATCTCTTTGTGGTCTGATTCTAACGATTTTCTTATCTGCAATTGTAACTCCTTATTTGCGTTCTAACGCTTGCCAAAGCTGGCTGGAATATCTTAATCCAGCGCCCCTCCTCCAAGAGCGTCATACCGGCGCGGACTGGTATTTAGAAAAGCTTTGTTGGTTTGCGCACCACTCAATCCAAAGACTCTGACTCTATTGATTCCAGTGCCGATGACACGGTGGTGGATGAAGATGTTATACATTACTTAACCTTTTGGTAAAGTTGGCTTTGAGCATAATAAACCAACAGAAAGCATAGTTATGACAAAGATATAAATAAAATATAACATTCCATCAGAATATATTGTTGATTCTGAACCTTTAGTTATAAGCTCTTTAATTGTAAAACCTATATAAACTAAAGCTGCAATATTGTATAAGCCTGAAATAAGTCCCCAAGCGAAAAGCGTTGGATAAAACAATAATGAGAAGCACAAGACTGAAAGTGGCCAATAAAAGTAAGCTGCCCCATATTGAACTCCTGTAATCCCGATAAGAAAAAGCACTACGCCTGAGAAAGCATAGACTAAACCAAAACATGGCTGCCTGCGTTTAGTAAGTTTTAATAAGATAGATTTCATATACTAAGCTTACTAATAATGCCTAACGCCCGCTATAACCGGCCGAAAAGCGCGTAGTGATTTGAATTCCAATACCAAAGGCATGGTGGTAGATGGCAATGTTATGTTTAGTTTTTATCATATTTTTGTAATGCTAAAAGCTTAAGTTTTTCATAATAAGCTGGGTTCGAGTTAATAGCTGCAATAAAAACAAATTCAGATTGCCTACGAAGAAAAACCATTTTGTTGCTTTCAGAGCTCTCCCATTTCATTCGATATTTATTTCCATCAACAGGCTTGAGAGGGATATTCATTAAAATATGAGCTTCTTTTAAATCATCAAACTTATTTTCAGCGAAAGATTCACTGATATATTTGTAAACGGTAAAGTTTGCTTTGATACCACAGTTAGAATCATTAACTTTAATTTTGTATTTATCTACTATGAAAGGAAAACCTCCCTCATCATATTCATACGAATTTTGAGTTATTGCGCAAATTTTATCTATTTCATCTTTTACAACTATAAGATGAGTGGCATCACTTGCATACGCAAAAAATGAAAAAGATAAAAGCAATGATAGTAAGATTAATTTCCCCATTTTACTTCCTAAATATAAATAACCGTCACTTTAGACGACTCAAAGCATGGTGAATGATGGCGATGTTAGCAGTTTTATATTGATTTAAGCTTCTTTGCAATAAAGTAGAATAAAACTGTTACTATAATTGACGCAATTGCATATGCAGGTATAGTTGTCTTGAGCATCATCATTGCGCTATCAACCCGTTGTTCTTCGTGAAGAAAAGGTGTTGCTTGCATATTGAACGAGCGGTTAAATATTGTAAAATTAATTACAAACATCACAATTGACATTACGAAATAGGTAAAAAAACTTTTCATGAGATTTATTTTACCTCCCAGAACCAAATTTCTTTTGATTTATTTAGATCACTCACTCGCCCAAAAAACTCGAGGATACCTCTTGTAAACATTGATGAACTGGTTATTTCATCTTTATTCCAAAGATCAATATGATCCCCACTTCTGTTATCAACCGATTCTTTTCCACGTTGCCAATAATCTTTAAAAAAGATAATTCCAGTTTTATCCTCTAAATCTTCTTGGAATGTCTTAGGAGTAATTTTTTGCATTTTACCCAACCAGCCGAAATTTACCTGTTTAAGCCAATTCGCCATTTCCTCTGCTAGCAGTATGTGTTTCATACCTGGATGCCCCCAACACTTTCTTCCTTTTGAACTGACAGTTGATACACCAGACTTAATTAAAGCCTCACTCAGCATAATTGCACAATAGTTGCTAAAAGGCGTAGAGCCATTCTTTTGCTTATTTTGGCACTTAGCTTTCATTAAGTTTTTATCTGGATAATTATCCCATAACTCTTTAAATTTATTCACATTATGTCCTTGAAATTATTTGAAGTTTCCGTTGACTGCTAACAACATTTAGACATCTATTTTTATAGACTAATTATTTCAATAGAAAACCAATATAGCATATCCATTTATTTCGTTAATAGTAAATTGAATGGAAAAAATAAAGTCATACCAGCCTTCGCCGTTATGACGTTACAGATAGGTAAGTGCTTTGTTATCACCTATAATGAGCTAGTTTTTTCCATCTTAATTCACTGGATTCCAACCTAAACTAGAATGAGAAAATGCTAAAAATTGCCCCATATTTGCTATTAAGATATATTTGTCATTTAGTTAAAAGAAAATAACTTGGGGAAATTAAATGGACAATACAACTTATACAGTTAAAAAAGGCGACACCCTCACAGGGATAGCAAAAAAACTCAATATCACTACGGCTAAAATTCAAGCTTTGAACCCACCAGTAATGAAGAACCCCAATATCATTTACCCTGGAATGATATTAAAAATATCAGATAAACCAAATATAAAAGAAAACCGAATTTCGAGGTTGGTATTTGATGGTAACTTTTTATATGTTCACTCAGTAGAAAATAACAAAATGATATACAAATTCAATGCTATATCAGGCCTTCCCCCAAAGGCTCCCCACCTTGCTGAGCTTATTAAAAAAGGAAGAAAAGACCTCAAAATTGATACTGATTATACCAACTCTAAACACCAAGATGTATCTGAAGCTGGTCCAATCCAGGAGGATGACTATACGCTCAAATTAAAGCCCAATATGCCTTATGATAAATCTAAGGCAAAAGGTGATGGTGCTGGATGGGGTGAAGGCGGTTGGATACTTACTGAACATTTTTGGGCAAAAGCTGGGAATTACTTTGGAGGAAGATTCGGTTTTTTTATTCATCATGACGGCGGTGCAAGGGGAACCAGTGGTTGTATTGGTTTAAAATACGCTAATGACATGAAAAAGCTTAAGGCTATTCTAATTAAAGCATATGCAAACGAACAAAAAACAGTTCTAGTTCAAGTGAGATATAACAATGGAAAATAACTCCGCCCCAAAGTTTCTATTTATGATGATTATTCTAGCCTTTGCTGGTTATATTATTTGGTCACAGCTGGAATTTTCTAGAAAAGATAAAATTATTGATACCCAACAAAAGCGCCTTTATAACATTGCTGATAATTTTGAGCTTTGGAAAAAAATGATTACAGAACACGATGGTAAAATTGATATTGAACTGTTGGCTAAAGACTCAAGAAATATACAAATAACAAAAATTGAACGTGAAGAGCTATCTGATAATGAGAACTCTGATTTGTATATAATGTTTTATGATGCACCAAATAAGGTAAGAAAAGATAAGCTGGATAAGTACTTTTCAGATTTAGTGCTTGGTAACTATTTTTATATTATTACAAACAAAGACAAACAGATAAAAGAAATGTTTTGGGATAAACCTTAATCTATAGGTGGGCGATGCCCACCATACATAGCTAACATAAAGTTTCATTCTACTACGAAGCACCAATACCCCCTTTAAGCGCTGTCAATAATCTAAAAAGAAGTAGGTTGCGGGTGAGCCTGCGAAGCCCAACACTGCACAATTTAACCAAAAGAGTAAACGCTGGGGTTCATTCTTCACCCCAACTTACGGGCTGGATACCGACCTTCGACTGTATGACGGAAGTATTGCCGGCATGAAGTAGCGTGTAACAGCATAATACGGTGGGCAATGCCCACCCTACAATGCAGTTGCGACTAGTGCTCTTTTCTTGTATATACTTCAACCATGAATAACGAAATAATAACACCGCAGCTGACACCGGCGGTACAACAACTGGTGGACACTATCCGTGATGAGATTGAATCGGGTAAGGAGCGCGCTTATCTTGCGATGGAGCAGGAAAAACGAGCCACTTATTGGAATGTGGGAAAGCATATTAAAGAGCATCTGTTGCAGAATGCTGACCGTGCTGATTATGGGGATTATCTTGTTACCGAGCTTGCAAGAGAGGTAAATCTACCCAAGGCAACTTTATATGATAGCGTACTGTTTTTTGAGCAGTATCCAGAGATTGTCTCGACGTCGAGACAATTGACGTGGTCACATATTCGCGAGCTTGTCCGCATGCCGGAAAACGAATCCAGGCAAGAGTTTGAGCAAAAAGCAATCGTTGAAAAACTGTCGGTGCGTGAGCTGAGAAATCTGGTAAAAAGTGGCCAAACCGAATCTGAAACAGAGGTTAAACCTTTGCCAGTTACACGTGGTGAACCATATTTTTATCGTGTGAAAAAGGTACAAAACAACACGGTTGTGGATTTGGGTTTTAGGTTTTTTATTAAAAGTCCGGTGGAGATGGATGAGCTTATCCGTAAAGGGGATTTAATTGAGTCGCAAAAGGATGAGAACGGCTACCAGTTTTATGATAGTTCAGATTTGGTTGTGCCCCACTACACCTATAAGGCATTTGTGCTTGAGGTGATTGATGGCGATACAATTTGGGTCAATATTGATTTAGGTTTTGGCGCCTGGACTACTCAAAAACTAAGGCTTAAAGGGATTAACACCAAGGCCATTGGAACAGCCGAAGGGCAAGGCGCAAAGGAGTTTATGGAATCGCGCTTAAAGCGCTGCAAGTTTATTGCAATTAAAACCTATTGGCGCGATAAGTTTACCCGTTACCTTGCTGATATTTTTTATATTCAACGTGAGGATGATTTTTTAAAGGTAGTACGCGATGGGCGCTTTATGAATCAGGTGTTGCTGGACGAAGGGTTGGCGGCGAGGTTTTGATTATTGCGCAAGATAAGCGCGCTACTGTCCAGGGGAAATAAATAGCAGAAAATGGCGTCATACCGGCGAAAGCCGGTATCCAGAAAACATTTATTGATTCATTGATTTTCCAGTCTGCGAGGGAATGAAGGTGAAGACACAAGAATAACGGTGGGCAATGCCCACCCTACGGGACTAACATCCACATTTACTAGCGCAAAAGTTTGATGGTCGATGTTATACGCAAATTAAGCTGCAATAAGTTTTTCAACATGCAATTCATTGCGATGTTGTTCGGCATGCCATAGGTCATATTGTGATTGCTGATTTAACCAGCTTTCAGCTGAGGTATCAAAGGCTATTGAAAGGCGTATAGCCATTTCAGGGCTTATGCCAGAATTACCATTTACAATAGCACTAAGGGTTTTTCTACTTACGCCCAGAGCTTTTGCTGCTGCAGTAACAGTAATACCTAAAGGCTCTAAACAAAGCTCTTTAATTACTTCTCCTGGATGTGGGGGATTGTGCATTAACATGGTGCCACCTCAGTGATAGTCTTCATAGTTGACGATTTCAGCATCTTGACCAACGAACTTGAAAGTTATTCGCCAATTACCGTTAACGGATACTGACCATATTTCAGAACGATTGCCAGTTAATTGATGCAATCCTAAACCAGGTAGATTCATATCTTGAGGGCTGATAGCCGCATTTAATCTACCGAGAATGAGTCGAAGCTTTGTTGCATGAGAGGCTTGAATGCCAGCTGTGCTTCCGGTTTGGAAGAACTTTTTCAGGCCTTTATGTTTAAAACTTAGAATCATAAATTTAGTGTAACCAGATACGTATCAGGTGTCAACATGCAACCATCGAATAACTAAGGAGAAAGCACGTAGCGGTTTGAGGTTCAGTACAGAATGCACAATCATTAATGACAATGTTATGTGTATTGACGAAGTTCATAGCCTAAAAATAACAATGACAATATAAAAGCAACTATTACAACATAGGACATAGCCCTATATATTTTCCTACCTTTTAAAGAAACAAGACTAAATCGATTTAGAGAAACAAACCCAGCATGAATTAAAAAATAGGCTGGAAAAAATAGCAGAAGCGGTAACCAGCTTTTTATATAAAATGACAAAAATATAACTAAAAAAATAGCTAGCTGCTGAAGGAGACCTTCTGCGGCATTTATTAGACGGCTCGGAGCCGATAAAGTGCCGCAATTAGAACATTTTGCTGGTGCTGCTCCTGTAGCCCAAAATCCACGCCAAAATTGGATAGTTTTTTCTCTACAATTAGGACAAGATAAGTTCATTTGTTTTTACACATAATTGTTTTATCCATATTGACTCACAAGGTGTTCTACTAATTCTTTAGGGGATGGCCATTCAGTACATGGAATAGTTTGTTTAGAAACAAATTCTTGAGCGTCGAATAAAATTGAAGAAGTAACTTTTGCGATTTCAATATTATGACAGCTTGCTTTATCAATGTTTGCTTTAGCCAAAGCCATCCCATCGAGTACAGCAAGGGTATCTTTATAATATTCTGTATTTGAGGTTAAACTTTGAGAATGAGCAAGCATTCCTTGAAGCGCAGCTTCTATTTTTGCGCTTTCTAGTTCGAACTCGCTTGAGATTATGCTTAAAGCTTCAGTTATTGATTGTATTTGCATTGATTCCAACTTAATTATGCCTAAAGCTCGTAATAACCAGTGTAAAAGCGCGCAGCGGTTTTGTATCCAGTGCCAAAAGCTTGAGGGTGATTGCGATATTATGTTTCAATTGTATTTAACTATCTTTATCTACACTAACAAGTATTTCTGTCGTCCACTTTGCTACAGACCCGACTACTTTAGGGCATTTATCAATATGGCCACCTGCCTCTTCGAACGCTTTAAAATCTTCTATATTCCACATATCATATGACCTGCCCAATAGTTTTTCTTGAACTTCACCACAGATAGGACTCCCAAACTCGTTAACAAATTTATCATGGAGTTGTTTTCCGAGTTTATAAGACTGAATAAAGTGTCCTTTATCAAAATGAGTACGTCCCCGCCCGTACTTAGCCCCCAAAGCCAGCATTCCTCCAGCTAAAGCACCACAAGCGCCACCTGTAGAAAGTCCTCCGCCAGCTGCAAGCGTATGCGAAGCCATAAAAACCGAATCGTCAACAGTGCCAAGTACATCTTGTATAGCTGCTAATACGCATTGAGGACAGCAACCATGCTGCTTTTCATTTTCATAGGCCAAAGAATAGGCCTTCTCAGAAATGGATTGCTCACTCTGTGTATCTACAACTTTCATTACCAATAACTCCTAAATATGATTAACTCGGAAACATAACTACATTAAGCCATCACCATTGATGCCTAATAATTCCAAAACAAATATATCATACCTACTAGCTTTTTTAATTGTTAGTTAATTCGCTAAGAGTAAATCCGCTGTGATGCTCTGAATTTAGTTTTATTCCTGGATACCGGCCTGCGCCGGCATGACGAAAATGGTACAGGTATGATGTTGTAGTGAGGTAGGTGCGTTTATGTCGACAAAATAATAAATGGTTAACTTTTAACAAAAAATATCCACTGGCGAACCAATGGATATTTTTCATCATATTTTTTAATCAAACACTCTTGTTGCCGCGTTCATAGAAGATGAGCGGAAGGTAACTTTTTTAACTGGCATTTTGTCTTTTAGAAGCTCATAGAAAAGCTCACAAAGATTCTCACAAGTTGATACTTTTTTGGTTACAACGATTCTGTATTCTGGGTATGACCAGGCAAGCTCGTGATCTATCTTTTTAAGAGGAACGCAATGCTCCGGATCGTTGTTAATCCCTTGCTCTTTATAGACAGCGAGCACAGCATCAAGAAGTGGGTCCCCTTCCTGAAATAGTGATGCGTGATGGAAATGGTCGCAAACTTCCCATGCTTTTTTGAACCCCTCTTTACAAGCGTGAGAAAATCCAGTCACCGGATGAACTGTATCTTCCAGCTCTAGCTCTAAGAGGCCTGAATGTCCATGAAGGTGTTTTGCTTCGCATGGCCAATCCATAAATCTATGCGCGTATTGAAAATCGAGTTTTACTATTGAACTATATTTGTCATTTGCCATGATAAAATCCTTTTATGTTTAATTTAAACAACATATTAACTATATAAAACATTTGTGAAAAAACAATGAATTCAACGCCTCTCATCTATACAAGAGTCAATTTAATAGAACTGGGTCGTGGGCAGTGTACTACCCCTATACCTTTTTTCCTGGATACCGGCCTGCGCCGGTATGACACTAGTGGTGCCGGTATGGCGGTGACTGAGCAAGGCTGGAGTTGCAACACAGTATTCAAGCAAATAGACAATAATTTATACAAACCTGCCATCTGACTTCGTTGTCTTTACACTAGAACACTTCGACTCAGCCCACCCTATCTTTGCATCTTCAACCCCGTCGAAAGCTGCTATGTAGGGTTTTATATCCAACAACGGTGTGCCATCAACCACATCTACATTCTCGATACTCAGGACGTTTCCATTAATCTCTTTTAGTGACACAACTGATATCCCAATTGGGTTGGGGCGGCGCGGAGCACGCGTTGAAAATAGTCCGCGTGGCTGCGTATCTAAAAATGGTTTTACCAGCAAATCTACCTTTTTGGTTAGATGGAAATGGTAGATTAAGATTATGTGAGAAAAGCCATCAAGATCTTGCAACCCTTTTTCAAACTCTTTGCTTAGCTCTATCGTACCTTTGGCTTTGGCTCCTCCACCAGGTTGAATTGGCATCCCTTCAAGATCTGCAAACGGCGTATGGATTACCCCTATGGGTTTAAACTCTAAGGACATTATTACCCTCCTTCTATCTGTTTTGAAAAATCTATAAGGTGCTCGGCTTGGTAGCGACAACGCGCAATTACATCGCGCTCTACTGCTTTTAGCCAGCGCACTGGGATTGCATCAAGGCCATAATATGCTCCGGCTATCATCCCGGCGATTGCACCGGTTGTATCTGCATCACCACCACGGTTAACCACCTCAATCATGCAGTCTTCAAAATTATCTGTCTGAAAAAATGATTGGAATACCACGCGCATGGTATCGACGATATAAGCACTGGGGTTGTGTTGGTGTTTTTTGTCATAACGATAACGGGGAAACTCACTCAATAGCTTTTTAACCGGGCCATCTTCCATCGATTCTTTAGACCCGCCATTAAAAGCGATATGTATCATCTCCACTACGCAATCAATCGCAGCATCGGAGCAGGGATTATTATGCGTCACATGGGATTGCATTCGGCAGACCCTTTTTATCAGCTCTGGGTCACGCCCATATGTTGCCAGGGCTGCAGGTAGCACACGCATACAAGCACCATTGCCTGCATCATGCTCACTCTCGGTTGATATCGGTTTTTTGGTATTCCTGAAATGGATGATTCCCCGTCTGACTGTATTGCCAATATCAACCGGTTTTGATTTCAGCCATTTATCAAAAGCCATCGCCATATCAGTAATATCAAAGCGTTGTTTGTTGAGAATCGCTTCACCTAGTGCTAAAGCCATTGTGGTGTCATCGGTAACCTGCCCGGGCCGTAGTTTTAACCAACCGCCACCGATAATTTTTTTATGCACCCCATAAGTGTGCACTATCTCACTTGGCAGCATAAATTCAACCGTGGCCCCAAGTGCGTCCCCTACTGCTAGGCCGCAGTATGCTGCAACCGCTTTTCCGGTAATTTCATCATCTACTTTTTTTTTGTTTTTTCTTAAAAAACCATCCCCAAAAATACTATTTAAAATAGTATTAGGACTAAACAGATTCCACTGAATAGCAGGCATCATAATCAGCACACTCCTCGCAACTTGGAGCACGACATAACGTCCCCCGTTTTGATTCACACAACTGGCGGTATAAAAATTTCTTCCACTTCATATCCCAGTTATTCTTTTTAGCTAACGGATAAAAATTCTCCATCAACATCATGGTGAGATCTGAGCGTTTACTAAGCCCAAGATCTGACCATAAGTGGTCACTTCCCATACAACCAACGGCAACAAGCCATGCAATCCACGATTCGGTTTCATTACCATTTGTTCGATGCTTCATCAAAATAGCGTATAGATCTGCAACCTCATCTTGCCTATCGTGCACACATGGATGATGTGAATGGTGATACTTCCAATCTTTTTGCAATCCAAAATAATCAAGAAACTGCCCGAATTGCTCTGGCTGCATACCCAGTTTGGAGGGCATAGAGCCTGAGCCTGAACACCAAGAACTAAATATCATCTCGATAAAAAAATTCTTGGGGTTCATTTCATCTTGTTCAGGACAGCTTTGCTCTTGAAAAGATTGCACCGGCACCTAACCTCTCTTTTGTAAACCTCTTAAACTGAGCGCTTTTATACTGACTGCTTCATTGCTGTTGCTTTACAGTATTCACGAGCTGCATCATCGATTACTTCCATCGCATAATCGATACAGACTTTAATCCCGGCTTCTTTTAACTTTTCCCGTGGGTAGTGCCCAATGCGAGCGGTAAGAACAACATCAACATCTTTTAGCACCTCTATAGCCTTATCTAAAGTTGACTCTTTATCATCATCACAACTACCTACACAGTATTGGTCTACACGCCTGACCCCTTCAAATTCAACCTTGTCTTCATCAATTCGATAGATCAAAAACTGAGTTGCATGTCCAAAATGCTGATTAATTAAGTTGTGACTTTTGGTAGTTACTGCGATATGCATCGGTTTTGCTGTTGTGGCTGCTACCGCCTCTTTTTTCACCTCTTTGGGTTGGTGCGGCTCAGGATAAGACTCTAGTTGTTTATTCTCTTTTTTGCCCTTTTTGCTAAAGCAGCCTGACTGGTCTTCACCTAACAATCCAACAGCATCTGCACGACACTGGCGACAGTGACGCATCATCTTCATATCTATTCCGCAGTTATCACGTAGTTGTGTTAGCTCTTCATAGGTTGGTTCACGTTGTCCGATACGGCTGAAATGGGTATCGAATTCAGGTTGCGAAATCAGCGGCATAATATTATGAATCTCAACCCCTAACTCTTTAATTACGCGGCTGACATTGGGGATATCCATCTCATTTACCCCAGGAATCATAACTGAGTTAATTTTAACTCTGGCACCACTGGCAACCATTTTTTTAATTCCATCCAACTGCTCTTGAATCAAGATCTCTGCGGCTTCGACACCGGTGAATTTTGCCCCATCAAAATAGATCCAATCATATATCTGTTTCCCCACAAATGGGTCTATGGTGTTCAGGGTAACAGTTATGTGTTTTGCCCCAAGCGAGATAACCTCATCCGCATAACTATTTAGATTAAGACCATTGGTTGAAAGGCAGGTGATAAGGTCGGGGAATTGTTTATTCAACATCTCGATAGTTGAGAAGGTTTTCTCCGGATTAGCCAAAGGGTCACCTGGGCCTGCAATCCCAACAACAGCTAGGTTTTCTAATTTCTCACTAACCCGCTCTACCCTTTCAAGCGCCTGCTGTGGCGTTAGCAGGCAAGATACAACTCCTGGGCGTGATTCATTAGAGCAATCAAACTTTCTGTTACAGTAGTTGCACTGCATGTTGCACGCTGGAGCAACAGGTAGATGCAAACGCGCATATTGATGCTGGGCATTTTCTGAATAACATGGATGCCTGTCCTCTTTGCTTGGGGTTTCTGGCTTGGATGGCTTCTCATTTGACGAGCTTGAACACGATGAGCTGTCACACGCTGAACTTTTTTCTTTGCGATCTGGGAACGTAACAATATTGGACATGGTAATACCTCACTAGTCTGTAATAGAGGTATTGCACGAGGTGTGCCAGCTTAAACAACAATTTTATATACTTGATTTTATTGATTATAATGGTTTATCTAGAGGGTGATTTTATGTAGCTTTCATTACACTACTATTATTTTATGTGTAGCGTTTACAACACTAAGTTTGCTGACAAGGCTCCATACGTCATTCCGCAGAGCGCGTAGCTGGTGATACGGAATCTATGTTTTTACCAGACAGTTTTTACCAGACAGCCTTAACCATTCACTCTTTGGCACTATCATCACCTCTGCCCCACTTATACTTGGAGCGTTAACTTGAATTGCCATATGCTCAACCGAACCAGAGGCTTTTACCTTTCCGTTTTCCAGGATAGCTATATATTGTGCCATCTTTACCACCTCATCCGGAGAGTGGCTCACATAGATAACAGGGATATCAAGCTGAGACACCAGCTTCTCTAGATAGGGGATAATCTGCTCCTTACTCTGCAAATCAAGGCTTGCCATGGGCTCGTCCATTAACAGCAATTCTGGATTACTCGCTAGAGCTCTAGCTATTGCTACACGCTGCTTCTCACCCCCAGATAGGTTTCCCGGATAACGCTGCAATAGCTTTTCTAAACCCGTTAGCTGAATCATATTTTCTATGGATAGATTTTTGTCCTGAACCTTACTTCTCTTACATCCATACTCAATATTTTTCAGCACGGTTAAGTGGGGAAAAAGTGCCGCATGCTGAAATACATATCCAACTCTGCGCTTATGGGTTTTAAGGTTAAACAGAGTCTCACTGTCATGCCAGCGGTTCTCGTTAACCTGAATAAATCCATGTGCATCTGGTTCTAATCCAGCTAAAAAACGCAATACACTGGTCTTACCAGATCCTGATTGGCCAAACAAAGCACTCACACCACTTCCGGGTAGATTCAGTTTTATATCTATCTCAAAATTATTCCGACTGAGTTGTAAATGACATATTATCTGATTCATCTTCCCCCCTTTCGCAATCCATCTTTATTAACCAGTTGGATGATAAACAGGCAGATAAATGCAAATACCAACATCATTGCAGCCAGGGTATGTGCATTGGCATACTCCAGTGCCTCTACATGCTCATAGATAACCATGGAGATAACCTTGGTTTGCCCCGGGATGCTCCCCCCTATCATGAGGATGACACCAAATTCACCAATAGTATGCGCAAATCCAAGTACCGCAGCAGATAAATACCCATGGCGCGAAAGTGGAAGTATTAACGAGATAAAACGGTCAAAATCACTAGCCCCAAGGGTTGCAGCCGCATCCATATGGCTTTGTTCAATTGCGACAAAGGTGTTTTTTAGCGTTTGTACCACTAAGGGCAAGGAGAATATAACCGAGCCAACAACCAGCCCATTAAAACTAAACACCAACAAGGGAAGATTCAAAGCCCCCATCATCTGCCCCAAAGGACCTTCAGGCCCCATCATAACCAGTAGATAGAACCCTAATACCGTTGGTGGTAAAACCATTGGCAAAGATATTATGGATGATATTAAGTCACGCAAGATGGTCAAACTACTTTTGCAACTTGGGCGCGATAGCCACCAAGCGATTGGGGTAGCGATTACAAGTAATAATATTGTGGTAACCACCCCAAGTTTTATGGTTACCCATATCGCCTGAATATCAGCGGGACTAAGGCTCATCACTTAAAACCTGTGTTAATTTTTCCCCCACCAACCTTCAGGCTGTAGCCCGCTTGTTTTATCTGTTTTTTCACCTCATCTGTTTTTAAAAATTGCAGAAATGATTCTGCTGCTGGATTAGCACCACCCCGTTTTAATAAAACAGCTTGCTGTTCTAACGGGGTATAGCTTGCAGCAGGTATCTCCCATACAGTTGCTGCTGAGCGCTGTTGAGATGCGATTTGTGCTAAAGCTATAAAGCCGGCATCCACCCCTCCAGATTCCACAAACTGGAATGTCTGGCTGATATTATTTCCCTGCACAACCATATCCTGATACTCATACCAACGGTTGGTCGACAAAAGGAATTGTTTAGCCGCCATTCCATATGGGGCGAGCTTGGGGTTAGTGATTGAAAGACGCGTGAGTTTATTTGCTGCATATAGTTTTTCTACCGTTGATGAAAGCTCCACAGCCTTCGGAGCCCATAACACCAACACACCATTAGCATAGGTGAAACGGCTGCCAGCCACTGTTTTACCATCCAGCTCCAGCTTTTCTGGCCTTTTTTTATCTGCAGCCAGAAAAACATCAAACGGCGCACCATTAATAATTTGCGCATAAAGCTTGCCGGTAGACCCAATGTGTAATGTCAGATTATGCCCTGTTTGCTGCTCAAATTGCGGCTGCAGAGTTTTTATTGTGCCGGCAAAATTTGCAGCAACAGCGACACTCACTTCAGCGGCATCGGCTTTGCTGCAGAAAGTGAGTGTAAAACTGATTAGGCCAAGTATAAAAACCAAATAGCTTATGATTTGGCGAATCAAAATCAATGGGGTCAGAGTCTTTGATTTTTCTTGTATGACACTTCGACTACGCTCAGTGGTCCTAAAATCAAAGACTCTGACCCCATTGATTTTTGGGTTTGCAGCACATCTCATCATATCTGCCTCACATTAATATCCATGACCTGAATACGGTACGCAATCTGCCTTGGGGTCATACCCAGCAATCTAGCAGCTTTAGCCTGAACCCAACCACACTGCTCCAGTGCTGCAACTATCCTCTCGCGCTCGTCGATAGATTCATCTTTTAAGTCCATCGGAGCTGTGGTTTTGTTTAGCAACTTGTTAAGCGGCGATGATGCTGACTGCTCCTGCAGCAGGTTACTTGAGAGGCTTGGTTCACCTATCAAATTATCGGTACACATAATCGCAGAGCGCTCGAGACAGTTTTCCAACTCGCGTACATTTCCGGGCCAGTCGTGCTGCATCAACAGTCGAATCGCTTCCTGCGATATCTGTAAACGACGATCCTGCTGCTTACTTATCTTATCTATCAGATAGTCGACTAATACGGGAATATCTTCACGACGTTCACGCAACGGTGGCAGATATATTGGAACAACATTGAGGCGATAATACAGATCCTCCCTAAACTCGTTCTCATCTACCAACTCTTCTAAATTTCGATTGGTTGCCGCGATAATTCGCACGTCAACTTTGATGGTTTGATTGCCACCTACACGCTCAAACTCCCCCTCCTGCAATACGCGTAAAAGTTTTACCTGAAACGCCGGAGTTACATCCCCAATCTCATCGAGGAATATTGTTCCACCATGCGCCTGCTCAAAGCGCCCTTTGCGTTGGTTAACCGCCCCGGTAAACGCCCCCTTTTCATGCCCAAACAGCTCTGACTCTAACAAATTGTCTGGAAGCGCAGCGCAATTTACTTTTATCAGGGGGCCGTTAACTCGAGGGGAGTTATAATGGATAGCATTTGCTATAAGCTCTTTACCTGTTCCTGACTCACCCCGCACCAATGCGGTTGTATTCCATTTGGCAACCTGACGAATCAGTTCAAATACACGGCGCATAACCTCACTACACCCAACCATGTTATCGAAGCCGTATGACCTTGTTACTGTACGCCTTAAACTATCGCGTTCATTTTTCAGATCTTCACGCTCATTTGCTACGTCTATTGCCAGGCGTACGCTTTGCGCAATCAAATTAGCAATCATCTCCACAAAATGGGCGTGTTCATTTAAAATCGGGATATCTTTAGCACCCACCTGAACAGCAAGTACCCCAGCAATCACATCATCATAGATTCTTATTGGAACACCAATAAGGGGAAGTTCTGGGTCATAGAGTGATAAACGGTTTAGAAATCTTGGGTCATCCGCAATACGTTCCAGAACGATAGTTTCTCCCCCCTCTGCTATAGCGCCAAAAATCCCTTCACCTGGCTGATAGACAACCTCTTCATTTTCACCCTCTTTTTGACCCAGCACGGCACCTACCAACTGCGCACCACTTTGGTTGTCTTTTAGAGTTACCACCCCATGTTCCATTTTTTGAGTGTCCTTCAAAACCTGTAGGACACTCTGCAAAGTCTCATGAAAATTCAGTGAGCGGCTAAGCACCTGACTAACTTGATATAAGGCCTCTAACTTTGAACAATAGAGATTGGTTACCAGGGTCAATTTTTCACCTCTTTTATTTTGTTTTTTACAACACGGTTGTCAAAACACACACTACAAACACCATAACGCATAACTTGACTACTACTTTTCTCTTCAGTTGATGCAACTGTTTACACCTACCGTCAAGAATGTTCACTAATGGTTTGCGACCCTGCTAACCTTTTGCTTTTGCATCTCTTTTGCTATCCACTGCTGTTGATATGTAGTGCGTTTTTTATCCTGTATATGTGCCCGCACCTTTTGCTCCACCTCATGCAGAGGTATCAATTTTTCAGGGGAGATCGATTCACACCATACAAGATGGAATCCCATCTCAGTTTTAATAGGTTCACTCAATGAGTTTTCACTCATAGTAAACAACACCTCATCTAACTCGGAAAAAAGTTTTCCCTTTGGAACCGTTCCTATCAACCCACCATGCAGCGCAGATGGGCACTCGGATTTTTTCAAAGCGAAGTGTTCAAACTTTTCCTGACTTTTTCCAATCTCTTTAGCAATCAAAGTTAAGCTCAACTGCGAATCTAGATAGCTATTGCCCTCAAATTCATCATTCACGGTTATCAAAATATGCCTAACTTTGCGCATTTCAGGCTGGAAAAAACTTTTTTGATGAGTATCGTAGTAATCCTGTATCTCAGCATCAGAGACAACAGCTGCCTCGCTCACCTTCTCTAAAACTGCGCTTACCCGCAGCTCATTAGCCAACAGGTGACGAAAACTTGAAATAGATAAATCCTGCTGTTTGAGTGAGAGTTCAAAGTCTTCTTTTTTCTCATAACGCTGCATTATCTGTTGCAGGGTTTTCTCAACCTCAAATTCTGAAACCTCAACTACCTGCGCCTGGGAAGAAGACAGAATAGTTTGATTCAGGTGCTGCATTTTATGAGCCTGACTTAAAACCTCGACCTGTTGCTCTTTTTGCAGGTCGTAATGGGGGCATTGAAAACGTTCCATCGCTATCTTCAGCATTAAATATGCTGTTTCATTATCTGCATCCTGCATGCTTTTTGAACTTTGTATATTCATACAGTACTCCAATGAATTAGTGTTCATGGCAGGTCTCTAAGAATTGCTATTTAACATTGCCTAATGACTGCCACAACCACTGCAGGTTGTACAACCAGACTTTGATTGAATTGCAATACCATCTTCTTGCAACTGCACTAATTCCATCGCATCAAGCATCAGGTGTTTACACGCCTCAATATCTATCGCTAAATCCAGATCTGATTTACTTAAAATATTTTTAAAGGTGTTTAATATGTCGAGTTGTTTATTAGTCGACTCCGGCGTTTCAGAGGGGATACCTAGGTACTGATTAAAGTCTTCTAGACTTTCTAACTTAGAAATATCGTTTATCTTGTTTTCATCAGACATAACTTAAAACCTCAAATATTGTTTCACTGCAATTGTATTAAGCTGCATGGGTGCAATATAAAGCATGATGTAATCGCTCTAACTCATAGCAGTCTGGGGTTTTCTTATTCATCGTTACGTAACGACGTACCGCTTCCAGCAGGAGCAGTTCATCCTCCTCATCAACAGGAAGTCCCATAGTTTCATAGGTGTAGCGCAGAGCGTGCCTACCTGAGTGTTTACCTAAAACCAGGGTGTGCGAACGCCCTAAATCAGCTGGGTCAAGCGCCTGATAGTTTTCAACATTCTTCAATAATCCATCCACATGGGTGCCAGCCTCATGAGTAAATACACCATCACCAACAACACTCTTTTGCCATGAGATTTTTCTACCTGATGCCTCTGCAACAATGGCGGAAAGCATCGGTAGTGCTTTAAGGTTAATCCCGCTTTCAATCCCATATTGTTGTCTGGCAGCGAGCACCACCTCTTCCATCGCGGCGTTACCCGCCCTCTCCCCAAGGCCATTGACCGTGGTATTAACGTGGCGCACACCTGCTCTTATCGCACCGATAGTATTTGCGGTTGCCATTCCTAGATCATCATGAGCATGCATCTCAAAATCTAAATTGGTAAGTGGTTTTAATTCGGAAAAGGTATTAAACACCTCAAATGGGTCCATAATTCCTAAGGTATCAGCAAAACGAAAACGACTCGCGCCAGCCTCTTCTGCCGTAGAAATAACCTGCTTGATAAACTCAAGATCTGCACGACTAGAATCCTCACCACCAATACAAACCGATAGACCCATATCAATTGCCTGGCGCGTTAACCTATTTATCTGCCTCAACACCCAGGATCTGTTTTTACCCAGCTTATGATTAATTTGTTGGTCAGAAACCGGAATTGAAAGGTCAACCATGCCAACGCCAAGGTTTTCGCAAAACAATAGATCTTTCTGACTCATGCGACACCAAACCAATGTATCCATACCAAGATAAAGATCGACAATGGTTTTAATCTCTTCCCGCTCAATTTCACCCATGGCAGGTATACCAAGCTCGATCTCTTGTACACCTACGTTATCCAGGGCTTCAGCTATCGCTATCTTCTCTTCAAGAGTAAAGGCAACTCCAGCAGCCTGCTCGCCATCACGTAAAGTAGTATCATCAATAATCAGTTGTGGCTGCTTGTCTGTTTTCATCTTGCCGTCGCCTTATTAAGAATCTAATAGTTCTAGTAGAGCAAGCGGTGTGCCAACGACAATTTTTTCTTATTACCGACTGTTTTTATGGGGAATTTTAATCAAAAGGTTTTGTATTTAATATTACAAAAAGTATAAAACACTCCCGGTTTTGTGGCATTTGATACAAAAGATGCACTAAATAATGCTATTTATAAAATAATTAAACCGGGCTAATAATTGCTATATCCTATCTGAATTAGCCTTTAATATTTTATCCAGTACCACAAGCTCTTTTTCTGTAAGCTCAGAAAAGTTAGCAAAAATCCCAATCCCATCAGCAGTTATATGGATTAATCTGCACCTTGCAGAGATAGATTCACTAATTTCGCCACGTTTATAATGCAGCCTGAGCATTCCCAAATCACCTACTCCAGGTGTATTCCCATTTCTATTTGGCACAGTTACATTACACGATTCCATAAACACCCCATTATCGGAGATATTGCGGGTATGTCCGTGATATGAAGTTCCGCACATCATCTCTAAGCTGCAGGCAATTCTGATGGACTTGCGTTGATGAGATCTTCTTTCGTGTTTCATTAGTTATTATCTGTTTTGCTTTTATTATTATATTGCCTCTGATTATATAAAATTAATAAGTATTAATCGGAGATAAACCATGCATAACTAGAGATAAGCAGAGCGATTTCTGCCTGTATTTACCTATAGTGTGGTCTAGTACCTGCTATCTATTTAACTCATGCGTCAGAGTCATTGTTCTTATCAAAAAAACCAAACTCAATTGCTTTGAATTTACAAACATCTACGCAGTTACCACAAAGAATACATTCAGAGTTTTCCATCTCATCTGCTTTAACCATATCTTCAACGGGGAGGCTCATTGGGCACTCTTTGGTACACTTTTTACACCCCTTGCAACTATCAGCAGCTGTCTGCAGGTGTAGTGATGGCCACTTAACAGTGTTTCTAATTTTTCGTCCTAATATCATAAATGGCGCCATCCAACATATATGGTGACAAAAGGACCTTCTACCAAAAATGAAACAAGGCAGCACTATCAACAAAAGAAGAATAGCTAAATATATGAGAAAAGAGGGAAGATTACTTACGGATATGCCATATTCAGTCCTATATAAAAAATCAATTTCCTTCACCCCTGTATGGATAAAAAGCAAATAAACCACCGTAGAGATCCATGGAATCCAAATCACCCATTTGATGAAATTCCCTTTTGTTACTTTTTTATCTCTTGCAGTAAATATAGCTTCCTGACATCCGGCTGCAGGACAAATCCAACCACAATTTGCTCTTCCAAAAAAAAGGGAACTGAAAAACAACAATATAAAGACTATAAAGCTTCCATTAATTATCCCATCCATTGCGGCTTGAACAATTAAAACTGGTGAAAAATAGTAATAAACAGCAGGAAACAAAAAGAATGTAATTAGGGTAAGTCCTTTTCTAAACTTTTGCCTATTATTCATACTTCATCCCTATTATATTATTAATTGGTGCTTTAAGCCTATGATAATAATGCTTAGATTAATAGTCAGAAATAACTCTAACCATCCTAACAAACTAATTCTGCCAGTTGAACTAGTTAATTGATTATCACTTTTTTTGTTGTTATGATCTTTTTTTAAATCAAATAAGCTTTGGAGGGTACTGATGATTGTAATTAAAACCTTCCGGGTAATTAGCAAGTAACATCTTTCATTTATAAGATTTGTTATTCATAAGTCTAAACCCGGTTTTTGAACCGGGGCATAGAATGCCCCAGATATATTCAATACTGCGCATTAATAGCGCTGGGGTTAATTATGACTAATTTTTACTCTCTCCCTAATCTTGGGTGGCAACATTTTTTTCAACAACAACTTTCTCTCGAAGAGTGGGAAGAATTCACTATTGCTAGAGTTGTTGGACAAGAACGTTCACAAGTTAATCTTCTTACTGAAGATGGTAAACAAACACTAGCACTCACATCTTCAATGCCACAACTAACAGTTGGTGATTGGATTCTAATCACTGCTGAAAATAAATTTCAGCGTTTATTTGAACGGTCATCTTTATTTTCACGTAAGGCTGCTGGCACCAAAGTCACCACTCAGTTGATAGCTGCAAATATCGACACGGTTTTTATTGTCTGCTCAATGAACTTAGATTTTAATCTTAACCGCATAGAGCGTTATCTTGCACTAGCTAATGAGGCTGGAGTTGAACCAGTAATAGTTCTTACTAAAGCTGATTGCTGCGATGATATTCAAGGCTATATTGAACAAGCTAAAGGGCTTAACTCATTACTTGATGTAATTGCTGTTAACAGCCTTAACCATGATAGTGTTGACCAGCTACAAGACTGGTGTATTAATGGCAAAACTGTCGCATTATTAGGCTCTTCTGGAGTTGGTAAATCAACTTTAGTTAACACCTTACTTAATATCAAAGCGCAGCAAACAAACACCATTCGTGAAGATGATAGTAAAGGGCGACATACTACAACCAGCCGTTCACTTCATCTGCTTGCATCTGGAGGATTGCTATTAGATTCTCCCGGCATGAGGGAGCTACAACTTGCTGACTGTGAACAAGGTGTCGAAGAGACATTTTCAGAAATCACTAGCTTAGCGACTAAGTGTCGCTTTTCAGATTGTAACCATGAAAACGAACCAGGTTGCGCAGTCAGAAAAGCAGTTGAAGCTGGGGACCTTGATGAGAGAAGACTATCTAACTATCGCAAGCTTTTAAGGGAGCAAGCATTTAATAGTGCTACGCTAGCTGAAAAAAGAGCTAAAGATAAAGACTTCGGGAAACTTGTGCGTTCAGTGATGAAAATCAAGCAGCAAAACAAAGTTTGATTTGATGTAGATTTAGGGCAGTATTTAGATCTATCTATTAATCTATATGCTGCCCTAATTTAGGGTTTATAAAACCAATACAGCTATTTTGATACGGTTTTAAGCCATTTTTGCAACTCTTTTGCTGCATCTTGCCAATACGGATCTAGCATCATCATATGAGATGATCTTGGTAAGAAAACTGCCTGACAATCTGCTTCTTGCGCTGTACGTTTAATCGAATCAACAGAGAACAACATATCTTTCTCACCCCCCATAAAAAACAGAGGTATATCTTTAAGATCTTTTTTGGTTGGATTCTCAGCAACCATGATATCCCAAATAGTATTGTATGACTCAGGCTGAAATAGTGGTCGATAGCGTAATAGATCTTCAGTAGGAGTATCTTGAGTAAATAGTGCTTTACGAGCAAATTCAGGTGTTGCAAACTGGCTACCAAACATCTGTACCAGTTGAATTTGCATCATTATAGATGGGTCCCGCATCGCAATTTCGATTGATGATGGGCCAACACCATGATGAGGCAATGTTGCCAAGAAAGCAGCTGCCTTACACCCTTCATGGTTTTTATACTTACGTAGGTATTGCTGTAGTACTGCTCCACCCATAGAGTGGCCAACTAAGATAAAATCATCTTTTATGTCGTTTTCAACGACCTGATGAACATCATTAACATAATCTCTTAAGCCGTATGAATGAACCATCATTCTACCGCTACTCTTACCATGCCCGCGAAGACTTACTGCATAAACCTCAAAACCTTGCTCAGCAAAATATGGCAAAAAGTTTTCTTCCCAGCACCATGCACCAACATATGCGCCATGGACAAATAACAATGGGGTCTTATACTTTTTCTCTGCAGGTATATGATGTAATAGTTCGAGATTCGACACTAAATGCTCCTAACTCAGTAAAATTAAACAAACTAAATACCGAGCCTTGGGTGGGTGAGTTATTTGTATTATTTCAATAGTTACAAATAACAAGATACAGGCAATAACAATACATTAAAGCAAAAACAGTGCATTAAGCTAATGTCTGTCTGTGACTATGATAGCTAAGCCGCAACATAATTACAATTTACCATTATACTTATTAATAAACTACGGTCAGTAATAATAAAGCCCGAACAGCTAACTGTTCGGGCTTTATTATTTAGCTTCTAATAAGCTGCTTTAATGCAAAAGTTATCTGGGGTTATGACCCAAAGTACTTAAGAAGTACACCAGCAGCTACAGCAGAACCAATAACACCTGCAACGTTTGGCCCCATCGCATGCATCAACAAGAAGTTTTGCGAGTTAGACTCAAGACCAACTTTATTCGATACACGTGCAGCCATTGGTACAGCTGATACACCAGCAGAACCGATTAGAGGGTTAATTGGTGTGCTACTTAGTTTGTTCATAGCTTTTGCCATTAGTACACCACATGCAGTACCAATACCGAATGCAACGATACCAAGAGCTAGAATCTTCAAAGTACCAAGCTGTAGGAATTCAGTAGCCTGCAATTTAGAACCAACTGACAATCCTAAGAAGATAGTTACGATGTTAATCAGCGCATTCTGTGTTGTATCAGATAGACGTGTTACAACACCACTCTCTTTCATCAGGTTACCAAAACAGAACATACCAAGTAGAGGCGCTGCATCAGGAAGCAGAAGTGCAACCAATAGTAGTAGAACCACTGGGAACATTATCTTTTCTGTCTGTGATACAGGTCTTAGCTGAGTCATCGTAATTTGACGCTCTGCTTCTGTAGTAAACAGTCTCATGATTGGTGGCTGAATCATAGGAACCAAAGCCATGTATGAGTATGCAGCTACAGCAATCGCACCTAGTAGATGTGGAGCCAGCTTGGTAGATACGTAAATAGCAGTTGGGCCATCAGCCCCACCGATAATACCGATAGCAGCAGCTTCTTGACCAGAAAATCCAAGAGCAATCGCACCAATCAAGGTAACAAAGATACCAAACTGTGCTGCAGCACCAAGTAGTAGAGTTTTAGGGTTAGCTAGAAGAGGACCAAAATCGGTCATCGCACCAACACCCATAAAGATAATTAGCGGGAATGCACCACTTGCCAAACCAACGCTATAGAATAAGTAAAGTACGCCATCGGCATAGTTTGCATTTTTAGCTATCTCTTTAGCAGCCATCTGTGCAGCAGTAGGAGCATCATAATATGATACGCCACCTAGTGCGCTATTGATTGCCGAGATAACTTCGTCAGAACCATAATGCAGTGCCTGTGAAACAGCAGACTCAGCAAGTCCGGCAACTGGGATATTCGCAAGAATAGCACCGAAGCCGATAGGAACTAATAGTAGAGGCTCAAACCCCTTTTTGATTGCAAGGTATAGCAACAACAACCCTACAGCCAACATAAGTGCCTGACCTGGTGATATATTATATATCCCTGAGCCGTACACTAATCTTAAAACATTTTCCATTGGATAAAACCCTTTAGCGATTTAACCTTGATAACAAAGCCCCTATTAACTAGAGGCTTAATATAAAAGCTTAAAAATCAATTAAGCCATAGTTAAAAGAGTGTCACCAACAGCTACTGTGTCGCCCTCTTTCACGCAGATCTCAGCAATAGAACCAGATTTGCTAGCACGTACTTCAGTTTCCATCTTCATAGCTTCTAGAACTATGATTACGTCACCTTCATTAACTTGCTGACCTACAGATACTGGAACCTTAAAGATGTGTCCACCAAGAGGAGCAGGAATAGCTTCTGCGCCAGCTGAACCAACAGGTGCAGGTGTAGCAGGAGCAGATGCAGGAGTAGATGCGCTAACTACTGGAGCAGCTTGAGCGATTTGAGAAATATCTCCACCCTCTTCAACTTGAACAACATAGCTATGACCAGCAACAGATACTGTGTAAACATCAGCACCGCCAGCTGTTTTCGCAGCAGCAGGAGCCGCAGCTGGTTGAGCATCAGCAGCAGTTGGAGCTGGCTCAAACGCAGCAGGATTACCACGGTTCTCAAGGAATTTCAGACCAATTTGTGGGAATAGAGCGTATGTTAATACGTCATCAATCTCATCTTTAGCAAGCTTGATCCCTTTCTCTTTAGCGATACCTTTAAGCTCAGCAGTAAGTTTGTCAACTTCATCTTCAAGCAGGTCAGCTGGACGGCAAGTGATTGGATCTGCACCGTCAAGAACACGATCTTGCAGTTCTTTATTCAGTTCAGAAGGAGCCGCGCCGTACTCACCTTTAAGGATACCAGCAGTCTCTTTAGTGATAGTTTTGTATCTTTCACCAGTAAGAACATTAAGTACTGCCTGAGTACCAACGATTTGCGAAGTTGGAGTAACTAGTGGAATATAACCAAGATCTTCACGTACACGTGGAATCTCTTCCAGTACAGCATCTAGCTTATCAATAGCGCCCTGCTCTTTAAGCTGACCTTCCATGTTAGTCAACATTCCACCAGGAACTTGAGCAACAAGAATTCTTGAATCAATACCTTTAAGTCCACCTTCGAACTTAGCGTATTTCTTACGAACTTCTCTGAAGTATGCGGCGATCTCTTCCATCTTATTGATATCAAGACCTGTATCTCTCTCTTGACCATCAAGCATTGCAACAACTGTTTCTGTAGCTGAGTGACCGTAAGTCATAGACATTGAAGAGATAGAAGCATCAACGTTGTCGATACCAGCTTCTGCAGCCTTAAGATATGTTGGAATTGATAGACCAGTTGTTGCATGGCTATGTAGATGAAGAGGAATTTTAACCTCTTTCTTAAGTGCAGTGATTAACTCATATGCTTCATACGGTTTAAGAAGACCAGCCATATCTTTAATACAGATAGAGTGAGCACCCATAGCTTCAACTTGCTTAGCTAGTTTACACCATGACTCAAGTGTATGAACTGGGCTTGTTGTATAAGAAAGAGTACCTTGAGCGTGCTTTTCATTTTCGATAACCGCTTTAATAGCTGTTTCAAGGTTGCGTGGATCGTTCATCGCATCGAATACGCGGAATACGTCAACGCCGTTTACAGCAGCTCTTTCAACGAATTTTCTTACAACGTCATCAGCATAGTGTCTGTAACCTAGGATATTTTGACCACGGAAAAGCATCTGCTGCGGAGTGTTTGGCATAGCTGCCTTAAGTTGACGAATTCTGTCCCATGGATCTTCACCAAGAAACCTGATGCATGAATCAAATGTTGCTCCGCCCCAAGTTTCAACTGACCAATAGCCAACTTGATCTATTTTTTCAGCAATAGGAAGCATATCTTCTAAGCGCATTCTAGTTGCAAATAGAGATTGGTGTGCGTCACGTAATACTACTTCGGTAATTCCAAGTTTATTTGTGTTACTCATGGGTATCAACCTTATCTTATTAAATTAAAAGTCCGTATTTCTGTAAAATTGTTACTGCTTTTTAGCAGCGCGATGTTGATGAACAGCTGCTGTAATCACAGCGGTCAAAACAGCATCAGGAATCTTTGATTGTCCAGTTACTGGCACTGGCATAGCTTGCTCTGGTTTTGGCTGCCTGGCCTCTAATGCCATAACAAATTTTGACATCAATGTGGTACAAGCAATTAGAACTGTAAGGAAAATAAAAACTGTTCCCATTCCAAGTGCAACTAGAGTAAAACCTTCTTGCATTTAAATGCTCCTTAAATTTCACACAAATTTATTATTAATAATAAAGACCTGTGTTCTCTTTCAGTTTCTATCTCGCGCAGTAACCCCACAACAACGGTATTACTGTGAAGTTTTGGACTGATTCGCCCTTAAGATAGAATCTGATTGTTTTCCAGACTTAAGCCATATTTTCCGCAGGCTAAAGACTGTTTTTTTCAAACATAATCCGTCGACAATTTACACTGAGTAACTCAATATGGCAACTAATTGAGTTATTTTATCTGTGCTTTGATAACTCGCCTAATACCTATTCAACTATTCCCCAGAAGCGGGCTATGTAATAACTTGAGTGCAATCCGTAGTCAACAGCAAAGCCACCAGCTTCCATTCCACCTTGATCTTTTCCCTCTCCTGGCTCAACCGGAATTGAGTGAAACATCCTAGGAATAATCAAAGTAGCAACTTTAGCCTCACCATTTTTATCACTGTATTCTTTATATATATGTTGTGAATATGTCTCTTTTAAAACTTGTTTATCATTATCAGCTTTTTGATCGATACCATGAACAGCTGTCCACTGCTCCATTGTTTCTTGCAGGTTATCGTCATCCACATATTTGTCTCTACCACCATGTATAATCATCACTCGTGGATATTTACCGGTATAACCTTGTTTACCATGCTGCATTACCATTTGCTTCCACTCAGCAGGAGTTTTCTTACGCGCTGGATCCATACACGCCTCACCTTTGCCCTCACATCCTGGGCCATTATTACTTCTGGTTGTAAAGGTCGCCTTTACCCCCATACAGTCCAGCCCTTGCTTAATAGTATCTGCACAGTGGAATGGGACTCCGGCTAAAGGTGCTCCACCGGCAAATTTATCCGGCCAATATGCCATCATCAGATTGGTCATAGCGCCACCAGCAGAAAAACCTGTTATAAAAACTCTCTTTGGGTCAATAGAATGTCCTGAACTCTCAAGATAAGAGATCATATCAAGGATCGATTTATCTTCCCCTTCCCCTCTTTTTTTCCACTTACCGTTTACCCCTGACCAGTTGAAACACAATACCGGGTTGCCGGTTCTAGATTTCTTGCTAACCTTAACCTTTTGCTGCTGAGGATAGACTACGTAGAATTTGTGCTTATCAGCGAGCTCATTCCATCCAGTCCATTTTTTCATCTGTTGAGCCCCTTTCATACAACCGTGCAGCACAAAAACCACCGGTGCTTTTTCTGGCATACCAGCAGGAGCATGAAGATACATTTTCAAATTGCCAGGGTTTGCAAGCACTGAATCCTCATCAGTAACTGCAGGAAAATCTTCTACCAGATGAAATGGTTTAGCTTCTGACGCAGCCACCTTCTTTTCAGTTTCAGCAAAAGAGGAGTTTGAAATAATGGCAAAGCATATAAAAAGGAATGACAAAAAATATTTCATAAAAAACCTTCCAAAAAATATATAAGTTCAAATAAACAGCAGGCAAAAATAATAATTAATAACTACTATACTGATTTTTAAGCTACAAACATATTTACATATGGACAAACATCCATATAAAAACAGTACAATCCTAACTAAATATTAATAACATTAATGAGACTAGGACAGCATATACATAAATTAAAAGACAAATATTTGCCCAATTTTCACCAAACAACTATCATTACAAAAGATTTACCCCACCCAGGTCGATACAAAACAGGAGTCTTAAATGAAATTCGTAACAGCTATTATTAAACCTTTTAAACTTGATGATGTGAGAGAGGCCCTTTCTGACATTGGGGTTCAAGGGATCACTGTTACTGAAGTAAAAGGTTTTGGACGTCAAAAAGGTCACACAGAACTATACCGTGGTGCAGAATATGTTGTAGATTTTCTACCTAAAGTGAAACTAGAAATCGCTATAAACGACGATATGTTAGACCAAGTAATTGAAACAATTTCTAACGCGGCTAACTCTGGCAAGATCGGTGATGGAAAAATCTTTGTTACTGAGCTTATAGATGTTATCCGTATTCGTACCGGTGAAACTGGTCCAGAAGCGATCTAGTATCTGCAAAACTTTCATACGGTAGGTTCAACACCTACCGTATCCACAATACTAATAATAATGACATGAAATCCTTCAGGATCTATCTCCTAATATGGTTCGGCCAGTTTATCTCAATGTTTGGCACAACCATGACAGGATTCGCTTTAGGGGTTTGGTTTCTAGAGCAAAATAGCTCCGTATCCTCCTATTCAACCATTCTTGCCACAGTTCTCACCCCTTCTATCTTGCTCACACCAATAATCGGAGTGTTTATCGATAGGGTCCACAGAAAGCGATTAATATTAATTGGCCACCTAGGCGCTGGGGTATGTTCTCTTATTATTTTTACCCTTTTTATTACAGATAGTTTTAATTTCACAATTATCGCTATCATCATTGCAGTCAGCTCAACATTTAATGCATTAGTAGCCCCTTCACTTTTAGCCGCAACTTCAACACTAGTAAAAAAGGAAGATCTGGCAAAAACCAGTGGTCTTGATGGTCTAGGTCGTGCGCTATGCACTATCGCCGCTGCCCCAACTGCAGTGCTATTACTTTCACTAATCGATCTTACTGGAATACTAGTTATAGATATAATTTCATTCTCTATTGCAGTTATCTCTATCCTCTTTGTCTCCATACCTCATCTCGATGAGATATTAGAAAAACTTAGCCTGAAGAAATTTCTTAACGAACTTATGATTGGCCCTAGATATATAAAAGAGCATACCAACCTTATATACCTTTTAATCTTCTTCTCACTATTTTGCTTTTTTATCGGAGTTGGCAATGCAATATTCCCCCCTTATGTTCTTAGCATTGGAAACAGACAAGATCTTGCAATGGTTTTATCAGCAGGCGGGATTGGCACCCTTATTGGTGGCATAACTCTAATGGCTTGGGGTGGACCACAAAAAAAGATCAAAGGGGTTATCCTTTTTGCAGCCTGTTACGGAACTGTATTGCTGCTAGCTATTCCTCAACCAACAATCATCATAATCACATGCGCAATCTTTATAGCATCCTTTATGCACATATTATCCTGGGGCTGCAACCAAGTTATATGGCAGAAAAAGGTAGAGCTAAGCAAACAAGGTAGAGTGTTTACCTTTGCAATAACTGCATGCACTATTAGCATTCCTATTGGAGCCAAGGTAGCCGGCTGGGCAGTTGATAATGTGTTTACTCCGTCCCTTCTCCCCGATGGGTCCTTAAAAAATTCCATCATTGCAGATATTATTGGAGTTGGAGCAAATCGAGGCATTGCGTTAATGTTTGTTATCAGCGCATTTGCCGTTATATTATTATCTGCTTTAGCGTTTAGATCGAAAAAGATCTGGAATATTGAAGCTGAACTAGCAGATAAACATTAATTAACGATTAAAGTATAAAGAGATATAGGGATAAAGTTGTTCGACAAGGAAGCCATAAAAAAAACCTCGATTGATTATTTATCACGTCGTGAGCACTCCAGCCAAGAGCTATTAGAAAAACTTTCTAATAAAGGTGGAGAGACATCTGATATTTACGAGGTTCTTGAATGGCTACAAGAGAGAAACCTGCAAAGCGATGAGCGTTTTACCGAAAATTTTATAAATTCGCGCCTTACCAAAGGGCATGGTCCGGTAAAAATTGTCGCTGAATTGAAGGGTAAAGGGATAAATATTAGCCAAAATGATCTTGGTTTAGAACAATCTGAATGGATTGAAATGGCCCAAAAAGCTAGAGAAAAGCGCTTTGGCAAAGAGATTCCTACTGATAACAACAGCAAAGCTAAACAAATTCGCTTTTTACAGTATCGAGGTTTTAGTTTCGATCAGGTAAAATGCGCGCTTAATGAAACATAACGAATGAGAGTAAGTAATGAACTGGACTTGTGCAGATATTAGAGATGCTTTTCTAAACTTCTTTAAAGATAAAGGGCATGAAATCGTAGACAGCAGCCCATTGGTACCTGGTAATGATAAAACATTACTATTCACCAATGCTGGTATGGTCCAGTTTAAAGACACCTTTTTAGGACAAGATAAGCGCTCTTACAATAAGGCTACCTCAAGCCAACGTTGTGTAAGAGCTGGTGGCAAGCACAACGATCTTGAGAACGTTGGTTATACCGCCAGACACCATACCTTCTTTGAGATGCTTGGTAACTTCAGCTTCGGCGATTACTTCAAACAAGATGCAATCAAATATGGCTGGGAGTTTTTAACTGAAGTTGTTGGCCTTCCAGCAGAAAAGCTTTGGATAACTGTATATGAAGAAGATGATGAAGCAGCAGACATCTGGTTAAAAGAGATAGGTGTTGATGAAAACCGCTTCTCGCGCATCGGTGCTAAAGATAACTTCTGGGCCATGGGTGATACTGGTCCTTGCGGCCCTTGTACCGAAATCTTCTACGACCATGGTGAAGATATACCTGGAGGCCCTCCAGGAACACCCGAAGAGGATGGCGATAGATATATCGAGATCTGGAACCTAGTTTTCATGCAATACAACCGTTTTGCAGATGGAACCATGGAGCCACTACCAAAGCCATCAGTTGATACCGGAATGGGTCTAGAGAGACTTGCTGCTATCATGCAGAATGTTCACTCCAATTACGAAATCGACCTATTCCAAAGCTTGATTAAAGCCACTGCGAAAATCACTGGTACTACAGATCTAAACAACAAATCTCTACGCGTAATTGCTGACCACATTCGTGCTTGCTCATTCCTAATTGCAGATGGCGTATTCCCATCGAATGAAGGGCGTGGCTATGTATTAAGACGCATCATCCGTCGTGCAGTAAGGCATGGATATCAGCTTGGCGTTAAAGATCTATTCTTCTACAAAATAGTAGATACCCTGATACAAGAGATGGGTAAGGCCTACCCTATTCTTGTTGAACAAAAAGACTTCGTGAAAAAGATCCTAAAGCAAGAAGAGGAACAGTTCGCTAAAACTCTAGAGCAAGGGATGAAAATCCTCGAAGCTGAGATTGATACCATGGGTGGTAAGATTATCTCTGGCGCTACAGCTTTCAAACTTTATGACACCTACGGCTTCCCATTTGACCTAACTGCAGATATCGCACGTGAGCGTGAACTAACCGTGGATAGAGACGGCTTTGATGCAGCTATGGAGCAGCAAAAGAAACAAAGCCAGCAGAGTAGTAAATTTGGCATTGACTACAACGACACTGTGGAAACTGAACACAGCACCGAATTCATTGGCTACGAAGCAACCACAGGCAAAGGCACTGTTCTTGCCCTATTTAAAGATGGAAATCTAATCGACAAAGTTTCAGCTGGAGAAGAGGTGCAGATAATTTTGGACCAAACTCCATTCTATGCAGAGTCAGGTGGACAAGCTGGCGATAGCGGTGAATTACTTGGTCAAGATTGCAAAATAGAGATCAAAGACACCCTGAAAAACGGTAATGCTTCTATTCATGTTGGAACAGTAACTCAAGGGACACTGAGCACCAGAGATGAAGTTGCAGCAGTTGTAGATGGCGCCAAACGCCAAGCAACTATGCTTAACCATACCGCAACCCACATCCTGCATGCTGCGTTACGCGAAGTATTGGGAACCCATGTTGCGCAGAAAGGCTCACTAGTTAATTCCGACAGGTTAAGGTTTGACTTCTCTCACTTTGAACCTGTATCAGATGAACAACTTGTAGAGATTGAGCGTATAGCCAATGAACAGGTTCGCGCTAATCACGATGCTGAAGTTAACGTTATGCCGTACGACCAAGCTACAAAATCCGGTGCAATGGCTCTTTTCGGTGAAAAGTATGGCGATGAAGTTAGAGTTATCAAACTTGGCGACTTCTCAGTTGAGCTTTGTGGTGGTACTCATGCTGATAGAGCTGGAGATATCGGCCTAATCAAAGTTATCAGTGAAACAGGTATTGCTTCAGGTGTACGTAGAATTGAAGCATTAACCGGCTCAAATGCAATGAGCTACCTATGGAACAATGAGCATAAATTAAACAAGCTATGTGGTTTCCTTAAAGCTGACCGTGAAAATCTTAATGACAAGATGGAACAGCTAGTAACCCGCAACCGTAATACTGAAAAAGAGCTTGAGCGTTTAAAGAGTAAACTTGCCAGCCAAGCTGGTGGTGACCTTGCCAGCAATGCAGTTGAAGTTAACGGAGTTAAAGTTCTAGCAGCAAAACTCGAAGGTGCAGACGCTAAAACTCTAAGAGAGACTGTAGACCAACTTAAAAACAAACTTGGCACCGCTGTTGTAGTACTTGGTACTGAACTAGATGGTGGAAAAGTACAACTTGTAGCTGGTGTAACCAAAAACCTAATCAAAAACATTAAAGCTGGAGATGTAGTAAATCACATTGCGGCTCAAGTTGGTGGCCGTGGTGGTGGTAAGCCAGACATGGCTCTAGCTGGTGGTAGTGAGCCAGAAAAGCTTGATGCCGCACTTGCCTCATTAGAAACATGGGCTAAAGAGAATATTTAAGGGATACCGATGCAATTAATTAATGGTCATAAGTGTTTTTTTGAGCACAACAATAAATTCCCTGGTGCGGATACTGTAATTTTTCTCAACGGTATCCTTTTCACCGTCAGCACCTGGCAACAGCAGGCTGACTTGATGGAGTCAATGGGACTTAATGTGCTCAGGTATGACCTACGCGGCCAATGGTTTTCAGAAACTACACCAGGCCCATATTCTATGGAGCTACTAGCCCAAGATCTAGCAGCACTAATGAATCACTGTAATATTGAAAATGCACACCTAGTAAGCACTAGCTATGGTGGGTTTGTGACG
This sequence comes from Gammaproteobacteria bacterium, assembly GCA_033852135.1. Classification (GTDB taxonomy): domain Bacteria; phylum Pseudomonadota; class Gammaproteobacteria; order QZLD01; family QZLD01; genus QZLE01. The sequence continues at coordinate 57,831 of JAWSVB010000014.1, read as the reverse complement.
CAGCAATTTGCTTCAATGTATCCTGAAAAAGCTAAATCAATCTTTATGATGACTTCAGCCCCAAATATCATTGGAAGATCTCGAAAAGCGGTACAGAATTGGTGCCACCTAAATAAACAAGATGATGTTGGTTTTTACTACGATGTGATGACCCATGAGATTTTTTCCGAATGGTATTTTGAGAACAATGAAGAAATAATTGAGAGTAGAAAGCCTATGCTAGTAAATGCTACGCAAGGAATTACCAATTTCTCACTTGGGCAGTATAATCTAAACAAATGTAGTCTTGATGACTTGGCTGGTGATGGACTAATCCCACTGTTATCAAAAATAACTTGCCCAGCACATTTCATTGCTGCTGAAGATGATATCCAGTACCCACCACGTTTTTCTCAAATAATGTCTGACCATGTTCCACAATCGGAGATAACTATAATCCCCAAATATGGTCACGCAATTGTTCTTGAATGTGTAGATGAAGTAAATAAACTCCTAAAATCACATATTGAAAAACATGCAGCATAAGTAAAAAAACCCTGATAATCGCACACAATAACGATTTACAGGTTTATTTAATCACCAAATTAGTGTTAAATATGCGCGCGAAAGTGAATATCAGATATAGCTATAAACACCTATTTACCATAGTCCTCTGCATATATTCATAACTAACATTACAACCAAAGAAACATATCTTTCTTACACAATTTAGGCAGATTTATGGCATTAATTGTTCAAAAATATGGCGGCACTTCTGTCGGGGATCCCGATCGAATCAAGAATGTCGCCAAGAAAGTAAAAGCAGCAACTGAAGCTGGCGATAAAATCGTTGTAGTGGTTTCTGCAATGAGCGGCGAAACAAACAGGCTAACTGACCTTGCTAGTCAAATGCAGGCACGCCCAACAGCTAGAGAGATGGATGTACTCCTATCTACTGGAGAACAAGTTACAATCTCTTTGCTTTCAATGGCTCTAAATGAGATTGGCTGCCCTGCAAAATCATACACAGGCTCACAGGTTAAAATCCTCACTGACGACCAGCACACAAAAGCTCGCATCAAAGATATCGATGCACAAAGCATCCAGAAAGACCTAGATGGCGGAAAAGTTGTTATCGTTGCTGGTTTTCAAGGAGTTAATGAAAAAGGGTGCATAACTACTCTTGGTCGCGGTGGATCTGATACCACAGCAGTTGCTCTAGCTACTGCACTTAAGGCTGATGAATGCCAAATCTACACCGATGTTGATGGCGTTTACACCACAGACCCAAGAGTTGTAAAAAACGCCAAAAGACTCGAAAGCATCACTTTTGAAGAGATGTTGGAGATGGCAAGCCTAGGCTCAAAAGTATTACAGATAAGATCTGTCGAATTTGCTGGTAAATACAAAGTTCCTCTTAGAGTCCTCTCTTCTTTCAAAGAGGGTCCTGGAACATTGATCACATTTGAGGAATCTGAAGTGGAAAAACCAATAGTATCCGGAATTGCATTTAATCGTGATGAAGCTAAACTAACTGTAACTAGAGTTCCTGATACTCCTGGAATAGCTTATAAAATATTAGGCCCTGTATCAGAAGCTAATATCGAAGTTGATATGATTATTCAGAACACAGGTTCAGACGGTCATACCGATTTCACTTTCACAGTTCATAAAAATGACTATGAAAAAGCATCAGAAATTCTTCAGACTATCGCTGATAAACTTGGCGCAGAATCTGTTCTTGGCGACACTAAAATCGTTAAGATATCTATTGTTGGTGTTGGGATGCGTTCTCATGCTGGTGTTGCTACAAAAATGTTTGAGACCTTATCTAATGAAGGGATAAACATTAATCTTATTTCAACATCAGAGATCAAGATATCTGCTGTAGTAGATGAAAAGTACTTAGAGCTTGGAGTTAGAGCTCTACATACAGCATTTGGACTGGATGCGGAACCAGCAATTCAGGAATAAACAATATAGTGATAAAGGGTTGGCAGTTTTTAATAAAACTGCATTTTCAACCTGTAATAAAGTAAATATTTTACTATGCTTAAAGTTGTAGATTCACTAAAGGGGTAATCCCTTATGGAAACGGAATAAATAGCATAAAAAATATTCCATAAAGATTTTAAAGAACAAGGAGACTGGTCGTGCTAATACTAACACGAAGAGTAGGCGAGACATTAATGATTGGTGACGATGTAACTGTCACAGTTTTGGGCGTAAAAGGTAATCAGGTAAGAATTGGGGTAAATGCACCAAAAGAAGTATCTGTTCATCGTGAAGAAATTTATGAAAGAATTAAGCGTGAAAAAGAAATTGCTGATGGTTCTGATGACAACTTTGGAAACCAATAATTTTTTCTAAAAAAACTTACTTTTTGACTTTACCTTTTAGCGAAATTTCCGTATTCTACGCTACATCAAATACAGCTCTACATTACTGGTAGAGCTGCATCCCGGAGAGCTGGCCGAGTGGCTGAAGGCGCACCCCTGCTAAGGGTGTATAGGGGTAACTCTATCGAGGGTTCGAATCCCTCGCTCTCCGCCATTTACTTGCTCTGCAAGACCCAATAAATTCCAATATTCAAACTCAAACAGTTGTTCAATATTTTGAATCTTCTATCGCTTAGAGTTTAGTTCTTTTGATATAAATTATTTAACTATAAAAAACAATGCTCGAACAAAGCCCCCCCAGAGATAAATACTCCAGGTTAGCTTCTTATTCTTTAATACGTGTGTTTTTTTAATGCGTGTAATTTGTTAATACGTTTTTGTAGATGAAGCGTTAGCTTCTAGATGAAGGGGTTGAACTGGTTTTATGCCGCTTAATCGAATCTGTAGGGTTTGACCCTCTAGGCTTATGGTGGTGATTGTGACCACCACAACCACCACAGCCGCTTTTACCATTGGAACATCCGCAGCCGCTATCATCATCCTTATTCTGGCTTTTGTAAAAAGTCCATACAACATATACAGCTGCCACTATGATTATGAATATTACGATTGCAGTTTCCATAACGTCTCCTTTATACAACTAACTTATAACATTAGCTGATAGACCAATGTTGAGAGCACAAAAGCTATAGTTGTATTAAATACCACTGAGAATAGCCCCCACTTCCAAGAACCAGCCTCTTTGGCAATACACACTACAGTTACAAAGCACGGAGCATAGAATATGGTGAATATAATCAAAGACCATGCCGTTGCCTTACTCCATGCTGGAGATTTTGCCAATTTATCACTTAGAGAATCGGTATCTTCTGGGTCCACCTCTCCAAGTGAATAAGCTGTACCAAGAGTAGATACAAGAACCTCTTTTGCAGCAAAGCCTGACACCAAGGCTATATTAGTTCTCCAATCAAATCCTGCCACCTGGGTAACTGACTCCATAGCGGTTCCGATTCTGCCAGCAATAGAGCTTCTTAATGCTAGCTGAGCTTCATTAGCATCTACATCAAGAATCTTTTCACGTAGTTCAGCAGCAACTTCTGAAAGCTCTACCTCTTCACCAGCGTTTTCTAACTCTGTGACAACTGCTGCATCATATGTTGCTGTAATTGCTTGTCTCTGACTGTCAAAGATCTTAACTTTTTCTTCATCAAGTCCTGGGAATGTCATCATCGCCCAAATAAGAATTGAGATTGCTAGAATAACTGTTCCAGCCTTTTTAACGTATTGCCAAACCTTTTCCCATGTGTGCAAAAGCACTCCACGAATAGTTGGGATTCTGTATGGAGGTAGCTCCATCACAAATGGGGATTCATCCCCTTTAAGCACTGTAAGTCTAAGTAATTTAGCTGCAGCTAAAGCTCCTGCCCAAGAGACAAGTGTTATGATAAGCATCACCGTAGCCTCATTCTCCTGGAAGAATGCGGCAACCAATAAAGCAAATACCGGAAGCTTTGCACCGCAGTTCATAAATGGTGCGGTTAGAATAGTTACCAATCTTTCCCGTGGTGATTTAATAGTTCTAGCTGCCATTACTCCTGGTACAGCACAGCCACCAGCAATACCTCCAGATACGATAAACGGCATTACTGAATTACCATGCAATCCAAAAAGCCTAAACACTCTATCCAGCATAAAGGACATACGCGCCAAATAGCCAGAATCTTCAAGGATAGCTATCCCAAGGAACATAAACATAATAATTGGTGTAAAACCTAGGACGCCACCAACACCGTCGATAACTCCTGACACAACCAAGGATTTCAGCATCCCTTCAGGGAGAACTCCTTCAACAGCTCCAGAGAGCCAACCAATAGCCCCTTCCAGCCAGCCAACTGGTATCTCGCTAAAGGTAAATGTTGCGTAATACAAACCTGTAATGATCCCAATCATTATGATTGGACCAAAGAATCTGTTCAGCAAGACTGAATCTACTCTCTCGGTCAAAAATACTCGGGTTTCATCTAAAGCTCGGGTTAAAACTCCTTGTTTTAGAAGTGCACGAATAAAACCATATCGCTGGTCAGCAATAATCGCCTCTGGGTATGTATCTAATGTTTCCTCAATATGAACCGTTACTTCATCAACAATCTTTTTCAGCGCTGTGGATATATCTTTATTCCTTCTATCCCCTGCCTCAATAATAAGTTCATCTTGTTCAAGATATTTAATTGCAATCCAACGCGGTGTGTATAGATTGGTAAGGAAATGCTTCTCTTCAATAAGTGGGGACATCTTATATATCGCTTCTTCGATATCAATCCCGTAAGAGATTTCCAGCGGCTTACTCCCAGTCCCCATAGCTGAAAGAGTTTTATTCATTAGCTCTTCAACCCCCTGCCCTCTTTTTGCAATTATAGGGGTGACAGGAACACCAAGCTTTTCAGATAGGAGTTTATAATCAATTTTGATACCCCTGCGGTGGGCATCATCAATCATATTAAGCGCAATACATACTGGAACACCCATCTCTAATAATTGAACTGTAAATGATAGGTTTCTTTCAAGATTTGAAGCATCAACAACATTTACTAATGCGTTCGGTTTTTCTTTGGCGATAAAGTCTCGCGCTACAATCTCTTCAATAGAATAAGCAGTTAAAGAATAGGTACCAGGAAGGTCAACAAGCTCATATTTTGTATCATTAATTTTGTAAGAACCAGATTTCTTTTCTACGGTAACACCTGGGTAATTTGCTACGTGTTGATTAGCACCAGTTAATCGATTAAACAGCGTGGTTTTACCTGCATTTGGATTACCAGCTAACGCTATCACTTCACTCATTTCCCACCTCAACTTCGATAAAATCAGCTTCGCTGTTTCTAAGACTAATCACACAACCTGAAACCTTGATTGCAACCGGGTCTTGCAACGGTGCTCGATTACCAATAGTAATTGTAGCTCCAGTAACTAGACCCATATCCCTGATTCTTCGGCCAACTTCCTTTGACGCAGTAACTCTGACAATCTTCCCAGACTGATTTTTTTTCATCTGCCTTAATTTCATTTGTTTACCTTTAAACCGCTACTAATCTTAGTAAATCATAATTTGCATTTAACTTAGGTTATCCTAACTTATTTGAGCTGTCTATATCTTATTTGCACAAACAATACTTGTTTCTCACCTCTAATTATAGATAAATTCAGAATAAATACTTTAAAATAAACAGCTTACCACTTCACACCAATCCTTTTTCCAAACCTAATCCCCATAAATCACCCAATTAATAACTAACGCACATAACATTTGCAATAACTATATTGACCAGATCTATTTCTGCAGTAATCGTAGAAAAACTAAAATAAGCAATGATTAAACCTCATGAATTAATTCAGATTACCTGTTAAACAGCATTCAAATATTAGAAGCATCACTTGGCTGTTGAAGTTGGCAACTCTAGTTTCCCTAAACACAATTCACACATAATGCTTGATAATAAACCTGTAACGTTCCATGCAGTGTTGTTTCATTAACATGAAAGGCATAAGAATAAAAATTGACATTCATCGACAGGATAATATAGGGTATACCCCTATATACTATATCGGAGAAAATATGGCTCTTTGCGGAACTGACCAAGATAAAGAACGATTAATTAAGCGCCTTAACCGTATTGAAGGACAAATCAGAGGGCTGCGAGGAATGATAGAAGATGACCGTGACTGTATCGATGTTCTGCGGCAGGTAGTTTCTACATCCGGTGCAGTTCGCGGAGTTTGGACTCAAATTGTTGGGGATCATTTACGCGGATGCATCCATAAGGCCACTGCTGAAGATGGAGTTAAAGACCAGCTTATTGATGAATTAATCGATCATTTAGGAAAGATTAGATAATTTACGCTTTATATAACAGGACGATAAAAAACAATAATTGCTTTTTATCGTCAATTCAGAATCCGGGAGTATATTTCCATGCATGATAATCTGCTAAAACAATTAACCCATCAACATGATTTTAATGAAACTAATGCTGAGAATGAAAAAAAGACATTAAATGTTATCGCTCTAACCAGTATTACCATGATAGTTGAGATTATCGCAGGTGCACTCACTGGGTCGATGGCTTTGCTTGCTGATGGCTGGCATATGGCAACACATGCGTTTGCACTTGGCATTACTTATTTTGCATATGTAATGGCCAGAAAGTTTTCCAATTCAGATAAGTTTAGTTTTGGAACCGGAAAATTTGGGATTTTATCAGCATATACCAGTGCATTGTTTCTTGGATGCACAGCTATTTATATGATGATTGAATCTTTTTCCAGATTTATTAACCCGATAAATATTGCTTTTAATGAGGCAATTATAGTTTCTATTGTTGGATTAACTGTAAATGTACTAAGCATATGGATGCTACATGGTAAAGATGGGGATCATCATGGACACCACCATGGGCATGGGCACGACCATGAAAAACATCATGAACATAAACATGACCACAACCTTAGAGCCGCATATCTCCATGTTGTAGCAGATGCACTGACATCGGTACTGGCAATTATTGCACTTATATCTGGTAAGTATTTAGGCTGGTCATTCCTTGACCCAGTTATGGGTATTGTTGGTGGTGTACTTATTGCGAAATGGGCTTGGGGTCTTCTACGCAGTAGCTCAATAATTTTATTGGATGGCAATAAAGATGAGGAGCTGCATAGCTCTATTGTAACCGCTATAGAATCCGACGAGGATAGCGTTGTTGCTGACTTACATATTTGGCCTTTAAACTCAAATTCGTTTGCAGCCACGATAATTGTTGTATCTAAACAGCATAGAACAGCGCTGGAATATTCTGACAGATTAGCTCATCTCAAAAAAATCAAACACATAACTATAGAAACCCATTTATGTACAGACCAACTTTGCTGCCATAACAATAGCTAACTACTTTAAATAGAAAATGTTTTGCAGTTAATAATTGTTTGTGTTTTAAGTGATTGGTTGCCTGTCGCGGCAAGCTTTAGCAAGCTAATCTAGCACTAACAATTTGTTTATTGTGTCATATATTTTTACACTTTAAAATTTTACAAAAAAATTAATGTAGATAATTCAATCTATTAGCATCAAGGTACAAAAATTGCAGCTTTTTTAATAAGCTAAAAGATTGGAGTGCAATCATGAACTCATTAAAATTTTCGATAGCTGCTATCTTATTGGTTTTCGCCTCATCTGCCAGTGCTATCCCTCTATTGCAGATGTATATTGAAGGTGCGACCTACGACTCTGTCTCCGAAACCTGGGTAACCAACTCCACATCTTTTGACATTTGGGTTATTGCTAATACAAATGGTCCAGGATCAAAAGGTGCCCTTTATGATGTAACTCTTGTAGCTACTGCAATTGAAGGCAGCCTCTCTGATATGACTATCACTGGAAGTTCAACTTCTTTAGTTGCTGACCCATCAATTGCTGCAGATCCGATTGCAGATGTTAGTGGTATCGGTGCACACCATTCACTTGCTCCTCATGGTGTTTTTACTGACGGCAACGCATGGCAGGATTTTCTACTTGGCGATATGATCCTTTCCGATTCACCACTTGGTGATGCATCTCCAACAGGAGGGTTTCCTGATATTTTTGCTGGGGTAGCAAATTCTGCTCAGATAAACGTATACCAAGTTGAATTAGCAAGTGAATATACATCTATCCACTTTGATGGTTTCGGCTATTATGGTCCAAGAGATAAATTTACTTTTGCGCCTTTTTCACATGATGCTGAGACATTAGCCATCAACGAACCTATTGGATTAACACTTATCCTTTTAGGGTTTATATCCATCGCTTTAACCAGGTCTAAAATGCTAGCTAGGGTTAAAGCATAAGCTGCGCTATCTATTTAATAGCGCACAATGGAAGAAGGCCTTTAAAAATTAAAGGCCTTCTCTTTATTAAGTATGATTTTTAATCTTCAGTTACATGCATATCATAAGTGATACGCAATGCACCCCAGTGTTTTCCATTAATATATATTGGTGCAGATACATCTTTAATATTTGCATATTCAGTTTCACTTAAAGCTATCCTGTAAGTTTGTAGCAAAAAGTCATTATTGTTTCTTGCGGCAGCTATTCCGACAGGATCTTTATAAATCTGCTTCCACCTAGAGCTTTGCATATTATATGTTACATCCCCTGGTTTCTGCGGGTTTGAACACCTATTCAGATGCCTTGGCATATAACCGTTAACATCCACTGCTGTGCATGACATGATTCTCTCTTCATTATCAACAACATCTTCCTGAATATCGGGTAATACCTTACCGCAGTATTCTGTAAACCTTGTTAGATACTGAATAGGATCTGTTCCAATTATAGGTTCATAATTATGGTCAAACATATCTGACTCTGTAACCAAGCCTTTTTTAATCCCATCTTCAAACAAAGAACCAACCTGCATAGCCTTTTCTTTTATGAGGGATATAATTGGGGTATCGACTGTTTCTATGCCGGGCACAACCGTATATCTGACAAGCTCTTCAGTCCAGCTACGAAGAAAACTTATTTTATCTTTAGCTCTGGCTAAATTTTCATTCGATTTATCAACTTGGGATGAGATATCATCCAAACCTTCCGCTGTGTTTTTACAATGGATATCGATATCACCAACTGCATCAACAATTTCGCTTGATTCAGAATCGATCTCTGAAATATTCTGTTCTAGTTGGTGAATTACATCATTAATATTTTCTGCCCCCTTACGCACTGCATCTGCTTTTTCAGTATCTTCATGGCTTTTTTCTACTAAAGAGATAATCTGACCTGCCAGAGTTTTCAGGGTAGAGCTAATATTTGCGGTAGCTAAACCTGTTTTGCGGGATAATTCTTTAACTTCATCAGCGACAACGGCAAACCCTTTGCCAGATTCACCAGCCCTCGCCGCCTCAATAGTCGCATTTAACGCTAATAAATTAGTTTGTTTGGAAATTGCTGTAATTGATTGGGCTATTTTTAAAACATCCTTAAGGCTTCCATTAATCTGTTCTAACGCCCCCTGGTTATCGGTTACTGATTCAGTGAGATGTTTTATATCTTCTATGGAGTTATTGATATTAGAGCGTGATTCATCAACATTATGCGTAGCCTTAGATACGGCATCTTTTGTCCGTTGTACCGAATTATCGACTATGTTATTACTTTGAATTAATGCTGCAGATATATCTTGCAGCCTTTTAAAGGTTTTGGCTTCTTCACTAACTTCTGCACTAAGAACATCGACTCGCCCTGATATATCAACGATCTCCACAGCTAACTTTCCAACACTATTGGCAGTTTTCTGCACAGCATTTTGCAATAGGTCTACATCTGGCTTAACACCAGGTTCAATGGCTTTATCTTTATTACTACCAAAAAGGCGCTGCAAGATAGTTTTCTTGTTTTCTGAGGCATTCTTCAATTGATAACCTCCAAGCATAAATAGTGACAATTATTTGTTTGTCTTAATATAACATTATAGTTTTAAATTCTAATCCATGCTGTGCTCAATATTCAGATTTTGAGATATACCGCACACTAATTACTTACTATTAGTCAATAAATTGTAGTTATCACTTAATAATTATTTTAATTTTTCCTAACTATAATATTAAGCCACTAATTAACAACAAATTAGAACTAGTTGCACCATTAAATTTATTAGCTAATTACTAGCAACCAACATAGAGGTATAATTCATTTACCACTAACATTTAGACAAAATAAACCATGAACTCATCAAATACCCCACGTATATTTCTACTAGCTAAGATATGTGTAATTCTTATTTTTTCGGCTGCCCTTATCTATACATCTATATGGATAGCTTCTCGCTGGTATGAATTATTAATAAGTATCAAAAGTGAATCTACACAGATTATTATCAACTTAGGTGCATTTTATCTAATTGGGATAGTGGTATTGGCAGCATGTTTGTTATACATGTTGATATACATAACTGTAAAAAATAGATCACTACCTGAAAAGCATACTAAAGGGGTAATTTTCATTTTAATGGCTGGTATTGTGTTGATGATATTCCTACCTAAACATGTTGGAAAATATTATGTGAAGCAGCTGGAACTTAAACAGTATCAATACTGTGAAAAAGCTTCATACCAATGGTTATTTTATAAAGAGTTAGCCTTTACATCATCTGAAAATGAATGTCACAAATAAGAAGTCATAGAGAAATTTAGATCTAACTAAATATTTTCTATTTTACTTGCGCCCTATCTGGCTAAAGCACTCGAATCTTTATCAATTTTAAGATGCTTTACCATCAGAATCCCACTAAGAATTGAAGTAATTATTTCCGCTATTGGTAATGCTGCCAATAGCGGAATCTGCGGAAAAACCCAACCAAACAGAGCTAAAAAAGAAGCTGGAAATATGAGCCCGCGACTTAAGGCTATAGCACCAGACTCTAATGGCTTATGTATGGCAGTAAAGTAACTTGAGGCAACAAAGTTTATTCCACTAAAGAGAAAAACCGGAAGTATCAACAGAGCAAATTGTTTTGCCAAGGCTAGTGTTGATGAAATATCCTCGCTTAAAAACACCCCGAGCAAAGTTTCTGGAGATGATGCTAATAACACCATTATCGCAATGGCTATAGATATAGAAGTAAAAAGTGCAATCATCACAAATTTGCGAATACGTATAAACTGCTTGGCACCAAAATTTTGGCTTACTAATATTTGAATCGCATCGCCGATACTATAAAAAATCATAAAGGCAAAAAACATTAGATAATTGATAACGGTAAATGCGGCAAGGCCAATAACCCCGATACGAATCATTAACAACCAGTTAATCATGAAATGAGTCAGGCTGCCTGACATCTCGTTGATAAACTCGGAGAAGCCATTGATTGCACCTTTTGGTATCTCAATCCAACCACTCCATGACAGTAGCCATTGAAGTCGACCTTTACCTGAAACAAAGTGTGATAATAGAATAATAAGTTGCATAAACTGAGATAATACTGTGGCCCATGCTGCACCAGTAAGCCCCCAGTTAAAGTTGGTTATAAATACCCAATCAAGCAAAATATTGGCAACTGAACCACAAATCAAAGCAACAGAAGCAAGAACTGGCTGTTCATCCATGCGCACAAAGAAATAGATAACAATAGTAACCAGCTGAATTGGCATAAACAGCAGCAAGATATCTAAATATTCAACAACCAATGGTAGTAGCTGTGCATCAGCACCAAGAGCTTTTGCCAATATATCTGTATAGATCCATGCTGGTATACAAGCAATCAGAGCAAAAAAAGTAACCACCAATAATGTCTTGATAAAAATAGACGAAGCATCATCGTAGCGATTTTCTCCACGATACTTCCCTGCCCTTACTGTGCCGCCAATCGAAAACATCAATAAAAAGCTGAATACCAATGACTGATATGGAATGGTTAAATTGATAGCTGCAAGCGCAGCGGAACCAATCCAGTTTCCTACAAAAATACCATCAACAATACTTGCCGATGACATAGCTATAAGTCCAAGCATTGAAGGTATAGCGTAGTAAAAGAATGTTTTTATAAGTGGTGATTCTATCGGATGAATTTTCATGCTGGGATTGTAGCAGATTAATTAAATTTAAGTTGTATGCAATGGATGGTTATTAGTTACAAAATAGATGAATATTTTCTTCAAAATCGTGGGCTAAGACACCACATATGAATTAATAATTGTCTTATAATATAATCATTCTAGTGAACCATAGTCATTCTTAATCAAAATTTATATCTATAGGAATTTATATGACAAGGGATATGTTTTCTTCCAGAAACTCATTACGTGGATTTATTTTTTCACTACTGTCTATCTTCTTAATGCTTTCATCTATTTCAGCCCATTCCGATGAGCTAGGTGACTTTTTGATGAAGAAAATGATATCCAATCCCAGCGGAAATTATACTGATGCATCTTTGCTTCTAATCACTCGCGATCTTAAGTGGTATGAAGAAAACATGAAGAAGTTGCCTCAGAGCATACAAGATCAGGTGCAAAACTTACGGATTCGAGTTGTGGGAGAATCTACCCGTGCGGCAGCTGAATCTATGGGTGAATCAGCTGACATGTTCCTGGCTAGTGGTTCTTGCAAACCAGGGCGCGATATAGACCTACTTTATGTTGGCAAAGATGTCCGTAAAGCTAGAAGCAGCATTGAAAGCGCTATTTTACAAACCACTACTGACCTTCTTGCTCAAAATGCAGATGATCCACTATTAAAAGCTGCAGCTAAACAAAAGCTAGATATCCCAAAAGGGCTAACTAGTTCAGCGATGGATGTAGTTGCATCTGACTTACCTAACTTTGGCTATGAAGACCTCAATAAAGCCCTCGCAAAAGCACGCGATATTCAAAAAAGTGGCTCTGGCGATGCAATCGCTACCCTTCAACGTGAAATGCATGATGCCCTCAAACGTAATCTTGATGCTCAGGTAGCCTCTTCTGCTAAAGATATGTATCGCGGTGGTGCTGGTCAGCGTTTTTTTGCTACCAGCTATTTAGGCGACCCAGAAAAAGTACGTCGTATTACGTTAGAAAAGGGGTCCTGGATATTAACACCGGGTGGGAAAGACGCATTATCAGATATGCTGTTGGATCAAGTTGATGCGCTTATGCCATCGAGCCGCCGTGCTAAATTTGCCAAGGTTGCCAGCGATTTTTCAATGTTCTTTAAACATGGAGAAGGTGGAATTAGCGGTACAGCAAAATACGTAAACCGCATCTGGGTAGATGTAGATGAAGTTGCCTTACTAACCCATATGGATAACGACGAAGCACGAGCCTTTCTTACCGCTCGCAAAATTTCGAAACAGCCAGATGATGCTTCAGTAATTCTGTCTAAGATGAGACTTAGCGAAGATGAAGTTATCACAGGTGTGAAGCGTGGTTTATACCAAACTGTAGAAAACCAACTTATGCTCGACGTCAACAAGCTACTTACTGAACTTGAACAGGTTAAAGCAGCTAAGGGCGCAAAAGGTATAAGTGATTTAGAGGTTCTATACAGAAAACAGCTAATTAAATTTGACCTGAATGACTTGGCTAATGGGCTAGCTGCCATCGGTGATGTTCCAGGGGCAAAAACAGATGCGATGATGAAGCTGTTGCAGAAAGAATTTGGTGGCCGCGCAATGGGACCAAATGTATTGGGATATATTGAGCGCCAACTTAAACTGACCTCTGGAGACTCAGCCAATATAATCAGCAAAAGATTATTGATGACCCTTTTATACAACCATGAGATCACACCTGAAGAGTACTACGAGGTTAATCGTCATATTCAAAACGGCACAGATCTACCACCTGGGTCAGCAACAGCCAAGCTCAAACGCGCAAGGCAGGAAGTATTGTATCTTAGCTCTGTAGATATGCTCGAGCTTGGAAGCGGATCTAATTCCATCGACGATGTGGTAGATGATTGGCGCCGCCAGCGCAGCAATGCACTAATCCGTACAGTGCCTGATGATATCCGTCAAACCGTAAAAGAGCTAAAAACTCTTCCTGCTAACGATCTAAAGGTACTTGGATGGATCGACGCTGAAATCAAGCTGCCCATGGAGACACGCCTCAGGATAAAAATACTTCCTGGTCAAATGGCTGATATGGCAGCAAGACTGCAAAACAGACTTGGAAAACAAGCTATATCCCTAATGCAGTGGCAACGGCAAACCCGTAAATATATCTTTAGCCTGACACCAACCGAGTTTGGCGAGGTTGGCGACTTGGGCCCAATGGATGGAGTTTTTTCTGTCGCAACAGGCTTATTCCAAACTTACACAATTCTTAACAGCGGCAAGCCGATGACACTGGAGCAAGAAAATCTAGCTCTAGCCAATGCATGGGTGACCTCCCTACCTATTGTTGGTGACTTTGCTGAAGGTATTCTTGCGGGTATTGATGCTGGCTTTACTGGAAATAAACGCAAAGCTTTAGAAGCGGGATTATTTCTCTCTATTGGTGTTATGGGAGTTGTTCCTGGCGGCCAAATTCCAGCTATGGTTACCGGACTTGTGATGGCAGGAATGCCTATCGCAGAGGGAGTATACGATGCACGCCAAGCACAAAACCTTGTGCAAACCTGGATTGCTTCAGGAAGCTGGGAAGGTGGTGGCGATAAGCCCATGGTACTCAACGGCCTATTTGACCGTGCCCATGTATTTCACGAGTTAACCTATAAAGATCTTTTAACCAGAAAAGGTGATACACCTTATGAATCTGAAAAAGCAGATGGTTTGTTTACAGTTCCAACCATCAATGCTTCTATCAGAGACTATGCAGAGAAAAATGTATTTTCCCAATACCCTAAAATTAAAGAGCTACGCAAATCCTTAAAACTTATCTTCCCCAACTTTAATGATAAAGACTGGGAAAATGAGTTCGATGCAAAACTCAAAGTGGAAACTCATGGTGGCAAAGCTGCATTACTATTTTTTAAACAATACCACCAAATCCGTACCCAAGCACTTAATCAAACTATCGCTAAGCTCAAAGAGTGGGCTGAAGAGGAGTTTCGGGTAGCCAAAGATTACGAAGGGGAAATTAATAAGGCTAAAGAGGCACTGCGTAAACTTGAGGCAGAGCTAAAGGTAAGAACTTTGGTGTCTAATGCCGATCGTAGCGCTCAGGCCTACAGCAAGGTTATCAAGAATGCGATGGAGCAAGAGACACTGCCTCTGTCCCGCTACCGCATCTATAAAAACTATCTGCAGGAATATAACCAAATTGCAGTAAAATACCGTAAAATAAACAAGTATCTAGCTGAGGTACCGAAGGGTTACAAACATACCAATTGGCACCTAACCGGATATCCAGAGTTTGATCGCCCACGCATTACTAAATTAGCATCCATGATGAAAAACGGTCGCAAACATGCGGTCTCTCAAGTTGAAACTCTTATCAAAGATTTCGGTTTTAAGTCCAAAGGGGGTTACGACCCAGATAACTCCTGCCATAAAAAATCACTACAAATTTTATTAAGCCATCGCTACAAAATCGTATTTATCGAAAATCTGGTTGACTACTTCAACACTCTAGCCGAAGCAGAATCTGCATGGAGTGACGCCTATGATTCGGCCCACTCCAGGTATATTGAGGTTAGAGATAAATACTCAAATCTTCCAAAAAGTTTACAAGATGAAGCTGCACAACAAGCTATCGGTGACGCAGTTATAACCTTTGTAGCAGCTATGCCGTATGCATTGGCTTCTGGTGAGCGCGATCTTTATCGCAGCACCGCAAGTGACTTTAAGATCAAAATGAATAAAGCGATGCGCGATTATAAGTATGCCGCATTTATGACTGGTGAAGCTGGCAAAGCCTTAGAAAGTTGCCTTATGGCATCGATGAAAATAGAGATTTCTCTATCTAAGTTAACCCCTAAAAAAGGTGAGACTATCAACGCGAAGGCAAAACTACTTGCCGCCTCACCACCTGCAGAAAAATACTTCCACTGGAAAGCAGATGGTAAAATCACCCTTGAATCACGCTATGGCCCTGAGGTAAAAGCTATTGTCGATGGTCCTGGATCTTTATCTGTAGAAGTTATGGATGACTTTAGAAATAGCGCCAAAATGCTTGCTCAAGCCAGTATGCGTGTAATCCCATCTGATGATGATAAAGAGGACGAGAAAGAAAAGGACAAAGCTGAGGAAGAAAAACCTGAAGAACCAGAGCTTGCTGTTTTGGATGTAACCCTTAAAGGTCCAACAAAGATAGTTGAAGTTGGATCCACAGTGACACTTTCAGCATCAGTTGGTGGTGGCAAAGGCCCATATCAATATAAGTGGTCTGGAGTGAGCGGATCTTCATCAACTACAAGCTTTACCCCATCCCACGTTGGAGACTGGAGCATTAGCCTAAAAGCAACTGATGCCGATGGTATAAGTGCTGAAGCTATTACCACCGTTCGAGTAGGTCCAGCTAAGGTAAAAATCAAAGGGGTTAAAGGGGAAGTTTTTTACGGAAGCAAAGCAATTCTCAATGCTTCTGGAATGGGGTTGCAAGAACCTATACGTGTTCCTGCTAAGATCGATTGCAGCAAAGGGGATAATCCTTTTTGTGTAGATACCTCGTCAAATGCCACTGCTACTTATACTCCGCCGCCAAAACTAGATATTCCTGATGATACCAATCAGGGGCATTATGTGCCAGATCCTGACGAAGAGGAATATGATGAACAACCCCCAATAGAAGAGTACAAGGTGGTTTGGCAGTCTGAACCAGCACTGACATTTGATCCCGGTGAAAGCCCAGATCCTTCTACCGAAGTTACCTATGACCGCATGGGTGAAGTTAAGGTTTGGTGTGAACTACTTAAATTTATAGAGGGAGCTTATCAAACTGTGGCTGAGAGTGAACAAATCACTGTAAATGTGGTAGCTCCAAACTTTAGCATCAGCTATGAACCAGCTAATGGCAAAGCTTATGTCGGGCAGCAAGTAACAGCCACCATACACGCTAAACCTGGTATAGAAAGCAAACTAATTGATTACCGCTGGTTTGACCCTTCTACCTCTAACCGTTTAGAACTTGATGGCAACGGCGGTCGAATATCCTTTAAAGTAAAAGATGTAAACCCACTAAAACTTAAAGCATTGGCCAGAGTTCCAGTCCATGGTGATGAGTTATCAGAGATAACTAGCAGCTATACCGGAATGACATATGGCGTAAATGCCTGGATGGTGCAACCACCAAATCTGCCAAGAACCTGGGATCCAAAAGCAAAAGGTTTGAAAACCATTAAAAGAGGAACTCGGGCTACCGCAGAACAGATTACCCTAAAAGCAGAACTACAAGGTGGTACAACGCCGGATGGCGTGCGTTGGAAATGGACCGTTAACCCGGGAACAGCTATCAGTAATGATATCTCCCAGACACCAAGAGTATCCAGAAGCACCGCAGGAACAATTACCGCTAAGGTAACAGCGAAAAATAAAAACGGTAATAAACTGGGGGAGGCAATAGTAACAGTCAGTGTTATTGAACTAGTCAGCCCACCAGCCAATTACAAAAAACCAGAAAATCCTAAAACAGGTCCGCAGAAAAAAGCAGCAGCAAAGAATAAGATCGAACAAGCTCGAGATGAGATAGCTAGAGGAGACATGGTAGCTGCAGAAAAGAGCGTTAATGAGGCTAAACAACACGACCCCAAAAGTGCAGCGCCAGTGATAAAAGAGGTAGCAAAAGCTGCGAAGAAAAGTGGCTGGCGTGCAGTTAATCTACGTGACTTTTCTAAGGCCAGGGAGAATCTTGAGGTTGCAGGTAGGCTAGCTCCAGGAAATGCTGACACCCAAGAAAAACTTAAAAAATTAAAAACATTTGAGAAACTGTGGTCACGAGCCAAAGCCAAAGTACCACTATTTGACCAGCATGTAGCAGAGAAAAAGCCGTTTTCTGCCCAAAAAGTATTGCTGGAAATGCAAAAAATTCAATCACCTATTCCAGGAGGTGGGTCCTCCCCTCTATTGCAAAGAATTTCTGATGATTTTAATGCGGCATTTCGTGAATACCGCAATTATATCCTAGATTTGGAACAACAAAATACCAAGCTCTTTAAAGAGAAAAACTGGCAGGGTATTTTGGATATTTCACTTCCTGCATTAAATAGAGAGCTCAGCCAAAATCGGAGGAAAAATATTCAGGGTTCCATTGATCTTGCGCGCCAGATGATGGCTGAAGAGCAGCAAAAACAAGGTAAGGGAAAAGCCACGGATAAAAAATATGCTGCGCCGAACCTGCGCTCCCCTGTTATACCAGCACCAAAAAATCCACCACAAACAGTTTCTAAGGAAGGAACAACTCTGAAACTGGCTCAAACGCTTTATGCCCCTGGGGAAAGTATCAGTCTAAATTTATCCTCTTCAAAAATACCGGCAAATGCTTGGGTAGGTTTGATTCCAAGCCATGTTGCTCATGGATCCGCATATCGCAACGATCAACATGATATAACCTTTCAAAAGATTAAAGGTAAGGCATCGGGGGAATTTAAATTCCAAGTGCCAAAGAACAATGGGAGCTATGATTTAAGGGTGAGTACACGTGATGGTGATAAGGAGTTAATATCTATTACCTTCACAGTATCTGTCCCAAATCATACAGCAGCATTAATACTCCCTAAGAAAATCTTTGCCCCAAATGAAGATATTAAATTAGATTTTAAGGCATCGAAACTGCTACCAAAAAACAGCTGGGTAGGATTGATACCAGAGCAGGTTCCTCACGGATCTACATATCGTAACGATCAACATGACTACACCTTTCAACGAGTTAGTGGTAAAGAATCAGGTCAGATGGTATTTCGAGCACCGAAGAAAATCGGCACATACAGTTTCCGTATGAACGAGACCACCAACGACAAAGAGGTAGCAGCAGTTAGCTTTGAAGTAGCAGTACCAATGGAAGGCAATGAGTTAATACTTAGCAAAAAAGTTTATGCACCTTATGAGAAGATCAAATTAGATTTTAAGGCATCGCCGCTGCTACCAAAAAATAGTTGGATCGGGTTGATACCAGAGCAAATTGCTCATGGCTCGACATACCGTAACGATCAACATGACCACACCTTTCAACGAGTTAGTGGTAAAGCATCGGGACAGATGGAGTTCACTGCACCTAGAAAAATCGGTACATACGGCTTCCGTATGAATGAAACTACCAATGATAAAGAGATAACAGCTGTTGCCTTTGAAGTTGCTGTTCCTATACAGGATAATAAGTTACAACTTTCCAAGCAAACATTTACCCCGGGAGAGAAAATAACGGTTAGCTTTAAAGCATCCCCGTTACTGCCAAAAAATAGCTGGGTAGGATTGATCCCAGAACAAATTGCACATGGCTCTACATATCGCAACGACCAGCATGACCATACCTATCAACGCATTAGCGGTAAAGCTTCGGGGCAGATGGTTTTTAAAGCACCAACAAAACCTGGAAAATATAGTTTTCGGATGAATGAGACCACAAATGATAAAGAGGTTACTCATGTAACATTTACCGTAGTGAAAAAATAACAGCGTTAATAAATACTGGAATTGAATTAATACATATGATGAAGCTGCAGTAACTGAAGCCTTGATTAAGGCTATAACATAACCTGCAGCAGGAGACCTAAATGTTTGACTTTAACTACTACAACCCTACGCAAATTATTTTTGGGCAAAACAAACTCGCAAAACTAGATAGCCTAGTTCCAAAAGATGCCAAAGTGATGATTCTTTTTGGTGGTGGCAGCGCAAAAAAGTACGGAACTATCGAAAAGGTAACTAGCTCGCTTGGTAATCGAGAAGTGATTGAGTTTGGTGGTATAGAGCCTAACCCACAAATCAAAACATTACTAAAAGCTGTAGAAATTGCTAAATCAGAAAACATCGACTTCTTGCTAGCTGTTGGCGGTGGCTCGGTGATGGATGGAACCAAATTTATTTCACTAGCAATCAATTATGAAAATGACCCACAAGATATTCTCATGCATGGTTTTAAAGGGGTCCCAACAAAAAAAGCAACCCCTTTAGGCTGTGTTGCAACTCTTCCTGCAACTGGTTCAGAGATGAACATGGGTGGAGTTATAACAATGAACGAACAGAAATTTGTGTTTATGTCGCCACTATGTTTCCCACAATTTTCATTCCTTGATCCTGACTTAACCAACAGCTTACCTAAAGAGCAAATTGCCAATGGGGTTGCCGATGCCTTTGTTCATGTGGTTGAGCAATACATCACCTACCCTGTAAATGCAAAAATCCAAGATCGCGTATCAGAAGGGATATTACAAACATTGATCGAAGATGGACCAATTACCTTTAATGACAATGATAACCTTGATGCAAGAAAGAACTTCATGTGGTCAGCAACATGTGCATTAAATGGTTTTATTGGCACTGGAGTCCCGCAAGATTGGTCTACACACATGATTGGACATGAAATTACTGCGCTTTTTGGTATTGCTCACGGAAGAACTCTGGCAATAATCCTTCCACACCTATTGCGTGAAAGAAAAGATAAGAAAAAAGCCAAGCTTCTACAATATGCAGAAAGAGTTTGGGGAATTACTACTGGCTCTGATGAAAATAAAATTGATAAAGCTATCGATAACACCGAGGCATTTTTTAATTCACTTGGCATTATAACCAACCTCTCCCATTACGGAATTGATACAACTGGAGTGGATAAAGTTGTATCTAATTTAGAAAAAATGGGGATGACAGCTTTATCTGAAACCCGTGATTTGGATTTAGATACTGTTAAGAAGATATTAACAGCTGCTTTGTAAAATCCATAAATCAGAATCAACTTAGGATAGGGTAAATAGTATCAAACTCTGTCCTAATTTGATTCTATGCTTATTGAATTAATTCTTTTCCACTTCATATTTAGTTTTAACCAACTGATTTAACAATACTTCTGAGCCAACCAATTTGAGGTTAATACGGTTTGGAAGGTTGCCGAATAATGATATCCCGCCCCCTAATAAAATCGGAAGTGTAGTAACTATAATCTTGTCGATTAACCCCTCTTTAAGAAAACTTTGAATAAGAGCCCCACCATCAATATAGAGATTGGTGAAGCCATTTTTATTTAATATTTGAGCCATCTCAGCAGGAGTACCTTTTATTAAAAAAGCTTTTCCATCGACACTATGTGGTAGTGATGATAATGAGTTGCTAGCGACAAAAACTGGCTTTTTATATGGCCACATTCCGAATGACATAACTTTTTCAAAGGTATTTTTACCCATGATTAAGGCATCAATTTTTTTCATAAATGTATCATAGCCAAAATCATCTTTCTCGGGGTTATCTATCTCATCTAGCCAATCCAACTCCCCATTAGGGCCAGCAATATACCCATCTAAACTTTGACCAACATATACAAAATTCACTAGTTATCTCCATATAAAAAAAGCTGGCATATATCTTTACTTATCCAAAGCAAGAGCTACTCCAAATCCAACCAAAGCTACCCCTACAGTGCGATCAATAGCTACTTGAAACTTGTTTAATAACACTAATACAGGCTTGGTACGAATAAATAGTACAAAAATATTCCAAACAACAAATGCCTGAATAGCAATAAAAGCACCATAAATAATTTTTTCAAATACTGGGGTTGTAGGTTCAATTATCTGGGTAAAAACCGCCAAAATAAACATAGTTACTTTTGGGTTGAGAACATTACAAAGAAGGCCGTCACGAAAAGGTGTATTCCGTTTATTAGCCTTTAAATTATTAGATTTATCCAACGCTAATCCACCGCTAGATAAAAACGATTTTATCCCTATATAGATTAAATACCCTGCACCAATAAGTTTCATAGCTGCAAATAATTTAGCGCTGGCAGCAATAATAGCTGCAAGCCCAAGAATTGATAGAGTCACATGTACCGAGACACCACAGCATATGCCTGCTATACAAGTAATAGCTGACCGATGATTTTTTGTACTGCCATATTTTATAACCATCATCATATCTGGCCCAGGGCTCATCATAGCTATAAAAGTGACTGAAGCTAGTATTAAAAAAGTGGCTATCATTAGGTCTCCACAGTTATCTGAACAAAAAAACACCCTGAAATGGTGCTAAAAAATCACATTACGATTGTCAAAATTATAAAAAATTTAAGTAATATGAGACCATATTTGACTCATATTGATAACTCCAATTATTCATAATTCCCCCATGTTGAAACTTAAAATATTTCTCTTGTTGGTCATTTACCCCTGAATCATCCACCAATGAATAATTAACTTTCACAATAACTTTTTTAGGTGAAGAAAAATCGAATAATGCATAGCTGGTTTTTACTGAGTCAATTTTTAGTTTTGTACTAGTTACTGATTTAGCTACAAGGTCAATCTCTTCACTATCGCCGCTAGCCATTGCTGCTTTCAGCCTATCAACCTCACCCGGATAATAAAATGATGTTAGATTTAGCTCTAACTGCCTGATTAGATCTTTATCGTCAGTAGTGCCACCGATTGAGACTAACCTGATAACAATCACTATGGCCAAAACAATAATTGCTACTACAGCTTTACCCCCTGATAATTCAAAATTCACTTCTGCCATTCTGCTCTCCCTTATTCCATTAAGTTCAGTATCATTAAATAGTATAGATAGCTTTATTAAGTTTTCTTTCTACTTATTATTTAAGAACCGCGTTATAACCCTCAAATAAAAACGGCCACCATTTAGGCAGCCGTTCTATTTTATTTTTTATTTATTTTCTATTTATTTTTTATATCTGCGTAGTGAGAACATTCCACCAAAGCCAAATAGCATCATAAATAATATTGCAGGCTCATTAACTGGCTCTGCATCAGACGGCCAAGCAGCGCGACATGAGTTTGAATCCCATATAGCTCCACCTTCAACACAATCAATTTCAGTAGCAAATGGAACGCCACTAATTGCACCAAGCCTTTCTGTTAGTGGTTGCATTGCAGTAGCTAAATCATATGCACTAGTACTATCTGTAGCTATGATATCTAGATAAGAGTCTTCAACCAAGCAGTCAATTCTATCTCTGGTCCAACCATTACCCATGCCAACAATAAAAACACTTATGCCTCTGTCGTTAAGATCATCTACCCTACCGCATGGACTTTGACTAGAAGAAGGCCAAGGGTTGCCATCTGTAAGCATGATAATAGCTTTACTATTCTCTTCTGTACTTTCGTTATCGAAAAGATTAATAGCAGTATCTACGGCTTTTTTCATATATGTTGAACCACCACGATAATACATATCTTGGACAACATCTGAAATTTGTTGTCTATTATCTTGCTGGTTTTCAAAACCATAAATCTGTTTGGTTTTCGAACTTGATGAAAATTGAATGATGCCTAAGCGAGTATCTTCATATGGGATACCAGATATAATTAAATCTGAGACGAAGTCCTCTTCATTAGCCCAACCACTTTTCCCCATACTTCCGCTTGAATCCATAAGGATGGCAATATCAAGCATCGGAGCAGCATAGCTGTTTACACTAAAAAACAAACTTAAAATAATAGAAATTGTTAATAAAAATTTACTAGTGATAATTTTCATTTTTATCCCTTGGTATAACACTTAAATAAATAGAATCGACAAACTATAATGAACACTAGTCAACAAAATATCATTAAATGCTGATATTCTCAACAAATAGTTACTAAAATCAATGATGTTTTTTAAATAATCTAAACTATTGGTTAAGTTTTATTGTTACAGATGTTAAAGAATGGTTGTTACAAAGTTTCTTCCAGCCATCGCCGACAATCTGTCCAATATACTCAACATCCCATGCTGGTCTTTGACCAAAAAATACGCAGACGAAATTTCCATTATTGGTATAGGCAATTCCTCCTGACGGAATCTCTGGGATAGGACTCTCCTCACCCAAATTGATGCCTATTGGTCCATATACTTCTTCTCCCCATTTCTCGAGATTAACTGTATACGGTAAGTGCTGAGCAAACTTCTTAGATACAGTTGAATCAAATAGCTCTGCATCTAAAGTAAATTCACCAAAATCTAAAGTTATTTGTTTCATTTTTATTCCTAATAAATATTATCCCAGCTAAAACGTTGTTTTTCACAGTAGCAGGATAAATATATAGATATAAATTTTGACCTTACTTTAACTCTTTAAATGCTTCTGAAACTACAACTGTAATTTTTTCATTTAAGTTTTCTTTGCATTTAGCAGAAGTCTTTTTCATCACCTTCTTAAACTCACTGCCATCGTATGAAGTAG
This sequence comes from Gammaproteobacteria bacterium, assembly GCA_033852135.1. Classification (GTDB taxonomy): domain Bacteria; phylum Pseudomonadota; class Gammaproteobacteria; order QZLD01; family QZLD01; genus QZLE01. Next base: position 33,671 of record JAWSVB010000014.1, on the reverse strand, counting down.
AGTTATTTTGTGCTGCTGCATAACCATATAACCAGGATAATATCGATGTAGATTTTAGTTTTACCTTTTCCTTTTTCCCATTATTTTCCTGAGCTTTAAACTTTAATAAGAGAGAGAAATATTTTTCACAAGTTAAATCATTCATGTTTATTGACTTAGCATGAACCAAATTAGACATCACAACTGATAAGAATAAAAAAATAATAATTTTTTTCATTAAAAACCCCATAAAGTAGATAACAATTATATTAAAACATAATACCAAGATGGCGTTATTGTAGCGCCAACTAGCAACTTAGGAAATACTACGGTTTTACTATATTCGCAATACGAGCAGCTGCTGCAACTTCTTTAGTAACTACTGTTTTACCAATAGGAGCTAAAGAAACCCCTGCAAGTTTTAAGTGTTGCAACCCAAAAGGGATACCAATAATTGTAATAAAACATGCTACTGCAGATAATATATGCCCTATCGCTAACCACAAGCCAGCAAAAACAAACCAAATGATATTACCCAAGGTTCCAAAACCACTTGTTCCTATATCTTTAGTCTGGGTTAATTCATCACGAGATATAGCTTCTTTTCCAAATGGAAAAAATGAAAAACCGGCTATAACAAAACAAGATCTTCCCCATGGTATACCGACAATACTTATATACGCTATAAGCCCAAAAAAACACCAAGCCAACCCCATTACAAATCCACCTAATATAAACCAGAGTATATTCCCTATTGTTCTCATTTCTTGTCCTTGTATAAATTTAACATCGTACGATTATTACATAATCGATAGTTACAACCAAAAAAATCACCCTCACTTTTTTGTTGTGTGTAACTTTGAATAAACTATGCCATATATCTACGCATATGAATTAGATCAACCTGCTTACCATTATGCTTCTCTCTTGATTCAATTTCATAAGATGCAAAGCCAAGCTTCTTATACAAAAGCAAACCACTGGTATTCTGACTAAAACATGAAATTTGTACATATTTAGCATTTTGCTTTTTAAAGGCCATTCCCAACATGGTTCCAATAAGATAAGTAGCAATACCTGTTCTACGTAGTAGCGGGTTTACAACTATATTACCAATCGAACAAAAATCCCCATACTTAACGCATATAAAATTTCCATAACCTACCACATCATCATTAAATAATACGACGGTCGGAGAAAATCGTAATTTTGATTGTTTGATAAGAGTTTCAGGTTGTAGAGGAAAGTCAGCTTTTGGAAACATATAAAAAAGCTCATCTTTCGACTGTGGAAACTCTACAATAATGCCTGCATCTTTTTCTATAAAAGATCTATTACTAAACATTTAAACCCCATCTTTAATATATTTACGAACAGATATATACCACCTATATCCAGACAAAACTCTTTACATAATTAAAAGCATACATGAGATAGCTGCATCTGGCATAGCTCTGTTATTTATATAAAAACAGAGCGTTTACATCCAGGTGTATTTGCAACTATTTAGAGATAATCAAACTACAATACTTCTGTCATCTCATTAACTGTGAATTCTGCAACTGCTCCATCTGTGGCAGCCAAGTAATCTTTTAGGTGCTGGTTACCCATATGCTTTTCCCAAAGCTCACGAGTCTCCCAGTTTTCGTAAAACATAAAGTGAGCTGGGTTTTGAATATCCTGATGCAAATCATAATTTATACACCCATCTTCAGCACGAGTTACATCAATTAATTTTATAAGCTCAGATTTAACTAAATCAATTTTGCCTTCTTTAGCAGTTATGTTCGCGATGATTGTTAATTTTGTCATTTGTGTTTCCTTAGCTTAATTAAGAATTTTGCCTTCATTACTATTATGTAGAGTTATTATTATTTTATCCTATAATCATAATGCCTAGCTTTCTATTAAAAAATAAAGAGTCCATATAAGAAAAGCTAATAGGAAATTTATTTTATAATAATAATTGGAGTAGCTATGAGTTTATTTGATTTTGGAAAAACAAAGATAGAGCTTGAAAAGCTTAAACATGAAAACTCAACTCTAAAATCAGAAAACTCTGCTCTCAAAGATGAACTGGATAAAACTAAACAGCAGCTGCAAAATTTATCCCAAGTTAATCCTAAAGAAGAACAACTTAATAAACTCATGGGATATCAGAATGATAACAGCAAAATTTGCTTAACTGATATCCAGCAAAATCTAGCTGATTCAGTAAATTCTGCCAAACACATACTACAGTGTATCGGCTCTATTCAAAGTGACTTTACCTCTCTTAATCAGCAGATCGCTGATATGAGCTCTGGGCTTAAGGGGCTAGAATCGGTAGCCCAGCAATCAAGTCAGTCAGTTGAATCTATGTCAGCTAGGGCTGAAGAGATAAGCTCTATTCTTAACTTGATTAAGGGCATTGCTGAACAAACTAATTTACTTGCTTTGAATGCGGCAATTGAAGCAGCCAGGGCAGGAGAACAAGGAAGAGGTTTTGCTGTAGTTGCTGAGGAAGTACGTGGGCTTGCAGATAAAACACAGTTAGCAATTACTGAAACTAATGATGTAATTGTAGCGATGCAAGGGGATGTTTCGTCGGTATCAACTGATTCTCAAACAGTGTGGAGTACAGTTACTAACATAAGCGAAGTATCTGAGAATCTGCAAAGTGGTGTAAAAAATATTAATGAAGAAGTAGCTGCTCATTTCTCTGATATTGCAAATGTATCGGATACAGTATTTATGAGTTTAGCAAAGCTTGACCACTTACTTTGGAAAACCAATACTTACCTTTCAGTAAATAAAAAGAAACCTGCTTTCGACTTTGTTGACCATCATAATTGCCGCCTGGGCAAATGGTATTTTGAAGGGGATGGAAAGGAATTCTTCTCATCTAATCCATCATTTAAATTATTAGATCGTCCTCATTCTGTTGTACATAACGGCACACACAGCGTATTTGAGTTAATTGACAAGAAACCGTTAGATTACACTGCTCTATTTAATGCTTTCAAAGTAATTGAAGAAAATAGCTTAGAAGTTTTTGCAATACTAGATAAAGTTAACCAAGAAGCTCAGGCCTGCAAATAGTCTGACCATATATTGATTTAATTTTATCCACTCCTGGTATATATCTTAATAAGGCAAATATCTTTTAATTGATACTTGCCTTATTAGTTCACGCCCCCTCTTTATATTTATCTTCCCCTACGCAACAAATCCATTCATTACACTAGTTAACAATCCAAATATTTTTTTAAAGCACCATCTTTAACTTATTGTTAACAAGGCATTTCAAACTTTTTTGCGCTATATTTAATACTAGCATTACAACAATCAATTCGACCTGCACCTAAGGAAAAGTGAATGATTAGAACAAAAGCCATGTCTATATCTTATTCACTTTTATTTGTGCTCAATATGTTATTTATAAACACCGTATTAGCCGATGAGATAACTATAGGGGTTGGATTTTCCCTGCCTCCATATGTTATCCAGGATAGCGATTCAGGTATTGAAATAGATATATTGAGAGCAGCTTTCGCGATAAAAGGCCATACAGTAAAGATTAGATATTTACCTAATGTTCGAACATTATCATTCTTTGAAGAGGGTAAATTAGATGGCGCAATTAATGTAAAAAAAGATTCACTGCTTTTGGGGTATTACAGTGATGATGTCATATCATTTCAGAATGTAGCAATTAGTTTAGAAGATAATAATTTTTCTATTAATAACATTATTGACCTGAAAGATAGCAAGTTTACTGTTCTAGCTTTTCAAAATGCTTCAAAGTTTCTCGGGGATGAGTTCGCACAGGTTGCAACAGAAAATAAAAATTATCTTGAGATCTCAGACCAAAGTTTACATGCTGTTATCCTATTGAAAAAACGGGTAGATGTGTTGATTTCGGATAAAAGAGTTTTTTTATTCCACTTAAGAAATGCGCTAGGCAAAGCAAAGTTATTACCTGAGGAGCAAAGGCGCAAAGTAAAAATGCATACAATCTTTCCTCCAACAAAATATTCTTTTGTTTTTAAGTTAGAAAAGATTCGTGATGACTTTAACCAAGGCCTTAAAATAATACGTGAAAATGGTACATACGATTTAATAATGGATCGTTATCAAGATTATTAATCACATAATAAATATACTTACTATACATCTACCTTATAATTCAATTTTGCTTCATCACCAGTAATACCTCTAAAGCCCCAATTACTTGCCGGTGATTCAGAGATTGTAATTTCAACATCTATAGGAGCAATACCAAGGGTTGATTCAATACGTTGAAATAGCAAATGGATAAGATTTTTCTTTGCCTCAACTGAACGGCCACTCATTAGTGAAATTTCAATTACCATATATGCATCAGAACGGCCCTCTGGATAAAAGTAATCTTCTTTTTCCATAGGAATAAATCTATGTGCACGCTTATTATCAGGAAACGATAAAGCATCAACCATACACAGATTGATTACATCAGACAGTTTTGCCTTAATTGGGTTTAGATTTTCTTTAATACCGTAAATTTGGATCATGTTTTACCTTATGAGGTTTAAATAAGTGGATAAATAAGTAAGGCTTAACTTCAAGTTCAGCGCAGAATCGCACTGAACTTTAATGGAAACATTTGATATCTATTTACAAGGCCCTAGATACTTACCTTCAAATTTGTTTTTCATTTTCATTGGACCTGCTGGTCCTTGGGGTACTTTCATTTCAAACCAGCCAGATGTAGTTTTTCCGTTGAAGTTCATCTCACCTTTTCCTTTCATCACCATTTCTGATTCAGTGCATGTAACATCAACCAGTATTTTATTTGCACTAACACGTGTTTTTTTAAACTTACACTCTTCATCAGATTCAAATATGGGATCTGTGCTTTTAATACATTCCTGCTCAGTTTGAGGTGGAACTTTCATCATTGCTGCCATATTAGCAGGAACACCTTTTACCTCTATTGTTGTGGTTGTTTCCCACAATCCAGGTTTAAAGTTATATTCTCCGGCGTAGATATGTGTTGAAGCTACCCCTATTACAAAAGTAGCCGCTATCGTTGCTAGTGTTTTCACTATCTGTTTCTCCTATTAATTGCAGTAAGTAGTAAAGTTTCTATACCAAGCACCACCTGTTGTTAACGCTCGTGGTTTAAATATTTATTTCCTGATACAAAATGGCTTAAGCTGATATTGGGCATTACTTATATCTATTTATTAATCGCTCTTCTTATAACTAATAAGCGAGAAAAAAATAATCCACTGAAGCACCCGTAAAGGCAACTAACCACAGCAATAAACTCTGCGCTTTGCACAATAGTAAGCTGTAGGGCTAGCAACACATTAACCGCGTATTTTGTAAAAAATAGAGCCATCATTAATATAAATGGTATCCAGCTACCTGGGATTAAAAAAGTCTGGTTTTCCTTTGAATAGGTGACCCCTTTAATGATCCCAAGCTTAAAACCTAACCAACTGGCAGCAGTTATACCTATAAACCAAGCAAGTAGCCCAGCATATATTGGACCAAATGCTGAAATAACGCCAAAAAATGATAAGACCAACATGGCACAAGGGATAGTAATAACTCTGCGTCTATTGACCGTTCTAGTTTTACTTTGTAAAAACCCTAGAGACAGCAGAATAAAGAAAAGGCAAAATACCCAAATTGGTGTGTGCTTTAATATTTGAATCAACATATTTTTCTCAATTAGTAACTAAATATCTATCAATAATTAGGAGTTAAAATGGAATCTAAATCTTTATATAATAATTCGTTTATCGTGAACGCCCATATGCTTTGAATCTACATTTTTTTTATAATCAATACAATATTATTTTAATGTAGCAATCTAATATAAAACCTTTATTACCTACGAAATAAGCAGATTTTTTATGTAGCTATCATATGAAGAATTAGCTAAATAAATGGCAAAAAAAGAGGAGCTATCCTGCTCCTCTTTAATCCCTTTATTATCGCTTTTTTCGTTATGCTCATCTTCATACCATTCATCAAGATATGAGTTAAGCTTGCGCCTGTTGCTAGAACGCTGCGAACTGCGTGATTTTTGATGCGCCCCACCCTTTCTAAGCAATGGGTTTTGCGCTACATGGTTTCTATATTTCATTGTCTTTCCTTTTGGTTTTTTGTTGGTTGTATATTTGTTAACTTACCCTTTAATACAAATAACCTGCTTTAAGGTGTATTTGATTTCAACCAAGTCGCTTTGTTTCTTCATCACCGAATCGATATTTTTATATGCGCTTGGAATCTCATCTAAAACATCTTTGTCCTTACGGCATTCAATACCTTTGGTTTGTGCTTCAAGATCCTTTTTGGTGAAAGACCTTTTTGCCTTACTACGGCTCATCTTTCTACCTGCTCCATGGGAGCATGATTGAAAAGAATCCTCGTTGCCTATCCCTTCTACAATAAAAGACTTTGCCCCCATGCTACCGGGGATAATTCCAACCTCACCTTTAGCAGCGCGAATTGCACCTTTACGAGTAACAAAAACCTTTTCACCAAAGTGGGTCTCCTGCGCCACATAGTTATGATGGCAGTCAATAATGCTACTTTTTAATTGGTGATAGGATGAGCTCTTATCAACAGCTGACAGTACCTCTTGCATAATTACGTCTCGATTGGTTTTGGCATAATCCTGAGCCCATAAAACTGTCTCAACATAATCATCAAAAAGCTCTGTCCCTTCGGTAAAGTAAGCTAGATCTTTATTTGGCAGATTTACTTCCGCAGGCATATTGCGCTTGGCAAGAGAGATAAAATATCTCCCCATTGCATTACCAAGGCCGCGACTCCCTGTATGCAGCATAATCCAAACTGAATCTTGCTGGTCAATACACACCTCTATAAAGTGGTTACCACCACCTAAGGTACCCATTTGGCAAACCCAAGTTTGCGGAAGATTTTTTACCATCTTCATCAATTCTGGGTGCTTTTTTACTATCGCATCTAGCCTTGCATCAAGATCCTTACACGCTTTTTTATGCGCATTTCCCGGTTGGTTCATAGTAAACCCAATTGGTACAAGATCCTCGATCGAGGCACGCAACTTAGCAAGCTTCTTAGGCAGGTATTTACGCTTCATGTTAAGCCTAACAGCCTGCATTCCGCATCCAATATCCACGCCAACAGCAGCAGGTATAATCGCTCCTTTTGTTGGGATAATACTTCCTATCGTCGCACCTTTGCCGCTATGCACATCAGGCATTGCTGCGATATGTGAGTGAATGAACGGTAATTGAGATACCTTGATAAGTTGATCTATCGCTTCTGATTCAATCTCATCAGTGTAAATTTTTACCGGAACTTCCCCCTTATTTAGTTCCATATAAACTGGCATAATAATTCCTAATTCTGACCCATAAAAAAACCCTGACAGCCAAAGCTAATCAGGGTCTTGTGATTAGAAGGCTGAGCCTCCCAATCAGAATTTTTTCTGGGGAGGTTTTATATTTTGTTTACCTGTTTTTGCATTGATTACCTCCTAACATATGAGTTGATGTGAAATTTCGGCGTATATTACTCTGATGAATAATTGTGTCAACATTGAAATTATATTTTAGTACTTTTTATGGTTTATAATTGTTAACAGTAAACAGACTTAATCGCCTCTTTGTGTAGGTATTAAAATATTAAATTTAATGATTCTTCAATTTAAAAAAGGCAAAGCATGACTAAAGACAGCAGTAAACTGGATAATGTGGTTCTTGAAGCCCGGCAGAATGCCGATTTACGTGCCAAAGGGTATAGAGAGCAGGCTCTCAAATTATTCCCGTGGGTTTGTGGCCGCTGTTCACGCGCATTTGAACGCAGCAACTTAACTGAGCTGGAGGTACACCACAAAAACTGCGACCATGATGATAATCCAGCTGACGGCAGTAATTGGGAGTTACTTTGTACCTACTGCCATGAAGAGGAACACATGAAATTTATGAATTCAACTGGTAATCCAGGAGAGGATAAACCTGAATCTGTCGCTACGCACAATCCATTTGCCAATCTCAAAGATTTGCTGAAGAAATAATAGTCCAGATCTATTCATATTGTTTTGTAAGCAGGCTTTTTCAAAGCTGCACATGAATCATATTGTAAAAGCGAAACAGAGCTACGATTTTAATCTGCCACATCTCTTTCTTACTAAAATCATTTATGGCGGGCACTTTCGAAAGCATAGGATACTCTTCAACTATTTTGATTGTATCTACCCACTTTTTAAGGCCAGATGCTCTTTTCAGATGCCACTTAATAAGTGCTGAAGAATCCATTTTAGAATTTTTCATACTTCTCTTTATTTCCCTGTTTGACCCCCACGCTGGAAGCCACGACATAGAATCAAAAATAACATGGGATGATGGATAATTTTCAGCAAGATTATGAAACAGGGTTTCGATCTCACTAGCTTCAAAATAGCATAATACTCCAGAAGCAATGAACATAATGGGGCGATCTTGTGTCAGTGAAGATATATCGTCAATCCAGGTGAAATCAAAAATGGATTTAGCGATTGTGATTTCCCGTTCTGAGTCAGGAATTAGCTTCTGTCGCAGAGCAACTACATCTGGTAAGTCGATATTAATCCATTGAACACTACCATCATCAACTCTCTGAAACATGGTCTCTAAACCTGCTCCAAAATTTACAACCACAGCATTGCTGTTATCAGCTAAAAATTGTTTAACTATATTATCAAAGTTATAAGCGCGAATAGCCCATACACCCTGATTATCCGCCATATGACTCTGTTCAATCTGTGAGAAATCATAATCGATACTTTCAACTATATTTTTAGCATAGGTATCAGATACGATGGGATTGTCTTTCTCTGCCTCTTTAGCCCTTGCCCACAGAGGCAGCATCAAAGTTTCTTGAACTGGACCTAATTCGACCTTAATATCCTGATTATTCATATCACCTTCACCTATGAGTAAGAAAGCGTAAAATCAAAACTAACAATTCAAGCTATCCTAGACCAGCAACCTACGGTCTAAAGTACGTACTGAACCAATAAAATCAGTACCAATACTATATGTGGGAAAGCTACCGTAGGTCGAATTGATTGCTTAGCGTATTCCATAATTAATGATAGTCCAGTTAAGCTAACCTTTTGGTACTCAGTGTTGAACTGACATACACCCTTTTCGCTCCCCTCTCCTATTCCCTCCGAGATGTACTTTTCAATTTGCAATAGCCTTGGCTCTATACGTGATTGGAATGTCTTCCAAATTGCATCTTGAACCCACAACACCAGCAAGATAAGCAACATAAAAATATTAATTACATCCAGAGCCTCTGCAGCCAACAAAACAATAACACTTAGTAACTTTATATACAGTGAGTGCTTTTCATAACTATCGAACTGATTCTGAAGTAAGCACCATTCTGTTTGAAATTCTTTTGTTTCCATTTGTTACTCAATTTCCTTTTGTCATTTAACGCCAGCAGTAATCGGTAAAAAGTACGTAACGACTTAAGATTCAGTGCAGAAAGCACTATAGTTGATTGCGGTGTTAACCATTTTCAGCTTCACTGATTATATATTTTTCTTTCTTGTCAGCCCAAATTATTTAAGCCACTTTTTAAGCTTTTCCTTAGCTTCAGCATTGGTAAAAGTTCGCCCTTCTCTTATTGCTTGTTCACCTTTTGCAATACCTTCAAGAAGTTTAGTAGTTTGTTTTTCTAGGTTGGTAACTAATTCGGTTTTCATGCAATTTACCTATGTTTAGATAACTGTACCACTATAGTATTACTTTGAGATAAAGAACTGAAGTATGAGAAATAGGCTGACTATAATCAGGCCTCAAAATAGACCTAAATCGTTATCTATTCCAAACTGCTCATTAGCAGCGCAATCAACTGGGGTCAGTAGTGTATTGATTTCTGAGCGAAGCGAAAAATCAAAGACTCTGACCCCATTGATTCCACCAATAATCAAAAACCATATTTCCCCATCATGGCCTTTAGTGCTCAGTGGAATATCATAATACTGGCGAAATAAATACATAGGTAATAGTAAAAACAAAAACATTACTAATACTGAGCTTAAACCCGCAAATACATAGAATAATTTCAATCTTAGTTTATTACATAAATTAGCAAAATAACTCATAATCTATTAAACAAATAATACCTATCATAACCGAGAAAAAAGCATGTATCAGCTTTGAATCCCATACCAAACACTCGGTCGTTAATTAACATATTATGCATTTTTCTTGATTGAGACATTTCCAGATATTAAAGCTCTAGACATAGATCCATAGCCAGCTATTTTGCCATCCATGGTGTCAGGGTAATCTCCTAATACAAGAAATATTGAACCAAAATCTATTGCGAACTCTGTTTCGTTGCTTGCTGTATAGTTTAACCTTAAATATTTATTGTGGTAAAATGGGCCTTCTATTGAAAAAGTGTACTTTTTTTCATCCTCTACAATCATTTTACCTATAATTTTTCTAGGTAGAGCTTCTAGAATAAACTCGATTTTAAGAGCTTTTTCCTCTCTGTGTTTATTTGCATCTTGCTTATATGTACCTTCCCATTTGCCATTTATCGCTTTTTGTCTAGCTTTTGTTATTTTAGGAAGATGCCTCTTTTCTAAGAAACGAGTAATATAAAACCCCATGAAAGAGCCAATTATGGCCATCACTATAGCAAAAATTATTTGAGTTATTTCCATTAGATCTCCTTATGCCTAACTATAATTTGATCCAAATCAAACATAATTATTTATAATAATAATTCATTAAAAGTGAACTCTTTGAGTTAAACCTACATTTTTTTGATTATGAATACAATGTAGTTTTAAATCGTTGCCTATTTCAGACTACTCATTACCTGCGGAATCAATGGGGGTCGGCAGTCGTTTGAAAAACAACCATTACCGCAGAGCAAAATCAAAGACTCTGATTTCATGAAATCTTTTTACTAATTTTCACTACAGCATACCAACCACAATCAAAAACAGCTTTGGCCGCAAAATACTTTATATAGAACTCACGACACGATTCCACTTCGGTTGTACAAAAACATGTAGATAATTCTTTTGTATTCATCTGATTTCCTTATTTGAAAGCATTAAATGTTGAATTAAGCGTCTATAACCTTAACTATAGCTCCCATAATTCACCGAAACGTTCCTCTTGGCAATTATAACAACCGCTTTTGCCTTCGCCTCTATTAAACCATACGTGTTTCCAACCTTTTGATTCACATGTTAATGGTTTTTGATCGCCCCAATACCTTTCAATATATTCATCATCTGTTCCTGCAAAAACCTTCATTGCGCTCGCAACTTCAATTACCGCCTCACTTTCTGGATATATCTCTTCAATTTCATATACATGTAGAAACTCAACAGCATCAGTTGCATATTCATTAAAATTCTCAAGAATAAGCTCTTATGCTTTTTCGTATGAAGAGGCTTCAGTCATAACAACACGCTCTTCAAATTGTGTAATTTTATTTGGATTATTAAATTTATGTTTAAAGACACCAACCCCACTAAATTTCACAATTACTCTCCATCTATTTATACCCTAGTATAATTTTTATCAGGCACAAAAAAACCCCGTATAACACCGAGGTTTTTAAGTAGATTAATTTTTAATTAAGCAATTTTTTTTCTTGAAAATCCAACACCTGCTATCCCTAAACAAAGCAAAGCAAGAGAACCTGGCTCAGGTATTCTTAAACTTTCAAATCTTAAATCATCCATTGCGAAAAAACCGTTAGCATTTTTTGCAATTGTAACTGTAATACTATCAAAGCCACCAGAGTCACCAAAGCCAAGAAAATCTGGATATGTGCCATTAGGGTTCAAGAAATTTACTGTACCAATTAATGCTGTCCCCAAATAGGCTTCGATAGTTACATCATCGCTAGAATTAGTTTCCGAGAAAAAACCAAAAATGTTTTGAACTGAATCAAAAGTTGCAGACCAGCTTTGCCCAGTATTGCCACCACCTGAGTAGTTCCAGTTTGAAGCAATTGTACTGCCATTAAATAGTGCTGTATCGCCAGAATTTGTCATCCCCAGTAACGCACCACTAAATAAAACCCCATCAATAGAATATTGGTTAGCAACAGATTCTGTATTAGATATAGCATTAAAATCAATTACTGTTTCTGAGCCAGAAAAATCACCTAATTCAATAATTCCTGCATTAGCAGTTCCTACAGATAGCAATAAAGCTAAAATAACTATTTTTTTCATTATTTATGTCCTAGAGTAAAATTTATAAAATGTCCGCCAGTTCTTAAGCAAAAATAAAGCCATAAAACATATAGTGTTATTTTTTAAAATAAAAAAGTTTTTTCACAAGTGACTAGGACAAAATATGTAAACAAAGCTGACAACGTCACATCAAGAATAATATGTGGCTTGCATATCGAGCGAGTAATTAAATAAAGTGGAATTAATTATGAACATCCATATACTTTGAACAATTACCTCTTACTAGATACTTATTATCTGAAGAATAAAATAGGATCTGGTAGTCGATTAAAATAATACAACCACCGGTACCTATCAACCAAATCAAAAACTATGACCCTATTGAATGACTCATTGATTCCAATCTACGAAGCTGGTTCAACAATGGGTTGTATAGAAGTAGTGTGATGATTTGAACAATCCATATACTCATTAGTTTTATATGACAAATATATAACATGGAAAAAAAATGTCATAATCGAGCTGACAGGATTGATTGAAATCCCCCTATTATCCAAAACAATATTCAACCGGTTTTTATACTTAAACGCCCAAACTAAAAATAATATATTTGAGAAAATTGAAACCAACTGAGATACAAGCACTACTTCTGGGGACAATGGATACATTGCTTCAGGTATAATGAATAAAAAAGATAATATATATAAGACAATAGCAACCACCATAAACATACCACCAATTGGAGTAACTCCTGGCTGCTTATTCAATATCAATGTCCTTTTATATATCCAATAAATCATGTAAAAAGATAAAGTTATGATAGACAAGCCCAATACCCCCCATGTGCTAAACCTATCAAAATTAATGTAGCTATCTTGAGAAAAATTACTATTTATTAATTTAGCATCTGGTGTTTCATAAAGATTAACCATACTTCCAACCCCTCTTAATTGAAAATCTAACTCTGACTAGACCCCAGTCATTATTTTTAAAATTGTTCATTTAACATGAACACCCATATGCGCTGAGTCTACATTTTTTTACTATAAATACAATGAAGTTTTAAGTCATTGCATTTTGCAGACTACTTACTTATCTAAATAATCAATAGAGAACGACAATTAATTACATCGTGCATCAAAAACTATAAATTTATTTTTCATTCTTCTTTTTGCGTAGCTCTTTTATCTCACTTTGCATTTGTGTTGCTAATAGCTTAACTTTAGGTAAAAACTCTTTCATAACTTCCTGTGAGACAAGCATAGAATCTTGCATGATTAACGGCATTTTTTTAATCATGCTTTTACCTGCATCTGAGCGATAAAATTTTATTAATCCCTGAACCTCTGTTTCAGTTAATCTTTTTGCGTAAATATCAATTATTGGTCCCTTAAATTTATCCCATCCCATATCTTCTTTAAGTAATATGGTTAATTCATTCATGTATTTATCAAATGCAGGTTTTTCTTCTTTAGAAATTCCTAACTGGTCAGACATACCATTGAACATATTGGTTATTTGGGAATATATAGTATCTACCATTTTAGATACTTCAGTCAGTTCCATTAATGTTTCAACTGACTGTTTCGATGCTGTTTGCTGAGCATTTACATTAAAAGTAATTAAAGCTATAAACACAAAAGATAGAATTTTTTTCATCTTAATTCCTTAGTAGAAAATATAAAAAATTAACAAAAAAAAAGGGTGAATTATTCCATAATCTCGCGCTAGAAACCATAAGATACCCACCCCATATACTTGTCATATAGGACAGTATATTAAACATTGACTAACATATAAATAGAATCATAAACTGACTAGATTTTTATTATGAATAAGCTGACGAATTAAGCTACAACACTACTTAAAATAACGAATAATAAAATGACGTAACTTTTGATAAATATGTTATATCCTTATCTGGTGGGCAGTGCCCACCCTACAGAGCTAATTTATCTACCAACCACCTTTCAATTTCTGTCTTTTTTATAACTTTTAAAAAAGGCAATTACATAACAATCAACATCTTGCGATACACTATGAATTTTACATTCGAATGTAAAATCTCAACTTTCAACTAAGTCATTGATAAACTAAGGCATCCTAAAATAGGAAACTATCAAAAAACCTTTATTCGCCTCAGCCAGATAACAGGAAATAGAATGCAAAGTTATATGTTTGTTATATGATTAAATGATACTTGGTAAATGCAATATAAAAGGTTGTTATGGAGTTAGTTTTTCTTGGTACCTCAGCTGGTACCCCCACTAAATCAAGAAATGTAGCTGCTGCTGCGATTAAGATGGCGAGTGCTAAGGCTTGGTATCTGGTTGATTGTGGTGAAGGTACGCAGCAACAAGTTTTGCATACGAATTTATCTTTAATGAATATGCAGGCTATTTTTATATCCCATATTCATGGTGACCATTGTTATGGTTTGCCTGGTATTTTGGCTAGTGCCTCTATGCTTGGTAGAACTGAGCCATTAACCATTATTGCGCCTGCTGCTATTAAGGAGTTTCTGAAAGGGGTTCAGGCTGGAACCAAGCTTACCCTTTCATTTGAGATTACATTTATTGAAATTGAAGCTGTTGACGAACAGCTTGAGTTTGATGATTTTTTGGTAGAGATTACGGAGCTATCGCACACTATCCCATCTTTTGCTTTTTGTTTTATTGAGAAGAATATTGAGCGCAAGCTGGATATTGAAAAGCTTGAAAAAGAAGGGGTTGCTCCGGGGCCGGTTTGGGGGTTTCTGCAAGATGGTGAGGATGTAATGCTGCCAAGTGGTGAGGCTTTAATTTGCGATAATTATTTATTGGAAAGAAGGTCACCACGCAAAGTTGTTATTGCAGGAGATAATGACACCCCTACTTTGCTTGCTGAATGCTCTGAGAAGATTGATGTTTTAGTACATGAGGCTACGTATACAGCCAAAGTGGAGGAAAAAGTAGGCAATGAGTACCAACACTGTTCGGCAAAAAGAGTTGCTGAATTTGCCCAGGAAGCATCTGTCAGCAACCTGGTACTGACTCACTTTAGCCCCCGTTTTCATAATATTGGTACTGGAGAGAACTCTATTACTGCTTTAGAAGTTGAGGCTAAAGATGCTTTTAGTGGTGGGCTGTTTTTAGCTAGTGATTTTGATGTTTTTTATCTGGACCAAGATAGCTGTTTGGTGAAAAAGTTTTAAAACCGTTAAATTTTTCAATTCCCTTTGATTGCTATTAATTTTAATTAACTATATGATTATTAAATAACTAAAAAGGTACTATTAAATGACCTTTTCAGCTTACAAGTTATTATATTATATAAAGAATGGGATATAACATGAAGGCGATAGCATCATCTGTAGGACTAGGCGGAAAAAAAGATAAAAATGACATCGTTACCATTATTCATTTACTATCTTTAAGAAAGAAAGATAGCTATTACAATAAAAAAATTGCTCAAATAAAAATTCCAAATATTAAGTCTAAAACTCTATTAACAGATTTAGAATCTGCAATAAAAATTTTCCAAAAAACGGTTCAAGGGCAAAAAAAACCTGATGGATTAGTAAGCCCTAATGGTAACACCATTTATTTTCTTGGAGGAGTAAGAAAATCAGGACAGCAAATAATTGCTGACTTGGATGACCAAAAACTATATGCGTTTGATGGTGCTGTTAAACAATTTGAATTTCACTGTGCCACTGGAGATTCTAAACACCCAACTGCTGTAAAACCAGAATTATTCAGCATTATAAGAAAGCATAAAAAATATCGCAGTGTAAAATATGACGCTCAAATGGATTATGCTATGTTTTTTTCTTACGATGGAAAAGCTATACACCAGTCGAATGCAGTCACCGTAACATCTTTTTTAAAAGACATTGGAGTTAATTTCCTAGGGTCTCATGGTTGTATTCGTTTACCTGAAAGTGATGCGAAAAAAATATTTGCATGGGCACCTATGAATACACCAGTTTTTGTTGATATGGATTAATCATGAAAATCATTATTTATATTTTAGCCTTAGCTATTGCTTCTATCTCTTCATTCTTTATTGGCGTTACATACCAAAGCAATGAATTTGCAAATAGATCTGAAAATACCATTGCTAATGAGTTTCAAATTACTGAGCGAAATTTCAATATTCCATCATGTTCAGACATTTCTAAAGCTGCTACAGAAAAGGTTTCATTAACAAAAAACGGTAGTGATTTTATTTTGTGGACTTATGACGACCAACAAAACCTTATTAAAAAAACTATTGTGACTTCCAATATGAATACCATTTACACTGAAACACCATTAGCTTGCGAGAATAATTAATAGCATATTGTTGGGGTTCGCTACGCTCACCACCAACCTACAGCGGAGTATGGTTGGATTTAGCATTGTAGGTTGGGCTGAAGAATGAAGCCCAACGTTTGCTTTGAAGGTTAATTATTATAATGCCGGAGGAACGCCAGCGCCCCCAGGGTATGTTTTGTGCTTGTGCCGGAGGAACACCGGCACAATTAGGACATTTTTAGATTTTAATTTTGCGCTATTCTGCCACCTCCCTCTTCTGTTAAAAATCGAAATGATATCTCTACCCTTCTCTCAAATTGGTAGCCCTTGGTATCTTCCATGGTGCACATTAGCTCACCTTCACCTAATGATGATGCAGTGATTCTCTCTTTCGCTACTCCAGCATTCACCAATACTTTTTTAACCTCTTCTACCCTTTTTCTGGATAGCTCTAAGTTGGAGATTGTGTTGCCGCGTGGGTCGGTGAAACCGCTTAACTCTACCTCTATCTTACTTAGGGTATTTAATGAGCTGGCTAGTTTCGTTAACTGTTTTTTATAGTGCTGCTCAATTTTGAAGCTGTCACTACGAAACTGTACTGCCATAGTGAATCCATTTGATATCGCGCTCATGGTTTCATTGGTTTTTACAGTTGTAGCTTCGCGGTGCATTATATCGTTTTGCAAAGATGCTAATTGTATGCTTTGGCGCTCCTCTTGCTCTTTGAGTATCATCTTGGCATTTTTCAGCTCTAGCTGAGCTACTTGTAGTTGTGACTCAACCTCTTGAGCTTTTATGTTCGCTTGGGCAAGTGCCTGACTGTTGTGCTCGTTATCTGCTACTGCCAACCCGCCTACACCACCGATTATTGCCCCAGCTGGCCCACCGAAGATTCCACCAATAACTGCTCCCACTCCCATACCGGATAATGAGGTTACTGTAGGTACATTTGAGGTATTCTCATATGGCGCTAGATTAGCGTGCTCTAGATCTTGAATTGATATCTCGGCAAATGCCGGTGTTGCTGCGATTGACCCTGCGATTGCGCTAGCTGCGATTGCTGTTTTAAGTATGCTGGTTTTAGTGGTAGTTATTTTCATTTCATTCTCCTTTGGACTCGATGTTTTGTTCATATTTCAAGAGTTATTAAATCAACTTGAGATGTCGTGGAGATTGAGAGATGATGTAGATCCACCGATTAAATGTGGCAATAAAATGGCAAAGAACCATGGCAAGGTTTAATGACAAGCTTTAATGATAGGGTTTAATGGCAGGACTTAATGGCTAAGACAATTGCAATAGTTGAAGATGAGAAAGCGATTAGTGATAACTACTCGGATATGCTTTCTAAACAGGGGTATAGCGTTAAGACTTATGCATCTCGTCCTGAAGCATGGAAAGCGCTGGAGAATATTCTGCCAGATTTGATTTTGCTTGATATTGGCCTTGGAGATGAGATTGAGGGTGGATTCGACCTGTGCCGCGATATTCGTGCGATTGATTCTACTGTTCCGATTATCTTTTTGACTGCGCGCGATAGTGATTTTGACCTTATATCTGGCTTGCGCCTTGGCGCCGATGATTATTTGACTAAGGATATTAGCCTGCCCCACCTTTCTGCCCGTATTGCAGCTATCTTCCGCCGCATGGAGGCTTTAAAACAACCTACACAGAAAGAGCAGTTAATTGCGCATGGTGACCTTGAGATTGATAACAGCCGTATGTTTATTAAGTGGAAAGGCAACCTTGTTGACCTTACGGTTACTGAGTTTTGGATGGTGTATACCATTGCTAAGCGCCCAGGGCATGTTAAAAGCCGTGAACAGTTAATGAAAGACGCGAATATTTTTGTAGACGATAATACTATTACCTCGCATATCAAAAGGATTAGGAAGAAGTTTGCTGTGAATGACTCTGAATTTGATATGGTTGAGACCGTTTACGGTATGGGATACCGATGGAAGTCGGAGTAAAACCGCCTAGAATACAAACTAAAAAATATAGACCGAGGATCTCTCTTCGGGCTAAGCTTTTTTTATTACTAATTATCCCCTTTTGTATCCCTTTAATTGGTTACTCTTTTGTTAAGAATTTAGAACAGTTTTTGCGCGATAACGAGCAAAGTTTGCTTACTAACTATTCCCGTTTAGCTGCAACTGTTTTAAGTAATCAAGCAGAAGATTTTCTAACTTCACAGCAAGCAACCAATGGTAAATCGATATACGCTTACCCAATCAATTTTAAACCACTTTTAGATGGTTATTTTGATGAATGGCCGAATCATATTAAACCTGCATTCTCCATTTTGGCTAATGAAACTCCAGGTGTTACTGGTAATGCTATTGGGGAAGATAAGGTTTTCGCTGATACTTTTTTAACTACGGACAGCAGATATTACTATCTATTTATAAAAGTGGTAGATAGCGATATTCGCTATTTTAACCCTAGTTTCTCCAAGTTTCATGACAGTGTATTAATCACCGCAACAGGGGCGAATAGCTCAACCAGTTATATGTTTTACACTGCTGCTCCAGGTAAGGTTTTTGCGCGGATTTTAACGGGTGAAAATGGTGAGCAGACTATTAATGAACCACGGATTAATGGTTACTGGGAAGAGAGTAATAATGGCTACAACCTTGAGCTTAAAATACCTAAATCACTTATTCCGCACAATATCTCAATCTCCTTATTCGATGCTTTCGTAGAAACCAACGGGATAAAAACAACTAGTGAAAAATCATCGGCAGAATCTTATTCAATATCGTCCCCATCTATCCCTTTGCAAAAGGCTATCTCTGACTTTAATCAGGATGGTCTACGTTACTGGGCAATCAATACTAACGGTACGGTTTTAGCGGCGATAGATAACATCAAGAATGGTGATATTAGCAGTGAGAAAGAGTCAACTTTGACCACGATGAGAAAATCTATCTATCGCTTTATTTTGAAGCAGCCAACATCAAACTTTGCCGATACTCAGTATGGAAGCAGCCACATCTCCGATATTAGTAGCAAGAAGGCTTTAACTGGAACACCTTTTCAATCATGGCACCCTACCCCAGATAATCGCGCGGTTATCCTCTCTGCAGCTTACCCAGTAAAAAAAGACGGTGGTGTTATTGGTGCGGTAATCGCAGAGAAGACCAGCAATAAGATTCTCTCACTGCATAATGAAGCGATGGAAAGGATAATTGATATATCAATTTTGGCCTTTTTGCTGACTTTAAGTGTATTGATTTATCTTACTACCCACATCTCACGCAAGATTCTCCGCTTGCAGCGCTATACCAATAACTCAATATCCAAAGATGGCAGAATTATTAGTGACATGCCATTTGAAGATGATGCTAACGATGAGATTACCGACCTGGCGCATAACTTTTCTAATATGATTGACCGCGTTTCACAATATACAAACTATCTTGAGAATATGTCTGGCAGACTATCGCATGAGCTTAAAACCCCATTGGCGATTGTGAGCTCATCGCTAGATAATATATCTATGTGTGAGGTGCCCGAGGACATTAAGGTTTATCACCAGCGAGCAACCGATGGCGCGCATAGATTAAGACAGATGCTATCGGCTATGAGTGAGGCAACCAGATTGGAAAAAACTCTG
This sequence comes from Gammaproteobacteria bacterium, assembly GCA_033852135.1. GTDB lineage: Bacteria > Pseudomonadota > Gammaproteobacteria > QZLD01 > QZLD01 > QZLE01. Next base: position 13,609 of record JAWSVB010000014.1, on the reverse strand, counting down.
GAATCGGCTCCAAGCGATATCATAGATATTAAGGAATTACTCAAGTCATATTGCGAGGGTTATCAATCCTGCTTTGAGTCGATAACTATTGAGAGCTGTTTATCTAAAAAAGATATTCATATCGTTGGTAATAAAGATCTATTTGCGCAGATGCTTGATAAAGTTTTTGGTAATGCGGCAGACTTTCATACCGCTGGCACCCCAATCAAGGTACAGCTGCAACAAGATAACGGCTATGCAGTTTTATCCATCGAGAACCAAGGGAAAACTATTTTACCAGAGAATGTCTCTGAGATTTTCTCCCCTATGGTTTCAATGCGTAACAACATCGAAAACTCTAACCACCTAGGTCTTGGCCTTTATATTGTTGAGTTAATTTGCAAATACCACCAGGGGCATGTTTATGCTGAAAACCTGGCGGATGAAACTGGTGTTTGTATCTTTATACACCTTCCTCTATCAGCGATTAAAAGCAGCTAAACACCCATTTTTATTGCATTTTTTGCAACCCGTTCTATATTAAATATTAATACGGACAAATATAGCTACGGAGCAATGGATAATGTTTGCAGATAAAACTCACAGGGATATTGGGCTGTTAATTATTCGGATTGGGATTGGTGCTGCATTTATGCTGCATGGATTCCCCAAACTATCTGGTGGCCCCGAGCTTTGGGTTAATCTTGGTGGTGCTATATCATTTATCGGAATCGATTTTTTCCATACATTTTTTGGCTTTATGGCTGCAATTTCTGAATTTGCTGGCGGGCTGTTTTTAATCCTTGGGTTATTAATGCGTCCAGCTTGCTTCTTCCTCTTTTGCACTATGGCGGTTGCCACTGCTATGCATATTGGTTTAGGCGACCCATTTATGAAGTTCTCCCACGCGCTTGAAGCTGCTGTGCTCTTCTTGGGGTTGATTCTTGTTGGTCCGGGTAGATTATCTTTAGATAAGATTTTTCATCCGAGTGATGTTTAGATTTAATTTATTCTGAACTCATCCGAACATAGAGTTTATCTAGTTTTTCAGCATCCAGTTTGATGTTGAAAAACTGCTTGAGTAGATTTGCTAGCTGCTCTTCACTCTCTACTTGAATATCTTCATCTCTATCGGTTAGCTTTACTTCAAATCTATTATTTAACAGCCTAACTCGCCCCTTTTCGGAATAGATACCTGCGATAATCATGTTGGTGCAGATTGATTCTGTTGAGTTGGAGTTATAGAAATTGGCTAGTTTAAAATCTATATATTGCTGCTCAGTTAAGTCAAATGAGTAGCATGATTCCCACTCATCCCCTGTTTTAGATTGAAAGATGTAGCCGCGCTCTGCATCCTCTATGATTCTAAAGCATTGCCCATATTGGTGATGCACGGTTCCAGGTTCAATTTTCAGAGGCTCTATAATATTTAGGGCTGTAAAACCTACGTCCGCCAGATATTGTTCCCCTTGCAGCTCTACCATTAATATCATATGGGTTTTGGGCCTTAGCTCGGTATATCCCATCATGGGGCGTGAAGCCAGGTACTTAACTTTAAAACCTATGGTTGTTAACAGGTCATAGAGTGCTCCATTAAGCTCGTAGCAATAACCGCCTCTACCCTGCTTAATTAACTTATCTAATACTGCTGGTTTTTCAATATCCACTTTGTCGTTTACATAAACATCAAAGTTTTCAAACGGAATACTGAATGCTTGGCATCTATGCAGTTTGATTAGGGTTTCTAAATCAACTTTTGGCTCACCTTGAAAGCCTATTCTTTGTAAATATTCATTTAGATTTTTCATTTCCTAGATTCAACTCCTAAGTGCAAAACATTTACTGATATTCTACTTTATGTGTTTTATCATGGTGTTTCTGTAATTAATAACTTTATCAAATACATTATGCCAAATCTAAAAGAACTAAAACAATTGATTAACAATTATGAGCAGACCTTTGATGATGCTAACTTCTCACGTAATGAGAAAAATGCGATTAAGCAAATCATTAAAGAGATGGAGCTTGAAACGAACGATATAAATTTTATTAGGAATAAGATTTTTGATATTGCTCGCTCGGCTATCCATACGGAAAACTCCCCTTTAGTTTTAGATTGGGTTGAGACTGCGAATAAAACTTTGAATATCGATTCTGCTAGTTTTGAAGAGGAAGCTTTTTTTAGCCCTGGCGATGATTGCGTTGATGCTATCGTTAGCTCGATTAGGTCTGCCACTAGATCCATCGATATATGTGTATTTACTATTACAGATAATCGCATATCTAGCGAGATTAAAGCTGCTCATGACAAAGGGGTTAAGGTTAGAATTATCTCTGATAACGATAAATCTTTAGATAGAGGCTCGGATATCGATGAGTTATTCAAACACGGTATTAGTACCAAAGTTGATTATACCGATGTCCATATGCATCATAAGTTTGCTATCTTCGATAATGTGAGTTTGATTACTGGTAGTTATAACTGGACTCGCAGTGCAGGCAAGTATAACTACGAGAATATTCTGCGTACAAATAACCTTGCAACAATCAAAAAATACCAGGTTGTATTTGAGGATTTATGGCTAAACATGAGAGCTTTAGAGTACTAGCTTATAACGCTAATCATCTATTGCTATATCCAACGTCTTACGCTTTTGGTGTAGCTAATATAGCTATCTTTAAACTTATCTTTTAGTGCTTGTTCTTCTGGTTTTATTTGCAATTGATTTATAGCAACCACAAAGACTACTGGGATAATAAGGCCGGAGATAGCCCCCAAAAATAAAGCCCACCCCAGCAGCACCAGTAAAATTCCAAGATACATAGGGTTACGCGAGTATCTGTAGATTCCAATAACCACTAGTGAGGATGCTTTATCTGGGTACCTTGGGTCAACGGTTGTACTCATTTTTCTAAATGCGTACACACCTAAAAGAGCAACCACCCCACCAGAGAAAAACAGTATGGAAGCAGCCACTATTTGGTGAGGTATATTAAGTTTATACAGCGGTACAAACTCACTACAAAGCCAGGTTAGTGCGGCTGCAATTATCCCTTGTGCAACTGGTGGGATTTTTAGGTTTAAGCTCATATTAATGCTCCATATCGATTTATGCCTAATGCCTAGTGCTTAATACCTAATGCTTAAACCCATTTAATCTGCTCTGTCTCGCGCTTGGGAATACGGTAGTATTTAAACTGTGGGTAGCCAAGCATTGCGGCACCTACGCACTTCTCATCCTCTGTTATCGATAATAGCTTTTGAATTTTGGCACTAGAGTTAGCAGCATAATAGAAGTATCCACCCCAACATGAGCCTAAACCAAAAGATGGTGCTGCGAGTTCAAGATAAGCTATGGCAGTAGATCCATCCTCTGTCGCTATTGGAAATGCTTTGGGAGCTACGGCTACTGCTAAAGCTGGTGCATCTCTTAGGATTGAGTCATGCCCTTTTTCCCATGCATTGATAAACGTTTGAAAATTCTGTTCTGACTCTTTATTAAGCTTACTTACCTGCCTCATCCAATCTATTACGTAACCGGCAAGCTGTTTCATCTTTTGTTTGTCATTGACTAAACGCCATGAGATCTCGCGCTCGTTACGCCCAGTTGGAGAGCAACTTGCTAGATCGACTAATTTGGTTAGCGTCTCTTTATCCACTGGTTTGTTTTTGTATCTACGGATAGATCTTCTGCTTCTTAGAAACTGCTCTATGCTCTCTGGCGATGGCATTAGCTCAGGGTCTATTTGGGTGAGTTCTGCGGGGGAAACGCCGTTGAGGGTTAGCGCATCTTGAGAGCAGACTGAGATGCAGTGACCACAGTTTATACAGTTATCTGCCCTTTCTTCATCAAGATATGGGATCTTGGTGTCGGCATCAATTTTAAATAGATGCAGAGGACATGATGCTGCGCAAATTCCATCTCTATTACACTTGTGCGGGTCAATAACTATCTCTGTCATTTTAATTCCTAAATTTGATTTCAAGGTAATTACCTTAGTAGGAATAATGGACAATCAAAGTGAGTACTGCAACTGGATTTTATAAATAATTACTGTTTAGTTGATGAATAGTGCTTATTTGAAATAATGAATCAGAACAAGCAGGAGCTGAGTTACTAGGAACCAGCCCCTTGTAATTGGTCGCTATCAAGGTCGGTGTTTATACAATGCCTTTTCAGGTTTCGCATATTCATAAATGGTCTTTCGATAAATAGGTAGGTAAAGATACAAAATAGTGCGCAAAAAGCGGTGCCTAGGATTACGATGATAAATATACCTGAATATAACAACTGCGAGGCCGGCATAACCCCTGCCACCATTATCCCTACAGGTAGTAAGAATAGTGGGTGAAATAGATATAAAGAGTACGATAGTTGCGCCAATGGATGAAATATCTTTAATGATAACAATTTAGCAAGCGGTGTTCTAAAAGCAGTTGGGTATAGCAGAGCCAGCATTAGGTAGAGTATGGCGATCGAGAAGATATTCCTGTCAAATACAAAGTACGCGGTTAGTACCTGTTTAGATGGTTCAAACAGAGGTTTATACACCGGTAAACTTGCCCACAAAGCCATAAATACTATAGAGATGATAGCGATTAAATCAGACTTTTTAGTTTGGAAAAATCCTGCTAATGCAGTGCTGTGATAATGGTTTAGGTAAGCACCTATAACCCCTAAAATTAATGCCCCGTATCTACTGTAAAGATTGGTATAGAGTTTTTCACCTAGGTTGGTATTTGATTCAGGCAAAAGGTGGAACATATTTGCTGCATTAGGGAGCGTTACCAAGCTCTCATCCGTTAGAATTATGAGCCAGCGAATTATAAATGAGAGGATAAAAAGTGAGATTAATACTGTTAGCTTATGTTTGGTTCTAAAAAACACTAAGGTTAGTAACAAAGGAAATACCCAATAAAATTGCTGCTCTACAGCTAGGCTCCAACTCCAGGCGATAAATACATTTTCAGCTTGTAGGTAGTTATTTACATATAGGATATTAGCCCAAATATAATCTATTCCTTTCCCATCGCCTATTTTGTAAAAAACTATGATTAAGAAGAGATATAAAGGCATAAGCCTTAGTGCTCTGCGCCAATAAAAACGGGGAATATTAATTTTTGCTTTTTTGGTGTGCTCATTAAATAAAAGGCCGCCAATCAAAAAGCCACTGAGCACAAAAAATATATCTACGCCGCGATCGCCATACCACACCCAGTTAAGCCATGTTGGAAAGGTATTCAGATATTCTACGAATTTTCCCACTTCACTCTCGGTAAAAAAAGCCTGGGCAAGATGAAATCCATGGTAGAGAATCACGTAAAAGGTAGCAATAACTCTTAAGCCATCGAGCACTGCTATATTGCTGTTATCTCTTTTAGTTAGGGCTTCAAGATTTTTCTCAAATGAGAAGCATGACCGAAGGGCTGAAATCATAAAAATGGGTCTCGTTGTAGCTTTATTATTGCGCTTATGAAATTTAACGCGCTAGTTATTATTTTGTGACATGCTACTACGATATATTCCGGCGGTCAATGAAACAACCACTGTTAATCAAATGATTTATAGGCATTTTTCCTAATTAATCCACCTGTGGCAACTCTATTCTGAAGCTTAGTCCTTTTCCAGGTGTGTTACTAAAATCTATCTTGCCTTCCATACGTAAAGTCACAAGGTTGTATAGGATGGACAACCCAAGGCCCACGCACTCACTCCCCCTTTTGGTAGTGAAAAATGGAGAAAATACTTTATCCTGATCCTCTTTTGCTATCCCTTTGCCGTTATCACTGTAATGTATCACCACTACATCTGGATTGGCTTCAACATCAATATTTATAACGCCGTTATCTTTACCTTCAAATCCATGAATAAGGGAGTTAGTTAGCAGATTTCCCAATACTTGATTAAAGGATTTCTTCTGCAGTTTTATCTCAAACTCTTCAGGACAGTTTAATTCTATACTGCATTTTCTCTCATTTATCTCATACACGAGTGAATCAATAATGGTGTTTATTTTATCCCGAAGATTAAAACAACTTATCTTGTCACCATCATAGTCAACCGCTATCTCTTTAAAATGAGAGACTAGCACTGCTACTCGCTGCATATTTGAAAGCACCATTGTTTCAAATTGCTGGGCAGACTCCATGTAGGTTTCGAAATCTCGCTTGGTCATATTGCCTTGATGAAAAATCTCGTTCAGGTTTTCTGTTTTCCCTTTTAGAAAAGATGCTGCTGTTATCGCACTGCCAATCGGTGTATTAATCTCATGAGCTACACCAATCACAATATCCCCCAGTGCTGTCATTTTCTCTTTCTCAAATCTATTTTTTATCTTCTCCAGTTTCATGGCCTCTGTTACATCATCTATGCGGATTACTCCACCGACAACTGTATACTTAACTATTAGAGGATAAACATTAATATTTATGTAACGCTGTTTCGAATCAGTTTGAGTATGTATCTTGTTGTGCTTAAATATTTCACCTTTATTCAGGGCTGCAAATATCTCGGGGTAGTAATCAGAAAACTCTGGAAATACTTCTCTCACATTTCTGCGCTCAACATCACCTGCATATAAAGATGCCTGGCGTTCTGCCTGTTCATTTAGATTTATAATATCCCCTTCTAAATCTATCCCAATAATGCTCGATGGCATTGAATCGATAACGTTCTCAAGATATGACTCTGTTTGTTGCAGCTCATGAGTGCGGATCTCTACCAGTTGCTCTAGATTTTTGTTTATATATTTTAATTCTTTTTGTAGTGAATCTATCTTCAGGTGGGTATGAACTCTTGCCAAAAGTTCTTTAGATTCGATTGGCTTGGTTACATAGTCAACAGCTCCTAGCTCAAATGCTTTGACCTTGTCCAAAGTCTCTGTAATGGCGCTTAGAAAGATAATTGGAATATCTTTTGTCTCTGGATTTTCTTTAATTCTTTTACAAGTTTCATATCCATCGATACCCGGCATCATTATATCCAATAGAATCAAATCTGGAGTTGTACTTTCTATCGTTTTAAGAGCCATCTCCCCACTACTAGCGATGCTTATTAGATAATCTTTTTCGCGTAGAATTGCCCCGATTACCTGAATATTTTTCTGGGTATCATCTACTACTAAAATGCGCTGCATATTTTCTTCGATCTCGTCCATTATCTACTCCATATCTTGAGCTTGCGTGCTTTGTTGCTGCTCAAATAAAAGCTGTTGCAACTCAAGGAAAAGTTTTTGCATCTGCTCTATATCAAATATATAAGCTGCATTTTCCAATTGGCTGGCCCAATTTTTAAGTGGGCTGCACTTATTTTCAACTGCTAATTTTTTCAAATCTTCTGCTATTAATTCAACTTTATCTATAGCTAACTCATTTGATAACTCTTCTAATTCTACAAACCTATTTTGTAATACTTGTAATACTGCGGGATACTCTTTTATTTTTACCAGAGGCTCTATCTCTTCTGTTATTTCAGTATCACCTGTAGCTAAATCTTCTTTTTCTGAATATGGTAGGTGCTTAATTAACTCTTTAAATAACTGCTTTTTGCTAATTGGCTTTTTAAGGTATGAGCTAAAGACATATTCTAGGTTTTCTATGTCCTCTTTCATTACCGATGCTGTTACAGCTATGACTGGTATATCTTTATACTCTGGGTCTTCTCTTAATAAGTTTGTTGCATCATACCCGTTCATCTCGGGCATTCTGATATCCATTAATACTACATCGGCATTATATTCTTTGGTTTTATCTAGTGCTTCTTTACCATTTTTTGCTTCTATTAATTGCAGGCCAAACCCCTCTAAAAATCCGCAAATCAACTCTCGATTAAAATCGATATCGTCAGCAACAACCACTACGCTGTTTTCAAATTTGATCTTAGAATAATCAAAATCACTGCTTTGATTTGCAATATCATCTGCGGATGCAACTTCGATATCTTTAAATTCAAGTTGGAAAATGGAACCTTTGCCAACCTGACTATCTACTTTTATCTCCCCCCCCATCACTTTTACTAATTGTGATGAAATTGCCAGGCCAAGACCTGTCCCCCCAAATTTAGAGAACTTTTGCCCGTCCATTTGTGAAAAGGCACTAAAGATTGAGGTTCGATCCTCTTTTGGTATCCCCATTCCGGTATCTTCAACCGCTAAGGCAAAGTCAAAGCAACTTCTTTCATAATTAGTAGAAGTTCTTTGCTGCAAAGAAATTTTTATATACCCAGATTCAGTGAATTTTATTGCATTTCCGATTAGGTTGATTAAAACCTGGCGCACCCTTGCATCATCCATCACCAGTGCACTAGGAAACTCTTTTGGTATATCGATTATAAAATCAAGGTTCTTCTCAGATAATCTTTGCCCAAAGACCACTTTCATCTCGTTAATGAGGCTTGCTAATGATACTGCTGAATACTCAAGCTGCATCTTTCCTGATTCTACTTTTGATAGATCCAATATATCATTGATGAGACTTAATAAGGATTTACCACTGGAGTTAATTGACTCTACATAGTGCGATAACTGAGGGTCGACCACTTTCTCCATCATTATCTCGGAAAAGCCTAATATCGCGTTCATTGGGGTACGAATTTCATGCGACATATTAGCGAGAAAATGGCTCTTGGCTTTGTTTGCAGCTTCCGCCTCATCTTTGGCATCTTTTAGCGCAACAGTTCTCTCTTCAACTTTGTGTTCTAACTCAGTCTTAAAGCCATCTAATCTTTGGTATGAGTCATTTAACCTTTGCCGCATCGAATTAATCGATGATACCAACTGCTCTAAAGAGTCATGTTTTGCTGCTGTTACTTGCTTACGATCTAACTTGAGCTCGACAGCATCTAGCTGCTCCATATTTATGTTGCTTAAAAAGTTGGAGATATTCGCAAGGTGACGAATGATTAATTTATTTAGCACGTAAATACTAAAGCCAGATACCAAAAATATCTTTACAGCATAATCCATAAAGTTAATAAAAAATTGGTGCATTAATTTATCAAAAATTTCATCTATCCCAGCAACGATAATCAAACTGCCTACGTCGACGTTATCTTTGATTAATTTAAACTCTTTGGAGATGATATCTGTTGAGGTTATATCACCCGTAGAGATAACAGAGCCGGAGTTTTCTGCCACCATGGCCATTTCGACAAATGGAAACTGTAAAAAGCTATCTAACTGCAGCCGCACCTGTTCTTCATTAACAAACCAGATATTATTGGTTAACGGTATCAGGCTACTATTTTCGATTTGGGAAAATGCATTATCAATTTTACCCATATCACTTCGATAATCTAAACTCACCTGGATAAGGGAGAAAATAAGCGTTAATACAAAGCTAAATATCATTATTGAAAGTATTAGGTGCTGTACCGCATAATCATGCAATAAATAATTAGTGAATTTTAACTTTGCTAATTTTTCCTTCATTTAATCACTTCTATTAGTTGCAGATACTCTTTTTTTGCATCGTCAGTTAGCCATTTTTTATATATGTTTGTTGTTTTTTCAACCAGACCTTTGCCTTTAATCACTGCATTTACTTTATCTATTACTGCTCTACCCCATATAGTTTTAGGACACGCCATATGTCCTCTTATTAAGTAATTTTCAGGCATTTCAGCTATAGGGATATACATAAACTTTGTCTTTAAGTTTAACTTCTGAGATAGAAACCCCACACTTTCATCATAGGCTAACATGTAGTCTATCCGCTTTAAACTGAGCATTTTAAGAAGCCCCTCAGTAAGATCCTTCCCCTTGCGTACAATCACATTAGGCCTATCTAAATTTTGCAGGATAATTTGGTCAACATTTTTACCGTAAGCGACGCTTTTTTTGACGCCAAAATTTATTTTGTCATTTTGAATTAGTTTAGATAGCGATATTCTCCCTTTTGCATTTATATATTTGGAGAATTTACCTTTATCTTCTTCCCTTATGAAAATTGCATTTTGCAACACAAAGAAATATGGGGTAGAAAAATATAATAGCTCTTCCCTCTGGTCGGTTTTTATCAAACTATAAGCGCAGACATCATCTCCGTTCTCCACCCTTCGGAAAAATCCTGCATTGTTGCTTACAAAATGGTGATGTTGAAATTCAGGAAGGTTTTTGACTATGGATGGAAAAATCTGGTCCAGAATCCCCTTATCTTTATATTCCCCATCCAGGATAAAATATGGAGGAAAATCGTGCTTATACCAGGTTATCTTTCCCCAATCATTTCCATCTTCAAAAATAAGACCAGCGGTTTTGGCCCCAGATTCAACGGCCGAAGCATGACCTAAATGCAAAACAAATAGGTTAAAAATAGCTAACAATGTCCAAGCAAAATTTGCAAGATGACACCTTTGGCGTTTCATCTTTATTCCTGCTTACTCTTTACTACTTTCTCAAATAACTCTCGGTAGATTTTTTTATCATTTTCATCCAACCAATAGCTATAATAATCTGCGGTTTTTCCTATTAAATCAGTATTTTTTATTAAGTTATCAATTTTTCCAATAAGCTCCTGTCCCCAAGTATTTTTAGCACAACCAACATGAGCTTCAAGCAAATAGTCTTTTGGCATCTCTACAACAGGGATGTATCTTAATTTTGATTTAATATTTAACTTTTTAGTGAGAAAACTTCGCATATCAGGGTATGTCAGCATGTAGTCAATTCGCTTTAAATCTAGCATCTGCAGCAAACCTTCAGTCAGGTCCTTTCCATAGCGAGCCACTACATTTGGATTATCGTTATTTGCAGCTATTATTGGATCTACCCCTTTCCCATAGGCTGTTTTACCAGAAACCCCAAATTTCATATCACTGGTTTCTAATAGCGCTGCTAATGAAATTTTTCCCTCACTATCGATATATTTGTCAAATTTGCCTTTATCCTCTTCCCTTATTATCAACCCATTAGGCAATACAAATATATATGGCAGTGAAAAGTATACGTGCTCTTTACGATCTTCTGTTTTAATAAAGTTAATTGTGCAAACATGGTCCCCATTCTTGGATCTTTCAAGCATGAGAGCAGTATTGCCAGTAAAAGTTGTATGTTTATATTCTGGAAATTCATCCATAAAAATTGGGATAACTTTGTCTCCAAATCCCATTCCCTTATATGGGCCATCTAGGATGAAGTGGGGTGCGAAATTCATCTCATTCCACATTACAACCTCTTTATATTCTGGAATTTGCTGCGCTGGTTGTGTTTGCTGTTGCGGCGAAGTAATTTCTTCTGCAGTTTGCTGCATTTTTTTAGGATCTAAGCCTTTTTCACAAGAGATGCTGAACAGTGCAAATATGCTGACGGCAAATAACAGCCCTAATTTTTTCATTAAGCTTTCCATCTTAAGCCTCCTAGTTGAAACAGCGATTTTTATACGTCCATAGTATAAATAAAGTTAAAAAACTGTGTTTAGTCAAGATAACACGGGGGGATATATCAATAATTGAGAACTAGTTTCCCTTTAAAAAACAGTTGATTATTTTAATTTGACACAAATTGAAAATCCGACTGTTTTTACATAAAAAATCCCGCCAATGCAAACCATTGGCGGGAACTGTTATATCTATATTTGTAATAACTAACTAGTTGCTTAGTTTTTCAACAAGATCACTTATCTTATTAACTATCATCTCTGTTGGAGCACAGTAGATATAGCCACCATCTACATTGCGCCATTTATTATCTTTAACCTTGCCAGCCTTTTTATGGTGATAGATTAAACGATACTGCAAGTTGTCACTATCGTTATCCATATAGATGGTTTTGGACATGATTGGCTCACCAACTGCTGGAGATAGAGCAAGGCCTTTTTTGTCTTCAAATATTTTACCAAATCTTTTATAACGCAGCTCTACGCTTATCCTAGCTATATCCAGCTCTTCCAGCTCATCTAAATCTGATTCAGCTTCTATGGTTTGCGGTTCTACTGGAGCAGCTAGAGTAACAGCCATTAGCTGCCCTTTCTGCCAGCGTGGCTGCTTAGGGTATAGATGGCCGCCACGTAAGCTCCACTGAGCTGCATATTCGAAGCTTTGTGCATCATCACCCATTCTTGCGTACGATAACATCGCTGTCTGACCGCTGTTCTCCAAGTATTTTTTATCAATTGTCACTTCATCGATAAATGGTCTTTGCCCTTTACGGTTTACCCTTACTTTTACAGTTGCGTAATTAACCATCTCACTGAAAATATCATATGCTTCATTATCGATTACGAAGCGAACTTCTCGCCTTTGGAAGAACGGGTCATCAAGATTAACTTCACTAAATAGCTTTGGGTTATCTTTGTATTTGTTGTACCAGGTTCCAATATTACCCACCATTTGGTGCGGCTCGTATCTAGCAATAACCTTTTTCAAAGATAAAACCTGTTTAGACTTTCTAGTGATTGTCTTTTGTTTTGCAGCGGTATATTTGTAGTGATTTACTTTTGAAGCTGCTTTAGCTCTTGCTGCTCTGCGCTCTTTTTCCTCTTCACTTACCTCTTCGTCACCATCTTCTTCACTTGGGGTTCCAAGCCTGTTTTGCATATCGAAAAATGATTCCATAACCAGTTTATGTAGCCCGCTTTCTACAATCTCTTTGTCTGCGTCTGGAACGTGCTGAATATAATCAAATTTAACTACACCAGTCTCTTGCAGAAAATCAACAACCTCGGATTTCTCTGTTTCGGTAAGGCTTGAGGTCTTTTTCTTGGTACGGTGGAATATGTTCCAAATTTTAGGGGTCCAAACTGAGCTCTTTCTTGAGGTTTTATCTCTGGTCTGTTCCGATTCGCTAGAGATAGTATGAAACTGATTGTAATCAATAGTTACTGTAACGTCATAAGCTGGAAGTTTAACCACGTATTGCAGATCAAAAACTACTGAGATATCTGTAGTTGGGTTCTCCATACTTTTTGCTAAAAGGGTCGCTCCATATTGATCTAACCTTGCTGCTACTGCTACTTTTTGCCCCTCCATCACTGGCGCTTTTCCGCTGGTGATTAGAGTTGAACTGAACCCTTTATCATTTAGAGTAGCGGATACAACCTGGAATGAACTACCCTCTGCTCCCTGTTCTAAAGGAACAGCACCTTTAAGCTTTGCACCTTTAACATCTTTTTTAAGTAGCTTTGCTACCTCTTTTTTCTGCTTTTTGGTAAGACCATACTCCACCATAAAGTGAAGAATCGCCCCATCTACACCACCTTGTTCTTTAGATTTATCGGTAACAAATCTAACCATTGAGAATTTAGGGGTTCCATCTTTATCAGTTGCTATTCTTGGGTTGGTTGGCAGGTAATACCAGTTTTTTGAAACCTTCGCTGGATCTTTGGTTGCTGCAGGAAAACATCTAACTGTAGAGCCATCTTTTAGCTTTACATCAACATGCTTTCCGTACTGGATTCCACCAATCTCTTTCACTGTTGCAGCAGATGGGATGGTTCTCAATGGTGTAAATTGAGCCATATTTGCCGACAACGTTGGCTTCGCAAATGATACTTGCGAGATTGCTACCAGCACTACCGAAAGCAATATAGATTTATATATCCTGCGATACATTTTTATCTCCTTGTTTAAAATTTCTATCAATTATAGTCCTGTAAACTGAATATTGGCTGAATGAACTTGTACCACTTTTGTGG
>JAWSVB010000013.1:0-141349 GCA_033852135.1 Gammaproteobacteria bacterium | reverse complement strand
CAACTAAAGTGGTATAAGTTCACTTGCGGTTTGAAGTCCAGTGCATGAAATGCACGGTGGTTGATTGCGATGTTATAAGGCATTTGTATCAACCTCGTTACCACAATGAATACATAGCACATTACCACTAAACCACTGCAATGCAACAGCACCCCAACCTTTGATACCATATACAATACGAGAATTTGAATGGATTTTTGCCATACCTTGCACTGTTATACACTTTGAGCAATGAGGACAACGGACAAAGAAAGCCAATATAAAATGGATAACCCCAGAAGCAAAAAGTAACATCATTGAATAAATGCTGTAAGGGAATATTGCTTTTGATACAGCCAAGCTTAGGATAATAATAATTAAGCAAAGAATAAGGCAAAACCATGCAATGTATATACTCAACGCATTTAACTTTCCAATAGCTACTTTATTCATTTATGCAACAATACTTATTGACTTATAACGCCCGCAATAACCGGCGAAAACCGCTTGCGGTTTGAAGTCCAGCGCATGAAATGCGCGATGGTTGATTGCGATGTTAGGTGTTGTCATTTTCCTTACGCCAATTACTAAATTTTCTTTTATTCTTATACTTAACTTCAAGGATATCAGCTGATAACGTTGCTTGAAGTATTTTTGCATATGCTTGATTAAGCCTGTTAAATTGAACAGAATTAGAGTCACCAAAATCGTGATGTTTTGCATGATTCTTTGCACTATTTCTTAACCGGCGATAATTAGCCTTAGATATATTTTGTTCCCCAGCCTCGCTCAGAGATATGTTGAATAATTTATGCAAAGAATCAAATGGATTATTGCCAGTTTTTTCATGTGCTAAAGCTGTGAAAATTTCTTCAGCAGCACCTGCTAGAGTTAAAGCAGATATATACCTTTTAACCAATAATAATTCAATTGCATCTTCTAGCTGCTCTTTGGCTAGATTGATCTTCTTGCTATGGTTTGGCACTTAGACACCTAACGCCTGAAATAACGGGAACGAAACCCGTTTATAAATTTAAAACAACAATCTAGCATGAAACTTTCCAAGCAGGAAATTATTTAATAACTGCCGCCAGCGGTTTTGTTTCCCGTTGATTGATATGTTAGGCATCAACAACACTACCCATTTGAACTGAAGGGGTAAGGTTTGTGTAATTTGGAATATCAGCTCTTACTACCTCAGAATGAGGCAAATACGATTTTTGGAAAGATTCTAATGACTCAAACAACAAGTGCGCAATAGCATGATAAGGCTGCTCTTCATTAATAGGAATTTCGATTTGAATTCCTTTGCATGCATTGCCTAGATACCCCTTAACCATTGGCATATGAGTATTTTGATAGTAGTTCAAGTCAAAGTAACTATCTTTAACGCGTGAATACATAACTGTAATTCTAAACAATGTTCTCCCCTTTATATTATTTTTATTAATGATGCCTAACGCCCGCAATAACCGGCGAAAACCGCTTGCGGTTTGAAGTCCAGTGCATGAAATGCGCGATGGTTGATTGCGTTGTTAGAAAGCAGCTGGAAAGACAACAACAAACATGATGTAAGCATTGAACCCATAACTACTTTAACTCCCCAACCAAAATGAATTGCCAGTTTACTACAAAAAATTAAACATGAACACGTTGGCCTTTCAGGATACTGCCAACAAATCAGACCGAAATATTGCAACCTTGGTTAACCCAACTAACGAAGCTAGTTTTTGCTGATTTTTAAAAGAATGAGAGGGTGAGTTGGCCGAGGCAGACATTTGCAATTGTGCATGCGAATTTACAATTGAACCTGAGGTTGCAAGATGAGTGACGGGAAAACCAAAAATGGCTTAAAAGAATAGATGAATCAGATACTTGGATTGAACATCATAAGCAATAAAACCAAATGGAAGTGTGCGTCTAACGCCTGAAATAACGGGAACGAAACCCATTAATAAATTTAAAACAACAATCTAGCACGAACTTCCCAAGCAGGAAACCATTTGATAACTGCCGTAGCGGTTTTGTTTCCCGTTGATTGACATGTTAGATATCACCTCACAATCAGCGAACTAGATGAACATGATATTACTGCCAATGTTGATAGCGATAACCAATAAAATAAACAGGCCTATAACCATACTTCAAAAAACTAAAGAACACTCGTTGGCCTTTCAGATTACATCAACAATCCAGAGCGTTTATACAACCTTTAATGCTACAAAAATCTCGCTAAAAGATAATTAAGGATATGAATTTTAAGCAATAACTAATTTAGAGAGGTTGTATAATAAGTGATAGTAAATCACAAAAACAAAGTTTAATCATAGCTTTGAGCTAGAAGTAATCCCCTACCCCAAAGCAATAAAATCAAACTGATATCTAACGCCCGCCATAACCGGCGAGAAAGCGCGTAGCGGTTTTGAGTCCAGCGCCGCAGGCGCGATGGTTGATGGCGATGTTAGGTATCATTTCCATATTTGCCACCATTTTCTTTTTTTAAACTTTGTATTTTTACCAGAAAGCGTTACTAGCTTATAGTTTCCGTCTTGCGGAACATGATATTGCCTCATGACAAAGCTTACAGAAGTACTTTTACATGAGCATGATACATCTTTACGGGCATTTGTAGGAACAAAATCTCCGCAAATACCACATTGAATATATATATTTCTGTGTGGCATCATTTTGCCATTTTCTAAAGAAATGCCTGATTCTCTAATTGAAGCAAATTGAGCTACTTCCTCAGAAGAATATACTTTCGATATATTTTGCCTAACTTCGATACTATTGTTGACCTCCTCTTTATAAGCTTCCACCCAACGAGGATCACCAATATCAAACGGATTACTTTCTTTTAATCGCTTATGTAAAGCAGCTGATTCGTGCTCAACTTTTCTTTTGCCTTCTTTCTTAAGACGTTTCTTTTCTTCTGGTGTCATTAGTGATACCTAACGCCCGCCATAACCGGCCGAGAAGCGCGTAGCGGTTTGAGGTCCAGTGCCGAAGGCACGAGGGTTGATGGCGATGTTATAAATCAAACTATTCATAAACTTTAGCACCACAGAGCATATCGGCAAATACTCTCCAGCTTGGAATATTTGGATTAACATCAATATTCATATTTGCATAATACCCATCAATATCTTCGGAGTATGAAACCAATGCTTCAAGAAAACTTTCCAAATCACAGTTTTCCCACTCTTCTTTGTTGTGCACCAGATCTTTATGTAATAGCTTAAGAAATTTAGAAAATTCATTTCTATTTGTAATTGATATGGCTTTTTTTTCTATTTCGACATCAGACATATTGTGATTCTTTTTGAATTATAACGCCCGCCATAACCGGCGAGAAACCGCTTGCGGTTTTGAGTCCAGTGCCGAAGGCACGATGGTTGATGGCGATGTTAGGCAGCTTATTTGTTAAATACTTTTTCATAAATTGCCTGGTTCCAAGGATTTGTAAGCTTGTTTTCTTTTGAAACTGCTTTTGAAAACCCATATTTTTCATTTATTGTGATAAAGGCAATTTGATTACCTTTATAAGATAAACAAACAGAATTACCATCTTTAGACCATGTGAATGTAAAATCACTTGGCTTTGGATTATTAATTACTGCACTTTTAGATGCGTTTTCTTGAGACAGTATTGGAGCTTCACCTTTCTCAGCCATTTCAGCCCAATTAACAGTTTTTGGTGGGTTAATGCGCATATAAGCTATAGCATCTTTTTCAGGTTTTTGACTATTTTGTTGTGTTAGGTACAAGAAAGCTACTTTCTCATTATCTTCGAGTATCGCAAAACGGTTTGATACTTCATTGTGTGAATGGATAAAAATTTCTTCTGCCATAGCATTGCCTAGAAAAGAACTTAGTAAAATAAATGAAAGAAAATAGATTTTATTCATCATGCTTCCTATGATGCCTAACGCCCGCAATAACCGGCGAAAACCGCTTGCGGTTTGAAGTCCAGTGCATGAAATGCACGATGGTTGATTGCGATGTTATATGTTTAAAGTTCAACATTGTTAAAAAACTTTTGCCACGCACTTTTTGAGAAAGAAAATTCACCAGATTTAGTAACTGGAACTTCAGATACCAGATTTGATTTTAAATAATATTTATCACCTTCAGCAATAATTAAATCTTTTTGTACTAAAGATGAAATTAGAAAATTAACCTCTTTTTCTGTCAAAACAATGTGCTGTTGCCAATCATGATATTTGATTAACTGCGACTGAGTTACTCCACCCTTGTTAGTGTGAAACGCAATACCTTTAAATATTTCTCTCAAATTGCTTTTTTCATTCATAGCTAATTAACATATAACGCCCGCAATAACCGGCGCAAAAGCGCGTAGCGGTTTTGTGTCCAGTGCCGAAGGCACGCGGTTGATTGCGATGTTAGAAAGCAACGGGAAAGCAAGCAGCAAACACAATGTAAGCATTGACCCCATAACTACAGTAACTCCCCAACCAAATTGAATTGTAAGTTTACAACAAAACTAGAACGAAGGCACGTTGGCCTAAAAAGATTAGGAAAACATATCAGAGCTTGATATTGCAATCCCTTTAAGCCTTTCTGACAGAGTGCCAAAGTAACAATTAGCAGTGCTATGAATTGCCCTACTCTAGCCCAAGTTGAAAACTGGGATGAGAAGTTTAAAAGAACAATTGGTGAAGTCGCTTAAGACGGATATTTGGAACTGTGGATTCAAATTCACAGTTGAAACTGAGATTGCAATATTAAGGGATAGGAAAAACCAAAAAGGCTTAAAAGATTCGATGAATCAGAAACTTGGATTGAATTTAATGGTATGCCATACCATAGAGCTATTGCGGTCTAACGCCCGCCATAACCGGCCGAAAACCGCTCGCGGTTTGAGGTCCAGCGCCGCAGGCGCGATGGTTGATGGCGATGTTATAATTGAACATTTTCAGAAAAACCACTTGCCCAGAACCACAATAAAAAGATACTTACTATATTGATAATAAAATGTAGGTTAGACAAGAAAAAATTATGCCTTTTTATAAAAGGGCTAACAAAAGAAATTAAAGATACGATTACTGCAATTGGTATAAAAAGATAGTGATAAAAAAGATGCGATATTGGGTCCATTATCTTATGCCAATCAATGAGCCATGCTCCATAGATATAGACAATTAAAAGTGAACAGCCTAATAAGATATTTAGTATTTTGCTGGCTTTAATAGCGAACTCAGAGTTCATATTATTAATTTACCCCATCAATTATAACGCCCGCAATAACCGGCGAAAACCGCTTGCGGTTTGAAGTCCAGTGCATGAAATGCACGGTGGTTGATTGCGATGTTATGCCTACAATACACTTTCACGATTTGGCTTAATGAGAAAACCATGTATCTCTCCAACTTTGGTCACTATTTCGTCACTAGAATTCTCTTTTGCAAATTCCCATTCGCTTTGGGTGATGCCAACTACTTGTAGTAAATCAAATGGGCCTGAAATCAAGTTGATTTGTTCAGGGAAAGACACAGGGCTTGATAGTACTAAGTGTGTTAAATTTGGCTCAATCTTTGATGGAATTCTATCACCTAAATCTAGGATTGGTTTTTCACCATAAACACCACAAGATAGCAAAATATTATATGCCATTAGATTGAGCAATATTAAAATATTGGTATCAGAATCTTCTGCTGATTCCAATAAAAATTCCATACCTAAACCGGACCATTCTTGTTCTGATTCAGCTTCCCATGGATTTGACATACCGGAAGTGACATATACCCAGCTATTACGACCTTTTTGGGGAGGGTATTTCATTACACCGTAATGCAACCAAGTTGGATCAATTTCATGTTGATTAAAGTTGTTAGAAAAAATATCGAAATTTAAGGGATAAATTCCAGTTTCAGTTTTACCAAATAACTTTTGATAAACTGACTCTTCTCGCTCTTCCCATGCTTTTTCTAAGAAATTCATAACTTACCTTCCGTAGGCATAACGCCCGTAATAACGGGAACGAAACCCGTTGATAAATTTAAAACGACAATCTAGCACGAAACTAACCAAGCAGGAAAGCATATGATTACTGCCGACAGCGGTTTGGTTTCCCGTTGATTGCGATGTTATACATCACCACCCCATATTAGCTTTAGCTCTAGCTTTCCGAACAGGATACTACAATAAAGCTTTAAACTTAACAGGCAAAGTTAACAACTTTCTAACAACTGCTCACCCCACAAAGATTGGCAGAGATTTAACCTTAAAATCAAATAATGAACTAGCTTACCCGTCACTATCTACAAAGTAGAAAACTTAAAATCAATTGATAATCTTGCTTTACATCTGGTGCTACAAAGTAAAAAAATCAACGCTGTAAATTTGGTTGTTCTAGTAGCAACAGAAGCATTTTTGTTAAATGCTTATTGATGTATAACGCCCGCAATAACCGGCGAAAACCGCTTGCGGTTTGAAGTCCAGTGCATGAAATGCACGGTGGTTGATTGCGATGTTAGGCAGCTTGTTCAATGTTAAAACCTTTACAATTTGTGACAACGCAGTTAATAGTTTTTGAATCATTAAAATCACATTTGGAATTTAAATTATCAGTAGTAAATACGCAATCAATAAAATTACAGCTTTCAAAGTTGCAACCGCTAAATGCAGTGCCCCTGAATGTGCAGTTTTTAAAAGTGCAGCCTACAAAGGATGACATGTTAAATAAGCCCCAATACCAATCAAGATTGGAAAAAGTACAATCTTTAAATTCAGAGTCAATATGACCACCTTCATAAGAAAAACCTATGAATTCATATGAATCAAAGCGCTGTTCTTCCCAGTTTATTTTTTTTACGTTATCAGAGTTTATTATCATAATTCATCAATGATGCCTAACTACTATTAGACACCAAAAAAGGTGTCTAAATCTATTGTTAAAAATTGACGCCAAGCGCCACTCTTAATACAATTTACTTACAAATAATTATTTTTACAATTTATATGGGATTTTTATGCAAAATGGGGCTGTCCACACTGGGCAAAATAAGCCGCGCCTACTTACTCAGGTGCGCAATAGAATCAGAGCTAAGCATTACTCTATTCGCACTGAAGAGGCTTACACTAATTGGATAAAGAAGTTTATTCTTTTTCATAATAAGCGTCACCCATCTCAAATGGGGGCTTTTGAAATTGAGACGTTTTTAACTTTTCTTGCAGTTAAGCGTAAATGTTCTGCTTCTACTCAAAACCAAGCTTTGTGTTCAATCTTATTTTTATATAAAGATGTGCTTAAAATTGATTTACCTAAGCTTGATAATATCACTCGTGCTAAGACTCCTACTCGTTTACCTATTGTTTTAAATAAGCCTGAAACCCAAATTCTGCTTTCCAGTATGCGAGGTATTCATCAACTAATGGCAAGGCTTTTATACGGTAGTGGAATGCGACTGATGGAACTTATAAGATTGCGAGTTTTAGATATTGATTTTGGCCTTAATGAAATAACGGTTCGAAGTGGTAAAGGTAATAAAGATAGGGTTACAATTTTACCAGAATCATTATGTGCTCCCTTACAAGATCATCTGCTTTATGTGAAAACTATTTTTGAATCTGATAGGCGCGACAATATCCCAGGAGTTTATCTACCCAATGCCCTCAATAGAAAATACCCTAATGCTAGCACTGAGTGGAGATGGCAATATGTTTTTCCATCAAACAGACTATCCAAAGACCCTCGTAGTAAGTTTATAAGACGACATCATATTGATGAAAAGACACTTCAACGCGCTGTTAAAAAGGCAGCGGATCAGGCAAACATTACTAAAAAGGTTTCCCCGCACACACTGCGCCACTCTTTTGCAACACATTTAATGGAAAATGGTTATGATATTCGTACTATTCAAGAGTTGCTAGGTCATAAAGACATAAGTACTACTCAAATATATACACATGTATTAAACCGTGGTGGTAGAGGTGTTTTAAGCCCTTTAGAAGCTTTATAGATAAGTTGAATTATATTTTATGAGCAGCTAATTTCTACACATAACACATAATGGCTATTGCCGATGCTATAAAAACAAGTAGTCTATAAAACTGGTACCCCAAAAACAAAAAACCCAGCCTATGCTGGGTAATTCTGTAGAGCTTCCTGCTACTTTCCTATCCTTGGTTGGCCTCCTGGCCGTTTTTTCCCTTCCTAGGGTTCCTTGTGTGATGCTTCCTGCATCGACTGTGTGTGTATTATTGACTATCATGAGTTTGCAAACAATTGGCTATTATCCTCTATTAATGTAGTCCTGAGACTACAGCGCACTGTTTTTAACTCGCAACTATCTACAGTTGCTTCAATTTCCCCTTAGCATCATCGATAGATTTATAGCCTTTTCTGTCTAGTATCTCTTTTAACTCGTTATCTATGCGAGTGAAGCACTCAACACCTTGTTTTTCAAAGGTGGTAGCGATTTGAACTGCATCTGCTCCAGCAAGCAAGTATTCAAATGCATCGGTGCCAGTTACTATCCCACCAACACCAAATATCTGAATCTTTCCTTCAAAGCGCTCATAAAATGCTCTTACATTAGATAAGCCGACAGGTTTTACATATTCACCAGAAAGCCCGCCATAACCACCTTTAGGCCTGATAATTGTAGATTCAGTTTCCGGGTCAATTATCATGGTATTACCAAGCGAGTTTATACAAGATACAAACTGAACATTATGACGCAGCATTATTTCAGCAACTGTATCAAAATGGGAAAAATCAAAATAAGGTGGAAGCTTAACTCCAATCACTTTATCGTTAATTTCGCAGATCTTACCCAGTACAGCATCAGTTTGTTCAAAGTCATAACCAAGTTGTGGTTTGCCAACAATATTCGGACAGGAAAAGTTAACTTCAATAATATCTGCATCGCTGTCTTGAAACTCTTTAACCATTTGTAGGTTATCTGCCATACACATTCCTGAAAGGCTTGCGATTATAGGCTTGTTAAACTTTTTCAGCTCTGAAGCAAATTTTATATATTCTTTATACCCTAAATTTGGCAATCCCATAGCCTGGATTGCACCGAACTCAAGGCGTTGGTATCTTGGCTCTGGATTACCATCACGCGGTTCTAGAGTGCATGATTTCATCATTATTGCTGCACAATCAGAACTACCAATTTTCTCTAGCTCTTCCAAAGTTGTACAGTCTGGGCCTGAAGCATTTACTGCATATGCTGGAAATTCTATGTCTGAAATTTTTGTTGATGTATTGCTCATCTTATTTTCCTGATTTTTTATGAAGACCAAATAGCCTTATTCACTAATTCTTTTACAGATGCCTCTGTACCCAAGAAAGCCGTGAGATGAGTCATAATAAGGTTTACCACTAACCTCTACCCATTCCGAGCCTTCACCTAATGTTACTATCTGCGCTTTATCTATAGTGCAGCCTACAAATGACCGCCTGGATTCAATCTCTTGCTCGACACTTACAAACCCATCTCCACCTATAAATAACTCTTTAATGTTTTTACCTAATAATAAAGAAGAGTCTATCCCAATATTTTGCTCAGTATCATTTGAGAGGAAATTAATATTTAAGTTTTCATCTGTTTCCCAAACAACACTTTGTACCAATTCAAGCAGATCATTAATTCTATTCTGGCTCTTAATTTGCTCAAGCTTAGCGGTTCGATCTGCAGTGATATCAACCCCTGCACCTCTAAACCCCAGGTATTCACCATATGACCCGTAGTAAGGTGCGCCACTAACCCGATACCACTTTGCCCCTAAACCTTTAAGCAGCAATTTAAACTCAAAATCTTTAAATTGACTCCTGGCATCTATATTCTCAAGCAGCTTATGCCAATCTTTAATTTGATCGTTATCTGCAGATACCAACATCTCTTTAATGTGGCGACCGATAACCTCTTCTGATTTTAAATTTACAGCTTTTAAGAAGTTATCCGAAACATAAGAGAAGCAGTCATTTGATCCTGTTTGCCAAAACCAGTCAAAAGTATTCTCAGCAATATGTCTAAATTTCTCTTCACTCTCAATAAGAGCGTTTTCTGCTAACCTTTGCTCAGTATTATCTGTTCCTGTTCCTCTATGCCCCAGGTAGTTTCCATTTTTATCAAAGAATGGAGACCCACTAATTTTAAACCACCTAGACCTTCTCTCTGCTAACTCTACTTGAAACTCATAATCACAAAACCCTTTGTGATCTAATATGTCTTCAATCGCTTTCAACCATTGTTTTTTCTTTTGTGGATCATCAGAAACACTCATTTCTCGCAGGTGTTTACCAACAATTTTCTCTGCTGGTATTCCTATTACCTTTGAATATCTACTTGAAATATAAGTAAACTTGCCATCGGCATCAGTTTCCCAGATCCAGTCAGATGATAATTCTGCAACGTGTTTAAATCTTTGTTCACTTAACTTCAGAGCCTTTTCTGCACGTCTTCTCTGCGAAATATCATGCACTATAGAAGTGATACCAATGACTTTACCTTTTTCATTCACCAGTGGTGTATTGTGCCATTCACAATAAATGGTCTTTCCAGACTTATCTATACACTTGGCTTTTGCTTGATAATTACCAGACTGTCTAAGAAGATTATCCCAAACTTCATTAGTATCATCATAAAGCTCAGGTGGCACCATTAGGTCAAAACCATGCCGCCCTATCGCCTGCTCTTTGGTATAACCAAATATCTCTTCTGCTGCCTTGTTCCAATCCAGAACATGTATACCTGTATCCCATTCAATATATGCGAGTGGTGAAGATTGAGTATGTACACGCAGGCGCTGTTCCGATTGCTTTACTCTTTCCTGAGCTTTCTTTTGCTCAGTTATATCCATTGAATATCCGGTCCAGATAAGCTTTCCATCAGACATTCTATGGGGAACTGCTGCGGCAAATATCCACTTTTCTCTTCCAGATGGAGTAGTAATACTATATTCAAGTTCACATGCTTTTTGTTCAATAAATGATTCAAGTACTGCTTTTTTGAGCCCGTTGCGCTCATCTCCGCTATACATTCTCATTATTGCATTTGAATCTTGTTTTAACTCTTCTGCTGTGATCTCAAATACATCATAAACCCCATCGCTTATATAAATAAATTCTGGCTTTTTATTTGGAAGAAACTTGAACTGATAAACCGCACCATGCATGTTATTGGTAAGATCTAGTAATCGTTTCTCTCTCTCTTTGGCTATATCTTCATTAATTTTGTATTGAGATATATCAGTAATGGTAAATAGGTACTGATTGTCACCAATGCAACAAGCCATTATTGAGGCGAATAAGGTTCCACCCATAGAATTTATACATTGCAACTCAATAGGTTGCGATGTATTTTCATGAGCTTTTACAATGAGGGATTCAATATCGGTAGTTTCATGTTTAACTATTAGATCAGAAAAGTTAATCCTGGATCTTTTTTTATAAAAGTCTTGTTTAAACATGGTGGAAGCTGACTGATTAGCAGCATTAATCAAACCATCGCTATCAGTAACTATTACTGCAGATGCTATGAAGTCGAAATATTCTTTATACTCAGTATCTTTGTTGTTATGGATTCCGTTCATATATGCAACCACGTATTCAATATTTTTTATTGATAATTAACTATTCAGCCTGCCAGCAAATACACTAACTAGTTAACACAGTCTCGCAGCAAATTAATCATTGCCTTAAAGTTATCATCCTCTGGTTCATAACTACCAATCAACCAAGCGAACAATTCACCATCATCTGTCTTTAAAATATCAGAAAACACCTGCTTCTGATCTACAGAAAGTTTACTGTACTTTGTAGCCATAAATTTCTCTATGGCTACATCAAGCTCTTTCATGCCACGGCGACAATTCCACAGAAGATCTTTATTCTGCATAAATATCTCTTGCTTCTAGCTATGCTTGCGAATCATCAACTTCTTGATTTTCGCAATTGCTTTAGCTGGATTAAGATCTTTCGGGCACGCTTTAGTACAGCTCATAATTGTATGACATCTATATAACTTATAAGCATCATCAACAAACTCTAAACGTTTACCTTGTGCTTCATCTCTACTATCTGCGATCCATCTATATGCTTGTTGAAGTACTGCTGGACCAAGATAACGCTCTGGGTTCCACCAGTAACTTGGGCAGTTAGTTGAGCAACACGCACAAAGTACACATTCATACAGGCCATCTAACTCTGCTCTATCTTCTGGTGATTGCAGACGCTCACTTCCAGCAGGTGCTGGAGACTCGGTTTTTAACCATGGTTCAATCGAAGCATATTGAGCAAAGAAATGGGTAAAATCAGGAACCAGATCCTTAATTACTGAGCAATGAGGTAGTGGGTATATCGCTACCTCTTTACCTAGATCATCCAGATCTTTGGTACAAGCTAAGTGATTCTCACCACCGATATTCATTGAGCACGAACCACAAATACCTTCACGACAAGAGCGTCTGAATGTAAGTGTTGGATCGATCTCATCTTTAATTTTGATAAGAGCATCAAGAACCATCGGTCCGCAATTATCCATATCAAGTTCATAAGTATCGATACGCGGATTTTCACCACTATCAGGATCATATCTATAGATCTTAAAGGTTGTAATATTCTTGGCTTCTGCCGATGCCTTGAAGACCTTCCCTTTCTCATTAATAACCGAGTTTTTCGGTAGCGTAAATTCTGCCATTATTTTTTACCTTATGTACAAACTATTAAGAAACTAAGACTACCCTTGGTAAAGGGCTGTATTAAAAGTAACTAACGCAATAATTTTCAACATTAGTAGACACGTTTTTGAAGAGGAACAGCCTCCACTTCATCAGTCATTGGGGTAGTCTTAACTGGACGATAACTGATACCAGTTTTACCTGAATCATCCATTGTAATAATGGAGTGTTTCAACCAGTTCTGATCGTCTCTTTCCGGGAAATCTTCGCGAGCATGTGCCCCACGACTCTCTTTCCTGTTATTTGCACCTTCCATTGTTGTCACAGAACAACCTAGTAGGTTATCCAGTTCAAGTGTTTCAATAAGGTCTGTATTCCAGATAAGACTTCTATCTGAAACTTTTACATCTGCAAATGATTCATATACCTCATGGATCTTTTTACAACCCTCTTCCAGAACCTCACCAGTCCTAAATACCGGAGCAAAATTTTGCATAACAACCTGCATCTCTTCACGAATTTGCGCTGTTGATTTTGAACCATCTGCATTACGCAATTTATCCAATCTCGCAAGAATAGCGTCAGTAGCTTCTTGAGGTGCAGGCTTATGCTTTGATGCACCTTCTTTGGTTAGAACATCAACTGCTCTATGCGCTGCCGCTCTACCAAATACAACCAAATCAAGCAGTGAGTTAGAACCAAGTCGGTTAGCGCCATGAACCGATACGCAAGCACCTTCACCAATTGCCATTAGACCAGGAACCGTTGCTTCTGCATCTCCATCTTTCATCGAAAGAACTTCACCATGATAATTGGTTGGGATACCACCCATGTTGTAGTGAGCAGTTGGAACAACTGGAATTGGCTCTTTAGTTACATCAACACCAGCGAAGATTTTCGCGCTCTCAGCAATACCAGGTAATCTTTCCTGCACCACTTTTGGATCTAAGTGTTCAATGTGTAGATAGAGGTGATCTTTTTTCTCACCAACTCCACGCCCTTCTCTGATCTCGATAGTCATAGAGCGGCTTACTACATCGCGTGAAGCAAGGTCTTTAGCTTTTGGAGCGTATTTCTCCATAAACTTCTCACCTTTGCTATTTGTAAGATATCCACCTTCACCACGAACACCTTCAGTGATCAGACATCCTGCACCGTATATTCCGGTTGGATGGAATTGAACAAACTCCATATCCTGTAGCGGAAGTCCTGCTCTTAGAACCATACCAGCACCATCACCAGTACAGGTGTGCGCTGATGTACTTGAGTGGTATGAACGGCCATAACCACCTGTCGCAAGTACAACCATTTGCGAATTAAATCTGTG
Source organism: Gammaproteobacteria bacterium (assembly GCA_033852135.1). Classification (GTDB taxonomy): domain Bacteria; phylum Pseudomonadota; class Gammaproteobacteria; order QZLD01; family QZLD01; genus QZLE01. The sequence goes on along the minus strand of JAWSVB010000013.1, from coordinate 127,392 downwards.
TAGTTTGCCATCATCCATATTCAGAGCGATAACACCACAACAAGCTCCATCTTCATTCATTATCATATCGATAACAAAGTACTCAATGAAGAACTCGGCTTTTTTCTTTAGTGATTGTTGATAAAGGGTATGCAACATCGCATGACCAGTACGATCAGCAGCAGCACAAGTTCTCTGCGCTGGTCCGTCGCCTTTACCATAGTGTGTGGTCATTCCACCGAATGGACGCTGATATATTTTGCCATCTTCTGTTCTCGAGAATGGCAAACCGTAGTGTTCCAGTTCGATGATCGCTGGACCAGCCTCTTTACACATGTACTCTATCGAGTCCTGATCACCCAGCCAATCTGAACCTTTAACGGTATCATACATGTGCCAGCGCCAATCATCTTCACCCATGTTACCAAGAGCAGCACTGATACCACCCTGGGCTGCTACTGTGTGACTTCTAGTTGGGAATAGTTTTGAGATACAAGCAGTTTTCAAACCACCCTCAGCCATTCCTAGCGTTGCTCTTAAACCAGCACCACCTGCGCCAACTACGATTACGTCATACGTATGATCTATTACCTCATATACTTCTGACATTACTTAACCTCCAACAAATAGACGCAGAATAGAAAAACAACCAACCATGCCAAAAACGACAGCTAAGAAATTGGTTGCTACGGTACAAACATGCTTAAACCACTCTGGCTGAATGTAATCTTCAATACAAACGCGAGCAGTAAGAGCAAAATGGTAAAAACTAACTACTACCAATAAAACTGATAGAACTGCATGAAATGGGTTTGACATCCAAGCAATAACGTCTTGATATCCATCCATTGCAGCAAAACAAATCACTGCATATACAGCAAAAATTGATAGCAGGACTATTCCTACCATAGAAAGAAAATGTGACCACCAATGATGGAATCCGTTATGACCAGAACCTAATCCAATCGCACTACCTAAAGGGTTTCGTAATTTCATAATTCAAATACCTTTTTTATACGATCAAAATCGCAGCCCATAAAAGGACAGTTAAAACCACAGATGCGATTATGCTGATGTATCCAGTAATCTCTGCTGTTTTCATCTCAAATCCAAATCCAAAATCCCAGATAAGATGTCTAACGGCGGTTGCCATGTAATAAAAGAACAGGAAGCTAAAACCTATCATTACAATGCGGCCAGGAATCGAAGTAATTATTGCCTGTGCACACTGATATGATTCTTCACCACCAGCTAATGCAACTAACCAAATTACTAAAAGCACCATTCCAACGCTAAGCGCAACACCAGCCATGCGGTGCCCCATCGAAATATAAGAGGTCACAGGGTTCTTATAGATGGTTATAAATGGTGATAAAGGTCTACTTTTATCTCTCATGCTATTTTCCTAAATTAAAACTATCTAACTAAGACTTATCTAAACCAGCCTTTAACGAAAATTATTCTACTTCTGGACGCATATGTGGGAACAACAATACGTCACGAATAGATGGTGAGTCTGTGAAGAACATCACTAGACGATCAATTCCAATACCCTCACCTGCAGTTGGAGGAAGTCCATACTCAAGAGCGCGAATATAATCAGCGTCAAAATGCATCGCCTCATGATCTCCGCTATCTTTCGCTTCAACCTGCTGTTGGAATCTCTCTGCTTGATCTTCTGCATCATTAAGCTCAGAGAATCCATTTGCAATCTCACGACCACCTAAGAAGAATTCAAAACGATCAGTTACAAATGGGTCTGCATCATTTCTTCTTGCTAGTGGTGAAACCTCTGTTGGATATGCAGTGATGAAAGTTGGATCTTTTAGCACGTGCTCAACAGTCTTCTCAAAGATCTCAATTTGCACCTTACCTAAACCATAACTATCTTCTAAGCGAATTTCTAAACCTTCAGCAATCTTACGTGCTGTATCAAGATCTTCTAACTGTTCTGGCTTAATCTCTGGGTTATACTTCAAAATCGACTCTTTAACAGTCATGCGATCAAACGGTTTGCCGAAGTTATAAACCTCACCTTGATAAGTAACATCAGTTGATCCAACAACTTTCTCTGCCAAACCACGAATCAGCTCTTCAGATAGATCCATAAGATCTTCATAAGTTGCGTATGCCTGGTAAAACTCAAGCATTGTGAACTCTGGGTTGTGGCGTGTTGAAAGCCCTTCGTTTCTGAAGTTACGATTGATTTCGTAAACCTGCTCAATACCACCAACAACTAATCTTTTCAGATAAAGTTCTGGGGCAATTCTCATATACATATCCATGTCCAAGGCATTATGATGGGTAATAAACGGACGCGCCGCTGCACCACCTGGAATCACCTGTAACATTGGAGTTTCAACTTCCATAAAGCCTCTGGTATTGAAGAAATCACGGATACCTTGAACAACCTGAGTTCTAATCTGGAATGTCTTGCGCACCTCATCATTCATAATTAGATCAACATATCTTTGACGATATCTGACCTCTTGGTCTTGAAGACCTTGGAACTTTTCAGGAAGTGGGCGCAGTGATTTAGTAAGAAGCTTAATTTTGCTTACACGAATTGAAAGCTCACCAGTCTTCGTTTTAAACAAAGTACCTTCGGCACCGATGATGTCACCGATATCCCAGGTTTTAAAAGCAGCATAAACATCTTCACCAATAGCAGCTTTTTGCAAAAAGAGCTGAACCTTACCAGACATATCCTTGATGGTAGCAAAACTAGCCTTACCCATAACGCGCTTAAGCATCATACGTCCAGCAACGCTAACTTCGACAGTTTCACCCTCGAAGAATTCCTTCTCTTTTTCATCAAACTGACTATGGATCTTATCTGCAAAATCCTTTCTCACGAAATCATTAGGGAATGCTACTTCTTCACTCTCTCTGATCTCAGCAAGTTTACTTCTTCTCATTGCAATCAGTTTGTTATCATCTTCATGTTGTTCGGTCATACCATTTCTCTCTTGTTTATGTCATTACCCAACTTGTTCGGGTAATCCATTTAATTAATCCTTTCAAGCGCGCCTTGCACGGCAAACTTCGTTTGCTGGATACCGGCCTTCGCCGGTATGACGCATGGTGCTTCGTAAGCACACCAAAGCTTATAGCGTCATGAACACAGCTTATAAACCACTTTTAAGGCTAGCTTCGATAAACACATCCAAATCGCCATCTAAAACCGCCTGCGTGTTGCCTTTCTCTACACCGGTTCTTAAATCCTTAATTCTTGATTGATCTAATACATAAGATCTAATCTGACTACCCCAGCCAATATCTGACTTTGAGTCCTCAAGAGTTTGCTTGTCAGCATTACGCTGGCTCAATTCATATTCAAACAGCTTAGCTTTTAGCTGTTTCATCGCTGTGGCTTTGTTCTTATGCTGTGAGCGGTCATTTTGACACTGCACAACAATATTTGTTGGGTTATGCGTTATTCTCACCGCAGACTCTGTTCTGTTAACGTGCTGACCACCTGCACCACTTGCGCGATAAACATCGATACGCAAATCAGAAGGATCTATATCGATCTCGATATTGTCATCAACTTCGGGAGAAACAAATACAGCAGCAAATGAGGTATGCCTGCGATTACTAGAATCAAATGGCGATTTTCTAACCAAGCGATGCACACCTGTCTCAGTACGCAGCCAACCATAGGCGTAATCACCAGTAAAACTTATTGTGGCACTTTTGATTCCTGCCACATCACCTGGAGATGCTTCAATTAATTCAGTTTTAAAACCACGACGCTCACCCCAGCGCAGATACATGCGCAGGATCATCTCCGCCCAATCTTGCGCCTCGGTACCACCAGAACCTGATTGAATATCAAGGTAGGCATTATTTGGATCCATCTCGCCAGAGAACATACGTTGAAACTCTAATGTCTCAACTGTTTTTTCATACCCTTCAAGATCATCAGCTATAGATGCAACCGTATCCTCATCACCCTCTTCCACCGCCATCTCAATCAGCTCAGATGCATCAGCAAGAGCACCAAATAGCTCCTCCAGATTAACGACTATAGTTTCAAGTCTTGAACGTTCACGACCAAGCTCCTGCGCTTTATTTGGATTATTCCAAATAGCAGGGTCTTCTAATTCAGCGGTGACCTCTTCTAAACGTTCTTTCTTTTCATCAAAGTCAAAGATACCCCCTCAGAGATTGAGATCTCTGCTGAAGGTCAGCGATTTTGTTTGTAATCGGATTTATTTCGAGCATTCTTCAAAGGATCGTAGTTACATACGGGAGCGACATTCTACTATAAGTGAAGAATTTGAGCAAAAGTAGTTATCGGATGAGGTAAATAACTAAAAAACATCATACTATACATTTGAGTTATAAATTGTAACTTCCCAAAATGGAACATTGTTGAAGTTTCATAACACTAAAAAACATGATAATTTACTTAAACGACTGAGATATAGCTAAAAACACCAAGGCAAGCTGAATGCAATATAATTTTGAATGGAATCCGGTAAAAGCTCACAGTAACGCTACTAAGCATGGTATAACATTTGAACAAGCTGCCGAAGTATTCAAAGATCCAATGGCCTTAACAATTTACGATGAAGACAACTCTGATGAGAGTGAAGATCGATGGATAACACTTGGGATTGTAAACGGTAAACGTTATGTAATAGTAGTGCATACTTTCAAAGGTGAAAATTGCGATACTATTACCGTTAGAATAATTTCTGCTAGACCAGCTACTAAAAATGAAATCAAGCAATATGAACACGGGTAAGAATATGAAGGAAGAATATAATTTTTCAAAAGGTGAACGGGGTAAATTCTTTTGTCCTGATACAAAAATGAACTTACCTGTTTACCTCGATGCTGACGTACTTGACTACTTTTCCGCAAAAGCCAAAGCAAAAGGAGTAGAGTTAAATAAAATGGTAAATGATCTATTGAAGCATGATATCGATCTTATAGAGGGTATTAACTAAGTTATTTAGTTACTTTTACTAAGCCAACTGCTTCACCTCCAAAAATTCTGCAGACACAAAAAAGCATGAGCAGAAAAACCACTGCTCATGCTTTATTTTTTTCTTTAAACCTTGTTAACGCTTAAGGATTTCCAGAACTTCTTCCAGCTCACTGCAGATTAAATCGATAACCTGTTGTGATTGGTTTAGATCCTCTTTGGCGTTATCACCAGACAGACGTTGTCTGGCACCACCAATGGTGAAACCTTGATCATAGAGCAGACTCTTTATCTGCCTGACCATTATGACGTCCTGTCTTTGGTAATAACGTCGGTTACCTCGACGTTTTACCGGTTTTAGCTGACTAAATTCCTGCTCCCAGTATCTGAGAACGTGAGCTTTAACATCGCAAAGTTCACTTACTTCACCAATGGTGAAATATCTTTTTGCAGGTATTTGTGGCAATTCCTGATTATTGTTCGGTTCCAGCATATGCTTCCACGCGTGATTTTAACTTTTGTCCTGGACGGAAAGTTACCACTCTGCGTGCTGAGATTGGTATCTCTTCACCAGTTTTTGGGTTGCGTCCTGGACGTTGATTCTTATCCCTAAGATCAAAGTTTCCAAACCCGGATAATTTGACCTGTGTACCCTCTTCTAACGATGTACGTAACTGTTCAAAAAAGTTTTCAACCAGTTCCTTTGCTTCGCGCTTGTTTAATCCAACTTCTTCATACAAACGTTCTGCAATCTCTGCTTTCGTTAGTGCCATATTTAATTTACCTCAACTTTGCGTCGAATTGATCAGCAAGCTTTTTAACTACTTGCTCAACGATCGCATCAACTTCATTATCAATAAGAGTGCGTGAAAAATGCCGTAAAATCAAGCTAATCGCTAGACTTTTACAATTCTCTTCTACCCCTTTTCCACGATAAACGTCGAAAAGACGGACTTCCTTAACAATTTCCGGTTCTACCTCTGCTGCTGCTTTAAGTACAGAATCTGCAGCAACTGATTCATCAACCACTATTGCCAGATCTCGTTTGATCTGCGGAAACTTAGAAAGTTTTTCAAATTTTGGAACACTACCATGAATAACCTGATCCATATCTAACTCAAATAGATATGTTTTAATTGGCAGGTCTAGCTTCTTGGCAAGGGCTGGATGAATCGCGCCTACCCAACCTATAAGTTTTTCGCCACGCATTATCTTCGCAGACTGCCCTGGATGCAAGGCATTATGCTTCTCAGCGATAAATTGATATTCAGCAGCAGATCCGCCAAGTGCTAATAAGGCCTCAACATCGCCTTTAATATCAAAGAAATCAACTTCCTCTGATTTTTGCGACCACTGTTCAGCTAATCTTGAACCTAGAATTATTCCAGCTAAAGATGGATTCTGTTCAACTTTATCGCCATTTTTTGCAAATACTAAACCTGTTTCAAACAGTCGTACACGGCTATGCTGGCGATTTTTGTTATAAACTGCAGCTTTTATTAAACCGGTCCATATTGTTGAGCGCATAACTTCCATATCTGATGATATTGGATTTGCTAATTTAATCTGCTCTTCCCCTGGAGTTATTAGCTCCTGAGTTTTTGGACATACAAAACTGTAGGTTATGGCTTCTTGATATTCTCTATCGATCAGTGTTTTTTGCACCGATGTTAACGCAACATCCTTCTCTGGAATCGCTTTAATAGATAAGTTGCTAGAAGCATTTGATCTTGGAATATTGTTATATCCATAGACTCTGCCAAGCTCTTCAATTAGATCTTCTTCAATAGACACATCAAATCTAAATAGCGGTGCGGTCACTTCCCAACCATCACCTTGAGCAGAAACAGCGAAGCCTAATCTGGTAAGGATATCTTCAATATCAGCATCTATAAGAGTTACACCTAGAACCTTTGCGATTCTATCACGGCGTAATTTGATAACTGCCATTTTTGGCATGTGCTCATTGCTTGTAGCTTCAATTACAGGACCAGCTTTACCACCTGTAATCTCAAGGATAAGTTTAGTTGCTAACTCAATTGCCTTAATTTGAAGCTCTGGATCAACTCCACGCTCAAATCTATGCGATGAATCAGTATGTAATCCATAATTTCTAGCTTTACCGGCTATAGCCTTTGGAGTAAAGAAAGCACTCTCAAGGAATATATCTTGAGTACCATCTGTTACTGAGCTCTCTAAACCACCCATCACTCCAGCAAGAGCAACTGGCTTAGTCTTATCACTAATAACTAGTGAATCTGATTTTAACTTAATGGTTTGACCATCAAGCAACTCTAGCTCTTCACCATCTTTAGCCATACGCACAACAATACAGCCATGCAACTTATCTAAGTCAAAGGCATGCATTGGTTGCCCTAACTCAAGCAGAACGTAATTTGTAATATCTACGATAGGACTTAGGCTTCTGATTCCACCACGGCGCAACTTCTCTTGCATCCAGATTGGTGTTTCAGCCTGTGGATTTACCCCGGTGATAACTCTACCGGCATAACGTGGACACTGTTCACTATCATTAATTTCAACGGGAAATTGCTTATCAATTTCACAAGCAACTTGATCAATCTGCTTTTCAGTAAAGGCGCTACGAGTAATTACACCAACTTCACGTGCAACACCTGTCATTCCTAAACAGTCACTTCTATTTGGTGTTAGATCAACTTCAATAATGGTGTCATTTAGCTGTAGGTACTCACGAATATCAGTGCCAACTGGTGCATCTGCTGGCAGTTCAAGTAACCCTTCGGCGCTTTCTGCAATACCAATCTCTTTAGCCGAGCACAACATTCCAAATGATTCCACACCACGAAGTTTGGCTTTTTTGATTTTAAAATCACCAGGTAGTTTGCCACCAATAGTAGCTAATGGAGCTATTAACCCTTCTCTAGCATTTTTGGCGCCACAAACAATCTGCACCTCTTCACTACCAGTGTTTACTTTGCAAACTTGCAGCTTATCTGCATCAGGATGAGGTTCACACTTAATGATCTGGGCTACTACTACTCCGGTAAATTCAGGAGCTGCAGGTTCAATAGAATCTACTTCCAACCCAGCCATTGTGAGCTGCTCTGCAAGTTCATTCGTTGGTAGACTTACATCTACAAACTCGCGCAGCCATTGCTCACTTATCTTCATCGCTAATCTCTCTAGTTAAATTGCTGTAAAAATGACAAGTCATTTTCAAAAAACATTCTTAGATCATCTATGCCATAACGCAGCATAGCTAATCTCTCAACACCCATACCAAATGCATATCCAATATACTCTTCAGTATTTATACCTACATTATTCAGTACGTTTGGATGCACCATCCCACACCCTAACACTTCTAACCAGCCTGTGCCTTTACAAACACGGCAACCAACGCCGTCACACATAACACATTGAATATCTACCTCAGCAGATGGCTCAGTGAATGGGAAATAAGAAGGTCTAAAGCGTAAATCTAGGTCTTTCTCAAAAAATGCGCGCATGAAGTCATACAGAACACCTTTAAGGTCGGCAAAACTAACATCTTTATCAATTAGCAAGCCTTCAACCTGATGAAACATTGGTGTGTGGGTGATATCCCAGTCATGTCTATAAACACGTCCAGGAGAAATAATTCTTAGTGGCGGCTCTTGCTCATCCATAACTCTGATTTGTACAGATGATGTTTGAGTACGCAATAACATATCAGGGCAAAAATAAAATGTATCATGCATCGCTCTCGCAGGATGATGCGATGGAATATTTAGTGCCTCAAAATTGTGGTAATCGTCTTCTATCTCAGGTCCTTCTTCAACTACAAAACCAACTTTAGCAAACAACTCTTCTATTCTTTGCATGGTTTTAGTTACTGGGTGTAAACCGCCTTGCTTTATACCTCTTCCAGGAAGGGTTACGTCAACAGCTTCTGCTGCCAGCTCTTTATCAAGGGCTGCCTGCTGTAGCTTATTTTTGCGCTCTTCAAGGGTGGTCTGTATCTTTTGCTTAGCAGCGTTTATTGATTGTCCAACTAGCGGACGTTGCTCTGCAGGTAACTTACCTAAGCTTTTCAGCTTATCTGTAAGAACACCTTTCTTACCCATGTATTGAACACGGATCTGATCAAACTCTGAAAGGTCTTCTGCTTTTTCAATAGCAGCTAACGCATCCAGCACAAGAGCATCAATTTCTTGATCGACTGAAGTATTCATCGTAGCTAGGGATACCTGTAAATAATAGGGACCAGTTTATAAATAAGAAGGAAGATAGACAATGCTGCCTATCTTCCTTTATCTTTTCCGTATCTTTAAAGGCTTCTATTAAGAAACCTCTTGCAAAAGATATGGCTTAAGCTTTTATAGGCTTGCTTTTGCCTTTTCAACCAAAAGGGTGAAAGCTGGCTTATCGTGTACTGCGATATCAGCTAAAACCTTACGGTCAATTTCAATGCATGCTTTCTTAAGACCAGCAATGAATCTACTGTAGTTCAGGCCGTTCATACGGGCTGCAGCGTTGATTCTTGCGATCCATAGCGCTCTAAACTGACGTCTACGCTGACGTCTATCACGATACGCATATTGACCTGCTTTGATAACAGCCTGTTTAGCAACACGGAAGACCTTTCTACGGGCTCCGTAATAACCTTTGGCTTTCTTTAAAATTTTCTTGTGTTTAGCGTGTGCCGTAACACCGCGTTTTACTCTTGGCATACTCTTCTCCGGTTAAGCATCTGCTTGGCGTTAATACAAAAGGGTTAGCTTTTATAAAAACAACTTTGCATTTATAGGTTAGGCAACATTCTAGTGATCAACTTAACATCTGATGGATGTACAGTTGCTGGTGCACGTAGATGACGCTTACGCTTGGTGCTTTTTTTGGTCAAGATATGGCTTCTATGAGACTGGCCACGCTTGATTGAACCGGATGCAGTTTTGCGAAAACGCTTCGCTGCTCCACGTATGGATTTCATTTTAGGCATAATAACTCCGCATTGTTAATGTTAAATACTACTTTTTCTTTTTGGGAGATAACATCATCACCATTTGTCGACCTTCCCGTTTTGGCCTTTGATCGACTACAGTAATTTCTTCGAGATCCTTCTCTACTCGTTTAAGCAACTTTTCACCAAGATCCATATGAGCCATCTCGCGCCCACGGAATCTTAAAGTAACTTTAACTTTATCCCCGTTTTCTAGGAAACGTATCAGGTTGCGTAGTTTTACCTGATAATCCCCGTCTTCCGTCCCTGGTCGAAACTTTACTTCTTTGACCTGAATCTGTTTCTGCTTTTTCTTAGCAGCCTGCTGCTTTTTTGCCAATTCGAATTTGTACTTTCCATAGTCCATAACTCGACATACTGGCGGTGAAGCTGTCGGTGAAACCTCTACCAAATCAAGGTTGGCATTATAAGCTCTTTCTAAAGCATCTTCAATTGAAACAACACCTAATTGTTCGCCTTCTGCATCGATTAATCTTACCTCTCGGCATTTAATCTCTTTGTTACAGCGAGTACTCTTTTCAGCAGCGATATCTATTCCTCCACAGTTTCATTACCAAAGTTAGCGATATCTGTTTGAATTTTATCCAAAAACTCATCAACAGACATAACACCGAGATCTCTTCCATCTCTTGTCCGCACAGCCACTTTGCTCTCTTCGCTTTCGCGGTCACCAATTACAAGCATGTAAGGGACTCTTTGCAAAGTGTGTTCGCGGATTTTAAATCCGATTTTCTCATTTCTCAAGTCTGAAATCACTCTAATGTCATTATTTAGCAATTTCTTTTCGACTGATTTTACAAAATCTACCTGTCTATCGGTGATACTCATCACAGCGACTTGCACCGGAGATAGCCATGTAGGCATGATTCCAGCGTGATGCTCTATCAAAATTCCGATGAATCTTTCTAGTGATCCAAGTATTGCACGATGAATCAAAACTGGGTGCTTTCTTTGTCCATCTTCGGCAACATATTGCGCATCTAAACGCCCTGCCATGGAGAAATCTACCTGTACAGTACCAAGCTGCCAGCCACGATTTAAACAATCGCGCATGGTGAACTCAATTTTTGGTCCGTAAAACGCACCTTCACCCGGCTTAAATGTAAATTCTAACCCTTTTTCTTTAAGGGCAATTTCAAGCGCTTTTTCTGCTTTATCCCAAACTTCATCATCACCAACCCTTTTCTCTGGGCGAGTTGCTAATGCAATGGTGATATCTTCAAAACCAAAATCACCATAGGTTTTAAAGACTAAATCGATAAAATCAGCAACTTCACTTTGAATCTGATCTTCGGTACAGAAAATATGCCCATCATCTTGAACAAAACCTCTAACACGCATTGTACCCTGTAGAGTTCCAGATGGCTCATTACGATGACAATCACCAAATTCACATATTCTGTATGGAAGATCTCGGTAACTTTTCACGCCTTGATTAAAGATCTGTACGTGACCAGGGCAGTTCATAGGCTTTACAGCATAATCACGCTGTTCTGAAGCTGTAGTAAACATCTCTTCATGGAATTTATCCCAATGACCAGATTTTTCCCACAAAACACGGCTAATCATTTGCGGCGTTCTTACTTCGTGATAACCATTTCTTCTAACTAGTTTACGAATATAGTCTTGTATAGTCAGATAGATGCTCCAACCTTTTTCATGCCAGAATACCATTCCTGGCGCTTCTTCCTGCATATGAAATAGGTTTAAAGCTTTACCGATCTTTCTGTGATCTCTTTTTTCTGCTTCTTCTAATCTAAGCAGATAAGCTTTTAGCTCTTTTTTATCACGCCATGCTGTCGCATAGATACGCTGCAGCATTTCATTGTCAGAGTTACCGCGCCAGTATGCTCCAGCAACTTTCATAACTTTTACAGATTTGATCTTACCTGTGCTAGGCACGTGTGGACCACGACAAAGATCAATAAAATCACCTTGCTCATATAAGGAGATCTGCTCACCAGCTGGAATGTCGCTGATAATCTCAGCCTTGTATTTCTCACCGATGCTATTAAAAAATTCTATCGCTTCATCGCGATCCATCACCTTGCGGGTGATTTCAATGTTGGCCTTTGCCAACTCTTTCATCTTCTTTTCGATTGCAGCTAGATCTTCAGGGACAAATGATCTTTCATATGAAAAATCGTAGTAGAAACCATCTTCAATGCTAGGACCGATGGTAACCTGAGCTTCTGGAAAAAGTTGTTTTACTGCATGAGCCATTAGATGAGCAGCTGAATGACGGATTATATCAAGACCCTCATCATCCTTTTCGGTGATGATTTGTAGGTTTGCATCTTCTTCGATTAGATAGTCATGATTTACGGTTGTACCGTTTACTTTGCCTGCCAATGTTGCTTTAGCAAGACCAGCTCCAATAGATGCAGCTACATCCATTACTGTTACGTTTTCTTCGAAGGTTTTTTGACTTCCGTCTGGGAGGGTGATTACTGGCATTTCACTTCCTTACTGACCGATACGAATGGCCATGTATATATTAATTAGAATTTGGTAGGCGCGGGCGGGATTGAACCACCGACCACTACCATGTCAAGGTAGTGCTCTACCACTGAGCTACGCGCCTATTTATTTAGTACCTATTTATTTAAGTAGCTAATGAACTTTATGTATAAGGTCATTCAATGACCAACATCAATCCATGCAATTATAGAGACAAATCTGACAATCTCAATAAAAGGAGTGTGGATTTTACTAATTATTGGCTTGGTGTCAAGGTAATTACCCTCTAAATCGTTGCCATAGCTAGATTCAAACCTACACCTCAATAAAAACCTCTCTTAGCTCTTCAATTTCATCTCGTAGCTTTGCTGCTTGTTCAAACTCAAGGTTTTGCGCATGCTCGAACATCTGCTTTTCCATTTTATCCATTTTTACCGACAACTGGTGCGGCGTAAGGTTGCTATAATCAGCCTTATCCTCTGCAACTTTACCGCGCTTGGTTTTCTTATTGTCTGCAGTGTAGTAACTGCCACTTTCCATGATGTCGCGCACTGCTTTTTGAATGGTTTGCGGTGTAATACCATGCTCTTCATTGTATTTTATCTGTCTTTCGCGGCGCCTTGCTGTTTCATCCATTGCCTTTTGCATAGATTTAGTGATTTTATCCGCATAGAGTATTGCTCTACCATTTGCATTACGCGCTGATCTACCAATGGTCTGAATTAGCGATCTTTCGGAGCGTAAAAAACCCTCTTTATCCGCATCCAATATGGTTACCAGTGACACTTCTGGAATATCCAACCCTTCGCGTAATAAATTAATCCCAACTAGCACATCAAAATTCCCCAACCTGAGATCACGAATTATCTCCATCCGCTCTACCGTATCGATATCTGAATGGAGGTAACGCACTCTTACATCATGCTCCAATAGATAATCTGTGAGATCTTCTGACATCTTTTTGGTGAGAGTTGTCACTAAAACACGTTCCTGTTTGGCGGTGACAATATTAATTTCAGATAGCAGATCATCAACCTGAGTAGTTGCTGGCCTTACCTCTATATGCGGATCAACCAACCCAGTTGGACGCACAACTAACTCTACTATCTGACCCGATTTATCCTTCTCATAGTCACCTGGCGTTGCCGAAACATAAACTGTCTGTGGAGCTATATTCTCAAACTCATCAAAGCGCAATGGCCTATTATCCAAAGCTGAAGGCAAGCGAAAACCATATTGCACTAAGGTTTCTTTGCGGGAGCGATCCCCCTTATACATTGCACCTATCTGCGGCACGGTAACATGGGACTCATCAATAATTATCAGCGCATCCTCAGGGAGATAGTCCATTAATGTTGGTGGTGGCTCTCCCGATGATCTACCAGAAAGGTAGCGCGAGTAGTTTTCCACCCCGGAGCAGTAACCTAGCTCATTAAACATCTCAATGTCATACATCACACGTTGCTCTAAGCGCTGCGCTTCAACCAATCGGTTATCACCACGCAACTGCTCTAATCTGCTGCGCAACTCAATTTTTATCTCATCGATTGCACTAATTATAGTTTCACGCGGTGTTACATAATGGGTTTTGGGGTAAACCGTTAAGCGCGATACTCTGCTCAATAACTCTCCGGTAAGCGGGTCAAAATATGATAGAGATTCTATCTCGTCATCAAACAGTTCAATTCTTATTGCTTCTTTTTCTGATTCTGCCGGAAATACATCAATCACATCACCGCGCACGCGAAAACTAGCACGATCAAATACCACATCATTTCTACTGTATTGCAGCTCAGCAAGGCGCCTTAATAGCGCTCGATGCTCTATCCTTCCCCCTTTTACTAAGTGCAGCACCATACTCAAATATTGCTTTGGATCACCCAGACCATAGATCGATGATACTGAGGCGACGATGATTGTATCCTGCCGCTCTAATATCGCTTTAGTAGCGGAAAGACGCATCTGCTCGATGTGGGCATTCACCGATGAATCTTTATCGATAAAGGTATCGGATGCAGGAACGTAAGCCTCTGGCTGATAATAGTCATAATAAGATACAAAATATTCCACTGAGTTTTCAGGGAAGTACTCTTTCATCTCACCGTAAAACTGAGCTGTAAGGGTTTTATTTGGTGTAAGGATCAGCGCAGGACGCTGCAGCTCATTTATTATGTTGGCTATAGTAAAAGTTTTACCCGAGCCGGTAACGCCTAATACGGTTTGATATCCTAGGCCATCATCGATTCCTTCCATAAGCTTTTCAATAGCTTGCGGTTGATCTCCAGATGGAGAATATTTGCTAATTAATTTGAACTGTTTTTTCATGAAAATATGATAACATTAGCGCGGTACAACTAAAAATGGAGAACTTCATTGAATATTCAACTTTCTAATCGTGTCCAACAGGTAAAACCTTCACCTACCCTTGCAATTACAGCTAAAGCTGCTGAGCTAAGAGCTCAGGGTAAAAACATCATTGGCCTTGGCGCCGGTGAACCTGACTTTGATACCCCTGATCACATTAAAGAAGCTGGCATTACAGCTATTAAAAATGGTCAAACACGATACACGCCAGTTGACGGTACTCCAGACCTTAAAAAAGCTATCATAGAAAAATTCAAGCAAGATAATGGCCTTTCATACGAGATGAATCAGGTTATGGTTTCTGTTGGTGGCAAACAGACCTTTTATAATCTTGCTCAGGCAATTCTAAATCCTGGTGATGAAGTTATCATTCCAGCACCTTATTGGGTTTCTTACCCTGACATGAGCATTCTTGCTGGCGGGGTTCCTGTAATCGTTGAGGCTGGCAAAGATCAAAACTACAAAATCACACCTGAGCAACTTGAAGCTGCTATTACAGACAAAACCAAACTGTTTGTAATAAACAGTCCATCTAATCCTTCTGGTGTTGCATACACTGCAGCAGAGCTTAAGGCTTTAGCTGATGTATTACTAAAATACCCTCAAGTTATCATTGCTACTGATGATATGTATGAAAAAATCTGGTGGATGGATGAGCCGTTCTCAAACATCTTGATGGTTTGCCCTGAGCTATATGAGCGCACCATGGTTCTTAATGGTGTATCTAAAGCTTACGCTATGACTGGCTGGAGAATTGGTTATATCGCTGGCCCTGCATCTATCATTGGCGCAATGAAGAAAATTCAGTCACAAAGTACGTCAAATCCTGCAGCAATGTGTCAAGCTGCTGCAGTTACTGCAATCAATGGTGACCAAGGGTGCATCAAACCGATGCTTGAAGCATTTAAAGAGCGTCACGACTATGTTGCTAACCGCGTAAACACCATCAAAGGTCTATCATGCATAAACTCTGACGGCACTTTTTATACCTTCGTTCATGCACAGGAAGCTATTGATTCTCTTGATGGAATCAACAACGACCTGGACCTTGCAGCTTACCTGTTAGAAGATGCAGAAGTGGCTATTGTCCCTGGATCTGCATTCGGTCTTGAAGGGTATTTCAGGATGTCATATGCGACCAGTATGGACAATCTTGTCGAGGCGCTTGACCGCATCGAGAAGGCACTAAACAAATAAATTTCACATTTTTTGAAGTTTTTTGTTGAGCGCGAATTAGGTTTTTAGTAACATAGCTCGCGTTCCAGATCCTCGGTAGCTCAGCAGGTAGAGCAAGTGACTGTTAATCACTGGGTCGGCGGTTCGAACCCGTCCCGAGGAGCCAAATTCTAAAAAGGGTTGCTATCTAGCAACCCTTTTTTATTTCCCGCAATTTATTATCTTCAATCTAAGCCATGATTGTTATGGTTTTATGAATACCCAGATAGCACCCATAATTTTTCTGGATACCGGCCTTCGCCGGCATGACGCTTCCCGTGCTAATTAACCTTATCCCAGGCAGTAGTGCGCAAAAGCGAGAATCTGAAGAGTATTATAGTATTGAGATTTCCGTTTTCACGGGAGTGATATAATTTTGCAAAATATTTCCTTAGACCCTTCGACTACGCTCAGGGATCTTGGAAATTAGGTGCAAAAATTAATAGTGAGGGGGAACTTCATCCATAAGACTAGTAACATGAGACGGTCCAGATTCATTCTCTGCAGTCTTTTCCATCACAGCCTTAAGTAACTCCTCCATCCTCTCTATTTTCTTTTGTTGTTGGTAGATGATATCGCTCATCTCATTGATGGCCTGCTCTTGATATGAGTATTTCAGTTCTAGGTTTTCTATTCTTTCTTCATTCATTGCTTTTGGACCTATTGTTATTCGACTTGTTTTTTCATCTTGGCCGCAAGACGTTTTTGCTTAAAAAAGTTCTGCAGGAGTTCGCGACACTGCGATTCCATCACTCCAGGCACAATATCCATATTATGTTTATGCTGTTCAATATGCACTAGATCAGTTACACCGCCAGCGGCCCCTGTTTTAGGGTCAGATGCGCCGAACACAAGCCTTTTAACGCGAGCATGAATCATCGCGCCAACACACATAGAACACGGCTCTAACGTCACGATAAGCTCCATCTCTGGCAAACGGTAATTATTTACTCGGCTACAAGCATCGCGGATCGCCATTATCTCTGCATGAGCTGTTGGATCTGAGGTTGAGATTGGGCAGTTATGCCCTACACCTACAATTTGATTATCCAATACTACGACAGCTCCAACTGGTACTTCGTCAATATCACGCGCCTTACAAGCCTGCTCTATAGCAGCTTGCATATAGATATCGTATTCTTTATTTGGCATAAGGATTTTGCATAAAAAAATAACTCAAAAAAAAGGTGGGCAATGCCCACCTTACGGTTTATCTATTTTCTATTCCCACTCTATCGTTGCTGGTGGTTTTCCTGAAATATCATATACCACGCGTGATATTCCATCGATTTCATTAATAATTCTACGCGACATAATGTCTAGGAAGTCATAAGGCAATTTAGCCCAATGCGCTGTCATGAAATCTATTGTTTCAACCGCTCGCAGGGCAACAACATAATCATATTTTCTGCCATCTCCCATAACACCAACTGATTTAACCGGTAAGAACACTGCGAATGCCTGATTTACCTTGTCGTACAGATCATGGCTAACCAACTCTTTCATGTAGATATCATCAGCAAGCCTAAGGATATCAGCATACTCTTTTTTCACTTCACCAAGGATACGCACACCAAGACCAGGACCTGGGAATGGGTGCCTGTATACCATTGATGGATGAAGGCCTAGCTCGATACCAATCTTTCTCACTTCGTCTTTGAATAGCTCACGTAGTGGCTCTACCAGGCCAAGCTTCATGTGCTCAGGCAATCCACCAACATTATGGTGTGATTTAATTACGTGCGCCTTGCCGGTTTTTGATCCTGCAGACTCGATAACATCAGGATAGATTGTTCCCTGCGCTAGCCATTTAACATTTGTAAGCTTTGCTGCTTCATCATCAAATACATCAATAAAAGTCTTACCGATGATCTTTCTCTTTTTCTCTGGATCAGATTCACCTTTAAGCGCGTCTAGGAATCTATCCTCTGCATTTACACGGATAACTTTTACACCCATGTGTTTAGCAAAGGTTTCCATAACCTGATCGCCTTCATTTAGACGTAACAGGCCGTTATCGACAAATACACAGGTAAGCCTATCACCGATTGCTTTATGCAGTAGAGCTGCAACTACTGATGAATCTACGCCACCAGAAAGACCAAGCAGAACCTCGTCATCACCAACCTTTTCTCTTACAGTTGCGATTGAATCTTCAATGATATTACCAGCTGTCCACTCTTTCTCACAGCTACAGATATCTTCTACAAAGCGATTGATGATCTCGCCACCTTTTTTGGTGTGAGTAACTTCTGGGTGAAATTGAAGGCCGTAGAATTGTTTCTCTTCGTTTGCGATTGCAGCTATAGGAGCACTATCGGTGCTGGCAATACACTCAAAACCTTCAGGTAATGCAACAACCTTATCACCATGACTCATCCAAACGTCTAAGATCTGACCGCCACCAGATGATAATTCATCATATATACCTTCAAGTAGTTTTGACCCAACTTGAACTTGAACTTGAGCATAACCAAACTCTTTCTCATCAGATGCTTCAACCTTGCCACCTAACTGACTAGACATGGTTTGCATACCGTAACAGATACCCAAAATTGGGATACCCATGGAGAATATCTCTTCATGCGCCTTTGGTGGCTCATCAACAGTTACTGATTCAGGACCGCCAGAGAGAATTATTCCATTAGGTTTAAATTCTGTTAAAGCTTCTAGATTCATATCCCAAGGGTGGATCTCGGAGTAAACTCCTAACTCTCTAACTCTACGAGCAATTAATTGCGTGTACTGGGAACCAAAATCAAGAATCAATATCTTGTGATCGTGAATATTAAGACTCATCTATTACTCAACCTAATGTTTATGAATGAAATTTGTGCGGATTATACTATGTTTCTAAGACAATTCTAACCAGAATTTTTATCTTAAATAAGTTATTGCTGTTTTAGGGGATTTTCTTTGATTCAGAAAAAATCAAAGACTACGCATCATGAATTGCTCAAGCATGGCCATAGTATTAATATTATTCTTCTTAAAATAGATCCCCATCCCATTCTCACCTATATGAACCAATTTACATTTGAGAACGAGCGGCACTAGTTTTCCATCCATTTCTGACATGATTGCAACTGAACCAACATCTCCAGGAACAAGATCATCAGCTTCACTAGATTTAGTTACATTTAACAACAACCCTGAAGAACTTATATTCTCGGTAATTCCGAAACACTTTGCACCCAAATCACTCTGATATATGGCCTTAACTTGAATATTAAAGCGCACATAATCTCTTCTATCTTCAGCCTTATTATCTCTTTCAAAAATTACCAATTGAAGCTCCGAACCCTATGCTTTTATATGCTTACATTTAAAACCAATATAAGCAGATCACCTACAAAAATATACCAACTGAAATTATAGATCAATTATGGCCAATTTTGCCCTTAAAAAACTATAAATACCAGATTCAGAAAAATAGATTTGATAAAAGTACAGCTTGCTTCACAACTTAATAGGATTCCAATCAAGAATATTGGTTAAAGCCCTATTCTTGTGCTAGAGATTATGTATAGCATTTTAAAATAAAACATGGACCTCATAAGTGAATTATTATGATTGAAGCTATTGACTGGCTCGAACGCAGAGCATCTCTATCACCAAATAAACTCGCATTAATCGATACCATTCAAGGTAGAGAGCTTTCTTATAAACAATGGAATGCCCAAGTTAACCAGACAGCGCATTTTTTACGTGGCAAGCTTGGGGTAAAAAAAGGGGACAGAGTAACTCTACTTGCATCAAACTCTGTCGAGTATTTAGATGTTTGGTATGCATGCAACAAGCTAGGCGCAGTCCTACAAAATATGAACTGGAAACTAGCAGTCCCAGAAATTGAAGCGTTAATCAAAGATGCAAAGCCAAAAACCCTGATATATAGCGAGGAATTTAACGGGATCATCAAAAAACTTCAGCTGCGTGACGACCTATCCTCCATAAACCACTACGTTGCTCTTGATGAAAAAACCCGCAGCTCTGATTTATGTATGTCTGAGCGCAATCAATATAGAGAAACTAAACTAGATAGACCTCCAATCTCTATCAAAGACCCATGGGTAATTTGCTATACCGGCGGAACAACTGGATTACCTAAGGGTGCGATTTTAAGCATTGAGAACATAACCTGGAACGCTATCAATACCACAATGAGCTGGGGGGTTGGTTATAACGATGTAGCAATTCTTAACGCACCTTTATTCCATACCGGAGCACTTAACGTATTTACCTCACCGCTAGTATACTCCGGCGGAACATCTATAGTTTGTAAAACGTTTGATGTTTCACAGGTTTTTGATCTAGTTAACAGCGGTATTGTCACAGTTTTCTTCGGTGTACCAACCATGTTTTCCATGATGCAACACCACCCTAGATGGGAAGAAACTAATTTTGATAATTTAAACTTTGTTATCAGTGGCGGAGCTCCATGCCCCCTCCCTGTATTTGATCAGTTTTGGAAAAAAGATGTAGATTTCAAAACCGGCTATGGATTAACTGAAGCTGGTCCAAACACATTTTGGCTTCCTGCTGATGAGGTACAGAAAAAACCTGGTGCAGTTGGATATCCTTTAATGGAAGTTGAAGTGATGTTAATCGATAAATCAGGAATACCAGTAACTGAAGCCAATCGTGCAGGTGAGCTACTTATACGCGGCCCTCACCGCACACCTGGATATTGGAACAATCCAGAAGCTACGACTGAAGCGATTGATGAAGATGGGTGGCTACATACAAGTGATCTTGCTTTATTTGACGAAGACGGTTGCTATTACGTTGTTGGAAGAGCCAAAGATATGTACATAACCGGGGGCGAAAATGTTTATCCTTCTGAAGTAGAGAGCGTAATTTATGCCCATGAGTGTATCGCCGAAGCCGCTGTATTTGGTGTAGCGGATAAAAAATGGGGCGAGGTTGGTCATGCTGTTATTGCGTTAAAACCTGACTGCAAGCTTACCAAAATCGGATTACGTAACTTCCTTAAGGATAAAATAGCAAAATACAAACTGCCACATGACATAACATTTATCGATGAATTACCAAAAACTGGCGCTGGAAAAATCAACAAGAAGGCTCTAAAAGAGAAATTTGGAAAGCTAGAATAAACATGTTATTTTCGATAATATTATTTAAAAATAACCTCAAACTAAAAAGCCCGCAATTGCGGGCTTTTTAGTTAAATAAAACTTTATTTATTCAGCTTCTAACTTTGGATTAGAGCCATATTGATTATCGCCCTCTTCTCCTGCAAGAAACATAAATACTAGAATTACAATCACCCCAACAAATGGCACCAATAACAGCAACAACCACCAGCCACTTTTGCCAATATCATGTAACCGTCTAAAAGTAACTGCAATACCTGGAATCAAAACAGCAAGCGAATAGATCATTCCCAAAACCATTGTTCCTAAAACACCATCAATAATAGTTAAACCAATCATGATTAGAAAATTGATTAAGGCGAACATCCAGTATTCTTTTCTTCTAGCTCTACCTGAAAATACAAAATACTTCTTTAAAACTGCTAAATACCAATTCATATCAAACTCCGTTTTGTTTTATATATGTTAACCATAGTATAAGTTTGATATGAAAACAGTTTGCCTAGAGTTAACAGCTGAATTTAAGTCAAAAAACATACCTGTTAACAAAAAACCACCAGACCCCATATCCATAATTTTCAAACTCAACATAATCATCATATGCAAGCAAGTTGAAATAATCAATAACAAAAAACCGGCAACTAAGCCGGTTTTTTAATCATTACAACCAATTAATTACAAATTAATCGATTCTATAGTTTGGAGCTTCTTTAGTGATACTTACGTCGTGCACATGGCTTTCACGCATACCTGCTCCAGTTATTCTCACAAACTCTGGCTTTGAACGCATATCTTGCATATTTTCACATCCAACATAGCCCATGCTTGCTCTTATACCACCAAGCAGCTGATATATAATTGAAAGAGCAGTTCCTTTATATGGAACTCTACCCTCAATACCTTCTGGAACCAGTTTTTCAACATCATTAGTTGAATCCTGGAAGTATCTATCTTTTGAACCTTGCGCTTGTGACATAGCACCAAGTGATCCCATACCGCGGTATGACTTGTATGATCTGCCTTGATACAGTTCAATCTCACCCGGAGCTTCTTCTGTCCCTGCAAACATTCCACCAAGCATAACTGCATATGCTCCAGCAACAAGAACCTTAGATATATCACCTGAGAAACGGATACCGCCATCAGCAATAACGGGAACCCCAGTACCCTCAAGAGCAGTAGCTACATTATTTACTGCTGTAACCTGCGGTACACCAACACCTGCAACGATTCTAGTAGTACAGATAGAGCCAGGGCCAATACCAACTTTTACACCATCAGCTCCAGCTTTAACAAGATCAAGCGCTGCCGCTGCTGTTGCGATATTGCCACCAATAACTTGTAGGTCTGGGTAGTTTTCTTTAACCCACTTAACTCTCTCTAACACTCCGATGTGATGCCCATGTGCTGTATCAACAACAATAACATCAACCCCAGCTTCAACCAGTGCAGCTACTCTTTGTGGAGTTTCAGCACCTGTACCAACTGCAGCACCAACTCTTAATTGTCCGTATTCATCTTTACAAGCCATTGGGTAGTCTTTGGCTTTTTGAATATCTTTAACTGTTATCAAACCTTTAAGCTCAAACTGGTCATTAACAACTAATATTTTTTCAATTCTGTGTTTGTGAAGCAAAGATTGGATCTCTTCTCTCTCGGCTCCCTCTTTAACTGTTACCAGATCATCTTTTTTAGTCATAATGTTAGAAACTGGATCAGAAAGTCTAGTTTCAAACCTTAAATCACGGCTGGTAACAATTCCTACCAGTGCACTGCCTTCAACAACTGGAACACCTGATACATTATTAGCTCTGGTAAGTTCCATAACTTCACCAATGGTGATATCAGGAGAAACAGTGATTGGCGCCTTGATAACACCACTCTCAAACTTCTTAACTATACGCACCTGTTCAGCTTGCTGCTCAACAGTCATATTTTTATGGATAATCCCTATTCCACCTTCCTGAGCTAGAGTTATAGCAAAATTGGCTTCAGTAACAGTATCCATTGCTGCTGATACAAGAGGAATATTTAGCGAGATCTCTCTGGTGAGCTTTGTTGATAGATCAACATCCTTTGGCAGAACCTGTGAATGTGCAGGAACTAATAGGACATCATCAAAAGTCAAAGCTTCTTGGGTAATACGCATAGGCTTAATCCGGTAAAGGTAAATAAGTTAAAATTAACCAAGCATTATAAATTGCTGATAACTTTACGTCCATAGAGAATGTGCACTTGAGGTAATTTTTAATATTAATGTAACAAAATTAATACTTCCCAAGCTAAAATAATACCTTTTGTGAACCAGCTCACAGTTGTAAGTTAACTTATTCATGAGAATCGTATAAATTTTAAATGTAGGATTAAAAAATATCAGAACAAAAACATTATTATTAATTAAAATGTTAATGAACATACCTGAACAACTTTTTCAGGACAAAACTCGAACAAACCTTTATTCTTACTTGTGATCGATAACAAAAAATAAAGGCAGCAGTGACTAGGGTTGTAAGTAGGTTATTAATGATTCCATTGTCATAAAATTTAATTTATCCCTCCGAACCAATGACGGGAGAAAAAAATGAAGTTTAGAAATATATTTACTGCAGTATCTGTAATAGCTGGATCTATTGGGTTCGCAGCCAATGCATCTGCAGAAATTTCCGACAACTCAATTAATATTGGGGTTGTTACAGATGCTACAGGTGGCTGGTCTGACTCTGTTGGGCAGGGAGCTTTTATCGCTTCACAAATGGCTGTAAATGATATGGGTGGGAGCGTAAATGGTGCTCCAGTCAAACTTATCATGGTTGACTACACCAAAGAGATAGCCATTCACAAGCAGAATACAGGCAAAAGCAAAGTTGATTACAAAGTTGTTGCTGAAGGGATAGCTAAAAACCTGGAATCTGAGCACAACATCGATGCTATTTCAGAGCTATCAGGGTCAACCATTGCAATACCAACTCAACTCTACGCCAGAGACAAAGGGATAGTTACTTTAGTTGTTGGTGCAGGCTCAACAACTCTAACTGGTAAAAACTGTAGTGAAACTGGTTTTCACTGGTCATTTGACAGTTACGCGCTAGCCAAAGGATTAGGCAAAGTAATTGCTGAAGATAACAAAAGAGACAAATGGTATTTCATCGGCCTTAAAGGTCCGTTTGGTGAAGATGCTGTTAAGAACTCTAAGCCTGTTATTAAGGTTAATGGTGGTCGAGTAGTTGGTAAAAGCATGTTTCCTTATGGATACGGCGCTACTAACTTTTTCCCTGCCATTGAAGAAGCAAGAAATTCTGGAGCCAATGTAATCGCCATTGCTAACGCTGGTGCTGAAGCTATCGCTTCTATCCGCCAAGTGCGTGAATCAGGAATTTTTGAAAAAGGTGGGACTATTGTTAGTTTGCTTACCCTTTTACAAGACATCCGTAAACTTGGTTTGTATACAAGTCGTGACCTTCAATTTGTATCCCCTTTCTACTGGAACTTTGATGCCAAAACTAGAGATTTTACTAAACGCTTTATCTCAAGACATGGCGCGGTACCAAGTGCTGCCCAAGCAGCAATGTACTCTGCAACACTACATTACTTAAGAGCGGTACAAGCATCTGGACATGATAAAGGTGTAGTTGTAGCTAATAAGATGAGAGCATTACCAATTAGTGAGAAAGATCCTTTTGCAAGAAATGCAATTATTCGTAAAGATGGCCGCGTGGTACATGACATGTATCTACTTGAAGTAAAGTCTCCTAAAGAATCAACTGAAGCTTGGGACTACTTCAAAAAGGTTAGAACAATTCCTGGCAACGAAGCGTTCAAGCCTATATCTGAAACTGAGTGTAAATACGCCAAATAAACTCATCTATTTCTAAGATAGAATCAAAAGCGAGGCTAAGCCCTCGCTTTTTTTATTGCGTTCATTTTTCATCTAGTATTTTTACTGCTTTGATTAGGCTAACTTTCAGCTTCATATGCGATAAGTACTTCGACAAGTTTACTACGAACAGTTATCCTTAACCTATTACCTACTACCCCTTGTAAGATCAATTATGCAGCAGCAAAGCAACAATATATTATCCGTCACACAGTTAAACAAAGAAGCCAAATACTTGCTTGAATCTTCTTTCCCTCTAATCTGGGTTGAAGGGGAAATTAGCAACCTGGCCCAACCAGGATCTGGCCATATATATTTTTCCTTAAAAGATGAAAAAGCTCAGGTACGCTGCGCCATGTTCCGCAACCGAAATATGCGGATAAAGTTCAGACCAAGAAATGGGCAAAAGGTAATGATTCAAGCTCGTGTTAGTCTGTTTGAAGGACGCGGAGAGTTTCAACTTATTGCAGAGCAGATGCAGGAAGCTGGGCTGGGTGACCTACATAAAAAGTTCGAACAGCTAAAACGTAACTTAGAGTCCGAAGGGCTTTTCTCTGCCGATAGAAAAAAAGCCATCCCAGCATACCCAGAATCAATTGGAATAATCACTTCCCCTACTGGCGCTGCTATTAGGGACATCCTAAGCGTACTAAAGCGTAGATACCCACTAGCTAAGGTATTCATTTATCCTACTTTAGTGCAGGGAGAGACAGCCGCTGCTGAAATATGCAAGGCGCTAGAAAAAGCTGATGCCGATAAAAAATCTGACCTTTTATTACTTACTCGCGGCGGCGGATCAATAGAAGATCTTTGGTGTTTTAATGAAGAGATAGTTGCCAGAAAAATCTTTAGCTGCCAAACACCTATCGTTAGCGGTGTTGGCCATGAGATAGACTTTACCATCTGTGATTTTGTAGCCGACCTACGCGCCCCAACACCTTCTGCAGCTGCAGAATTGGTTACACCAGATATAAATGAGCTGGCATATAAGGTTGATAAACTTGAATTAAAGGCTAAACAGTTAGTCACAGCAAACCTAAAAAACTTTGAGTCAAAATTAAACCTTGCCGCACAAAAACTGGAACAACAAAAACCATCGAATAAAATTGAGAATAATAAAAGACATATAGAGCATATAAAACAAAAGCTCGAGCATATGATAAACATCAGAATCAGCAACTACCAGCAATCTGTGGCCCTTGCTGAAGAGAAAGTAAAAAACAACTCACCTAGTATCAAAATTGCCAATCTACAAACCAAAGTTGAAACAATACAGGCACGGCTAGAAAACAGCATTAAAAACAACATTGAATTCAAACAACAAAAAATAGAATCCCTTGCTCGCAATCTAAATGCAGTTAGCCCATTGCAAACCATCTCTAGGGGTTACTCTGTTCTGGAATCAACAGATAAACATGTGGTTACATCGACATCCCAAGTTAACACTGGCGACGTTATCACAGCTAAAGTTTCAGATGGCACACTTGAGTGTGAGGTGACAAAAGTAATAACTCTAGGTGACAATCTTTAGCAAACATCCAAATTCAACCTAAAATCACAAGTTATCATAAATAAAAAAGATAGATAATTATAATTCCACAAAACAACATCATGAGCTTCCCTGAATAGATACCTATACCCTGTTTGATCTATCAATATACTTAACAACTAAAACATGCATAACTACACAGTTTAGACACAAAATCGTTCAGATTGGTATAACGACTGGAAAACCACTATTGGCTACATTATTATTTAATAGTACAAGGGGGATTTTCTCATAAAATCATAAAGATATTTCACTATAGGTAGTAAACACAGACAAGCCATGAAAAACATGAGTTTCGCTACATTACTGGCTATTTTTCTTGCACTTATTTTAAAAAGTGCAACAGGAGTATGTGCAGACAATAATTTTAGCCCATCATCAACTGACCATAACAAAACTATTGAGAGCGTTAACCGTAATCCAGCTTCCACTAATAAGCATGAGCTGCAATTAACTAATGAAGAAAAAGCCTGGCTGAAAGCTCACCCTGAGATAACACTTGGATTTAGCCCTGAATTTGAACCCATGCTTATTGCTAGCGAAGATGGGAAGCTTTCAGGAATTATTATCGATTTATATGATGAGATACAGGATATAACGGGCATAAAAGTAAATATGGAGATTGATACCTGGTCTTCAACAATCAAAAAAGCAAAAGAAGGAAAAATTGATGGTTTACTAGTTTCTACTTATTCCTTAGCTAAGTTCTTAAATTTTAATCACACAATTCCCTTTGCTAGTGGCTCCCCTACAGTATTCACCAAAAACAATGCTCAATTTATAGTTAATAGCGATAAAGATCTTATTGGAAAAAAGGTTTCAGTTATTAAAGGCAATTTCATAGTTAATAGAGCTTTAAAACCTTATAAAGAAAAAATTGAAATAATCGAAACTGATAGTGCACTTAAAATGCTTACAATGCTCCTTGAAGGTAAGGTTGATGCTGCTTATGGCCTTAGTTACCATAATTATCTAATAGGAAAACATGCGCTCCTTGGTATTAAGCCATCATATTTCACCTCTCCAGTTGAAGCCAGGGCCGTTACAAGTATAAAACCCGAGTGGCCAGAACTTGTCAGCATTCTAAATAAGGCTTTAAATAAAATGGGGCGGGCTAAAATCAACGCCATAAGTGCAAGATGGACCCAAATTGTAGAAAAAGAAAAAATACAGCTATCAGCTAAAGAACAATCATGGTTGATAACTCACCCTGAAATAACTCTTGGATTCAATTTTGAGAATGAACCTGCTGTGATCCGCAATGGGGATGGAACCCTTTCTGGGCTTCTGATTGATATCTATGATGAGTTACAAGCCCTAACTGGCTTAAAAGTTAACATTGAATTGGATGAATGGCCTTCAACAATCCAAAAAGCAAAAGAAGGAAAGATTGATGGCTTATTAGCTGCTACTTCTGACTTAGCAGAATCTATGCAGTTTATTCATACAACCCCCATATCTAATGTAACACCAGCCATTTTTGCTAGAAACAATGCCCCTTATAAAATAAAAGATGAAAAAGATCTTATTGGGAAAAAGGTTGCGACACTGAAAGGTAGTTATATTGTTGAGAAAATATTAAAACAATACGAAGGGAAAATTGAGCTCTATAAAACCACTACGCCCCTTACAATGTTTAAAATGCTCATAGAGGGTAAGGTTGATGCTGCTTACGCCCCCAGCTACCACAATTATTTAATTGGAAAACACACTCTGGTTGGAATTCAGCCTGTACATTTTAACTCCTTAGAGGAAGACAGCGTAGTAATCATTGTAAAACCAGAGTGGCCAGAACTTGTCAGCATTCTTAATAAAGCTTTGGCTCAAATTGGACCCAACAAAATTAACGCTATTAATACTAAATGGACACAAATCGAAGCACAGAAAACAATACAGCTAACATCTGAAGAGCATAAATGGCTTAATGAGCACCCTGTTATCAAGGTAGCAAGTGACTCAGCATGGGCACCAATTGAATTTCAAGATGATAAAGGGGAGTTTCATGGTGTTGCGATTGAATATTTAAAAACCTTTGAAAAACGACTTGGTGTTAAATTTGTAATTTCCAAAGGACATAATTGGCAGGAACTCATTGAACATGTAAAAAATCGCGATATAGATATGTTCTCTTGTGTTGCTGAAACACCTGAACGAAGCGAATATCTTAAATTTACAGACCCTTACCTCAAAATCCCAGTAAAGGTATTTACCCGACAACAGGTAAATTTCATCCAGAATTTAAGTGTATTAGAAGGTAAAAAAGTTGCTGTTATTGCAGGGTATGCAACGCAAGATTGGCTAACACACGACTACCCAAATATTAAATTAGCTCTTGCAAAAGATACAGTTGATGCACTAAAGATGCTACAACAAGGTGAAGTATATGCCTTTGTTGGAAACCAAGTTACAGCTGGATATTACATGGGGCAGGCAAAAATAGCAGATATCAAAATTGCAGGCGATACCCCCTATGAATTCGCCCAAAGTTTTGGAGTAAGAGCAGATTGGCCTATCCTACAGTCAATATTACAAAAAGCTCTTAATGCTACTCCAGCAGACAAGCACCATGAAATTCAAAATTCGTGGCTAACGGTGAAATATGAACTTGGCTTCGACTACTCACTAATATGGAAAATCCTGATAGTTATGGCTCTGCTGTTTACTATTTTTATCTATTGGAACCGCAAACTTGCTAACGAAGTTAAGATACGAATTCAAATTGAGGAAGATTTGATAAGCGCAAAACAAGCAGCGGAGTCAGCTAATCAAGCAAAAAGCGAATTTCTAGCTAATATGAGCCATGAAATTCGCACCCCAATGAATTCAATACTTGGTTTTTCAGAAGTATTAAAGGGGAAAAATTCTGATCTTAAATCATCTGAATATCTAGAAAATATCAGTTCTAGCGGAGAATCATTATTAACTTTAATAAATGATATTTTAGATCTTTCTAAAATTGAATCGGGTAAATTTGAACTGCAATATTCTAAAATTTCTACTAAAACACTTTTTTATGAGATGGAGACAATTTTCGGCCTTAAAATTAAAGATAAAGGTTTAAATTTAATTATCGATATTCCAGAAGATTTTCCAGGCACTTTGATTTTAGATGAAACACGGCTACGGCAAATACTAATAAACCTTATTGGAAATTCTATAAAATTTACTGACTCTGGATACATTAAACTTGCAGTTAAATACAAACACCAAAAGAACAAACAACAAAAAATAGTTGATTTGATTTTTTCTGTAGAAGACACGGGGGTTGGAATACCTGCTAACCAGCAAAAATCAATATTTGAGGCGTTTTCTCAGGTTAAGGAGCAAGATTTTAGCAAGTTTGGAGGCACAGGATTGGGATTAGCCATCACAAAAAAACTTATTGAGATGATGAATGGTGAGATCTCTATTAAAAGCCAGGTCGGAAAAGGTAGCACCTTTAACATCATCATAAAGGGTGTAGAAGTTGAATATTCTAAAATCGCCACAATACACCAAAGAAAGCTATTAGATTTCGATTCTATCAAATTTAAAAGAAGCACCATCCTAATAGCCGATGATATTGATTATAACCGTGAACTGCTGATCAACTTTTTAGGTGATTATGACTTTGATATTCTGCAAGCAGAAAATGGCAAAGAGATAATTGAAATAGCAAAAAAACATCAGCCAAATTTAATTCTTATGGACATAAAGATGCCTGAGATGAACGGATATGAAGCAATAGAGGTTATTAAAAAAAATAGTTTACTTAACGAGGTTCCTATAATTGCCGTTACCGCTTCAGCCATGAAAGAAGATGAAGAGTTAATGAAAAAAATTTGCAATGGCTATTTAATTAAACCCATTAGTAAAACTGACCTTATCTTAGAATTAATTAAAGTGCTGCCACATTCAGAATTAACAACGGCTGAAAAAACAACAACTATAGAAGATGTAAAGTTACTAACTACAGGAATATTAGAACAACACCCAGAACTATTTGAAATCTTAAAAAACAAACATAATTTACTCAGAAAAATGCCAGAACGTTTAGCAATTGATGAAATTGAAAGTTTTGCTAAAGAGATGAAAAGGCTTGGAAATCACCATAAATGTCAGCCTTTAACCACATGGGCGGAGCAACTTAGCTCTGCGGCATATTCATTTGATATCTTTCAGATACAGAAGTTATTACATGACCTAGAGGTCATTTTGTAAAAAAATTAAATGATTTGAAAACTATTCAACACCATTTAATAGATCAGCAATTTCAGTAGAGCTTTTAAGGTTTCCTTCTCTAACTATTACGTATATTGCTGAAGCTTCTACTTCATCATAGGGTATTGCATTAGAGATTACATTTTGGTTTTTATCTAAATATGCTATTGGGGTACCGACATCATTCTGCACCATTTTTACAATTATGTTTACCCACTTTGCCTTAATATCTATGTCATAACGAACACACTCTTCGCCAAAGCTATCAAATAGATCATTGATTATCTGCTCTGAACCTGGTGAAAGAACAGTTCTCACCAACATCTCCGGGTATGTACGTACAGGTCTAACTACATGATCTGCCCCAGCACCTAGCAATCTATCTTTACCGTCAAGCTTAACCCCTTCAGATATTATTGTAGACTTCACCCCCATATCACGCAGACGATGAATAACATCAAAACTGATGCTATCTGAGGCAGGGTCATCTGGAGTTGTTGCTAAAACCACAATTGTGTTTGCATCCATAACCGATGCGGCTTCAAAAGCGAGGTTGTCGTGGATCGACTTACACACATTTACTACATTAAGTTTTCTTAGAGAATCTTGGATTCCATTTTTATAGGCATTGCCAACTATAACAACTGGGGCTGATGATAGCTCTAAGCTGCTTTTTCGCAGCTGCTGCATGGCGGCTAAAAAGAACTCTTCGTTAAATTCATCAGTACAATTTAAAATAACAATATGATTTTTCATCTTCCAACTCCAATCACCTCTGAGCATCCTGCTTCTTACTTCGTATCTATATTCGAAGTACATAGCAGCAACCTGGGCTAATATCGCAATCCCACCAAGATACAGTAAAATTACGGTTGCAATACGGCCGCCTGCTGTTTGAGCAGACAGGTCTCCATAACCTACTGTAGTTGCTGAGGTCATTGTCAACCAAAGTGCATCACTAAAAATCATCCCTTCAAAATATATCATTGCTGATGTATGGATGAAGAGTATTACAAGTAGTATTAAAAACAGCTTTATCAAACCAGCTTTACTGGATGCATCCCATATCAGTTTTTTCCTTAAGAAAATCGATTTCACTTATTGTTCCTAAACAAGCTATTAATTATTCAGCTTTATGTAAGGGTAAAAGAAATAACGCTAAATATCATAGCAAATCAATGGGGCATGAGTCGATCTGGAATCGCCTGGGGGTATCAAAACAATCTTTGCAGTTACCATCACTTTTCAAGCTAAAAGCTTTTTAAAGCGGTAACGAAATATACCAAGAAAGGACACTAAATTAAGGAAGGATTATGATCTTTGTACCATCTGGCACCAGTTCCCAGATCTCTTGCATCTCATGATTTAAAACTGCTATACATCCATCGGTCCAGTCTTTTTTAAGCTTTTTATATTGGCGCCATGTCATTGAGTTTGGCTGCCCATGAATCATGATATTGCTCCCTGCCGACACTCCCCGTGCTTGAGCATCTAAAACATCTTGTTGGTTTGGGTACGAGACATGAAGAGAAAGATAATAACTACTATTTGGGTTTCTCCAGTCTAGAACATACTCACCTTCTGGTGTTTTTGAATCCCCTTCCATTTGCTTGTGTCCAATTGGATTAGCACCAAGATGGATGCGGTATGATCGTATCTTTTCATCATTAGCATAGAGGGTTAATAAGCGCTTAGTTTTTTGCACAACTACCTTATCAGCCTTCTGTGGTGAGGCTGAATAATATGCAAGTTGTAAATCTTTAGACTGAACTGTTTGGCCGAAAAAGAGCAATAAAACACAACAAGGCAATAACATATTCTTTAACATAAAACCCGTACCCCAATTTTTAGTCAGTTATTTCTCTTCTGACTTATATTAAGGGTAAAAGTTCTTTTGCTGAAATCAAAAATTTTTATTAGCCAAACAGGTCACAAAAATTCATATAAGCTATTTCTTTCGATCATTTACAATCAATCGTTAATCTTAAAAACTGATTTTAAATACGCCAGATAGCCTGCATCTTTACACATTAATTTTCCTGGGGAATCACTTATCTTAGCCACAGGCTGGCCATTACAACGGGTCATTTTTATTACAATCTGCAGTGGTGTATAGCCAAGATCATTAGTTAGGTTAGTCCCCACTCCAAAGCCAACATTGCACCTTTTGCTAAACCTATCGTAAATCTCTAGTGCCAGCGGGATATCTAGTCCATCACTAAACACCATTCGCTTGGTTTTTGGATCGATATGCAGCGATTGGTAGTGGTTAATTAATTTCTCCCCCCACTCAAATGGATCACCGGAATCTTGACGAGCTCCATCGAATAATTTGGCGAAATACAGATCAAAATCGCGCAAGAAGGCATCAAATCCAACCACGTCAGATAAAGCAATTCCCAAATCCCCCCTATACTCTTGCGCCCAGGACTGCAGGGCAAATTTCTGTGAATCTATCAATCTAGGGCCAAGGGCCTGCGCTGCTTGTAAAAATTCATGCGCCATGGTTCCGATAGGAGTTAACTCTAATTTTTTCGCCAAATATACATTGCTTGTACCAGCTAAATTTGCCTCTAATTTATCCTGAAGGATTGTAACTACTCGCTCCTGCCAATCTCGAGAAAACCTCCTGCGGGTTCCAAAGTCTGACATCAAAAAGCCACTACTATCCTTGTGGACTTTGATCAGATCAATTTTATCGTAGAGCCGTCTCTCCCCTTCTGCATAATCAGGGTTAATTGCGTTAGCAGCAAAGAAAATTTCATTAACAATTGCAAGAACTGGGACCTCGAATAAAATTGTATGCAGCCATGGCCCCTGAATTACAATTTCTAATTCATCTTCTACCGATACTTTGATGTAATCACTATTGAGCTGAAACAAGCGCAAAAACTCGACAAAATCATCTTTAATAAACCTTAGCTGTTTTAAATATTCAAGTTCATCCTGACTAAACCTCAGCGTGCACAACTCAGATATCTCTGCCCTAATCTCCTCTGCATACGGTTTAAGATCTACCCCCTCATCTCGACACTTAAAACGATACTCAACCTGAGATTGAGGAAACTGATGCAGCACCACCTGCATCATGGTGAATTTATATAGATCAGTATCTAGTAGGGATTGAATAATCATTTACAAGTTCTCTATTTCAATGTTTTCTGCTGACTCAACCAATACAGCACCAGCTTGTACCATATCTTCAACAGCTTGATCGGTTGTTTCTGGCGTAATTCCTCTGCACCCACCCTGATTAACAATAACTTTAAAACCAGCATTCAATAGCTGCAGCACTGTTGTTTTTACACAGTAATCTGTGGCTAATCCGCCAGCAATAACTGTTGTAATATTTTTAGCCTTTAAAAACTCAATTACACCTGTGCTCATATTCTCTGCGAAATCGTGATAACAAGCTCCATACGGGTGCATATCTGGCTCGATCCCTTTCCAAACGAAATAGTCATATTCTGTTATTTTAGGTAAACCAAAAATCAGCTCAAATCCCTTGGTCCCAGGGACTGCATGCTGGACCCATCTAATATCAATATTTGGTTCATTCTCAACCACTGTGAACTGCGGTTTATCTTCTGTTGCAATCCAAATAGCCTCGGGACTATGGGCATCTTTAGAACCTACCCTGATACTCGCGCGCCTTGCCTGTTTATTCAGTTGATCTGCGATCATATCCCCTTCTGGAACAGGCAACTCATTTGGGCAAAGCGGAGTAAAGGTGTTTTGTACATCAATATCAAAGCTAGCCACTACAGTTCTATCTTTGAGAATAATTTTTGCTTGGCACCCATTTTTTCCCATTACACTCTCCATATTTTTGACAGCTTAAAATAGTCTTTATCCATACCATCATCCCCATATATAAAGCATAGCGCAAATAGATACATCTAATTGAAATAATTATTACTTTTATTAGATATATAGCTAATTTTATAAGTACACTTGGCATTTAGAAAAACCTCTCTAAATCACTATTGAACAAACAGCTTACTCAACTATCCTTAATATAAGAGCAAGATAAATTT
The DNA here is from genome assembly GCA_033852135.1 of Gammaproteobacteria bacterium. GTDB lineage: Bacteria > Pseudomonadota > Gammaproteobacteria > QZLD01 > QZLD01 > QZLE01. The sequence goes on along the minus strand of JAWSVB010000013.1, from coordinate 92,680 downwards.
GTAGTAAAAGTAACTGGGGCAGTTATGAACGATAATAATAAAATCACCATGTTAATTGCGGAAGATGAGAACCTCATACGGAGGTATTTAATCAAAGTAGTAGAAACTTTCAATTTCAAAGTTGTAGCCGAAGCAACAAATGGACGTGAAGCAGTAGATCTGTGCCGCATCATAAAGCCAAATGTCGTTCTATTAGATATAAATATGCCAATAATGACTGGTCTTGAGGCCCTTGAAAAAATACACGATTCTAATCCAGATATATGCGTGATTATGCTTACTTCAGTCGCCGATATGCGATCTATAGAAACAGCGGTAGAACTAGGAGCAGCTAACTACATCCTTAAAAGTACCCCTGTTGAGGAGTTAAAGCAGATACTGATTAATACATGGAATGCCCACTGCGTATAATTTAAGGAGAAATAATGAGAGAGCGTTACGATCTTAACAAGATGCTAAAAGAGATTGAGTCTGAATCAATTATCTCAACTTGCCAAAAAAAGAACCAAAAAAGTAATCAAGAAGATATCAGTAAACTATTCTCCAAAAAAAAATTAGGTAGTTCCGCATTAGGCAAACCGAAGCAAACTGCAAATAAACCAAATAAAGCGGAAGAACAAGATGAGAAATAACCCTCGTTTTATGGAGTCATTAGTAAATGCGTCAATATTAACTGAAAATGATGCCGAGAAAATTCGCTTAAAATTTAATAATGATGCCTACGAAGTTCTTCTTCACTTAGTGGCTAGCGGAACTTTGGACAAGGAGCAACTAGGGAGGCTATGGGCAGATACATTTAACCTTTCTTATGTGAATCTTGAAAAAACCCTGTTTGTTGCAGAAGCTGTGGAAAAACTACCAGAAGATTTTGCTATTCAACACAATTTAATTCCAATCTATATAATTGATAATGTTATTACTGCTGCCATGTCTGAGCCACTCAACCAGAGTGTAATCAGAGAGGCAGAGCAGCAAATGGGTTACCCATTAAGTCCCGTATTCGCATTTCCATCTGAAATTGAAGATGCTATTGAAGTGCAATATCGAACCAATAACTCTCTAAATGAATATATATCTACAATCGCAACAAATTCCATCTTTAATGGAAAAGAAAAGATCACTGGTGACCAACTTGAAAAGCTTGCCGGCGATCAAGCAAGTGTAGAATTAGCACGAAACCTAATGCTGCTTGCAGTCAAAGAAAAAGCCAGTGATATTCATATCGATCCGCAAGAAGATATGGTCTACGCACGCTTTAGAGTTGACGGAGTCCTGCAAGACAGAATAACTCTTGATAAATCATTGCTTCCAGCACTAATTACACGTTTAAAAGTACTTGCTAGCCTAGATATTACTGAAAGACGCAGACCACAAGATGGCAGAGTAAAACTCGAGTTAAAGAATAAATCGATAGACTTTAGATTATCCAGTATGCCAACTATCTATGGAGAAAAAATAGTTCTCCGAGCCTTGGGGCAAATCATCTCACATAGCATTCCAAATATTGAGGATCTCCAATTATCAAATGCTAACTACAAAGTTATTAAAGATGTAATAGATACACCGAATGGAATCTTTTTTGTTACTGGTCCTACTGGATCAGGAAAAACAACCACCCTATTCTCTGTACTTAAATATCTAAATAAGCCAGGGGTAAACGTAATGACAGTGGAAGACCCTGTCGAATATCGACTCCCCAGGGTAAACCAAGTACAAGTTAACTCTGCCATTGGATTCGACTTTTCCAAGGCTCTACGGTCATTTCTGCGCCAAGACCCAGATGTAATCCTAATTGGTGAAATTCGTGATCTAGAGACTGCTAAAATAGCTTCTCAAGCCGCACTAACTGGTCACCTGGTATTAGCATCTATCCATACTAATAGTGCTTTACAAGCTGTAACTAGACTTATTGAGATTGGGGTTGAGCCATTTTTGGTAGCACCTTCTATCATCGGCGTAATGGCACAAAGACTAGTACGCCAAATCTGCCCCCACTGCAAAGAGAAGTACCAGCCAACACCTGAAGAGATAGAGCGCTACTTTATCTGGGATGGTAAAACTCAAGTAGATTTTTACCGGGGTCATGGGTGCATTGAATGCTTCCATACAGGGTATAGCGGTAGAATAGCCATTCAAGAGCTATTTATAATCACTGAAGATGTTCGTGCCCTAATTGCTAGCGGGGCATCGATAATCGATATTAATAAAGCAGCTCAAAAAGAAGGGTTTAAAACGATGCGCTACGATGGCTTTAAAAAAGTTTTGATGGGGTTAACTACAGCAGAAGAAGTTGAGCGCGTAACCGCTGCTGATTAGCTGAAATTATTCTAATATAATTCAAGCTAATGGTTTTTTAAATCTATACCAACCTATTAGCCAAGCGTTGCATGGCCATATATTGATATCAAGTAAATATAAATCTACTTGAAGAAGTTTGTTCCTATATCAACCTCGTTTTCATCAGAAAGACCAGTAATCTTCCGCAATACACTTTTATTAGAATCATCACTGAACTTGATAGCATAATTAGTGATAACACCCATGTTATCCTTCTCAGTTATGACATCCCAATCTAGAAGATTTAATTCAGCTAATTCAAGGTGCAGATACTCTGCAAGTTTTGCATTTCCGGGTTGTTTTATTTGAGTTTGAAATTCCCCTAACATATTTCACCTCCACCACTACTGACAATTTTATCAAACAATAATACTGCAGGTGTCTATTTTTGGACAATTAGACCACCTACTCCATTGTAACTATTGACAAAAACAGCCTAACTTCAATTTTTTTATTATAATAAATTTTTATACTTAATTCTTACGATTCCATTACACTTTATGAAAAAACCAAGTATAAAAAATCAGGTATGAAAAGCTAAGACATGAAAGCTAATACATAAAAACTAAGACATAAAAAAACCCTGATTCGAATCCGAATCAGGGTTTTCCAGAAAAAATCTTTTTGACTAAATAATTAGTCAGCTGAGATGCAATCTACTGGGCACTCAGGTACACATGCGCCACAATCGATGCAATCATCAGCGTCAATTACTGCAAGACCGTCTTTCATTTCGATCGCTTCTGGACCACAAACGTCTACACAAGCTTCACAACCAGTACAAGTATCAGCGTCAACTACGTGAGTCATAATATTTCTCTCTTCAAGTCAAAAATCGAAAATAAATTTCGAAAGTTAAAAATGTGACTGTAGCTACACACTAATACAAAATGAAAACGATTCGAAAACATAATGCATACGATATTGCTACTGTCGTTAATAATCTGGATAAGATTTAACCGTTATTTACGGTATGCGTCAACCATTTTCTTTAGGTTCTGAGAAATAAAATCAATGTCTCCAGCGCCTAACTTTTTCAGGTCAAAAACACTTCCACCAAAGGCTATACCATCTGCTCCACAGTCAAAAAACTCCTGCATATTACCAGCAGAAACACCACCACAAGCTAAAAGCTTGATATCGTTAAAAGGACCTTTGACCTCTTTAAAGTATGTCGGGCCAAAAAACTTAGCTGGGAACACTTTAACCATATAAGCACCGGCATTCCAAGCATCATAAATCTCTTGCGGTGTTAATGCCCCCGGAAACACTGGAATATTATTTTTAGCGCAATATTCTACAATATCTGTCTGCAGAGTGGGCATCACGATAAATTCAGCCCCAGCATCTAATGCGGCGTGCATTTGATCCATAGTCAGCACAGTGCCAGCACCAACAGATACTTTACCAGCAGTGGCCATACAGGCTTGCTTAATAAGCTCGGCTGCATTTTCGGTATTCATTGTAATCTCAATGGTGGTCAAACCAGCATCAATAATTACATCTGCTAAAGGCAAAACATCCTGCGCGGTAATACCACGCAGGATGCCTAATAACGGTGTTTCTTCAAAAAGTTTCATCAACTAATAACCAATTAACCGGCAGTAGTTGAAAGCTTTTCGTAGAACTCTTTAAAGTCATCTTTATTTTCTGAGTTTCTAAGAGCCATCGCATCACGAGGATGGTCATTCATGATTCCTGCAATAGCGAAAGGAATTACATAGCCCCACTCAAACTCTTCTCTTAGTTTAATAAATCTTCTTGAGATAATATCAAGAACTGGTCTTAGATCGTATTTAGGGTTCTTAAGGAAACCAATCAATAGCTCAATTGGACAGTTACCAGCAGCACGTCCCATTCCGTAGATGGTTGCATCTAGGTAGTTAGCGCCGTTGATAATTGATTCGATAGTATTACTGAAACCAAGCTGTTGGTTGTTATGAGCGTGAATACCGATCTCTTTAGTTGGGCAGTTCTCTTTGAACATCTTAACCAAACGAGCAATTGGCTCTTGGTATAGAGCACCAAAACTATCAACGATATAAACTGCTTGAGCTTTACACTCTTCATTAATCTGGTGTAGAGCTTCTTCTAACTCTGGGCCTTGATCGCGTGAAACAGCCATGATGTTGATGCAGGTTTCAAAACCTTGATCATCAAACTGATTTAGCATCTCGATTGCTTTATCAACGTCTTTTGCATAAGAAGCAACACGAACTAAGTCGTATGGGCTATCTTTGCACTCTTTGATATTGTCCATATCAACACGACCAACGTCAGCCATTACTGAAACTTTTGATTTAGTTTCAACGCCATCGATTACACGCCATAGGTCATCATCATCACAAAATTTCCATGGGCCATACTGCTCTGAAGAGAATAGATCTCTTGAGTTTTTATAACCAAGCTCGATATAGTCAACGCCAGCTTCGCACAATGACTTATACACGTCTCTTGTAAAATCAAGATCAAACTGATGATCGTTTACTAAACCACCATCACGAATGGTGCAATCCAATACTTTTATCTCTTTTCTATACATCTTGTGCTCCGCTTCCAGCCTAATTATCTTTGATTTATTAAATCTGTAGGTAGTAAAAGGTTGATTTAAATAGAAATACCAATTTGGCCAGAAAAATTAAATAATCGTTCTCGTTATTCTCAGATCCATCTTAATTAGTCACAAGTGTTTACCACACAGCTTTCCATAAGAGTCGCGCAGATCGAAAACCAAGCAAATAGGTTCAACCACAATTAAGGTGCTTGATTTTATATACTTTCTAAGTAACTGTCTAACCCTAAAAGATGGCTTATAACTGCCACCAGCACATTATATTGATAAAACAGCGTGATTCTTACTTGAATAATTCGACCTGGTCTGTAAACTAGTCTAATACAACATACAAAAAAAGAGTGTTAACCATGCATAAAGTTGGATCATACGAGGCAAAGACAAAACTACCAGAAATTCTACGTCAAGTAGAATCTGGAGAGTCATATACAATAACAAACCGTGGTCGAGCAGTTGCTGATATCGTTCCTAGCCAGCAGGGTTATAGAAAAAAGACCCAAACTGCAATTGATAATATCCTTAAAGCTCAAAAACATATTGTATCTGACGATGATTTAAATGAATTAAAAAATGAAGGGTGCAAATAGTGACCAATTTTGTTCTTGATAACTCTGTAGCTATGCGTTGGTTATTAGCAAGCAACAGGTCCACTGACCAAAATTATGCAGAAACAGTATTAAAATCGCTTGCTGATAATGACGCATATGTTCCAAACCTTTGGCACCTCGAAGCAGCAAACGTTCTACTTAGCGCTGAAAAAAGAGGGGAGCTTACTGCTGGAGAAAGTGAGAGATTTTTATTACAACTTGAAGCATTGCCTATTTTAACCGACTCAATCACCTATCTTCAGGCATTTAACCACACCATCTCTTTAGCAAAAAGCTACAAGCTCAGCAGTTATGACGCATCATATCTTGAACTGGCTATGCGTGAAGGACTACCACTTGCCACACTTGATAAAGACCTTATCAAGGCTGCAAAAAAAGCTGGAATTGAAATATATCTAAAAAAATAAGACTTTAGTGTATTATTACTCTTCAATAATTTAACCAACTAACTCCAAGTTTAAGCATGACATCTAGACGGCATCGACATACATTTTTTCGCTATGTATTCTCAACAGCGTTTGCGCTGGGAGCTACTGCTGCCCTGTTCGTTCTTCTTGAATTTTTAGTAACGGTTCAACTGCCACTTAAAACCACAGCATTAAATCCAACCACAAATATTAGAGTTAGAAGCATAACCGTCACACCAAAAAAGTCACAAACACCGCAACATAAAGCCATTGCATCAAATTCAAAAATAGAAAATAAACAGCCACAACAAGTTACCAATTCTCAACAAGCTGTTAAAAGCCCTACACCAGATAAACAGTTAAGCAGCATAGCTAAAGCCAGACCGATCAAAGCCAAACCTATCAAAACCAAATCTATCAAGACAGTACCTTTGAAAGCCAAATTTGCTAAAGCAAAAAATATTAAAATATTGCCTGCCACGACAGAATCATATTCAAAGCCAGTTAAACCAAAAACAGCAAAGAAAGAGGTTCAATTAGCTGTAAATACATCTCCTGTATTAACCCCGGCATTAGCCCCAGTACTAAGCAAAGCAGAGCCAACTCCAGAACCCGAACAGCAAACTAAACCTATAGCAGAAAGTAAAAAAATTGGCATCAAAGCAGACATTCACAATACAAAAACTTATACACCAACGATAGTTGATGCCAAAGAGCTAAAGAAGATCTACTCCCCTAATCCAAGCTATCCGCGCAAAGCCCAACGCAGAAATATTCAAGGATGGGTGATGACAAACTTCCAGATTCGTACCGATGGCAGCGTGGCTCAAATTGAGATCATCGATGGGAAAAACGCTATATTCTTCAAGAATGAGGTGATCAAAACTCTAGAGTCATGGGTATTTGAAAAAGACCAATCGCAGGATATAAAAGCATCTATGCGGTTTGTGTTTAGTTTGCGAGGGTAATTTTCTTCACTAAAGCTGATAAAAATAAACCTTTGAGACGATATAAAGATAAAATAAGTAGCAATATCCAGGATATATTTCCACCACTTCCATATTGATTTGAATTATCTTCAGTTTCAGGATCTATATCTTGTTCGCAATTATATATTTCTTTCAGTCCATCGTACTCTCTAATTTCGGTAATCTCTAAATCCATTAGCATACTAACAAAACCATCACTAACTGAATCATGCCACCCGTGAGAACCTATTACTGGCTCACCAACCTCCCAATCTTCAATGATACTTTCTGAATTAAAGTACATAATTACTGGCCCAACTTCCAAAATTGAATACGAAGAATCGGTAGTAGATACAGGGTAAAAATTAAAGCCATAATAATTTACAGTATCATAACCATAATATGTATCATCAATATAATATGATGTATCTAATAACTCGGCATAAAACCTTTCTTCAACTCCACTTTCATGAGAATAATCACCTAAACACTCAATTTCCCCATCGCCTTTGCGAAAACCTTTAATATCTTTATCCACTAAAAATTCAAATCGAACATAATCTTCTGGTTGAACATCTACCCTTGCCTTATCTTCATCACTACCATAAATACCGCTAACTTCTCCTTCTGCCACATATACATAGGGCTGGGATAAACAATCGTTTGCATATAAAAAAACAAATGGTAATAAATAATAAATCTTGGTATTTATTCTTTTCATTAAACCCCCCAATAATAAAACATGCTAATTATTATTTTTTCTATACTATCTGGATAAAATTTTCGAGAAGACTACCATATAAAATTGGTTTATTCATCCCCTAATCCACCAGCTCCACACCAAGGCAGTCAAGCAGCCTAACAGCCTCATAGCGGCAGAATTTAGCCTTCCTAATCTGATTATTATGGATATCAATATCGTAGTTGGTAGCCTCTGAGAAATCTGCACCGATTAAACTGGTATTATTAAATAAACTATTTGAAAAATCAGATCCGGTAAAACTAGCCCCATCAAAATTTCCATCTCTAAAATCCACATCGTGCGCCCTGCAGTCTTCAACCACTAAGCCTTTTAACTTGAGTCCTAAAAATGATGAATAATTGATTACACATTTTTTCAAACTTATTGGCGCGGGCAAAACTAAACCTGACCAGGAAGCCCTGGTCCAATCAACTCCTATCACTTTGCACTCTTCAAAGACGACTCCAGTAAACCTACTCAAATTCACCTTTAACACACTTAGGTTACATTTAATAAAACTACAGTCGGTAAATTTACATTTGCTCAATGTTGCTTCGTTAAAATCACAATCAATGAAAGTGCAGGCTTCAAACTCTTTTGCATAAACCTCTTCATTTGATAAAGACAATCCGCTGAAGGTTTGCGATAAATATTCTTTATTTCCATCATCAAAATTTGTCATTACAGAGCCAAAACCATTGATTAACTTTTAATGCCATTATCTTAACAAGCATAAGCTTTAAAAAATAATCATATAAATAATTTTTCATATTTATGGTAGGCAAAATACATATAATCAAAAAACTATGATGAACTGTCTTATTTAAAACTAGTCGAAATATTTAAGAGCTTAAAGAATGTTTTTTGCTACTTTATTAATGGAAATGGATATGTAATGACACAGTGAAAATAGTATCTTCGTTTATTTCGCCTTCTCATAATCCCCATAGACCACTCAACGCAAACACCAATAATGAGAGAGCAAATAAAACAGGTGCGGCAGGAAGTAATCGGCATGTTTCAAGTGGTGAATTCGCCCACGCAGCTGGGCAAAAGCCACTAGCAAACAACCAAACTTACCGTGGCCATGAGGCCATAGAACCCGATGCAAACCTGAACCGCAATAGCATTACGCTTACAAGTCTTTCTGCAGCAGAAAAGCAGTTGATTTTAGAGCTTAGGTCTCGCGATGGTGATTCACAGATACGTGAACAGAAGCGTCGTATGGACTTGGGTTTACAGGCTTACATAAAGCAAAAAGCTGAAACCCAAAATCCAGCCCCCTATGAATCAACAAGCACTGAGCAGTTAAGTGATGACCTAATCCCTACATCATTTGGTGACAGCGTTGATGACACCTTGCAATTAATACAAGCTGGGCAGCATGAGGGTGCATCATTTAAAGCCTTTGATAGTGCTTCATTAAATGAAACTCATAACCTGCCTATAGGCATACGCAAGATGTTAGAGGTGCAGGAGATTGGAGCTAATGGTGAGTTGATAAAATCTGGGGGGCGCTTGGATATTTTTGCATAATTATTTGCTATTGCAGGCACTGTTAATTGAATTATAAACTTATGGCAAGCATCTCTGCTTGCCATAGTGATATTTTAATTACGACAAGCTGATGGGCGATATTTCATCTCAAAATCTCCACCAGAACAATCCCAAGTTATCTGGCTATCTACATCAGATATTAGTGGCGTAAATAAAATTGTTTTACCCAGGTTACGTTCACCTAGTCCAGATCCTATAGTTACAACAACAACCCCATTTTCAATAACATCTATATCATTCGCAAATGCATTAGATGGCTGATAGTCATATCCAAGATCTTCTTCACTGTTAGGTAGTTCTTCATTGGTAATCCAGTATTTTTCCACCCCATTTTTTACATCTACAGTGTCCATGAAAACAGTAGCTGCCTTAGCACGAATTGTATAATCTTGATAGGCAGGGATAGCTACAGCAGCCAATATTCCAATTACCGCAATTGATACAAATAAAAGTACTACTGCGACAACTATTAAAATAGCTGCCGATGATCCTTGTTTATCTCCATATTTTCTATCCCAAGTCTCTTGGCTGGTAAATATAAATACAAAAAATTCAATCAGCGAAATCAAGCTGGGTATACCTGTTGGCCATAATAGAAAATAAAATATCCCCCACCATTGACCAAGATAAAATCGGTGAATACCTAATCCACCAAGAAAAAAAGCAAGTAGTGCAGCAGTTACTTTATCTCGCCCCTCTCCTGTAGAGATTTGTTTGGCATTACAATGAGGGCAATAATTAGCAGTCTTAGGTATTTGCTCTCCACACTCACGGCAATAAGCTTGGCTTGAGATATCAGCGTTTGGCGCTTGATATAGGTCACTAGTTTCTTCCATTTGAATTCCTTTTATAAAAATCGCTATAATTTGAAATGTACTCCATTCTTAGCTTTATAGCGCTTTGCAAAACAATATCTCCACTAACTTATGGTTTAATGAAGTTTGTTTTTAGTGTAAATGGATAGCGCTTATTAGCTAAATTCAGAATTAATAAATTAATAACGACTTTACCTTTAATGTATCCGGATAACCATTTGAATCTGTAAATTCTAATTGTTCAAGTTTGAAAGAGACCCTAAGCAGACTTTTATCCAAAATTACAATTACTCCGCCATCAGTCTCAATTATTCTACTTATCTTGTAACTTGCCTTTATATCACCTAATTTAGAGTTAACACCTATCCCTTTACTAGTGATATATGAATCATCAAACACCTCTATGCTATCAACTATAAAACCTCTATTATTACTGGCAACAGCAACATGCATAACAATACTTTTTTGTTTAGCAGTTTTATAAATAGCTACTATTGGCGAAAACATGCCTTCAGCATAAGCGTCAACTAATTCAGTATTATCTTTTCCAACAACAGAGTAGAGTTCATCAATCGTCATACCTACTTTTACATCACCCACACTCCCACTAATTATACTTTTATTATCCAGAGCTTTGTTTGTGGCTAGCTGTGTCGCACATGATGTTGTGCAAATAAACAAGACAACTGAGAGGGTAATTATCCTTTTTAAGGTTGCTAGCATTAACTTATCCTTTCCAACTAGTTTTTAACGGTCTTATATCTATATGCCTAAAAGTATTGTAAACCCCTAACCCCCCGAAATCACCATTATCCCATTTCTCTTTAACTAACTTAGCCAGTGCTGCATTATTCTTAGCATTTCTAACCATTGGTCTTATATCAGCAGCTTTTCCATAAATATGCTGAGATTTTGATGCTCCTCCTACCTCTTTATTATGAGCGGCACATCTATACCCACTATTCACACGCAATGGAAATTTTAGTTCTTTCTCAATTTTTTTAACCAGCTCTACAACTTCATTCTTAATTTTATTTTCATTACTACATGCAGAACACGGGCACTTAAAGTCAGATTTTTGAATTGTCATTATAATTTTCCTTATTAGTATTTTAAGTAAGAGCCTCAATCTTCGTTGTAGGATCTTAAGTAATTAACTAAATATTATACAAGTAACAGGTTAATTACAATTTTGTTTATTATTAATTTTTTGTTGCTGTTTTTTTAATCGAGCGCCCCGGCTTTTCCAGAAGAGGCTTATCCGGCCAGCGATGTTTTGGATATCTTCCGCGCATATCCTTAGCCACATCAAAGTATGATGTTTGCCAAAAATTAGCTAAGTCACTGGTGGTTTGAATCGGTCTGCTCGCAGGAGAGAGAAGCTCGAAGCGCAATGGTACTTTGCCACCACCAATGCATGGTGATTTAAGCTCGCCAAACATCTCTTGCAACTGTACAGACACAGTTGGACCTTGGTTTTTATCGTAGGTGATTTTCACATTTTTATTGCTTGGGGTTGTGTAGTTAACCGGAGCCTCTTGCTCCAACAATTTCTGCTGTTCCCAAGGTAATATCCCTATCATCAACTCAAACAGATTAACCTTTTTTAGCTGGGCTAAATTTTTAACCTTGGAGATATATGGGACTAACCAATTTTCGACATCTTCAATCAAGATCTCTTTAGATATCTTGGGGAAATGCTCGAGGTGCTCACCCAACCAACTGGCACGCGCCAACCACTCTTCGCATTTATTGGTCCAGTTGAGTAGTTTCAAACCTTCCTTTTGTAAAAGGCTATGCATACACTGCTGAAAGTCTTCCGTTGGAATATCTGCTAGAACCTTAGATTCCAGAGTGATCGCCTGATACTTAACAACCTTGCGTCCAATAATTTTCTGCTTTTTACCATCAAGCTGATATTCGTTCTCTTCAACTATCTTTGACCCAATACTCGCATCGATATCACTGCGCCCTATCACTGCTGCATTAAAGATTAATCCATCTTTCTTTTGCGCATTACAATCACTCACCACTAACCATTCAGCACCTAACATTGGATCGTTATCATGCAGAACAACACCCCTGCCATTAGCGAGTTGATAGCGGCCGCTGTTTTCGGCTCGTCTTTTAGCTAAGCGTTCGGGATAGGCGATTAATAACAAACGTCCAACACATTGTTGCAATTGAGTCAGGGTATAGATTGACTGCTTGGTAGAGATTTTTAACCGGCTCTTCAATGACCTTATCGAAACCAGAATCTGCTCGATGGTGGCTTGTTTTATAGGATAGGATTTAAGCGCAACTTTTCTATCGGATTTATAATCTTGCAAAGCGACTAAACGCTCAACAATATCGGCATCTCGGTTCCCGTAAAAAACATCACCGGCAGATAACATGGCAGCGAGTTCACAGGCTATCCCCTGCTGCTCTTGACCCATTATTTGATCATCTTCAGCTGCCAATAACATTGTTGCTAATCTTGGTTCTAAACCAAACCTTGAAGCCTTATTACCTAAGTCAGTTACCTTGCCATACTCACTCATTAATCCTAGTGAAACTAAGACTTGTTTTGCAGTATCAAAGTTTGATTTTGGAGGGGGTGTTAGCCAATTAATATCGTCATAATCGGATTGCCCCCAAACTGCTAGCTCAAGCAATAGATTAGTTAAATCGGCAGAGCGAATCTCCTCCACCTGAAAATCTGGCAACGAATTGTGCTTCGACTCACTCCATAAGCGAATACATTGTCCCTCTTGCAAGCGCCCCGCTCTACCCTTGCGCTGCTCGGCAGATGCCTTAGAGATATAGTTGGTTTCCAATCGCGTCATATTGCTTACCGGGTCATACACCACAACCTTCTCTAATCCGCTATCAATTACGCAGGTCACACCCTCAATAGTTAAACTTGTCTCGGCGATATTAGTGGTAAAAATAACCCGTCTCTTACCAGTAGGATCGACGACTAACGCCCGCTCTTGTTGCTCAATCGATAAAGCACCATACAAAGGTAAAAAAGCCACGTCATATTGTTTTGAGAAATTGCTTTCAGCATCAGCAAGGCATCTTTTGATATCAGCCTGACCCGGAAGAAACACCAGCACATCACCTGAAGTATCACGCTCTAAAATACCTCTTAAAGCACCACTAACCTGACCGACAAGTTGATGCTTATTAACACCAAAATCACTGCCATTGCTAGAGATATAATCAACGGTAACTGGAAACTGCCTGCCTGGGCATTTAATCACAGCAGCGCCGTCTAAATAACCCGAGATCTCATCAGTATCAATTGTCGCCGACATCACCAGAATCTTCAGATCATCACGCAGCGACTGCTGCACCTCTAACGCAAACATCAAAGACAGATCAGCATGAATCGAGCGTTCATGAAATTCATCAAAGATAATTAGGGCTACATCAGATAATTCGGGATCGCTTTGCAACCTGCGAGTGAGAATCCCCTCGGTCACAATCTCTAAAACAGTATTTGACGATATCTTTCTATCATTTTTAATCTGATAACCAATACGCTCACCAACCTTCTCACCCAACTGCTTGGCCAAATAATAAGCGATAGATTTCGCTGCTACTCGCCGAGGCTCAAGCATCACAATCTTTTTATTACCCAACCATTTTGCATCTAAAAGCGATAGAGGTAAGGCGGTGGATTTACCAGCCCCAGGCTCAGCTTGTAACACCAGGTTATTGCCATGAGATAGACAATCTAAAACCTGAGGTAAGATTTTGGTAATTGGTAACACGATGAAAATTACATCCTATAAATGCGAAACCAACATAGTTTCGCATAATAAGGGAGTGTGGTCATGGGTTGGTGGGGAGTTAGGGGAAATTGAGAGAATATTTATCCAAGTATTTCTATATCTCTCCGTGTCTGCCAATTTAATCCATTTTTGCCTTTAATATGAACTTGAATGATCCAATCAATATTATTGTATTTATATGTAAATGTTGGTGGAATATCATCCGGTATAGATAGTTTTATTTTATCTGAAAAACTTTCACCAGATTTAATTATGCAATTTTCCAGTATCGGCAAACGATATTCATAAAATTGATATGTATCACCTAATAAACTAGAACCCTCGCAATCTTCATGTTCTCTATATGAAACTTCATTTCCAATCAAACTAACTAATATTTGTTTGATATTTAGCATATTTCTAGCTTTGAAGGAAAAATCCATTTCGCATATTTCATTAACCTTATAGCTTTGACTATCTAATGTTAAACATACTTCCTTTAATTTAAAATCAGCAATTATCATTTTTATAAAAACAAAAATAAAACAAGTCCCAATTAGTAAAAAAATGATTGGAATAAAGAGCTGAGAATTACTTTCTATATTGATTCCGCCAAAAATCAAACCTAACCCAAATAATAAAGCTAAAGATATTAAAACCACCTTTCTAATATTTCCGTCTACTGATTCATTGAGTGTTGCAGAACGATAATCATCAATATCTAGATTATATATTCTTGAAGTTTCTTTATACGGTTTTCCCCTATTTATAGTTATTATTCTTTCACAAGATTTTTCTCTTTCAGTTTGAGCAGCTAAAAACCAATTAACATGGAATAATTCACCTTGGTAGGTAAAAGGTCCATGATCAATAACGAAGGAGTGTGAAAAATTGTATGTCCCTGGTTTATATTCACCAGGTCTAAATGAATTTACTTTCTTAACTAATTCTTTCCCTCTATCGGTATCGCCTTTCCCACTAGCTTGCCAATATAAATGGGTTTCTAACTGACAAAGAGACACTGTTTTAGTAACAGTTAAGGTAATTGAGCAGTTAACAGTGTCGCCAACTTTATATATTGAATTTTTTCGATCTACTGTAATTTCTAATTCATATTTGGACATTTAAATGTTCTTTTTATTTTATATTAAGTTTTCAAAAGCTTTAGACCTATTAATCACAAATTAATATCATTTTGACGATTAAATTCCATATTTAGTTGCAACTGACCAACCACGTTACTTACAAAAGTATGCACATTAATTAAGCCAAGTATTAAAAACCAAAATGAAGGCATAGAAATAAATAAGTTATCCAACTTGCTGCAAATCAACAACAAAACTAAAAGTACGGCGTATATAACTATTGTAACTACATAGGCATATAGGTACACATTAAATGCCCCTGATTCATACAACCATTTTGAAAAAGGAGTGTCTGATTTCGAGTAAAATGTCCATAAAAAAGCTACCGAACCTGCAAGCATTATACTTGAGAAATAGGTTGCTAAATCCGATGCAACATCCCCAAGTATTTTTGATATTTCAGCTGCTCCAAAGAAATACAATAACAGACAAAATACAATAGTTGTTAATACTATTTCTGAAAGATAAGCCGATCAATGGGGTCAGAGTCTTTGATTTTACTCTTCGCTACGCTCAGAAATCAATAGACTACCGACCCCAGTTGATCACAATACCAGTTTGACAATCCAAAACCATTAAAGCTATCCGACCAATGCACTGGCAAAATCCAGTATCGGGATTGCAACCCCGTTTACCCTAAAGTAGCCAATAAAACGGTAACGTTTTTTGGTTAAGTCTCGTCTACATATGGTGGACTGGACTTGGCCACCTTCGGGTGGGCCGTTTCTTTGGGGCGGTTGTTGCAACCTTGTTCAGTCTGCCACCTAGAGATTGCAACCTCTTGGGTGGTTTAACTATTACCCAAAGGAAGTCATCATGACAACTACAATCACTAAACATTCCCCTAGAAAAATCGACAAATCCCTTCTGGTCGTTGACCATGAACACCCTTTAGAAACATTACCTTTTATCAGCGATGCCCTGGTATTTATGGGAACATTTTTTGGAGTTGATTCTTCACCCCCTATGAACCCGAGAGCTGAAGCTGGAGCAGGTATAATTTTGGATTTTTTATCTGCTGCAATCGATGATGTGCATGATGCTATTGTGGATAGATATTTAAAGGATTCAAAGTAGTTGTATGTTTCTGTAGTTAGTGGTGGGCCATGCCCACCCTACGGCTTTTTTATGACCCTTCGACTACGCTCAGGGATCTTAAAAAACCCATTAATTACTCCAAACCAACTAACCCGATCTTACTTACACTGAGCTCGTTTAAACTCCTAAAAACTTCTAGGATGATACTCTGCGATACTTGATCTTCAAGATACAAATAGACTTTTTGTTCTTTTAAGTCCTTCCCTTTAGAAACTGCCTGCAGTGCCTTTTTTAGTAGCTGGCTTGAGTTGCTTTTAAGTTGTGCATCATTGATGAAAATCTTGTTGTCACTGCTAATAGAAATAATAATATTTTCGTCTGAATAAGGATCTACAAACTCTTTTGCAATGGATTTAATTTGAATGGAAGTTACTTCCACCTTTGGCCTGTGGAAGTTTTCAAAATGCTCACACATCCATGGTTTACTCAGCAACCGTTCCATCTCAATCAACACATGGTCATAATAACTATTAAAATCAGCGCCTTTATAACCAGTAGTAATTCCCTTAACTTCTTTAGATATTATTTTCTTCTCTATCCCCCCTAGAATATTCTGGTATATCTCATAACCTGACTTTTCTTCAGAAAATTTTTCCCAGGTGCTTGGATTATACAAGCTACACAATATTTCAGCGTCTGTTTCAAACTGATTTGGCTTTGCATTAACCCAAGCACAGCTGAGTAATAAATTAACAAATAATACTGTTAACAATATTTTAAAATCTTTCATATCTACTGACTACTCATTGTCTTTTTAAATTCCGTTAAAGCCTTTGCTATTGCCGTTAGATTTTTATAAGCCTTATCCGGATTAGAAGTTAGTTCCTTTAAAATAGCAAGCGTTTCTTGTTGGGTAATATGTATCCCATTATCACTAAGCAATTTAGTAACTTTAAGCGCAGGTCCTGAAAACGTTGCTGGCATTTTAGGGTTAACTTTCTTCAGGTCTTCAATTAGTGGTTTATACCTGTGATCAATTACGGTTTTAAAAGCATTTGCTGACTTTGTCATTGATTTTACAAGAGCCTGGCTTAACAATGTGGTGATAAGAGTCCAAGCTGTAAATCTACCTGAAAACGTAACATTTGAGGCTTTTCCAAATAATATACCTGAAACCTGAGCCTGAACTTTTTCATCATTCACAACAGTTGAAGGTAATTGCGCTGCAGTACGCCCCAAGTTTCCATACAACTCAGATGAAATAAGCTCGCTTACCTTTGAGTATAATGTTGGCGCATATTCTTCTAACTCAGAAAATTCTTTTAATAGTGCTAAAGATAGTTTCTTGGCAGAATCAACCTTTGGTTTGTTTTTGGAAAAGATATAGGTTACGTCAGCGCCAGTAATGGCAAGCCAAGCTGCAAGTCCAGTTGTTGAGATAACGCCCATTATAAAGTACATCTCATACTTAACTAATGTTTCAACTCCTTTTGTTTTATTGGCTACATCTTTAGCAACACGTCTCATAGTTACGTCATGATTAAAACCTTCTTGAGATTGTATGAAAATTCGATGATGTGTATGAGGCATACGAGAGTTAATCTGAATATAAATTATGGTTTTACACCCAACTTCCAATATTAGCCGTTTCCCATCAAAGGCAGTATAAATACGGCCAGCTTGAGCTACATAATTAAATATTGTTATACCAAACTTAAATCCTCTTGTATGTCTGATCTTATTAAGAGCATCAAGTGGAAGGTATAAATGTTTTATAGCCGTAATATCTTTTGGCGTATGACCTGGTGATGTTCGATCTGCACACTCAAACATTCCCTCTGTATCATTTACAGAAGCATTTCCCATTGCTACATTACCCATATAAAAATCCTTTGTTATCTCTAACTTAAATAATTGAGAGATCAGTATTTTCTGTATCTACTCATTCACTTTGTTCATTCTATATTTTTTTAATATCTATTCAACTTTTTGTAGGATTAATTATATCACCCTATGAACCCAAGGGCAGAAACTGGGAAGAGTATAATTATGGATTTTATTGGCTTCGATTGATGATGTGCATGGTGCTATTGTTATAATACTTGCTTGATGCAGTTGCTGGGGATTACTTTGGTAAAGCTATAGGATCCTCTGTTTATGATTTTTCAAGGACGCTCTATTGATATTTAATCTGGATTTTTTAACTAGCGCTTGCAAAGTATTCATCATGTTCAGTGGGTTACTAATGGCAAGTAATTATATTTTATTATGGCCAATACATTATTTTGTAGTATTAAGGAAATTCGATAAATCATACAAGCAACGTTTTCTTGAACGCTCTGCATTCGCTCATTGGGCTGGTTCTCCAGCCCGATTGATATTATATTACCTAGTGATTCTTTTCCCATATCGGGTAAATTATAAAAAAGGGTGGGAGCAATTAATCTTCGATAAAAATGATAACTTACGAAGTGAATGTAATTTCTTTCAGCTCGCTCTTGCTTATTATTTTATGGGAACAAATATAATGATGTTGGAAGGGTGTATTATTCTATTAGTTTATGATTTCATACTTGCTCCACTATTGGGAATTGAAGCAATTGCATCATAAGTAAAGATTAATTCCAAATAAGTCAGTTTGAGTGTTCCGATTAAAAAAATGGGGCATAGTGTATCTGTCTCAGTTTGATGCACACTTTAATTAAGTAATGCTATAGTTACTACTGAAGTTTCAAATGAACAAGATCAATGGGGTTAAAGGTGGGAGTTGCCCACTCTGCAGCTATCGTATGCCAGCAATTGTTTTGTAGGTTGGCGGTAAGCGCAGCGAACCCCAACATGACACGATATAACTCTAGCAGTAAACGCTGGGATTCATTCTTCACCCCAGCCTACTGGCTATTTTTCTATCAAAACTAAATCTTCAACTTCTGTATTTTTTAATGCCTGCATAACCTGATTTAATATAACTCTAGAAGCGCCTTTGTTTATAGTTATAGCTACAGAAACTGGAGACTTTAACTTCATTGGGGTTAATATTTTATTAAATTCTTCCGTAGTAATATTTTTCATTAACTCACCATTAACTATAACTTCTCCAGAGCTAGAGATATTAATAGTTAAAGAATTGTTCTTTGGTTTAATTTTTGGAGTAATTCTCTCAAATTTTACACTATAGAACTCTTTATATTCTGGGCACTCCCATTGTTCTCCGGTGAGCGTACGAATTTTTTCCTGAGCTCCTGAATACAATTTTTTAAGAAACTTGATTTTATCCAAATCATTAATAATTTCTTCAAACTTCTTGGAAAATGCAACCTCAGATATTTTCCTATCGAGTATTACTTTTAACTCTGCATTAGTGGCTCTTCGCGCCCCACCCTCCCAGTTTTCAGTTTTATGTAGATCACAAAAAATCTTTGCTTCTTTGTTATATGAAAGCTTGGGGTCATTACAACCAAGAAGAGCTATGGTGATTATAAAAATTGATGCTAGTTTTATTTTCAATTTAAGATCCATTTCATAAATATATATTAACAAAAGGGGTTCCTGTACGCCCAGTATTTATGCATGACCACGGCTTTCTTGAAAACAGCAATGGTGACCTGGATAAATCCAAAATGCAAAAGCCAACAGAAAAAGATAAAGATAATCTAAGTGACTGGCGATGGAAGCTACGATTCGCAAAAACACTACGACCTGACCTTTCTGATGCAACCAAAGCTTATGAGAACTTCCTAAGTGGTGGCGGAAAACCACAATCAGTGAATTACCCTGGGTTTCTTGTAGGTGACTCAGCTGGACGCCGAGTTTATCAATCAATAGTTGAAGATGTTAAGAAAAGTGCTGAACATCACTTAAAGCAACATCAAAAAAACTTAATCGAATAAGAAAAATTGCAGGCTTAAACTCTTCTAATACTCAGCATGTAAATAAAGTAAAACCAATAAAATCCAAATGTATTCAGGGATAATTCCAGTAGGAGGAAAAAATCCAAGATATCCATATCCTGCAACAGAAAACTGGCAGAAGGCTATAGGAGGACATTCTATATGGCTCGCAGTTACAGTTGAGGCGTTACCTGGCTCAGGGAGTGGGATGCAAAGAATGGCATTGGATATTACAATATATGCCGAGGATATGTACAACTTTAATCCAAAGCAAAAAGATATTTCGACAAACATCCCTGACTCAGAAAATGGAAGATTTGAAGTTGTTGGGTTAGGTCACGAGTATATTAATAAATCAACCGTTTTTAGAAAAGTAGACTATGAAATCAAAGCTGAAACACTCTATAACTAATAGTACCTCAAAATCACTTAAGTTAGTTGGAGCAATACTATTATGCTTTACTATCTTTTCTTGCAGTCAACATGAAGAAATAGAAAAAGCCAAAGAGACAAATACAATGAAAAGATTTAATGTAAACGACAATAAAGAAGAAAGCGTATTAACAAAAAAGTTTATAGATGAACTTTATCCAAATGGTGTTTTAAACCATCTTGAAGTTGAAATAGCTTCAGCTGAGAGTCGCTCTCCTGGCCCAACCGATTTACAAGTAATGGTTGCAATCCAACTTAGCGATGATGGTTGGAATAATTTTCTCGAAAGACACCCAATTGAAGAGGTACAAGCAGAAACTGTATTTCCATCTTTTATTATTAATGAAGTAGATGGAAACGAGCAGATAGATTCCACCAATCTTGATATGGAAGGGGTAGAAATTCAAGCTGACTATATTGAGCTAGAGCCAAAAATTTCCAAGTCACCAATGCGCCTTGGATCTAGCTTTAAATTTAAAAATTGGCTTATTATTTTTCTAATTTCTCAGTAGATACAATAATGAATTTAATAATATTTCGCTGGTTTCTTCTTATATCCTTTTGTTTTGCATTTGTCTCTCAGGCCCATGCAAATGAGAAGTGCACTAATTATTTAAATATCGCAAAAAAAGACTTTATCCAACATATGTCGCAAGACTGGAAGGATTATAAGGTTACAGAGTTTTTTTCTCAGAAAAAAGATTACAGCTATCTAGATAAAACTTTTGGAAAACAGATTTTATCATTAGCAATAAATACAGAGTCAACTGAGATAAATATTGAACAAAAAGATAATACAGAAGGTGGCTTTGACCTTGGCATTATCAACATCAAGTACAACAGCAAAGAAGCTGCACAAAAAAGTTTCGACATTATTAATAATTCAAAATTACCAAATCTTAAAGGTGGCAAAATCTTTATAGGATTTACTGCAAAGCAGTGCAAAAACAGTGTTATTTTAATTCACTCAAAAGCAGTATTAACCAATGAAATAAAGGGTTACTTTAAATATTTTGAAAGTGTTTTTTGTGAAACTGAAAGCTAATATTTTCAGATTAATAAGATCAATGGGGTTAGAGATGGGGGTTACCCACCCTGCAGCTATCGTATGTCAGCAATTGTTTTGTAGGTTGGCGGTAAGCGCAGCGAACCCTAACATGACACGGTTTAACTCTAGCAGTAAACGCTGGGGTTCATTCTTCACCTCAGCCTACTGGCTAATATATACGTAGGAATTATCAATTTACTATCCCCATAATTTTTCTGGATACCGGCCTTCGCCGGTATGACGACATATTTGCTATCGTATGATGTACATCATGCTATTGTGGATAGATATTTGAAGGATTTGGAGTAGTTGTATGTTTGTAGTTAATGATGGGCAATGCCCACCACTAACTACTGTTAAAAGCCTTACATAGGCTGATTAAAATTATATATCTTTAGCCTCTGTGAAGCTTTAATGACAAGACTGCATTTGTAAGTTCTATTAACAGCATACATCTCGTTATACTTATTGGCTTTCTTTAGCCTTTGGTACTCACGATAGCAAGCATTAAAATCTTCTTTTAGAACATCTCTTTTTTCTAAGTAGTTGTTAACTATATCTGTCTGTTGCTGAGATACAGCTACTCTTGATAATTCACAATATAGAGCATCAAACTCAAGACCACTACATTTCTTAGCCTTAAAATTTTCTAACTCGCCATCCTTATATTGCCCCATAAGAACTTTGATCTCATTGGCTTTTCGATCTTCATTTAGGTCTTTATATGCCTGACATTTTGCAGTTGGCGTTTTAAATAATTGTCCTAAGCACTCTTTATTCAAGCTAGAAAACGTTAAAAAATCCATAGCTTTTAATGCTACTACCTGTTCACCATATTCTTTTTTAAATATTTTTTCTTCTTCAGCTTTTTTACGTTCTTCCTCTTTTCTTTTCTCTTCTCTTGCAAGTTTTGCTCGTTTGCTTTTATATTTTCTGAATGCTATTTCAGCATTTTTGCATTCAGGATCTTCCATTACACTTTTAAGATCTTCTTCATTTTGAGAGGCAAAAGCCTCTTTCATATCTGCTGCACACTCATTTACTTTTGACTCTGCATCTTCAATATTGCTTTGATAATACTCAAGATCCTTTTTTGAACACCCAGTAATAAATAAAGAAGCCATTATTATGGCTGTAAAAAACTTTCTATACATAAAAACCCCATCTTACTTTTAGTTAAAATTAGCGATTCACAGAAGTAGGACAGTTATCTTCAAAATAACAGGCTAACATCTATCGCTTTCCATCACGCGTGACAGTATCATATTTCAATATTAGTTGCGACATCTTAAGAATTGTTATTATTTTGATCTACTGAAAATAACTACCAAATTCGCTTTTAATTATCGATGCAGGAATAGCGGCCCCAAACCCTTGCTGCATTGATGATCTTCTGGATAATTTTAGTGTGTTAACACCAATGACTTCACCAGCCTCATTTACCAGTGGTCCACCGCTATTACCAGGAAGTATCTGGGTGTCGGTAAGGAGGAAGTCGCTATCTATTCTGGTAATGATTCCTGAGGTAACTGAATCTCTCATCCCTAGCGGGCTACCCATTGCATAAACTTTATCCCCTTGTTGTTGCACCTTCTCATTACCCAAAAGTAGTACTGGGGTGTTTTTATCTTTAATTTGTAGCAGAGCTAAATCATACTTTTTGCTTATATGTACTAACTGAGCCTGTAACTGGGTATTGTCTTTGAGGAACACTTTAAAGTTTCTACTTGCTTCAGTTAAACTTGATGCCCAGTTTCTCTCTGATATTTGCTTATCTAGCATCTGTTTATTTGAATTGTAATTACTCAGCATCTTTTTATAGTTTTTTAGCTGGCGTTTATAACTTTTTTCGTAGCCATCTAGGTCCCTAGTGGCAATACCTTTTTCTGAACTATCATCTGATTTTTTAGCAACCTGTTTTCGATAATCTTTTAGGTCTTTTAGGTATTCATCAAGTCTGCGTTTTTCTTTTCTGATTTTTAATTTGACCCCATCTAGTTTATCTTTCGCTTGTTCAAGCTTTTGCTGCTGTTCTTTCCACTTGTTGGTGGATGTTGGGCGAATGACATGACGGTTGGTGACAATATACCCATCGTTGCTAATAAAAAAACCAGACCCGCTTCCTGCATGGGTTTCTATCGCTACTACAGCCATTGTTACTTGGGTAATTAGTGATGTATCTGGGTATTTATCCTGTAGTTGTTTTTCCAAGTCTTTTTGTGCTTTGGATGACTTAGCGCTTTTAGAAGTTTTTTCGGTATTACCATAAGTTTTTAATTTAAGGTGAACAGGGGGACGGTCACCAAAAACCCAGCGCCCGTTTTCATCTTTCCATTTATATACTTCAGCATGTGTTTGTAGGGCTGTAATGCACAAAGCACACAACACAATAGCTTGTATTGATATCTTCTTAAAATTTTGTAGTTTTGAATTAAGTGCTATCTGAATCAAATTGGCCTTAGTTAAACCGCGCATAATTTTCCCCATTAATTAATTACTTTTTAGCAATACTATTAATATTGATAGCTGCATAGTAGCTGATCTGAATATTTAAGGGTAGTCCTACTATTTAGGGAAAGACACTGTGACACTAGTACCATCTTCTTCTGATGTTTGCATTGAGATGGTAGCACCTTGGGTTTCTGCAATTAGCTTTGCGCTGTATGTACCAAGGCCTGTTCCTTTGGTTTTGCCCTCTGTAATATATTTTCCAAAAAAATCATGACGGATTTTTTCTGGTACTGCTGCTGGGTTTTGGATAGTTATTTCAATAGCATTGTTGTTGCTGATGTGGATTGAAATTTCATCCCCTTCTTTGGATGCTTCTTTGGCGTTTAATATCAGATTGCAGAACATTTCATAACAAAGATGTTCTTCGCCATTTATAAATACAGTGTCACTTTCCTGTACCTGTTCTCCATCAATATAAATCTGTGTGCTGATATTTTTATTTGAAGTTGATAGCACCTGTATTGAGGTATCTTTTAAGATTTTTAAGATATCGATATTTTCTGGGTAAAACTCATATCTCCCGGTTTCCATTTTAAATAGATCAAGCGGCATCTCGATTAGCTTCTTTATTTGATTTCCGGCTTTACCTATACACTCAACCCACTTTTTCTCATCTTCATTAAGTTGTGGTAATTTTTCTAGCAGATTTTGAAAAATCATTATATTACCTAATGGATTTTTCAGATCATGACGCATCATCATCTCTACATCATTTTTAAGCTGTTCAAGCTGTTTGTTCTCTGTAACATCAAATATTACCCCATCTATCCATTCGGCTTGGCCATTATCTCTAAATATCCCCTGACCGTTTTCATAGATCCAGCGAATATTTCCGGTTGAATCAATTATTCTATATTCAAGAACGTAGGGCTTTTTTTGTTCTAGTGAATCAAGAATAATTTTTTTGGCCTTTAGCTTATCTTCAGGATGAATAATTGAAGAGAATGTACGCACTTTATTATTGATAAAATCGGATGTGGGGTATTTTGAAATCTTTTCTATTGAATCGCTTACATATAGCAACTCCCAATTTTCTTTTTTATAACATCTATATACTGCCCCTGGGATGTTTGAAACTAAGGAGTGATAGCGTTTTCTTTGTAGTCTTATTTTTTTCTGGGCTTTTATTAACTGGGAAATTTTGCCTTTTAATTTCACATTAGCCAATTTTAGTTTTTCTGTTCTTTTTCGAACAAGAGAATCAAGTTGCAAATTTAAAGCATGTTGAGCTTTAAGTGCATTTTTTTGCCTAATATATTTTAATAGAAGAATGATGGTTGATAGTAGTGCTACTACTGCAGTGATAAGGATTTGGGTTTTATATTTTTCATACAACCCTGGCGGCATATTTATTACAACGCTATCTGCAGGTAGTTGAGAGTGTTTGATTCCATATTTTTTCATCGCTTTATAATCGAACATAAGCTGAGTAGTATTATCTTTGATTATGGGTAAATCACTGGCACTTTCTCCAGCTAGAATTTTTAGGGTGTATTCAGCAGCAAGCTGACCTTGCATCTTACCGGACGCCATATCTCCACCGACAATCCCCTTACCTAAATAAAAGTCCCATGCACTGTATACTGGAACATTTGCTTTTTCTGTTATAAATTTTATGGCTTGTGTATACGAAGTAAAATTACCATCTTTTTCAAGACCAATAGTTAGGGATAAGATTATATCTTTTGCTCCGAGCTGTGACACTTCAGAGCCAATTTCATCAAGTAAAAAATCCCTTTTAAAACGAAATTCCAACTTATCTTTATAGTGCGGTATGATTTGGCTTAGCTCTTCAAAAATCTTATCGCCTGAATTTGACCTTTCTAGTATTACTAAAACCCTGTTTCTTTGCGGATGGAATTTTTGCATTAGATCTAGCGTTGATTTGAAATTTAACGATTCAACAACACCAGTTACATCTTTTAACCCGTTAATTAGCTCTGGTTGGAAATTATTAATGCCGCAAAAAATTATTGGGGGTGATTTTAGGAACAGTTTTTCGTAGTTTTTATTAACAAACTCAAGTCCATTATTATCAGAAACAATAACGGCTTCATATTTATAGTTTTTGCTTTTAGATAACAAATGATTAATTGTGCTTTTTGTATAGTTATCACCAACATTTCTTTTTGTATCTAGATATTCATAATGGATCTCATATTTATCACGCTGAGGGAAAAAAGTTGACTCTATACTATCGGTAATATTATCAGTCCACTCCAAACCTTGATGGTATGAATGTAAAACGAGAATATTCTTTTTTCTCTCTATAGCTAATGTGGGATTAATAAAAGCAAATATGAGCAGCAACACTAAAAGAAAGCCCATTCCACCTCTATTATATGGAGTAGTATTTATACCCATTGCTTATCCCCGTAGCATAATGTGCTTTTTGCAAATACCAAAAATAGATAGTCCAATCTACTAACCTTAATTGCATGATATATAAGCAAGTATAGTTTAATTTATTTTTTATTCGAGTAATCAAAGGTGACGTTGAATGGACGAGATCTTTAGATTGTTTTGGCACTAATAGCGTGAGGGCGAAATTCTCCCCCACTTAGATTAATGCGAACGGCAATAGAGTTATTTTTTTATTGTTATTTTTGCAATCTGAGTTGCTATACGCTTGCCATCTTGGCGGATAATTATCTCTGCTATTCTATTTGTTTTATCATAAGCATCAACAATAGTGCTATACCCATATATCAAATTAATTTTGTTGTTATTAACTACTGATTTGATTTCTTTTTCAGTAAGCGTTGTACCTTTTTCAACCAATAATTTGCCAACTTGATCTGCTATATCATTGGTTGCGATTATTAAAGCTCCATTTTTGGCAATTACTTTGTTGTTGTATTTAAATACTCCGTTACCTTCAAAAACTACGCCGTCTAGTATTTGATGTAGTTCATGACTAATATTTCTACTTGCAGTTAACGCCTCATTTTTGACTACATCTGCTTTATTATTTTTGTTATTAGTAATTGCGCAACCAGAGATAATAGCAACTAGAAATAATGCCCCAAATAAAACCCTCATATTATTCTCCATTTTTTATGTTGTCACACATAAGCCATATTTATACCATCTAGAAAAACACCATATAAAACTATAACTTTGTAAACTTTTCCAACGCCATGACCAGCAGCGACTTGTCACAAAGTATAAATAATACACCTCATAACTATATAATTAATTTGGTATTTTTATCCATTTAAGAAATAAAAGACTACACCTAACTTTGCAAATGATCAATACAATAGATGAGAATATTATTCTATAGCTATTGACCTAAGGTCAGTACGATCAAGTTCGTTGTATTGAGTTGCAACTGCAGATCTATCTAAATGTTGGTACTGCGATCAAGTCGTTGACCTTTTAAAGCAACAAATGGTTAAATCTATCTAGCTTGCGGATTGAAACCGATGTTAATTCTAATAATTTAAGGTGTATTTATAATATGGAAAGTTCAAAACCTAGAACTCCTGGCGTTTATATCAATGAAACAGATGCTTTTTCAAACTCAGTTGTTCCTGTCGCAACTGCTATGCCTGCTTTCATAGGCTATACTCCAGCCGCTGAGTATCAAGGAAAATCTTTATATAATAAGCCGCAAAAAATCACCTCTTTTGCTGAGTTTCAAGCATTTTTCATGATCGCCAATCCTGCACCACCTGCTGAGCCAAGCGTTCAATATAAACCAGAGTATTATTTGCAGGTTCAAAAAGAGCAACCAACCTCTGGCGCCTATATGATGATTAATAACGAATATTATTCAATATTGCCTGATCCAAATACCATCTATCATTTGTATAACAGCGTACGTCTTTTTTATCAAAATGGTGGTGGGGATGCGTACATAATTGCAGTTGGAACCTATGGAGCACCTAGTGGAAAACCTTTAGAAGACCCATCAAAACAAGTCGTAAATGCTAATGTAAGTTTAAATGAGTTAAAAGCAGGACTTAAGTTATTACTTCATGAAGAAGAGCCAACAATCTATATATGCCCAGAAGCAACATTACTATCAATTGAAGACAATTCAACACTGATGCAGGAGATGCTATTACAAGCAGAGCAAATGCAAACCACTCTATGCTTATTTGATATTATTGGTGGTCAAGACCCTGATCCTATTATGTATACCAACGATATTGAGACTTTTAGAAACGGTGTCGGTTCAAAAGGATTGAAATATGGTGCCAGCTACTATCCTTTTGTTGGCACCAGCATTATGCAGCCCGACGAGATCAGCTTTAAGAATTTGTTTGGTGGCGATATCAAAAGGTTAGGAGCTCTGCTTAGTCCGCCAGAAAATCCAAACTCAGATGTTGAAACTATTATAGCTGCAATTGAAAAACCTCCTGCAAACCCATTATCCACGGATCAATATAACTCAGCATTACTTAATGCTAGTAAAACTTACTCTTTGATTATGAAACATTTATTAGCTATATCCAATATGCTTCCACCAAGCGGAGGAATGGCAGGTATTTATACCGTTAACGATAATCAACAAGGTGTGTGGCATGCTCCTGCTAACGTGAGCATGGTGGGCGTCAACAGCTTGCCAATAAGGTTATCTAGTTCTGAACAAGAAAACTTAAATGTTGATGCTGTCTCAGGTAAATCGGTTAATGCTATTAGGTTTTTTAATGGTCAGGGTATCTTGGTATGGGGCGCTCGTACCTTAGATGGAAACAGTGAAGACTGGCGCTATATCTCCGTTAGACGCACCATGACTTTTTTAGAACAATCGGTAAAATTAGCAGCTAAAGCATACGTTTTTGCAGAAAACACCCCCAATACTTGGGCCGCGGTTAAAAGCATGATTAGCAGCTTTCTGATTGATATATGGAAACAAGGTGGATTACAAGGTGCAACAGCTGCTGATGCATTTACGGTTGATATTGGGTTAGGCTCTACAATGACTGCAGAAGATATTTTAAATGGTTTTATGAATGTAACAGTTAAAGTTGCAGTTGTACGTCCTGCAGAATTTATCATTATCACCTTTCAGCAAGAGATGGCGAAATCTGGTTAAAATAATTCAGTAGTAAAAAAGTTTTTACTACTGAATTCATTAGTCATAATTTAGCCCCAATTACTGCGTTAACACTTGCACTGTAAATGGTTTGCCTATATCTGCATCGTTATAGGGAATGACATAAAAGAAATACCCATTCCCTTTTTTAAGGTCTTCTCTAAAGCCCTTAAATAATCGTTCATTTTTATAGTTGGTATCAACTTTGTTTCCCTTAGAGTCGTACATAACCAATATTACTGGAGCTTGCTTCATGGTATTGCATTGGACAATATGTTTTGCTGTCTTCTCGGTATTAAAGACAACTGCAACAGGATCTTTGCCTAAAATACCGGTTACTGAACCTCTGTCTGGAAAGGCTATTAGAGTTGTATCTTTCTCCTCTTTTTCAGCCGTTTTTGGTTTTGCTGATTGCTCTTTTGCTGCTGGAATCTTTCCATGATACTCGAAGCTGTTAACAGCCGATTCAAATACCGGCAGATATTTTTTATACATATTTGGGGTAGCTAGTATCCCTAATGTGAATATTTTATCAGCGCCATCTAGGGCAAGTTCTATCTGCTCAAGCGGTTTGCCATCCATGTTCCAAGTAAAATGGACTTTGTGGCCGCTAAGGCCGGCTACTTTTACTTTTTCAATTTTACCTATAATTTTGGCTTGAAAGTTCTCTTGCATCTGTCCGAGTATATACTTACACATGGTTAAGCTATCGGTGTAGTTGCCGCCATCTCTTTCATATGCCATTGGTTCATAGGTGATATAAGCACTACCACCTGCATTTATGAATCTAGTTTTACTATCCTCTTTTTTGATTCGCATCTCTTGCGGACGAATGAACTTAACTTTGTTTGGGGTATCTTCATACATCTCTGCATTTGACTGTTTGTTAACCTGCTTTGCTTTTGGCTTAGAAGCCTTGGTGTTACTAGCATCAGTTTTGGCAGGCTTTTTCTCAGGTTGAGGCGCTACCTTTGGTTTAGGCGATTTTTTTGGTTTGGTAGCAGGTTGGGTTTTAGCAGAAGCTTTGGGCTCGAAAGTATCATGTCCATCTGCAATTAACATACGGTCTGTTCCAGCCATGAAACCATCTGCAAAGTTTACATCTGCAATGCGCCAGTTGCCTTCAATTTGGTATAACAGGCAGATCATCTCATTTGCAGTTTGCTTCTGCTCCCCTTTTGTATTCTTGAGGGTGGTTTTAGCTATATAACGGATGATAGCTGTATCACCTTGAGGAGATACCGATGCCTCTTGAACCTCAACGCTGTAATCTGTGAGATCAAACATTTTCCAGATACTATCTGCAAGCTGAAGACGCTCACTCATTTGCTGTTCATCAACAAATACAAAGAGTGAAGCATATCCGCGCAAATCTTCAGCTTTACTTTGTTGGTAGTATTGATTTATTACAGCAATGGCATTGTCAGCCTGTTGCTTATCACCACCAGCTAGCTGATACGCATAGCTTGTACCAGATAAAATCAAGGTGAATACGGTAGTTGAAATGAGTTGGAATAATCGCATGCGTTTTGCTCCGCAATTCTTGCTGTAATTCATATTATGATTTGGAGTAAATTTATTATTGATATTCATGGCTTACTCCGGCTTTGAAGAATAGTGAATTACATCAACCAGCAAGGTTACCGGTTCGGAACGATGCCCCGCTTTATCAACAGCTATAGCAATAATTGGGAAGCGCCTGGTTCTGGCTTTGGCACGCCCTGCTACAAAGGTATCAGCTGCATATTCCAATGACCCTTTTAGCCCTTTCATCATTACCCCAATTGTCATATCCTTGACCGCTTTACCACCCTTGACCACGAAGTTATCTTGCATACTGGAAGGCAAAAATGCTGAAGCACCTGCTTCTACCATCCCTATCCCTTCCATTGCCACTAACATGCCGCGCACCATCCCTTCTGATCCTGTTTCTGCTTCTTGTACAATCACACGGGTATGTTCGGCCATAGTTTTTACAGTTTTCTTAGCTTCTGTTACAAACTTAACTCCGTTAGTAACGCGTCCCAAAACTCCAAGGGCTTTGCCATAACGGATACTCTTAACATTTTTCATCTCTTTAAGTTTTTCTGGAGAGAGTAAGAAACCTTGGTTTTGATAGTTTTGAATAATATTGGTCATATTTTCAGCAGCTTTATCTATCTTTTCACCGCCAAATCGCAATAGCTCATCCGAAACTGTCTTGGTAGCACCGATAGCTGCGGTATCACTACCAATAAATGCTGCTCTTTGCTTTTGCCAGAAGCTTACATCAAAGTTAATACTCATTGGTGGTGCATACCACCCAAATTGATAACCATCTTTACTGTATTTAGTTTCAAGCCTTACTGGTTTAAAACCATCCTTACTTCCTTGATTGGTTTTTTTCCATTGCAACATTCCGGCAGGTGCATAGATTTCAATATTCTTTACATCCTCTTCCGCATCTATCACCTCTAAGGTAAATGTACCCCAACTGTTATCCCCCATCGGCTTTTCTGTACGCTTTTTAAAATTGATTATCTGTGGGGCGGATTGGGTCTGATTAACTAGAACATACTCATGTTTGTGTTTAGAGCTGATTCTAATGCCTACCTTCTTACCCTTTAACTTATCGCGTTTAGCATATTTAGGAAGAGTGATTTTAAACTTAAACTTTCCGTTTTTATCAGTCTTTGTGGATTGTGACTTGATTTTAGCCGCTGCGCCTCGACCCCAACCTTGGGCTGTTACTTGCGCATTTGGAATACCGGGATTTTTTTCCTCTTTATGGTGTTGCCTTTTAACCACCCTGCCGCTTATAACAATTGAATCCTTGCCATTGAAGTTTCCAACAAACTCCTCTTTATCCAACTGGATTCGAGTTTTGCATTCATCGCAGTCACCACCGCAGTCGATCCCCTCTTCTTTGCCATCTTTTCTATAGTTGTAGCAGGCCCCGAGTTCTTGGTCATCTTCACTATCAACTGCATCACTAACACCTGCATCACCAAGCCCATACTTTTTATCAAACTCGGTAAAATTTATTTCTGCTTCATCAAAAGGTACACATATTCCATTTGAAACAAATGCTCTGTAGATTGCCTTGGTTTTTGAAGCTATATGAGAAAATGGAACATCCTTATGGTTATATGTACTAGCACCGAATCTTATATAGGGCATAACCTCGAATTCTGGGTTAACTTCACAAGTACCAGTAATTGTTTGGTAATCATAAAGCTTTTTACCTCCCCCATCGCTCATATATTGTTTAGATTCGGTAAAAAAACCACCAGCTTCAATATAGCTTTTAAACTGATCTGTGGTTTCTAATCCATCCATAGTAGGGTCATTAACATTGCTGGAAAATGATCCTTGTACATAACCTTTTCCAACCTTCCAAAAGCAGGATCCCCTTACAGTATTGAACCATGCTGCTGCACCATCAGATCCTGAACATTTAGTACATTTAAGTGCCCCTGTTGCCTCTATAAGAGCATCTAAAACTTTGCGCGGTTTACCTGAACACTCTTCAAGGATCTCTGTAGCAAAAATGCTAGGCGAGATCACTGAGAGTAATAATGGGATAATCAAGAATTTTATTTTCATATTGGTGACTTTTTTCAGTTAAGAATACGGTTCTATTTAGTATAGATACCAAATGGGAGTTTAAATGAGTTGAAGGGGAAAATAGTGATATGAGTATCACTATTTAATATCAATTTGAATTTATCGTTAACCTCATGGTGCACGGCATTTGATTAACCTTATATGAAAGCAGGTGGAGTCAAAAATCAGCAATGTATATAGTTTATTTCTTGAAAAATACTATTTTTGTAATTGAGTAACTACATGCACCATATTATCGGCAAGGTGATCTAAGGTTAAAAGACCCTCTGCATCTTCTTCGGCATTAACTGTGCCACCCTTACCTGCAATCCCCATTGACCAATATCCTGAGCCTACGACGATAATGTCATTTACGGTATACCAAAGTAGCAGCTCAGAAAATGCAGTCATATACCCAGCCCTTCTGGCAACGGTGATTGCTGCACCAACTTTTTTAGAGAAAACGGATGAGCTAAAGTTGTATTCACTCCCCATTTTGTTAGCTACCCAGCGGCTAAGAAACCCTGCCCGATCTAATAGCGCCTTCAGCTGAGGCGTAACTGCGCCATGATATACAGGGGAGCCTAAAATAATTCCATCTGCTTGCATCATCTTTTGAAACATTTCATCAAAATCATCTTTTTGCGCACACTCCGCATTCTCTGAACATTTATAACACCCTACACATGGCTGGACATTTTTATCTCGTATATTTACAAGCTCTGTATCAACCCCTTGTGACTGAATACGATCTAAAGTGTATTTAGTAAAATATTCGGTGTTGCTTTCTGTGCGAGGGCTGCCAGAAATAGCGAGAACCTTTAACGACATAACTTTTCTCCGTAAATCATATATAGATAAGTCTTCTGCATATAATTGCTTTTATAGTTAGAACCTATGAATAATACTTTACCTCAACAAGATACCATCTAGTATGAAAGCAATCACAATTCACCTTAAATGAAATTAATTGTGATTTTTTGAAATCTGCCGCAAAGCCTTATAGAGCAACAACTATTCATAATAATTAAGTCAGTTATTCATATGGTTTATGTATAAATATGCTTTTTATTGTTCTGTGCAGTTTCTATTAATACTCTTTATTTCTGATTCCCCATCTGGTGATTTATCTGTAAAATCACCCCCAACGTATCAATACTAACTTTATCAATAATATTTCAGGGAGCGCCGAAAATGGGCAGAGCCTATCAAAACCGCAAAGAATCCATGGCAAAAACCTCGGATATGAAAGCCAAGGTTTATAGTAAATATGGAAGAGAGATCTATGTAAGCGCCAAATCTGGGGGTACTGATCCATCAGGCAACCTGACCTTACGCAGTTTGATTGATAAGGCGAAGAAAGACCAAGTACCATCTCATGTTATTGATAAAGCTATTAATAAAGCCAAAGGTGGTGGCGGTGAAGATTTTGCTCTTGCTCGTTACGAGGGTTTTGGCCCTGGTGGCAGCATGGTGATTGTGGAGTGCCTTACTGACAACCCTACTCGTACTTTTAACGACGTGCGCACTTGCTTTAATAAAGCCAAGTGCAAGCTTGGTGCCGAGGGCAGTGTCAGCCACATGTTCGATCACTCTGCGATCATGGTGTTTGCTGGTGATGATGAAGATACTGCTTTAGAAGCTCTTATGGAAGCTGATGTTGATGTTACCGATATTGAATGTGAAGATGGCAAGATATCAGTATTTGTACCACACACTGAACATCACAAGGCTAAACAATCAATAGAAGCAACATTTGGTGAAGTTGAATTTGAAGTGGATGAAGTACAGTTTGTTCCAAAAAACTCTACCCCTATTTCTGGTGATGATGTTGATACTCTGGATAAACTAATTGAATTACTAAACGATAATGATGATGTGCAAAACGTTTATCATGATGCTGATTGTGAATAGCAAATAGTTAATAGAATATGCTTATACAAGGGCGAGAAATCTTTCGCCCTTTTTTTATTTAAAATAATTTACTTACTCTTCTCATACTCAATTTTATTAATAAACCAAGCTGCATCGCCATCCGGTGTTTTTACTACCACTTCATCATCAACCTCTTTCTGCAATAATGCTGAGGCCATTGGGGAGACTATGGAGATAAAATTCATTTTATCCATATAGATCTCATCGATACCGACAACCTGAAAGCGCTTCTGCTCTCCATCTTCGTTCTCGATCTCCACCCAGGCTCCAAAATAAACCTTACCCTCTTGCTCGGGTGAATATTCAACGACTCGCAGATCATCCAGACGCTTGCGCAAAAAACGTACTCGACGATCAATCTCTCTTAATAGCTTTTTATTATAAATATAATCTGCATTCTCACTGCGATCCCCAAGAGAAGCAGCCCAAGCAACTTTCTTGGTAGTGTCTGGCCTTTTTACTCGCCAAAGGTGATCCAGCTCTTTTTTTAGAGCATCGAACCCTTTTTTTGTGATTAGATTTTTTTTCAAGTTTGATGACCGTGGAGTTTAAAGGCTAACAATAACTCATGATTTTAATTATGCCAAACTTAGATTTAGCTATGACTCCCATAATCTGAGTTATCTAAATATCCATAAGTGGTAAGGATATTAAATTCTTATGAATGGTATTAACTATTCTTAACAGCTAAAATTAGTAGTAAATGTATTCATCACCAACTTGGGATAAACAAATAAAATATGATTCTACTTATTATTTATGTTTTGGTTGCTCTTATATTCTCCTTCCTCTGCTCTATTGCCGAGGCGGTTTTATTAAGCGTTACCATGCCCTATATAACTGTGCTGGAGAAAGAACATAAGACCACTGGCGCCACACTTAAAAGATTTAAATCTGATATCAATAAGCCTCTTGCTGCTATTTTAACCTTAAATACTATTGCCCATACAATTGGTGCAGCTGGAGCTGGTGCGCAAGCAGCTGCTGTATTTGGTAACGCCTATGTCGGCGTTGCATCGGCTGTTTTAACTTTATTAATACTAATCTTCTCTGAGATCATCCCTAAAACCATAGGAGCAAGCTATTGGAAAGAGTTGGCTCCTGCTACAGCTATTGGTCTTAGATTTATTACCTGGCTATTACACCCTTTTGTTTGGTTATCTGAAATTATTACCCGCGGTATGGTAAGAGAGAGCTCATTAACTGGCTTTAGTCGAGATGAGTTTTCAGCCATGGCTGAACTCAGCGCAAAAGAGGGACAGATAGCGGATGAAGAATCAAAAATACTGAAAAATTTATTACTCCTTAAAGAGACAAATGTTGAAAGCGCAATGACACCAAGAACAGTTGTTTTTGCTCTTTCAGAAAACTTATTAGTAGAGGAGTTTTTTCACAAATACGACCAATCACCCTTCTCTAGAATTTTGGTGTATGGCAAAGATAAAGAAGATATAAATGGTTTTGTGATTCGCAGCGATCTTTTACTAGCCCAAGCACGAGGCAACAATAAAAGTACGCTAAAAAATTACCATAGAAATATAGGGGCGCTACTCAACACATCATCTTTATCCCATGTGTTTAGTGAGATGTTACGTCAAAGCGCACAGATCATGTTGGTTGTGGACGAATATGGCACCGTGGAAGGGATAATAACCATGGAAGATCTATTTGAAACCCTGCTCGGTCTTGAGATCATAGATGAGAGTGATAAAACTGAAGATATGCAGCGACTAGCAAAGAAGAATTGGGTAAAAAAGGCGCTAAAAAGAGGTTTTAAAGTTTGGAAATAAAGCCTAATTTCTAGCGCCAATTATTTAATAATTATCTACGTATATTACATGACCATGGGTTAAATCACTGCTGATTAAATCTTTGGTCAAGTTTAATGGCCAATCGCACTTCACACATTTAAATGCAGTATGCTCAACATTAGATTCTTTAGAGATACCTCCAGAAAT
Organism: Gammaproteobacteria bacterium; assembly: GCA_033852135.1. Lineage (GTDB taxonomy): Bacteria > Pseudomonadota > Gammaproteobacteria > QZLD01 > QZLD01 > QZLE01. Next base: position 56,324 of record JAWSVB010000013.1, on the reverse strand, counting down.
ATTAATAAATTGGATGTGTTGCTGTTTAATGTACTTGGTACTAAAAACAACTGTATATGGACGACCACCTTGCTTTTTAAATCCATTAGAGCATTGAGGATTATTACAAGTAAAAAAAGCCTTAGGTAAAACATTAAAGTTTATTCGAGTTGAGACAGTCTCACTTCCTTCATAATATAATTTTGCTAACTTTTGGAAAATTACCCAGTTAGCAACTACAACATCTTTTGCCTCTTGCCCTACTTTAGATTGATCAAAATCACCTGATAAAATAACTGCTTGGTAACTTTCTTTATCTTTGAGATTAATTTTAGGGCGGTTACGAACTCCCCTTTTACCACTTTCAATAATATAAACCGGCCAGCCGCTTTCATGCATAGTATGAAAAGAAAACTCATAATCTGCCCTTATTTGAGTCTTAATTATTTTTGTTATCTCCTGAGAAGATAGATTTTCTACAATATGAGAGTCATCTTTCTTAAATTTAAAATATACAGTCATTTTTTAATCCCATAAAAACAAGTTCCATTCACGATAAATAACAATACTTAACCAGATGACATTAGGCAATATATTCCAACTTTATTTTAGGTAATAAGATTCACCTACACTCTTTACGCTGCACTTTAATCTGTGAAATATAATATGAATATGGTTTACCAAAAACATGAACAGAAGGAAACCACCATAAGTACCACCCGTTATTTCTTCTGGATGTAATAATCTGTTTTTTATGAATAATACAATCTTCTATATTCAAGCTAACTGAAGAAACATTACCTGCCCATGAAGATATCCATGCTGTGTATTTTTTGAAACACTCATCTCTGGTGATTTTTGCTAATTCAGAATAATTTCCATCACCTATGTCATTACAGTCCCCCAGCTCTGGGTGCAATATTTTGATATAGTGATACTTACCGATTACAGTTCCTTTGGCTAATTCCTCACCCTTAGCATTTAAAAATAAGGCTTGGCCATCAAAGTTATCCCTGTCGTCTAGATATATATAAGCTTGAAAAAAACTGTGTGTATAAGAATGCCAATAACCATGTACCAACATGCCGCCAATAACTAACAACAGAAATATAACTACATATAAAAATCTGCGCATGATTTCTCCGTTATCTCATTTTCACGCTCAGCGTGGTGATAAAAAATAATTAGTTATCCGCGGGATATTAAAAACTTTAATGCTCGATGATATTTTTTAATTCTAGTTAGATCTTCATCAGATAAATTATCAATTCTGGTTACATCTAAATTATCTTTAATATCTTCAATCTTTACTGCGCTAGCTAAATCGTTCTTAGATATGCGCAATATAAAGTCATCGTAATTCTCACCAGTTTTTTTAGATAGACAGTTAATGGCTTCAAGGATATCTTCTGAAAAACCTTCTGCCTTTAAATCTTTTAATGAGACATCGCTATCCTCGACAACATCATGTAGCACAGCTGTTATCCTTTCATTCTGATTAATAAACTTAAGCATCAATCGAAGTGGGTGCAGAATATAAGGCTGTCCGGCTTTATCAACTTGACCTTCATGTGCTTTACAAGCTATTGCAATAGCTTTGTCTAATTCATTAACTTCCATATTTTTTATCCCCTTATATTTCAGACTGTTGCTATTATATTTATAGCTTTCACTAACCGCTTGAAGCAGGGATTATATCAGATATAAGCAATATATTGGAGTGTCGCTCCTAATTGAAAAGTTTGGATAAACTAGGGGCGGCAAACTAATGCCAGCTGGAGTTATAAACATGCTGGCACTAGTTTGGAAAAAGCTTGTTAGCTTTGCTTTTTTGATCTGCGAACTGCTGCTAAACCTAATAAGCCCATGCTTAGCATAATTAACGAAGATGGTTCTGGTACCGAAGTTGAGCTAGCCGCTGCAAGACGAAACTTATCTGCTTTTTGATCTTGTAGATCCAATTTGAATGCATTATCCCAAAGAATTGGATCCCGGATATATTCTGGACCTAATAGCGCCTGTGTTACAAAAGGTGTGGTTTGTATATCTGGAACTATATCCATAAGGCCACCAAAGTCGACCTTGATATCAAAGGCCGTGAAATCAATACCTAAATCGATACCGAGAGATGTTGTATTGTAAAATATATTATCAGGCAAAGAGAACGTAGGTGTGATATCTATACCGTCTTCTGGCATTATCAGGCTGACCTCTTCCCCAACTCTTACCGGACCAGTACTTGTTCCGTTGCCCAAATCATAGGACACCATCAAATCTTCAGGGTTAAACATGAAGTTTTGTTGCAGGTTTATATCAGCAAATGGGGTGATATCGAGAAAGTTATAGTCCACGTCTATTGTTGCACCAAGCATACCCAATACAGGAATAAAGCCGTGCAATGGCAATGTGTCTTCGAGTAGATTAGGGAAGCCTGGTATAAGGCCTATTCCCATAGCATCCGTTGCTATTTCGTATGCAATATTATCTAGATCCATATTGGCATATAGCAGATCGTCTTCTCCGGATGAATAAAAATCGGGCATATTAATACCTAGGTCCTTAAGGTATGTACAGGTAGGATCTAAATCACACTGCGTGCTTGTTGTTTCTATATATGGAGCGTTATACCCAAACTGACCATATCCATTGATATCAATGATTCCATCTTTATCAACTCCAGCAGAAAAACCTACAACTTTGCCAAACAGGTTTAGCTCATCATCTATTGCTTCGGTATCAAATTTTAATTGTTGCCCACCAATAGATAGGCCATCTTCATTACTAAGTCCAATACCGGGGAGGCGTCCATCGGTGTATACATCTGAAGACGATATTTCCTCGTTACCTATAAAAATGCTGCTCCCATATTTGTCCATTACTACCCCATATCTACTCTCTTCAGTCTTGATATTATACTTAGGGTTAAATTGGTCAAAATTTTCCACTGGAGTTGCTGTTGTTATCCCTGCCACCATCATCGACTTGGTGCTAAATAGAATATCAACGCCAGCATCAATCATTGGAGACTTGGTATTAAATGATCCAGTAGCAGGCGAAGCAAGCGAGCTGGAAAGGGTAAACGTCTCCCCTGCTTTAACCGTGCCCTGCTCAGGCGCATCAATATTCACATCTACCGAATAATCTAGATCAACTTGACCACCATTGATATTTACATAGGGTGAAAGGCCGACACTACCAACTGATGCTATCTTTAATTCAACAAACTGAATTGAACCATCGGTGCCAACAGAAAATGGTACAACCGGAGAGTTATAAACCTCATCCCATACAACTAAATCATTGAAATCCTCTCTCCAGCTAAGCTCAAACGCACTCCCTGTATCCCACATGTCTTGGTCAGTACATGAGAACTCTAGGTTAGAGGTAGTTTGCTCTGCATATACGCTTAAAGAAAGTAGTGCCGCACATGTTGTTACGGCATATTTAATCACTTTTATTGATCTAATTTTACAGGGCATTCTCGATGTTCCTTTATTAGTAAGGTAATGAATCGTTTCTGCATCCAGCAGAGCATGTTTAAAACTTTTTCTATTTCTTTCTCAGTGGAACCGAATCACTGAACCTTTGAATCGGCTACCGATCCTATTTATTTACGACCACTTACAACTAGTCATACACCCAAAAAAAGTTTTGTAAGTAACTATTTTTAAAAGGTATAGGTTATTGTGGTGTAGGTGTAGATAGGCGTTAAAATATAAACGTATCGGTAAAATATCATAATTATTTATGCCGGAGAAATATAACTAAATAAGAAGATGCCAAACGGAATATAGTAGTATTTGCTTATACATATAGGAGTACTTATACAGCCGTTACGTCTTTTGTGTTTTAATATTTACAACATTGTCTGATACTAGATATGGCACTGGATTACAGCTATTGAATAAATATTCTTTTTTAAGAAAACAGATTAATCGTGATGATTTTCAAAGCATTAAACTTAGAATATTATAACACCTGACTACTAGACTAATTTACCGAATCAATGGGGTTATGGGTATACCCACTATTTGCAATATCTACTGGTTTTGCACCACGACTTATGTCAATAAGCATTAAATATGCTAATTATCTCAAATAAGGTTTTATCGGTGATAATTCCCCCCTCCGAGAGAAGAATAAAGCTTGCTCTATATAACAGGTACACTAATATAATATTTATTATTCATAAACTGAGGCAAAACAATGCAAAAAGTTATCGTAGTTGGTGCTAATCACGCTGGAACTCACTCAATATTGACCTTGGCTGATGACTACAAGGACCAATTTGAAGTTACAACCTATGACCGCAATACTAACATCTCATTTTTAGGATGCGGCATGGCTCTGTGGATTAGCAAAATTATTGCCGGAGCGAGCGGGTTATTTTATGCCACACCTGAGCTTCTTGAGTCTAAAGGCGTTAATGTAAATATGGAGCACGAGGTTGCTGGCGTCGATTTTGATAATAAACAGATAACTGTTAATAACATAAAAACTGGCGAGCAGATAACTGACTCATACGACAAGCTTATTATTGCTGCTGGTTCATGGCCTATTCTGCCACCAATTCCTGGCATGGATCTTGAGAATGTTCAGTACGCTAAAATTTACCAGAATGCTGAAACCGTTAACGAAAAAATGAATGATCCTAGCATTAAAAGAGTTGCTGTAGTTGGAGCTGGTTATATCGGTGTGGAGCTAGCTGAAGCATTTAAAGAGAATGGAAAAGAGATCGTTTTAATAAATGACATGAATGTTCTTAACTGCTACTACGACCCAGAGTTCCAAGACATGATGCGCGATAACCTTGCTGCTAACGGCATTGAGCTGGCAATTGGTGAACGTGTAACAGAGATTCAAGGTAAAGATGGAAAGGTATGCGGCGTAGTTACTGACTCGCAACAGTTTGATGTTGATATGGTGCTTATGTCAGTTGGATTCAGACCAAACACTGATTTCTTAAAAGACTCAAAAATGGATCTTGATGAGCGCGGAGTTATCAAGGTAAATAACCGCCAACAGACCAGCATTCCTGATGTATATGCTATTGGTGATTGCTGTGACATTCAAAATAACGCTACTGAAGAGCGCGAATACATTGCTCTTGCTACCAACGCTGTGCGTACCGGAATTGTTGCTGCTCATAACTGCGCTGGAACTGACATTGAGATGCAGGGTGTTCAAGGTTCAAATGCGATTCACATCTTCGGGCTAAGCTTATGCTCCACCGGCCTTACTGAAGAGATGGCAAAAAAGAAAGGGTTTAACGTTAAAACCGTAACAGTTACGGAAAACATCCGCCCAGACTTTATGCCAAACAATGAAGAGGTAACTCTAAAGGTTGTATGGGATAGCGAAACAGATCGTATTCTTGGAGCTCAAATGGGATCAAGAGAGGATATTACTCTAGCCCTACATATGTTTAGCCTAATGATTCAAGAAAAGTACTCAATCAAAAAACTTGCTCTGCTAGATCAGTTTTTCCTACCACACTTCAATCGCCCTGCTAACTTCATAACCAAAGCAGGTCTTTTGGCACTTCAGCAGTAGCTTTTAACTAATTGAAAAAAGCTTAATTGCAACCAAAAAAAAGTGAGCCATACCAATGGCTCACTTTAGGTTGCTGAATTTCTCGCTACGAGCGAATCATCGTCAACATCATTTTAAAATCTTCTACAGCTTTTAACGCATGAGGATCATTCGCAGGCATAATAAGCATCTGCCCCGCCTCAACAATAAATGGAGTTCCTGAGATAGTTATCTCTGCCCTACCCTCAAGAACATTAACCATCGCATCAAATGGAGCAGTATGCTCGCTCAACCCCTGCTCTTTAGTAAAAGCAAATAGCGTAACTGTACCAGTATCCTTTTTAATCAATGTTCTGCTAACAACTGATCCTTCTTGATACTCTACCATCTCTTTTAATGTTTCCGCTTTCACTTCATTACTCATAATCATCTCCAGTTATATTCACAACATCATTGAGTATAGAGAACATAGTATGGGACGACTGTTTCTATTCCTTAACTTAAGTCAATTTTGTTAAGAAATACGTGATCAGAAGGAGCAGATGAATATTAATAAACAATCGTTCAAATTTATTCATTTGTCACCCTCTGCATTTTTGACATATTTTAGAACATATACCACGTCAATTATGACAAATATCGCAGAGAAGGTTATGAGAGTATTAATATCAATTCTATGCATCTGCAGCGGGCTATTAGGTTGCACTGAAAACACCATTACCAAAAATCCCCCCATGAAAACAAGTGAGACCTCATGTAGGCTATTACTCAGCCAATTCTTTAAAGAATACGATAGTGTAATCAGATCTCGTGACATCGATAAATTAGAAGATTATATCGATGATGGTTCCCGCCGCTGGGGAAAAGATAAGGTTGGAATTTTAAAACGCGTCAGAAATAATTTTGGCGTTATCACCCAATATGACGTCACAATCAAGCAATGCAAAACCATCGATAAGAACACTATTCTTTGGGAAGGATTTGCTGATTATGGTATTGGCATAACACCGCATTCAATGGGAACCGGGCTTATTCGTACAGATGGAAAATGGAGAATGCGGGTAATAGAGTATCGGCCTTGATAGATCGATCAATAAGGGGCAGAGTCTTTAATCTTTAAAAACACAATCAATGAATCTACCAATTACTCAGATTGCGCTGTTTTTGAAATATCCAAAATACTAAAGATCGCATAATCTTTATCTTTAAAGTTATAGCCTGAAGTTAATATTTTTAACTCAATAACAAAGCCATCTTTTGAGATAATACGACACTCTTCTTTTGTAACATCCCCACCAAATTGCGACTTAATTATAGCTTTCTGTGCTCTGCACTTACTGCAGAATTTTCCTGTGTGGCAACCGCCATCTGTCTCATCAGAGTGGATACAATTAAAAATTTCCCCTGGCCGTTTACCTAATATTTCATTCTTTGGCATTTCAAATGCTTTTTCAATATCACTCCCCATAAAAACAACTTGGCGATGCTGATTTAAAATCAAAAAGTTCAATGATTCAGCAACATTAAGATACTCAGAAACATCAAACTCTTCCAAGCTTTTAAAATCATCATTAATACTGTCTGCATCAGCTCTTTCAGTAAGAGAGAAATCAGAAGGGAGATTCACCATATTTATCCTATTTTCAACATAAAATACCTAACAAATACTTTATAATTCTATTAACTAATATATAACGTAGTTACAGCAATTTTCCTACTATAACTAAAAAATATTTATTAGTAACGACTATAAACACTATGGCCTAATCTGATTAGTTAGACATTAAAAGAGATAGATCGGTTAATGGTGATTCAATAAAAAATCACGGTGAACCTTAGCTTTAGAAGGGATTTTGACTGGTGTGGCACTGGTTGAACCACAGAATAACATTAAAGAAAATAGTGCTGATATTAAGACTGAACCGATTTTCACTGCTATCACCTCAAAAAAACTACAAGGTCCTCACTTTATTATCGGTAACATCCTTAATACCTCTTAAGCATTAGATTATCATCAGGTTTTTAAATAATATGTGTTTTCATTCACATATGAACTGGATGTAGTTGGCAATTCAGGAAAGTACTGTTAATTTAATAACTTATCATACAGGATCAACTGGGGTCGGCAGTCTATTGATCAATAGGCTTAATTAGTCTTGGTTTATTCTCAAATATTCACTTATATAATTCGAAATTGATTTTCTAGCAATCATTGATATCGCATCATAAGTTAATAGATAAAGGTAGAACTCTTCTAATTCCTTTTCTGGAATAGAATCTCCAGACCTTTCCTTAATAAAATCGTCAAATTTTTCTTTTTTCATTGGATTTATAATTTGTTGAAAAAATCTACTAAATATCTGACAAGTTGGCATATTATGATCGGTGTGTTTTCCTGCATGAAAATATTTAGAACGATAATTGTATGTATCTCTAAATATATCTCCAGGAAAATCTATTGGCCTATCTTCTAAGACATTGCGTATAGTTTTAATAGTATTAAGATCATCTATACCATTAAGTAAGCTATATTTAGATTCTTCTTTAATTTCCCATTCACTTAATGGGCAATATTTCAAAATAAATCCCTGAAACCTTTTTTTAAGCTCTCTATTTTTATGATTTTCCTCTACAAATCTTTTTAACTGTTTATAGTGATCAAGAAATTCACCATAGTATTCTTTACACTTTTTCCACTCATTGTAATCTTGGTGTTTAGGGTTAACATCGTCCTTAAAATGCTCTTCTTCATTTAGAATATCAGGGATATCCTCAGTTTTTACTGCTATTTGAGCAATTGCTTCAATTGCTGCAACTACAAGAGAAAATGCAAGGTCAAAATCATTTATATAACTTTGGTGAGCTAAATTAATCAATCGAATTACTTGCATACCCTTCTGAAAGTCTATGTGTTTATCATATTTCTTTTTACCTACTCTAGGTAAGCAATCGAAATCAAGCTTGTATAGATTAGATATTATTTCTGATATCCCATTCTTCCATAAATCCAAGACATCATCATGAACATCCCATACTCCCATAGATGGGCCAGCAGTAATTACAGAAAGTAAGCAAGCAATTTCATATATTCCTTTATGAAGAGAAACGATTTCTATTTCTTGTATTTTAAAATCAATATCCTGCTTATTAATTTCTGTAACTTTACGAGAATCATCTATCTGAACAAAAACACATTTAATCTTTCCATCATTATCTTCATTATCAAGCATTATGGTTAAATATGGTGAAAACATTTCATGACGAGGAGAAAAACTTCTAATCCTACCGAAATGTTTATTACCTGTATTATCGACCACATATGCTCGCAATCCTGTTGTTTCTTCAAGGCACTCTTCCCAGTTATTTAGAAACAAATCTATTGGGATTACTTCTTCACTATGAACTAAGCTACTATCTTTAAAAGGATAAACCGGTCGGTTAATACAAAATGAAATTACTGCTGATAATCCATGAGTAAAAAGGTTGGCTCGACCATAATCAATCCAACTAGGCAAACGAACACGAGAAACAAAAGATTTTTTAATTGGATTACCATACTTATATATCTTGTCATGACTAATTACAGTTGATTCCTCAACAGAAAACTCTCTAAAATCCCATGAGGTTGGCAGTTCAAAATCAAGAACAATAAAATCATAAATATGTTCAAATCTAGTACTAACCTGAGAACAACATTCTTTGCCTTTAATGGGCGGATAAAAAGCCTCAATAGCTTTTTTAAACATATTACTATCACTACATGTTAGTCTCATAAATATGAGTTCCTTATATCATTTACAAAACAAACCTACTTTCTTGTTATCTATCAAGCAAGTTGTTTTCATGTTTTATTGGCCAGGTTTAATTATATTGTTAACATGTGGCTTATAAAAATGGGGAGCACATATGAGCAGTGAAATATCAGTCGAAAAAACAATCAGTTTTTCAATCAAAGAAATTCAGCAAATACTGCTTTCTATAATTGGTATTTTAACACCAGCATTTTACATTATTGGTTTAAATTTCTATCAGGGTTATATAGGAAGTTTTGGAATAAACTATGGTTCATTTGAAATAAGTACACAACGTATTTTCGAACATGCTTATTACTTCATATATTTTAAATGCTCTGAATTTTTAGAAGCGTTAACAGGTTTTATTTTCTCGCCTTACTGCATTATTTCAATAATAACTATTTTCTTCTTCTTTTTAATTCTGTTATACGCACTACTTTTAGATAAAAAGAAACTAATAAGTATCAAAGATAATTCAATAGCAAATATATTTAAAGATGCATATTCTTCCCTTTCACCTAAAACAAAATGTTTCTTATTAGCATCAAGACTTTCATTTACATTAACAAGAAAGTTGGTTTTATTTGCATTAGTCTTTTCTATTATCCCTATCGCTTGGTTTTCAACCGCATACTACTCATATAAATTTAGTTCTGATATCGCTAAAGAAAATAAAATAGATTACATAGAAAATGGATGTTCAATCAATAAAAACAATGGCAAAAGCAACTGCATATCCATAACTACAAAAGATGGCAAAATAATATATTCTGGTTTTCTTATTGAAATTAATGATAAAAAAGTAGCATTATTCACAAAGCAAGAAGGCAGCATCATTTTTACAATTCCTGAGAATGCATTAGTAAAAAGAGAGTTAGAGATTAAAAAGTAGTACGCTTTTAAATTCCAACCTTCGCACACTACTGTCATTTACAACTACCGGTACTGGATACCGGCCTTCGCCGGCATGACGTGCTTGTGAGTCAATTCAATATATTTACAAAATTCCGACTATAGTCCGTAAACTTCTTTGTTTTGAATTCGTATACCCCGTAGGTTGCGGGTGAAGAATGAACCCCAACATTTACTATTAGAGTTAAACTGCATTGTGTTGGGGTTCGCTGCGCTCACCACCAACCTACAATACTTAAATCAATAGACTGCTGACCCCAGTTAATCCTAGGCGAACGACTTTACTAAACCAATACCTGACGTGTCTGCTGTAAAAATAGATGTATTTTCTTCTCTATTTCTGCATCAATCATAACATCTGGTCGTCTTCCATTTGGGCATGGAAGGCTTTTTGTTGTTCCGAACAAACGGCAAATAAGAGGTCTTTCTTCATACACTTCGCAACCTTTACACCCTAAATAAGGGCAGTTAAATGCAGCCAGTGCTGCTTCGTGTTCGGCTTCACTTTTTACAGGTAGTCTTGCCATCTCTTCTGATGATGTTGTTACCGGTCCACAGCAATCATGACATCCGGGGACGCACTCGAAAGTTGGGATATTTTCCCGTAAAAAATTTATGATTCGGTCATTGCTTGTGATATTTAATTCCTACTGCAGTCTGATAATTTTAAGAGTTTATCAAAAATAGATCTGAGATGTTTAGAGTATCTAGGGGTAACAGCTATGTATTACCCATTGAATATCCACATACCTTTTCTGGATACCGGCCTTCGCCCACTACTGTCCGGGGAAAATGTTGCTAGTCGCTGGAAATCAATGTTAAGTAAGGTTTTGGAATGAAACAGGTGGTTTTAGACTTAAATTTTTCAAGTCTAATAGAGCGTAGCCGAAGGGCCAAAAAAAATTTAATAGAATCAATGAGACTTCGGCTACGCCCAGCCATCTTGATTCTATAAATTACTTTCTCCGGACAGCAATGGGCCTTCGCCGGCATGACGTTTACTATGCTAGTTTAACTTTATCAGGACAGCAATGCGCCTTCGCGGGAATGACGTGGCGGCATTAATACTTTACCGCTAAACCTTGATCCAATAACTCTTGATTAAGAAATTCACCATCTTGTGCAACCTTTGCTATATCTACTTCTCTTTTAATATAAAAAACATCGGCGAGGTAGCGGCTAAACTTATCGCGCCAATAGGTTTTAACTGCGATAAATTTACACTGGTTGAGCCTTGCTTCTATATACTCTTTTGCGCTTTGCCCTTCTGCTGTTTCTAGCTCTTTGGCATTGATTCCTCTTAACCTTAGTTTTTGTATTGTCCAGGTACTAAACCCTAGATCGATGTTTGCCCATATGGTGTCGCCATCTATCACTTCTATCACGTAGGCTTTGTATGTGTAGTGTGGGGTTACGCCTTTGTCCATATTGGTGAATTTATATTCCTGCTCGCTCTTTTCTACTCGAGCACTTTTTTCTATACGAACACTCTTTTCTACACGAACAAGATTATCCTTTGTGGGGCGACCTATTTTAACTTCTTGATACGGGCTTTCTACATAGGTCATGAAGCCAAGATCGACCATGGTTTTACCTTGTAGTTTTTGTAGGCGATAGATGAAGGGCTCGCCACGATTTGTTTGCAAAATTTGCTCTTGAATCTGCTCTTCTGCACCTATTTCTGTTTGGTTATCTTGATCTTCTATTTGTGGTTCTTCTGACTGTTTTTGTGATGTTTTTTCGTTTTGAACGAGTTTTTTTAATTCGCTTACACTTAGTTTTTCTTCAACTATTTTGGCCTCAAACTGTTTCCTGGCTTGCTTTTCCGGCACATTAACTAGCACTCGCATGTGTGTCCATGTCAATTGTCCACTCGAGTGGACAATGTTTGGATACTCTTCATACAGGTGCACACTATCGTATAGTAAAGTCCTCGATAAATTTAACTCTTTTGCTAATTGAGAAATGGTGTAAGTGCCATAATCTTCTCTGCCTTTATTCTGCAGTAGGTGTTCTTTTATGTGCTTACCGATATTCCAGTATATCTGCCTTTTCTCTTGCTCCATTGCATTGATTGCGCGCTCTTTGCCTTCTTCAATCTCATTACGGATAGTATCTGCTAGAAGCTTAACTTCAGAGGTAATCTGAATATCTGTTGCCTGAGGTATTGTTATTTCTTTTTCCATGAGGGGATTATATGTAACAATTATGGGTGAATGATAGTGTTGTTTATTACGATTTGGTTGTTAGGTCGTTAATTTTATTTCGACTCATTATTTATTAACTGTTTAGCCAATTATCGCATAGTGCTGTAAGGCATTACTTTTAACCCATTGCTTTATCTAATTATGTTATTCATACTAAATAAAAAATTATCCATTCTTGCTATGGATCTGATTACCCTATACAAATAGTGGACAAAATAATATGACGGAACTAGCCGAAGAATCTGAATTTAGAATCAATAAAGCGATTGATTATATAGATGACAATTTGCATGAGCAGATTTGCTTAAAGGATTTAGCTAATATTTCTTGTTTTTCGGAGTTTCATTTTCATCGTCTTTTTAAAGAGTTAACTGGGCAACCTCCTGGGTCTTTTATTAAAAGGTTACGCATGAAAAAAGCGATAATTCTTTTAAGTGGAAAGAAGTCTTTACCCATCTCTTCTATTTCTGAATTGTGTGGGTATTCTACCACCAGTAATTTTTCAAAAACTTTTAGTGATTACTATGGAACATCGCCGTCAACTATTAAGAACAGTTTTCATGCTAATAATATAAAAGATTATAACGCTCTTATTCATAATGATTTTGCTGATTCTAAACTTAAAGAAAAAATGAATTGTGAGTCTCTTTCGCGATATCATAATAATTGCAGAGATCTCATCGGCAATGAATTATTCGATAAGATTTTGCTTAACCCTGATATTCAAACTGAGAAAGTTGATTCTCTAACTTATATGTATTCAAGACATTTTGGTTCTTATAATGATAAGAGCCTTTTTCAACAAATGGTTAAGCATTTTAGTTATATACAAGAGGTGCAAAAGAAACATCCCAGTGCCAGTAAGCTGGCTGTCTTTCTTGATTGCCCTAACTTTACCCCTAATATGCTTTGCCGCTGTGATGCTGGCATAACTCTTCCGGATGATTTTGATGACTATAAATTAATTGGGAAGAGAAAAATTGCATCTGGTCTTTATGCTACTTTGTCTCTTGAGTTACCACTGAAACTTGGTAGATATATTTGGTGCTTTTTGAGAGCTGAGTGGCTTGTAAATACCTCATATGAGGTTGATGACCGCCCAAGCTTTTGTGAATACACCCCTATACCAGATGCACCTATGTCAGAAAAAATAAACATTAAATTCTTTATGCCGGTTAGCGTCAGGTCATAATAGCCTTAATGCATAATTAAACATGTTATTCTGTATCTTCCACAGCTTGTGCTATTAAATCAAACTCTGGAAATGAATATATTTTAAATATTTGATCATCCTGTAGGGGGAAATCAATACGCGCGGTTCGTACTATCACCATATCTAGCTCTGGAATTACTACTATAAACTGTCCCCCTAGGCCTGCGGCTCTGTAGCTATACTTTCCGTTTACTGGAATTACCCACCATTGGTAACCATATGCTGATTTACCTTTGACATGCTCTGAATGAATTTTTGTTGATTCTTTTACCCAATCTTTAGAGATTATTTGTTCACCATCCCAAACACCATTATTCAGATATAAATACCCAATCCTTGCAAGGTCTTCTGCTGCAAGAATCAAAGTGTGATCAATTTTTTGAATTTGTTTCCATAAGACTGATTTTATTCCAAGTGGCTGAAATAAATAGTCATCCGCATATTTCCTATTAGGTACTTTTGTCGCTTCGGTTAACATTGCTGTGAGAGCATGAGCAGAACCAGAATTGTAATTAAATTCGTTTTTAATACTTTTTTCCACGGGAAGATCGATCAAGAACTTAATCGGTTTAGGGGAAAATCTCCAACTATAAGCAACCCCAGATTGATTTGTCCAATCATCGACAAACTGGAATCCTGAAGTCAGTGATAATAGCTGCTTTATTGTTATCTCTTTTTTCTGTGGGTCAGTATTTTCATCAAAGTACTCAGGAAAATAATCAAATAGTGTTTGATCCAAATTAAGCTGTTCTTTATCTTTTGCTATCCCAATAAGAGCTGAGAATATGCTCTTTCCAACATCCTGAGTATGTAACCTTCTCAAATAAATAGGATACGTCTTTAACTCTGGATTACTATAATACTTCTCAAAAACAACATGACCATTTTTAACTACTATAAGGGAACTCAAATCTGAATCTTTACTTGGGTTATTCTTTATGTAGTTCTCAACCATATATTGATCAACTTGATCTAATTTTTCAGAACTCATCCCTTGTTCATCTGGTGAGGAATACTTCCACTCTTTTGTTGGCCAATAATTTCTTGATTTAACTACAGCATCATCAAGAAGTACTTGATCAACTTTCATAGGATCAAGCTGTTGTTTGTTATTATTGACTTCCCCTGCATAGCTATAGTTATTTAGAAAAAAAATCGTTAGTACTTGAACAATCAAAGCAAGGTTAAAATTATCTTTTGTCATAGCTATCTCCATTTAATTATTCAAATTACCAAATAATTAATAACCCCGCTTTTCATAAACAGCTAATTATTATATTTATCCTGCCTTTTAGTTATCTATTCTTGCTCAAACACATTAATTAATAGGCGTGACCCAATAGCAAGATTGGATAACAATCAAGCAATCTTTAACCATCTATTCGCAACATCTATAAAGCAATCGAACTCCGGTTTAAGTTATCGTTTTAATTCAGATTTAACTCTTATATTTATAACGATAATGGATTACAAGCAAATGAACTATTTTAAAAAAACTACTCTTGCTGCATATTTTATCTTCTTAACTCTATTTAGCTTTAACGCCTTTGCACAAGGGACTAAACCAGTTCCTATAATAAATAAAGATCCTGAAAAACTTGTAATTGTTTGGACTAGCGGCGATAGAGAAATCGCTATGAATATGGTTCTTATGTTCGCAAAGAACTCTTACGATTTTGGATTATGGACAGATATTGAGGTGATTATCTGGGGGCCGTCAGCAAAGCTAGCAGCTTCAGACGAAGAGATTCAAACTCAAATTAAAAAGATGATTAAATCAGGAGTAAAATTCAAAGCTTGCCAGGTATGTGCTGATAATTACGGAGTTGCAAAGGACCTAAGCAACCTTGGAATAAAAGTCACGTGGATGTCTCAGGTTTTAACTCAGCATATTGCTAGGGGTAACTATATTCTTACTTTTTAGAGGCAATTATATTCAAACTGCAAAATTCATATACTCTCAATTGTACTTGGCGACTTCATTTATATTTTTACGGTAATGGCCAAGCAGTTACACCATCCAATGCTATCTTGTGCTGTACTGGCTTGGCATAGTTCTGCTCTTCAGGCAGATAAAATACCTGCTCGGTCTCGGCATAACCGTATGCAGCAACCTGTGTACTGGCCTCGTCGCTGTAGGTAATTCCCCATAGGTCAAAGAAGATGCGCTGATCTTGCTGAGTCAAAAATGAGAGGGAGATCAGCATGAAATCATTTCCGTCAATGCTGGGTTTGGTTACATAGTTTCCAAATCCTATTTTACTTTTTTCTGCTTCCCAGTTGCCTGTGCTTATAGCTCCAAATTGACGGTCATGCAGGTACATCATGGTAAACAGCTGCCAGCCATCATTAAGTGATGCTAGCTCACTCCCTTTATGCATTATCTGCATCAGAAACGTCATGCGTTCATAGTTTTGTTGAGCGTAACCATCATTGGCCCAGATGGAGTTATAGGCTGAGTTATAAAGATCATTATCAGCAATACCCTGCTGGATAGCTTCAAAAGTCTCTTTATATTTCATATTCTTGCTAAGAGTTAAGTCAGGGTATGCTTCGTTCCAAGTAATATATTTATGCAGCGGGAAGATTTGGTTTGTCACCTCAGAGCTACGCCCACCATAAATTTTAAGACGACTACGCTGCAGGTTATGACCAATTTCATGTGATTCTCCCCACCCTTTGGGACGAATTGGACCAGATTGGTCATAAGGGTTGCCGGAGCAAGCACTGCCGCAGTTGGCATGCTTATCTACATTAATATGCTGCACTCTTGGGGCACCATGAATGGAGGCGTTATTGCAATCCCATTGCAGGCTTTGACACATGTCAGTTATGGCATTATGGTGAGACAACCCATCTCCAACAAACCCTGCTAGGTTATAGGAGTCTTGGATCAGGAAGGTCCAAATGTCATCCAGATATTTTTTCATATCACCATTGTATGGAGCATTACTGATACCAGTGCGCATATGATCAACCAAGGCATGGATCTGCACAAACGGTGTGCTAATTTGAGTCCAGCTCAATTGGGTGGCACCCAAATCCGCAATATATTTATCGGTTTGTGCCATATCATTCATAAAGGCATGCTCGGCGGCATTATCTATCTGCAAGGTGAGCGTTTCTTCACCTCTAGGATCAAGCTGAATTGTGCCACCATAGGGACTTGTTAGTGAAATAGTTTCTCCAGCGCGGATCAACACACTTTGGCTACGCAGATATTTGGGGCGGTTATAATGATTTTTGTTATAGACTCGGCTTGAGCCTGTACGCTGGGTGTTAATAAAAATATATGCATCACTGCTATCATTATCGGTGCGTCTTATGGTGACTGTTCTACCTGGTAGCGCATACAGACCGATAGCGGTCCAGCCCCCCTTTTCATTGGGTGTGATCTCAAGGGTTTTACTAACTGTAGTATGCTCTTCTGGTATCTGGTCACTAAAGTTACCTAAATCAAGTTGTACGGGGTTAATATCTCGCAAATAATAAACGGCGTGATCGGCATAATAGGCCTTTAAAAATTCGGTAGTATTGGTGGTCTCTTTATCCATTACATAATGGATATCTTTACGGTACAGATCTCCAAGCAACACCAGCTGTTTCATTATACGATAACCACTCTCCTCAAATAACGGCAGCGCTTGATTAGTCATAACTCCGAGTATTGAGCGTACTTGGCCAGCACCATCTTCAAACTCACTATCCAATCCGACAACGTCATTACAACTGGTTGATCCAACATAGGAGGTACAGGCACTCCAATCGAAGCTGTAATCTTCTGCTTTAAAGTGATTCAACATGGTTTCAATAGGAGCTAAGCTTTGATCGTTGCTGCTCATCTCAGTGACATTTTGCCAAGAAGCTGCATCTTTTGACCAGTAGTTGCCGCCATATGAATTCATAGAGAACCCCATAACCGAGAGTACCGGATTGGTTAACTCTGAAGTGTTCCATGAATGCACATGCTGATAGAGCAAAGCCGCCCCTGCATTTTTGGCTTGATTAAGAGCAGCAACAACAGTTTCAGCATTATAGCCATCGCTAGATCCGGTAATCACCAGATCAGAACCATCTAAGCAACTTGCCAAGACTGACTCATCTTTACATAGGACAATGTCCCAATTGGGGTAGTTGGTTTCGATCCAGTTTCGGCTATTGGTCTCACTACTATTATCCAGCATAGTTAAAGCAACTTTAGCTTTTTGGGCTGCATCATTAGGCGTGAGTTTTAACAACCAGGCCAACAGATTTTTAAAATGAGGCTGGTAATCTAAGTTACTTCCACTTTGAAAAAGCTTAATAGGGTTAGAACCAAATGCAGCATAGCGCTGTCCATTAGCATCAGCTGCTGCCGCTAGAATTTTGCCTTTATTTCCGGAAAGCAACGGAATATAACGGCCAAAGTCCTTATACTGAAGCCATTGAGAGTTGCTTCCAGGAGAGTAGCTAATAGCCTGATCTTGATAGATGGTTTGCAGGTGATCCTGATTAGTCTGATTTAAATTTATAAAATCATCCAATATAGAATCAAGTAGTAAGGCGTCATAACCTTGCAATAGAGCCGGATCACCGGTTCTTATCGCTGCTTCAAGACGACTGTTTAAAGTAACCGCTAACTGGTCTGAAGTTTGTGCTCCATTATTGTCAGTAACTGTCAGGCTAAAGGTAAAAGCACTGGCATCAGCTACCCCCTCAATAGAGAAGCTAGCTTGGGCCGAATCAGCATTATTCAGATTCACTTCTGGGCCACTAAGCTGCAGCCACTGATAGTTAGCGATCGAGCCATCGCTGTCACTGGCTGTACCGCTTAAGATTACTTGATCACCTATCCAAGCAACAATATCGCTACCCACATCGACTGTCGGGGCCTGGTTAGTCTCTGGTTCAGTACTGTTATCGGTTTCAGAGCCTAAATCACCGTTACCATTTTCTTGATCTGCCTGATTGCTTTCGGGCGACTGATACGTCGATTCGTTACTACCACCTCCACCACCACAAGCAGTGAGTATTAGTACGCAGCAGAAAAAAAAGCTTAAAGATTTTAGGGAAAGCCGACAGAATAAAAATTTGGGCATCAAAGTTCTCAAAGGATAAAGTAGTTGTTTTTCAGGTCGTTAATAACGATTAATGTGGCGCGCACTCTAGCAGAGCACGCTAATATTGGCAATATAATAAAACATCATCCATGCGGGTATAGCCTTATTTATATCCGCAATTATCCACGTACCTTCAACCTTAAATAAACCCGCTTAAGACGCCGAAATTACACTACTCTAAGCTCAACCTTACTTTGGCAATTTGATTCTACTGTGTAAGCATCATTTTGTTGCTCAATTAACTCTCTTATCTTTGCTCCCATCTGTTCTAACAGATAGTCACTATTTAATCCTCGAGGTCCAGATAAAAATGGTATTACAAATAAAGTTGTATCTTGATCTAATTCTACCCAGTAATAACGTCTTTTCTTTTTTCCATTATTTGCAGCTAATGGTGCAATCTCGCCATATTTAATTTCACCATTATTACCACTAGCACCATCAAAGCACATAAAGAAATCACGCACTTGATTTACTCCAGTACAAATTATCGCTTTTGGTTTTTTTTCTAACCTTAGTTGGGAAAATATTGGGAACCTATTTATAGAGCACCATGTTTGAAACAGATTCTTTTCATCAAACCCTGTTTTATCACTTAGTTTATTATCATTCCAAAATACTGGGTTTATTGAATCAAATGCAATTGGGTACAGGTTCATTTGAAACAGTTCAGAACCATCCCATTTTTCTGTTGCTAACTCTTTATAATCTTGTACTTTTTCATCTTTTATAGCTGCAAAAAGTTTTGCAAAACTCCTACCGTAGTTATTATTTATGCTGTTTTCCCAGTTATATTTGTTTTTTTCTACCTGGAATGTCCCTTTTTCAATCTCTTCAGACAAGCGGTTTTCATAGTGAGATCTTTTTCCGTAGCTCCCAACATCCCACTCAAGTCCGCAGAGCCAAATATCTGCATCAATATTTCCTCCGTCACATCCGGATAGTGAGCAAGCCCAATTTTTAAAATCCTGAGGTATCATTTGCACGTCTCTTTTATAATAATTATCGAGTAAAATCTGTATGTGGAAACTCCACATGACATGTCCTAGCTGTTTATTTATTTTCTTCTATTTATTTTTTACTTTAAATAATCATATCCTGATCAAGAGACCATAAAAATATCGGATCTACTATTAATTCACCTATTTTTGTTTACCTTTAGTAAACAATATTTACAAACTAAATAGTATGCATAACTATTTATTATACAATAATTTTCAAATTCATAGAGCAAATTAAACGATGGTAAACAAGAGCTCATAACCCTAATCTTTACAACAAAATTAATACTAATGACGCAATTAATAACACACCTATCAAACAGACACCAATTGCAATATTCTAACATTGTAATTCAAATCTACATTAATCAATATCACTAGACATTGACTAGACACAAAGCTCTGTTTTAATAGAGTTTATTGCATATTGAAAATGGGGTTAATATTAATATGAAATTCCCTAGCAAACAAAACAACATCGTGAACCCTGCTTTATCTTATGTTAATCTTGCACAAGTAAGTAGATTTATAGGGAACATAATTTTTGGCATATATTATTAAGCTGTAGCTAGTTCACAGATCTTACAATAAACTCTTCCGGACAACTTCTTGCTACTTTTTCAAACAGTCAAACAACTGTGCTTGGGTTAATAGCTGCCGCCAATTTTGACAATCCAGATCTTTTGGTTGCAGGTGAACTAGGATTCTTTGACCCAGGTGATACCGCGATTATAACCACTGTTGATGAAGCTGTGGATGAGATTATCTCTACGCTGTAGTTTAGTTACCGCTTTATCGCAAATTGCGATAAAGCGAAAACTAATGATTTTTCTATCTTTCTTCTACTTAGTTCTATAATGATAGTATAGATGGAATTTAATCAGAATTATTAGGATGGGAGTTTTAAAAAATCATGCGCTATCTACACACTATGGTTCGAGTGAAAGATTTAGATGAGTCTTTAGATTTTTACTGTAATAAGCTAGGGCTTGTTGAGATAAATCGTAAGGAGAGTGAGGCTGGGCGCTATACACTGGTTTATTTAGCTGCTCCTGGTGATGAGCATAAGGCTAATAGCGAAAAGGCTCCACTTATAGAGTTAACCTATAATTGGGACCCTGAAGAGTACACTGGCGGACGCAATTTTGGTCACCTTGCATTTGAAGTTCCCCATATTTATATAACCTGCGAGAATCTGATGAATGCTGGGGTAACAATTAACCGCCCCCCTCGCGATGGCCATATGGCATTTATTCGATCCCCAGATGGGATCTCTATTGAGATACTGCAAAAAGGTACAGCTATGCAGCCGCAAAGCCCATGGAAGGATATGGAAAATACTGGAGAGTGGTAAATCTATAAAACAGTATATGGTGGGAACTACCCGCCATATACTCCCTTAAATAATAAAACTAATCTCGACACGTACGCCATTTATCTAAAATATCTGAAATTAAAGTTTCATATTCCTCACCTAATTGCGGATCACTTATTGGATATTCTGCACGATGTTTTGCGATTGAACTAAGTATCTTGCAAGCAAACTCTCGTTCTTTCTCCCCTACAACTTCAGCAAAACTATCTATTGCAACAATTCCAGAATCTATATTTATTTTTAATGACTTTCTTGCCTTTTCATATTCACCTTTATCGATGGCACTCGCTATATCCGACAGTACCCTGGTTTCAACAACACTATCCTCAAACATCGTTGTTCCCTTCATTGAGGCAAAGAGATATATCCCGGAATACGCTCCACCAATGAATGCTGCAATAGTTACTACTATAAAAACTATGCATATAATGATCTGTTTTTTCATTTTTACCCCATATGGTTTACTTCAATAGTCACTATTGTAACTTTTAAGGGCAAAGTTGCACAATTTAATCAGTACTGCCGAATTTTCATAAAAAGCATCTAAATTTCTTCAACTAGAAATGGATTATCTTTTCCTCACTTTTACCAAGGGTTAGGCTATCACGTGTTATATCCTCTATCTTGGCTGTGACTATCTTGTAATTAATCACCACTGCTCGAGGATTGCTAGACTGAGATAAACTATTCATATAACTCGAATCAATGGCAAGTTTTTTTTCAGTTGTACCAGTAGTGATAAATTGCTCAATATCCTCTTTTAACATCTGTAAACGCGCTGCCAGCCAGGTATCACCCCAAGCATCTTCAATTAATGCCTGGGTATTTTTTGCCTTATCATTGATGTAATTTGAATCGACGAAAAATCCAGCTCCAACAACAACCATAAGCGCTACAACAATTAACTTTTTCATATTTATTTTTCCTTACCTGGTTAATACTTATTCACTACTATAAAGCCAATCTTCCAACCGCATATGCAGATCCAAATAGTGCGAGCATGAACATTAAGCCTGCAACACATGTTATGTAGAACATATATTTTAATGCCCTTACACCCCAATTAGTGCCCCAATTTACACCACGACTTTCATCAATAACTAGATGTCGTGGAATCCTCTTTCGATAACTCATACTGCCTCCCAATAACTAAGTGATTATCTCTAACTTTAATTAGAGCAAAACAATGGGGTACTCAGAGGTAATGAATCTAGCAGTATAGGGATGAATTATGATGAAATATGGCAATAGCTATTACTACTCTATTAGCATTTGTTTTAGCTAGAGTAGATCCATATGGTTTTTATGAGGAGGATTGAGATTATCTACACTTTTTAACTGCGGTATTAAATTTTGATAAAAACTTAGGTCTTTTTGCTAAGAATTTATTTGACCAATAAACTCCGAGCGGTTTGTTTTTATATTTATGAACTTTTAACTGATCGTCGAACAGATCCAGTTCTTTCATAACATTCTTGGCAACCAATTCATTAGCTAGTACAGCATCATAACGTTTTTCCAGAAGATCACTTATTAATGCGTCAGTAGTTAAAGAGGAGCCAATAATTTTATATCCACTATCCTTCAACCATGAATACATATTAGAACCAAGCATCGCCCCAACTTTAGCTTGCTGTTTAAATGATGCATCACTTGGGTTTATAGAGTTCTCTTTAAGGAGATACCAATTCCAACGCTGCTCAGCTACAACTGTTGAAATTGTTGCGAACTTATCCCTTGCTTTGTTCTGAGAGGCAGTGAAAAATCCATCTGCCATATCCATCTCAACTATTCTCTGCGCCCGTCTCCACGGATATACCTCAATATCATATGGCTGATTCATTTTCTTTAATGCACAACTTACAACATCAACAGCATAGCCACTCAAAAGACCCTTATTATATATTTGGTATGGAGCCCAATCCTGAGTAGTCAAAGTGATTTTTTCAGCAGAAAATGCCGTAATGCAATTTATGGAAAAAAGCATGGCTATAAGGATTTTAAGTGGGGTTTTAATCATATATTTCTATACTTCTTTAGCTAACAAAACATAAGTCATAAATTAAACATTCTTGGCTACTTAATCGTTTACTGCAAAAGATACCGACTCGTTTCTAATATTATTACACATTTAGCCATTTTATCTAGTTTGTTACTTACAACTCAATTAGATAGATAGGCTTATATGAAGTCAGTTTAAAAATAGTCACTAATATTGTAATAGACTTTTACTCATCTAAAAGTATAATTCGTGCCTAGGTACACACAGCTATATAAAATTGTTAGCTAAAAATAAATGGACCTATAATTTATAGTTTTAATATGGAGTATATTATGAAAAAACTTGCTGGTTTAGCACTTGGTGCTGCCCTTATTGCACCACTTAGCTCGATTGCTTGTGAAATAACAGACGTAATCCTTTCAACTGGTAACGGTGCATCTGGTATGCCTGCTGGAGCTCAGTTAATTGGCGTTATGGACATTGACGGTTCTGACATTGCAAATATTGAGCTTTTTGCAGATGGAGCATTAGTGTCAGGTGGCGTTGGTTCTGTAGATGGGATTGAATATTTTGCTGATCCTACATATTTCCCTGCAAATACAACACATACAGTAGATACAGTGTTCACCCTTAAAGATGGCAGTGTTGACCAATGTGGCGCGACATTTACTGTTCCTGTAGACAATGCACCGCCAGTAATTGTGCACGACCGTATGGAACACTACGATGATGTTGTAGAAACCGAAAACGGCGTATTAGTTACTGTATTCGCAAGCGTTATTGATACTGATGAAAACGTAGCTGCTGCAAATGTTGTCTATGAACTAGTTGAAGCACCTGCCGGTGTTGCAGTACCTACTATCGAAGTCACAGGTGACTCTTCTCCATATGTAGATTTCCAAGAGATTGAATTTACTGTTCCTGGTGATTACAGCTTGCGCGTAAAAGCTACCGATGATTTTGGTGAAGTTGCATATTCAAAACCTATTGAATTCACTATTAGTGGTTGTAAAACATCTACTATCGCTGAGCATGTAACAGCTGGAAGAGCGATGAATATCTCAGGCTCTTACTTCACTACAGGTGCATATGTTTATCTTGGATACAACAACAGCGCTAACGTAGTTGCTCTTGAGAAAATCCCAGCTCTGGGTAACTGGTGGGTTGTTTGCCCTTAAGTTGCTTTTAGACAACTAAAAAACAAAGCCCCTTCATTGGGGTTTTGTTTTATTCTGAATATTAATCTTTCTGCTTGACCAATAACCTATCTTGCAGAAGTGAGTTTCTATTAACCTTAGCTGTAATAGTCTTTCTAATAACCATTTCATTGCCCCAAATAGCAACTGTTTTCCGTGCTCTAGTTATAGCGGTATAAAGAAGTTCTCGAGTAAGAAATTCAGCATAGTTATCTGGTGATATTATTAAGACACTCTCAAACTCAGACCCTTGGCTTTTATGCACTGTCATTGCAAATACAGTCTCAAATGCAGGGAGCTTTGCCAATAATAACCGTTTTACTCCACCACCTGGCTCAGGAAAATACGCTTTAAGCTGCCCATCATCACGCCAGATTATTCCGACATCACCGTTATATAGGCCAACTTTGTAGTTGTTTTCGGTAATCATTATTGGCTGACCATGAAACAGGTTGCCAGCAACTTGAATTAACCCGGAGCGCTGCAGACGATTTTGAATCAACCTATTCAGGTTATTCACTCCAAACACCCCATCTCGCATCGGACAAAGTACCTGAAACTTTGCCAGACGTTGCAATGCTTGTTCTGCAGACTCAGATTGCAGATAGTTTTTATAAGGGGTTAAATCCAGCTTATCTATCGAAATCTGCAAAGATGATGCATCTGTTGCATGAAATGAAATATCAGAAAATTTAGTATCAGAAAGCGCAGCAAAAAAATTATCCGGCTGACTTTCATTAGTTGCTGCAGCCAGTGCGCCAATGCCACTTAAACTATCGAATCTGTAACTTTTTTTAAGGCTAACTACACTGTCACCGAGCGGATTAATCGTTGATAAATGCTCCTGTTCTACAGGTAATTGAATATCAAACTCTTGCTGTAAAAAATCTAACCGTTTTTGTGAAGGTACAGACCGCATCCCAACAGCGCATATATCTGCTAAAACACTACCTGACTCAACCGATGCCAGCTGATTCATATCACCAAGTAGAATAACCTGAGCGTGTTCTGGTAGGGCTTGCATCAATTTGGCCATCATGGCCAGATCTATCATCGATGCCTCATCTACTACCAACAGGTCTAACTCAAGCTTATTGCGAGCATTGTAGAAAAAGCTGGCTTTACCTGGGGATGCTCGCAGCAGACGATGCAGTGTCTTTACCTCATCCGGAATCTGTTTAGCAATCTCTGGCTCAAGGTTCAATTCTAACTTCGCGCTCTTAATAGATTCACTTAATCTGTTAGCAGCTTTGCCGGTTGGTGCAGCTAAAACTATGCGCCCCGCTTGAGCCAAATTTTGTTGTGCAATCAGAGCGAGTATCTTGGTAACGGTTGTAGTTTTACCGGTTCCTGGTCCGCCGGTTATAACTGAAAATCTGTTTGATGCTGCAGAGATCGCCGCAACCACTTGCCAATCAGTTTCTCCGCAGCTATCTACTTGTGGAAAATATTTCTGCACACCATCTTTCAACTGCTCGATATCAACCTGCTGTTCACATTCAGCTCTTTGAACCACCTCCTGCGCCAGGCTTACTTCATAGTCCCAGTAGCGCGATAAAAATAGGTAGTTATCATCGACTAAAACCAGCGGTGCAATAGATCCATCGCAGCTCACCAGCTTCGATCCTTTCAAAGAATTGATCCACTGCTCTTTACTTGGCGACTCAATAATTATCTCTAATGAATTATTAGCAAATTGCAGCCGCTCACTTTGCTGTTGCAGATCGATACAGACATCACCTTTTCCACAGTGATTACTAACTAATAATGCGGCCAGCAGCAAGTCATCATTTACATCAGGATCGATACTTTTTAGCAAGCGCAAAAAATGAAAGTCGATATACCGAACGTCTTTATTATCTGCTAATTGTTCTGTCTTAGTTAGAATATCCATTTCGCTCTTTGAAGAAGTTTTCACTCAGCCTTTGGTTAAGTTTATCATCTCACGTAATACTGCAGTAGCGTATGCTCCAGTCTTTAAACCAAAGCTAAACTTTAACTCAGTTTCACTTAACTTTTCTAGCTGCAAGTCATGTACAGATAAACGCATAGCCCTACGCTCCATGCGCATATTATTGTTCTTACAACCTAAAGCAAGCTCGCTATTTTCCTCAACCACTTTAGCCTCAATCTGATTAGGAATCCCTGTCGTCCTAAATTCACCCGAACCATATAACGCAGCTGCTGGATGCAAATCCATAGACTCTAGCTTTGCTAACATATCCTCATCCGGCTCTTGAATATCAAAAAACGAGTCGTTGTTATCGAAGATGGCCACATCACCGGCTACTAGGTTGTTCCAATCACCACGAGCAACTCTTGCACTCAAAATCTGGTTAAAAATAAAAGAGCGCGCTGCTGAAAGTAACATGCCGCGCTCAACTTTACCTTTGGGCTTATATTCACCCGAGAAAAGATCAAATGCCTTCTCAACATTTGCTCCGCCACGACCAAAACGTTGGTCACCAAAGTAGTTGGGGACCCCGCAGGTTTTCACCTTCTCAACCACTTCAGACAAGGTTGAATAATCACCTGCAAAATCACGTACGATGATCTGAAATCGATTGCATTTGATAACGCCACGGCGCAGTTTTTTTAGGTTTTTTGTCACCTCTAAAACTGCTATCTGCTCGTCATTAACCTGCGACCAATCAAGCTCAACTTTGCCGGGGATACGCACACTAAACCACTGAGTTGTTTTCGCATTTCTATCTTTAAGCCCGGCATATCCAACATCCATTAATTTCACATTAGCAAATCGTGCCAATTTTTTTGCTACCTGCTCGGTGTTAAGCTCGCGCTTTTGAATGCGCAGCAAAACATTTTCCCCCTCCCCATCTGGAGTAAAGGATAACTCTTCATCGACAAGAAAATCTTCAAGTTTTACACGAAATTTAGCTGCGCCAGAAACGGAATCATAAGCGGTAGGAAGACCCCGCCACCAATTGGACATATTGGAGTATTTATTCATATTTTTATACCGTAAAAACTAGCACGCTTTACATTGATGCCTTTAAGTGGTCGATAGAAAGAAAAAGAGTCATGTCATCGAATTTTGATTCTTGAAATCCAAAAGCAAGATAAAACCTTTTAGCTTCTTCAGATATTGAATGTACAAGCAAGGCTCTAATCCCTATATCCAGTGAAATAGATATAGCCCGCAACATTGCATCTTTTAATAATGCACAACCTAAGCTTTTACCCTGAAAGTTGATATCAATAGCTAATCGACCAAGAACTATTACCGGAATTGGATCAGGCATATTTCTTGAGATATTCCCAGGAGCAGATATACGCTCAACACTGCCACTTGCGAGAGAGTAATACCCAATAACATCTAAATCAGAGCAAATCACAAATGTTCTACTTGCACCAGTATGCTGATTTTTCTGGGCCCGTTTTAATAACCACTCATTTAATAAGTCATTACCACAATCGAATGGTTTAACGTTATGCTCAGCACTTAACGGTGCTGGAGCTGTTATTTTTCCCACGGTGATGGCTCAGATAGCAGTGACTTTAGTTTAGAACTTTCAGGTAATGGTTTATCCAGTGCACTCTCAAAAGAAGCATAATCTTCTTCATTTAGATGAAACATACGCTGATCAAGCAACACATTTTCAGCCTCACGACATGCAGCCTCCAACATAAAATCTGATCTGTTTTTATGAAGTAATGCAGCAGCTTTATCAATAAGATCACGCTGAGCTTGGAGAGCCCTGATATTTATAGGAGCTTTGCGAATTTGATATGATTGCATAGGTATGACTCATAGTTGTATATACCTTAAATATACAGATGCTGTATATCTATTGTCAACACAGAGATTTATATGACATCCTAAGAGACTATAGGAGTGGGAATAAAGTAATTCGCAGGATATTTTTCCAAAGACAAGGCACAGTGAGTATTTTCGAGGGAGTTTACGAATAGTAAATGACTGAAAAAACATGAAACTGTAACGCAGTATTTGGGGAAATAAACCAGAATTATTAGCTGTCAGCGGGAATGAAGAGCGACTCCCCAATCTTCAACCTATCACTCTTCAAAGAATTCGCCTTCTTAATCACACTGGTACTAGTTCTATAGCGTTTAGCTATGCTGGATATGGTATCACCGCGAGCAACTATATACTCTTCACCATACTGCTTAGCTCTAGCTAAACCAGCCTTTTTATAATATTTTGCTACCCCGGATGAGATAGCTAAGGCTAACTTCTTTTGGTATTTAGATGAATTGAGCGACTTCTCTTCAGTCGGGTTAGATATATAACCAAGTTCAACCAAGATCGAGGGAATATCTGGTGACTTAAGCACGACAAACCCAGCTTGTTCAATCCTTTTTGTATGTACGCGGCCAACGCTTTTGATCTCTTTAAATACATTTTTCGCCAGCACCATACTGGCATCTAGAGTTGCTGACTGGGAAAGATCTAATAAAACTGATGCCAATAAATCATCTTTATCATCGATACTTACACCACCAACCAAATCGGAAGCATTCTCTTTTTGCGCCAGCCATTTTGCTGCTTCGGTCGTCGCACCACGATTCGACAGAGTATAAACTGAAGCGCCACGCACTTTTCTATTCTTAAATGCATCAGCATGTAAGGATATGAATAGGTCTGCCTGATATTTGCGCGCAATCTTTATTCTCTTTCTCAAAGGGAGAAAATAATCCCCTTTGCGAGTAAGGTATGCCTTCATCCCTGGCTGTTTATTGATTAATTGAACCAATTTTTTCCCGACGCCAAGCACAACTTTTTTCTCATAGATTCGAGATGGTCCAATCGCACCTGGATCTTCACCACCATGCCCTGGATCAACCACTATGACAAAATCACGCTTCCTGCTAGCTGCTTTTTTTGCAGTTTTAACCGGCTCTTTCTTGGCTTCTTTCTGTTCGGTTAATAAATCAACAACAAGCCTATGACCATATTTTTTATTGGGTTTTACTAAAAAACTCTTAACCTTTACCTTTTCTGAAAGGTCTAAAACCAAGCGAAAATTCTTTTTATCTCTGACTGCCCCACGCACACCTTTAAGTACACCTTTTTTCATCTCAGTGGATTTTAGGAGTTTTTTTGATACGGAAGTATTAACTAGATCGAGAACAACCCTATCAGGAGAAGATAAACGGAAAATTTTATGTGCTATTGGGTTAGATACGTCAAGTACAATTCTTGTACTATCTGGAGCAGACCACAAACGGATCCCTTTCACGGAGTTAGCCGCAGCATAAGCTGGTGCTGACACTACCAAAATAGAAAATATAGTTATTATTATGGATACTGCTTTTTTCAACACAACTACTATTCCATGTTGTTCATAATATAGTAATAAACCATTTCTATGGTTTTTCAAGTTTTCTTATAAGTTTTGGCTTAAAGCTTTCTCTATAAATCAGTTAGATAACAGCTGTTCTTAAATATATAATTTAAGTTTATTCTGTAAACGCTGAAAAATCTATCTTTTCTAGCAATCTGACACCCTTATCTGTCAAAGGTGCAATATTAAACTGTCTTCCACGCCCCAATACAGAGATAAAAAACTTTATATCTGCTGCATATATTGCCCCATGCCCTTTTTCTGGCCACTCAATAAAAAAGCTATTTTCCGCAGTATCAATATCCCTGATACCTATGTACTCCAACTCTTCTGGGTCCTCTAAACGATAGAGGTCAAAGTGATATATCTCATGTTCTGCTATCTGGTAGTTTTCCATCAATGTATAAGTTGGGCTACGTACCGCACCCTCATGCCCCAATGCACGAAGAAATGCGCGTACAAATGCCGTCTTTCCTGCTCCTAAATCCCCATCCAGGTATACAACCACAGGTTGATCAAACTGCTGCGCAAATTTTTGCGCTAACAATTCTGTCTTCGACTCATCTTTTACATTTAATTCAAACTTCATTAACTATCCAAAATGCATACATTGATTTACCGAACCGAAAAATACATAACAAACCAAGGTTTTGCAAATTGTTTATGCTTTAAACTATTCATGTACATTTATTCATAGAATATTTTTCAAAGACAAGGCCCACCCTTATATATCAAACCAGGGAAGCCTTATGATGGAGTTTGCTTTAGCAAATAGCTGCCAAGCAACTACGTTCAGTAAACATACTCACGGAGCTGCAACACAGTATTTGAGCAACATAAAATAGATATAAAAGCGAAATTTAAGCTTTTTCTAATAGAAAAAAATACATTTATTCACAGAATATTTTTCCAAAGACAAGGCGCAGCGAAGCCTTGGGAGGGAGTTTGCTTTAGCAAATGACTGAATAAGCCTGGAGCTGCAACACAGTATTTGGAGAAATAAGCGTGAATAATTCAGGGATTGACGAGCTTTCTAATATGCTGGAATAGATCTGCCGCAACCATCCCCCTCTCACCACTTAGCGCTGCCATATCACCAGCCTTAGCGTGGATATACGCACCTAAATTCGCTGCATCATGTGCTTTTAACTTTTGCCCCATGAGTCCAGCAATAATGCCGCTTAAAACATCTCCCATACCTGCTGTAGACATACCTGGGTTACCAAACTGACACACATCCATCTTGCCTTGATGAGCAATGATTGAACCCGCACCTTTTAGTACAACAACTGCACCATATTTTTTCTCTATCTCGTCAGCTGCAAAAAAACGGTCATTTTGAATCTCTACCGTTGGGACATTTAGAAGACTTGCCGCTTCACCAGGGTGAGGAGTAACTACAGTCTGGTCATGTAAGGTTATATCCCTATCAATCTCGGCAAGAATATTTAGTGCATCGGCATCGATAACTTTTGGCAGCACTGAATCAATCGCTTCAGCAAACATCACTCGCGACCACTCACTTTTACCCAGCCCTGGGCCTAAAACAATAACAGTAGAGCGTGACATTAAATCCTGAAGTTGTTCTTTGGTCTCTACCCCTATACACATCAATTCTGGCCTACCTGAATTCATGGTATGCGCATGTTCAACACGGGTTGCAATGGTTACTAATCCTGCTCCAGTGCGCAAAGCTGCATGTCCTGCCATGCGTGCAGCACCAGACATCCCTATATCCCCACCTATGATAAGGATATGACCGAAATCGCCTTTATGGGAGTTTTTACTTCGTGGATGCAGCAGGTCATGACGCATATCTTCACTATGAAGATTTGAGTTTGGAATAAGACAGTAAACTTCTCTAGGGACTGCAAGGTCGTCAAAAATCACTTCACCGCTGCACTCTACTCCATCTCCACTATAAAGCCCCTGCTTTCTGCCAATAAAAGTGATGGTTATATCTGCTTTTACCGCACATCCCATAATTGCGCCAGTATCTGAATTTATCCCGGTTGGAACATCCAGCGCTAGAACCTTGGCACTACAATCATTAATTGCTTGGACAACATCTGCAAAACCATCAGTTAAATTTCGCTCTAGGCCAGTTCCTAATAACGCATCTACTATTAGTTCAAATTCATTTATATCTTCTTCTATAGATGGATATATCTCACCACCAGCTTCAATAAACTCTTCTGCTGCCCTTCTTGCATCGCCTTTTAAAAGGTCAAATTCACCAAGAAGAACTACGGTCGGTTCAATCGATACATCTTTATAGAGCTTTGCAACTACAAAACCATCGCCACCGTTATTGCCAACACCACAAACAATCAGGACCTTTTTAACCCCAGGCCATTCATCTCTTGCTGCAACAAATGCTGCAACACCAGCTCTTTTCATCAGAGCAAAGCCGGGAATCCCATGCTTATTAATGGCAAGTTTATCTAACTCACGAACTTGTTCAGCTAGGTAAAGTCCCTTTTTCTTTGCTGCTTCTGTATTCATAGATGTGCCTTATAAGTCCATTTGTTGAGCCATCGTGCTCAAGATCTTCAGTTGGATTGATAATATCTGGTGCGATCTCATTAGCTAATTGCTTACCTAACTCAACACCCCACTGGTCATATGAGTTTAGCTGCCAAATCACCCCTTGTACAAATATCTTGTGTTCATAAAATGCTATTAATTTTCCAAGGCTATGCGGAGTCATCCTATCAAACAACAAGGTACTGCTCGGGCGATTGCCTAAAAAGGTTCTAAATGGCAGCAGTTGTTCTATTATACTCGCATCTACCCCTTTGGCTTCCATCTCGAGCTGCACCTCTTCCTCTGTTTTGCCGTTCATTAATGCACTTGCTTGGGCCAAACAGTTAGCTAATAGTAGGTCGTGATGCTGCCCAATATCATTATGTGCAGCTACGGCAGCGATAAAATCAACCGGGGTAAAACCTGACCCCTGATGTAGGTGCTGGAAAAATGCATGCTGACTGTTAGCCCCAGTACCTCCCCATATAACAGGGCCTGTTTGATAATCTATCGGATCACCATTGCGGGTAATAGACTTGCCATTACTCTCCATATCAGCTTGCTGCAAATAGCTTACTAGTAGGTTCAAATTCTCAATATATGGAACGATTGAATAGCTATCAACATTGAAGAAATTACGATACCAAACCCCTAATAACCCCATAATTACAGGGATATTGTTCTCTAGTTCAGCTGTAGCAAAGTGTTCATCTGCTTGCTGAGCACCATTGAGCATAGCTTTAAAATTTTCTACTCCAATTGAGAGTGCAACACTGATTCCAACTGTAGACCAAACAGAAAATCTACCTCCAACCCAATCCCACATCTCAAAGATATTTTGTGCATCAATTCCAAATTCTGTGGCAGCTTCAGTATTATTAGAAACCGCTATAAAATGAGATGCGACAGCTGCTTCACTACCTGACTGCTGGATAAACCATTCTCTAACTGCCTGAGCATTTTCTAGAGTCTCCTGGGTTCCAAATGACTTGGAAGAGATAATAAATAGCGTTTGTTCATGCGGTAATTTAGCCAAAGTCTGCGCTATAAAGTCTGCATCAATATTGGCTATAAAATGAGTAGTAATATTATCCAGTTGGTACGGAGCGAGAGCCTTAACTGCCATCTCCGGGCCAAGGTGGGAGCCGCCAATACCAATATTGACGACATTGGTGATCTGCTTAGCGCTATAACCTTTCCATTCACCTTGATGCACCTTACTCACAAAAGAAAACATCTTCTCCTGCACTGCAGTAACCGCTGGAATCACATTCTCTCCAGCAACAATTACCTGCTCCGACTTAGCTGCACGTAATGCAGTATGCAACACTGCGCGATCTTCAGTGTTATTTATTTTATCCCCAATAAACTGTTTTTCTATCCAGCCTTTAAGGTCACTCTCTTCTGCTAAATTAAGTAGCAACTGTTTTGCATTATCATCTATAAGATTCTTGGAGTAATCAAAAAGTAGGCCATCATTTTCAATGGAGAATTTTTCAAAACGTTCTTTATCTGCTGCAAATAGCTGTTTTAGATTAAACCCATTGTTTTGATGATAGTTTTGCAGCTTTTTCCATGATTCTAGATCGGTAGGTGATTTTTGCTTATTTTCCATATTGATATCCATTTTGCAATGGATCAATGGGGTCAGAGTCATTTGATTTTAAAATTCTTAATATAGTCGAAGAGACATAAAGAAAAATCAAATGACTCTGACCCCATTGATCCTATAATATTTTTAATAATATGCGCTTTGTTAGCAGCGCCCTAGATTTTTACAACTCACAGCACATATTATCGATCAGGCGCGGAGTTCCCAATTTTGCAGCTACAAGCACGACAATTTTTTTATCGGTAGCAGTCGCATCACGCAAAGTGCTTTGCTCACGAATCGCAAAATAATCTGGCTGAAAACCTTCTTGCTTTAACTTTTCAATCCCTTGCGCTTCCAGCTCTTTGAACCCTTTTTCTCCAGCTTCAATTTTAGCTATAGTTTCTTTAATCAATCTATTTATTACAACAGCTTTAGAGCGCTCTTGTGCAGTTAAAAAACCATTGCGCGAACTTTTGGCCAAACCATCATCTTCACGCACAGTTGGCATACCAATAATCTCAACTGGCAGAGAAAGGTCTGATGTCATACGACGGATAACCGCAAGTTGCTGAAAATCTTTCTCACCAAATACTGCAAGATCAGGTTGTACCATACCGAACAATTTTGTTACTACAGTTGAAACACCATCAAAATGACCCAGTCTAGATGCTCCACACAGAGTATTCGTAAGCTCTTGCGGCACTGATACAGAGGTCATCGCAGCATTACCGTTTGGATACATCTCTGTTACTGAAGGGGCAAAAAGCAAGTCAGCAGCAACAGCCTCAAGTTTTTTTTGGTCGTCAGCTAAAGTTCTTGGGTAAGAATCTAAATCTTCCCCTGCTCCGAACTGCAATGGGTTTACAAAGATACTTATAACTACAAAATCTGAAACCTCTTTAGCTTTTTCAACTAACGAGATATGCCCTTCATGCAAGTTTCCCATGGTTGGAACAAAGCCTACTTTATTCCCTGCACGCTTTTGCTTACTAACTTCTTCCCTAAGTTCTGCAATTGTATGAACTGTCTTCATTGTTTCTCTTACCAAACCTTTTTTATATCTCTTAGCAAACTCTGATTTTGATGTCAGCAATTATGACTAAACATTGTGCTCAGGAGCTGGGAACTCTTTCGCCTTAACAGCGTTAACGTAATTGCCTATCGCTTGCTCAATTGAAAAAGCATCTTCCATAAAGTTCTTAGAAAACTTAGGTCTTTTACCCGGAGTTATTCCAAGCATATCCTGTAGTACTAATACCTGTCCGTCACAATTCACCCCAGCACCAATACCTATCACAGGGATCGCTACACTTTCAGTAACTCTTTTCGCCAGCTCAGCAGGAACACATTCCAATACAAGAATATCAGCACCTGCATCTTCCAACATTTTTGCTTCATTAATGATCGCTTGGGCCTGAGCATCACCGCGCCCCTGAACCATATAACCACCAATCTTATGTACCGACTGTGGCAATAATCCAAGGTGACCGCAAACTGGAACACCTTGACTGGTTAAGAATCTAACCTTTTCGATCTGCCCTTCACCACCCTCAAGCTTGACCATCTGGGCACCACCATCTTTCATCAGTCTCGCTGCAGTTTTAGCAGCGTCTTCAGCGGTGTTGTAACTCATAAATGGCATGTCAGCAATTACAAAAGATTTATGCGCTCTGCTACATACACATTTTGTGTGATATACCATCTCATCAACAGTCACTGGGATTGTTGAATCTAACCCTTGCATAACCATTCCCAATGAATCACCAACTAGAATTATATCCACCCCTGTATTATCACAAAGTGCGGCAAAGCTAGCATCATAAGCGGTTAACATCACTATCTTTTCCGCTTCACGCTTCATCTTAGCTAGGGTTGAAACTGTTACAGGTTTTCTTGCCTGCTTTTGTTCATTTGATGAGTACATTTTATCTCCAAATGGTTTTTCTACGTTGTTTTTCTATACTGGGTTTATCTAAAGTATTGTCGGGCTAAAAAAATGCTTTCCCTTTTTAATTGGTGAGATAGCACTTAATAGCAACTCAAAATCTTTTCTATTCTTTACAAAATCGATATCGACAGCGTTAATAATTAATAATGGCGACTTGTCATAGTAGTGAAAGAACTGAGCGTATTTATCATTCAAATTCTGCAAATAATCGAGAGTTATTGGAGCTTCAAATGAATTATTTCGCAGACTAATTCTATCTTTAAGAGTATCTTCAGGGGCCTGCAGGTAAATAACAAGATCAGGGGTTTGCTGGCTAATAACAAGGTTGCCTTTAACCTTGTTGTATATATCAAACTCATCTTTATCTAAATTAGCTTGAGCAAAGATCCCATCCTTATCAAAAAGAAAATCAGAGATCACTGTTGGAGCATCATCTTGCTGCATCTTTTGATTAAGCTCAGTCATCTGCTCTGATCTTTGCAGTAAAAAATGTAACTGCGTATGCAGAGCTATATTATCTACACCAGCATAAAACCTTGGTAAAAAAGGATTTTCTTCTGCCTTTTCTAAGAACAAGTCTGCTTCATAGTAATCAGCTAGTTTCTTTGCCAGGCTCGTTTTACCAACACCAATCGACCCTTCTACTACTATATACTTCGGTTTTGAATGCATGGATTTAGTCACGGCTAACCCTGAACCTTTTTAATTTCAACAGAATATTTTTGCGCAAGATCAGCAATTTTGCCAACACCAGGAACTTCAATATCTGGCTCAATCTGCACGAGCGGACACAGAACAAAACACCTTTGGGCAATTCCTCTGTGCGGAACGGTGAGTCTATCACAATCAATTACAAAATCATCATATAAGAGGATATCAAGATCTATAATTCTTGCCCCCCAGCGGATAACATCTCTATCACGCCCCATATGGTTTTCAACGCTCTGCAAGAAGTCTAAAAGCGCAATAGGTTCCAGCTCAGTTTCAGCCTTAAATACTATATTCACATAGTCTGGCTGTTCGGCAGGACCCATTGGGGCAGTAAAGTATTTTGATGATTTAGTAATGATATCGATTTGTGAGCAACTTTCTAAGTATTGCATCACTTCATCAATCTGTATGGAGGGGTTATCAAGATTACTGCCAACACCGATGTAAACAGTTTTATTCATTTTTAAACTCTCGAAAACTTTAAGGCCTTATTAAGAGTCACCGTTTTTATTACGGTTAAATTTACTATGCTTACTTTTACCATGTTTACGACGCTTAGGATATGGGATAAGCATTGACGTTTGCTGAGCTGGATCCACTGCCTGAAATTTGGTCCACCAATCTGCGATCTCCTGGTCAACTTCACCAGAACCAGCTCTTAATAGAAGAAAATCATAAGCCGCACGGAAGCGAGGATGATCTAATAACCTAAACGGGCGTTTTCCACCCCTGATTAGATATCTTGGCTGCATACGCCAGATCTCTCGCATCGGCATCGAAAAGCGTTTTGGAATTGAAATTCTCTGCGCTTGCTCTCTAGCTATAGTATCCGCAGACTCAAAATAGAGCTCATTTTCAGGCTTATCTTCATCGCGGTTTCTTGCAATTAACTGGCGTACCGGTTCCCATAAAAATGCTGCAAACAAAAATGCAGGAGTTACTGGCTTACGTTGGGCAATACGCAGATCTGTATTCTTCAGTGCTTGAATAAGCATTGCCGTCGAATTACCAGTTTCATCTTTCTCAAGTGCATCAGCAGTCATTGGGAAAAGAATTTGGAATAATCCGTACTCAGATAGTTTTTCGTATGTAGCTAAAGCTTTTCCACCCATAAATAGCTTAAGACACTCATCAAATAGTCGCGCTGGAGGTATGTTTCCTAATAGATGACTTAGCTCTTTAATTGGCGTTTCGCTTGCCTCATCTATAGAAAAACCAAGCTTTGCAGCAAATCTAACTGCGCGCAGCATTCTTACCGGGTCTTCTCTATACCTTTGCTCAGGGTCTCCGATCAAGCGAATAGTTTTATTCTTAAGGTCTTTGAATCCACCTGCAAAATCTATAACTTCAGCGTTATGCGAATCGTAATACATCGCATTTATAGTGAAATCTCTACGCAATGCATCGTCTTCTAGGGTCCCGTATACATTATCCCGCAGTATACGACCACAATCTGTGGTAGCAGCATGAGATGCATGTTCAGCAGCATCATGCGATGCCCTGAAAGTGGCCACCTCAATAATCTCACGTCCATAGTAGATATGAGCAAGACGAAAACGCCTGCCTATTAAACGACAATTACGGAAAATTGATTTAACTTGCTCAGGAGTAGCATTGGTAGCTACATCAAAATCTTTAGGGTGAAGATCAAGAATAAGGTCTCGCACAGCACCACCGACAATATATGCCTCATAGCCATTTTTTCTAAGAGCGTGAAGAACCTTAAGCGCTCGATCATTCAAGTCTTGCTCAGGTATTTTTGCTTCTGACTGCGATATTACCAGCGGTTGAATTTCAACTATTCCTTTAATCTTTCAATTCTTTATGGGGGACGAATAGTAACATATAAACAGTTTTCAAGCAGCATAATTATATATAACAAACAAAATACGATTATCTGCACAAAAATGCAGATAAATTTATCTTATTTTTTCTGTCATAAAAGTTTAACAGCAAGTGCTAATACCGCAGTGCAATAACCTTTAAGAAACAATGACCTTGTTTTCGTGACCAAACCATAATGTGAACTACGTCACAAAACTTGACTAACAATAAGAAAAAACTTATATTTGCGACAACTTTAAGACCAAGCGGTCTCAAAGTTCTATTTGATTGGACACAAATAGTTACCCCAACGGAATACAATTAATTTTAATATTTTCAACAAGATGGAGACTCTTCAGTCATGAAGATCAAAAAGAGCCTTTACACAACAGCAGCTTCATTGTTAATTGCCGGTACACTTTCATCACCAGTAGTTGCACAGACTCAAGAAGTGATTGCTGAAAGCGGCCTTAGCCAGGTTATCTCGCAAAACCTAAATGCATATGGGAATCACACCGAAACATCACCACAGATTCAGCTCAGACAACTGACTGAACAAGGAAAGATCAAATCTTCTCAATTGATCGTTAAATTCAAAGATGCTTCTGCTCCAGCTACTACAAATAGCACTCTTGCTAACTTCAGCGTAGAAAGCATTACCGATTTTTATAACCCTTCCAAAATGCTTGCAGCGTCTAAAGAACTATTTAGCAAAATCAAAATAGTCTCTTTCACAACAGGCACTGACCTTGGTAAAGCATTCAACGATCTTCTAAAAGACCCAACTGTTGAATACGTAGCTCCTAACTACATCTTCACTTTACAAGCTACTACACCAAATGATCTGAACAACAATCTTTGGGGACTAAATAATACTGGGCAAAGCAGAACATTCACAGATAGCAATTCTGGCGAAGACAGAACCGAAACTGGCACTGCTGACGCTGACATAGATGCTCCAGAAGCTTGGGACATCAGACACGACGCAAACAATACTATCATTGCTGTAATTGACACAGGTATAGACTATAACCACAGCGAACTTGCTTCAAACATGTGGACAAACCCAGGTGAAATTGCGGGTAACGGCATCGATGATGATAACAATGGTTATATCGATGATGTTCACGGATATGACTTTGCAGACAAAGATTCAGACCCAATGGACACACATGGTCACGGCACTCACTGCTCTGGCACAATCGCAGCGCAAGGTGACAATGGCAACAACATTACTGGTGTAGCTTGGAACACGCAACTAATGGCACTAAAGATCTTTGGTGACGGAGTTAATGGCGCATACACAACCGATATCGTAAACGCTATCCTTTATGCTGCTGATATGGGCGCAAAAGTATCAAATAACAGTTATGGCTCTCTTTTCAATAATAGCGTAGCTGCAAACATGATTGAGAAGCCACTATATGATGCGATTAGTGCAGCAAATGATGCAGGAATGCTTTTTGTTGCAGCCGCAGGTAATGATAGCGCTGACCTTAATGAAACCTACACTTCTACACCTGCAGGACTTGAGCTTCCAAACATCATCTCAGTTGCAGCTTCTGATCACAACGATGAGCCAGCTTATTTCACTAACTATGGAACAACTCTTGTAGATATCGCTGCTCCTGGTTTTGATATCTACAGCACCCTACCTGGTAATGAGTATGCAACATGGAACGGAACCTCAATGGCGGCTCCACATGTAACAGGTGCAGCTGCTCTACTTATTGAAGAAAATAGTGAACTAACTCCAGCTGAGCTTAGAGCTATCATAATGAATAATTCAGACAAGCCTGAAGCACTAGCTGAAACATCTGCAAGTAATGGCCGACTAAATATCCATTTAGCTCTATCTGCTCTTCAAGGTGGTAGCGGTGGTTCATGCGAAAGCTTCACAGCAACTAATGATAGCCACGTAACTGCTGCTAGAGCTACCAAAGAAGTTACAGGACAAACATGCTGGGGCACATTCTGCTACGGCGGTACAACTACATATAAAGCAGTTGGATCTGAAGAAAATATTGGTTCTGCTGGCTATACAACTACCACATTATATGAAAATGAAACTGGCGTATTCTCAAAAACAGAAGACTGCCAAATGAGCGGCGCAATGGATGCTCCACCAGTAATTACTCTAAACGGTGATACAGAAAAATTCA
This sequence comes from Gammaproteobacteria bacterium, assembly GCA_033852135.1. GTDB lineage: Bacteria > Pseudomonadota > Gammaproteobacteria > QZLD01 > QZLD01 > QZLE01. The sequence goes on along the minus strand of JAWSVB010000013.1, from coordinate 15,922 downwards.
TTCTAGTTGGCACTGATTACACTATTCCAACTCCTGCTGCATCTGCAGTAGATAGAGAAGATGGCGACATCTCTGCTTCAATTGTTTCTGCAGGTAGCTTTGACACGCAAACTCCTGGCAGATACATAATCACTTACAATGTAACTGATTCTGCAGGCAATAATGCAGCCCCTATCTCAAGAGTTATCCATGTAACAGAAACTGATAGTGCTCCACAAATTATTCTTCAAGGTGATATTTGCAATATGATGTGGTGTACATCACACAACATGTTAAAGGATACACCGTATCAAGAGCCTGGATTCGTAGCATATGATGTAATCGATGGTGATCTAACTGACAGTGTATTTATCATTGACAACCCAATGGGTGACACATCTGAAGAAGGTGTTAGGTTCCTGAATTACGATGTAATTGATAGCTCTGGTAACCATGCTCCACAGCACACCAACAGACTAGTTGCTGTACTTGATGCCGAAATACCTCATATCTGGGTTAGACCTCCATCTGGTGATTTTTTCAGCTATGCAAATGAATACTACACATGGAAAAGACCAGATGGCGATACATCATGGTCATACAGAGCTTACTTCTCAGTTATCGACTTTGTAACAAAACCAGAAGATTTTGATTGGGACAACGATGTAACAGTAACTGGGGAAGATGCAGTAGACTACACAACTACAGGCTCTTACACAGTAGATATCAGTGCAACTGACCCAGATGGAAACACTGCAAATACATCACAAGTAGTCCATGTTGTTGTTGATACAACAGCACCAGTTATCACCCTATGGGGTGACTCAGAAGTAACTGTTGAGATTGGCGACTACTATAGTGAGCCAGGTGGACAATTAAAAGATGACCTTGATGCATACCCACGTACCAGCATGAAGTACTATGATGCTCAAGATAATGAAATCTCATCACCTTTCTATGGTAGAACAACAGAAGAAGCTACATATACAATTGAGTATCTAGGTGAAGATGGAGCTGGTAATGTTGCAACTCCAAAATACAGAACTGTCAATGTAGTTCGTAGCCACTGGAATCACCCTCCTGTATTAATTGGACCATCATGGAAAAACTATAACGACGCACGTATATATGGTACTGCCTTCGATGCAGACTCAGACTTAAATCGCGTTGAAATTGAATTCAACAAAGATGGAAACTGGATTCAAGTTGATGGTTTAGAAGAGTGGAGCTATACCCCTGACTTCTATGGTCGTCGTGATTTCAGAATTAGAGTTCTAGATAACAATGGCAATATGGAGATGAGTAAAACTAACTCATTTATCTCAACTGCTCCTGTTGTTATCCAAACCAATCCTGTACAGATTAATGGCACAACTGCTGTAATCACTGGAACTGCTTCAGATGCTGAAGATGACATAGTACAAATCGAAGTATCAATGGACGGCGGTGACTATGTTGTATGTACTGGTACTACAAGCTGGAGCTGCACATTTGATGGCTTATCATATGGATACCACAGTTATAAAGTACGAGGGCTAGATGAAAATTTATATTCTAGTGACAATATGAACTTCGGCTTCAATATAACACCTGCGCTACCACAAATTGATAGCTATGATTATTCATTTGATGGTAACTCGTTAGTTGTAACTGGTACAGCTTCAGATACTGATGGTGATCTATCACAAGTAACTCTTACATCTGACCAAACTCAAGTGCAGTGTACTGGAACAACTTCATTTACATGTGTGCTAACAGGGCTAGTTGAAGGTACAACATATAATATTTCACTATCTGCACAAGATGCATATGGAAACATAAGTACTGCCACAGAGTTTTCTGCAACATACGAAGTTAGCTCTTCATGTTTCACAGCAACAAACAGTGAGCATGTAAGTGCAGCTAGAGCAGAACTTAAATATAACGTTCTAGTATACGCTTTAGGTTCAGGCACATACTTAGGTATGGGTTCTGATACAACATCACTTGAAGAAACATCTGCAGGTGTATGGGCTAAAGTATCAAGCTGTAACTAATAAAAAAACTAAATGGACAATTAGTTTAAAGCCCCTCTCGCAGGGGCTTTTTTTTCATAAACCCCACTCATACAACAACCTACATCACACTATTTATGTGAAATGCGTCACATTTTTATTGCCAAAGTAACTAGTTTATTTTATAGTACGCCCAAGCTATACCAACCAGTATGTATGTGTTTTTAAATCCCCAAAAAATACATACATTACATACTAGTTAAGTAATAGCTTTCTAAATGGATACATCTTTATTTTTTACATTTAATGGAGACTCTTCAATGAAGGTTAAAAAGAGCTTATATAAAAGCATAGCATCAGTGATGCTTGCTGGAGTAATCAGCGTACCGGCTATCGCTACCCCATACAACCTTAGCCAAAACCAAACTAATGTATTTGCACAAACTGCAAACGGAACAAGTTTTGAGTCACAAAACTACTCCCCCGAAGTTGAAATAAATAAACTTAGCGAACAAGGAAAAATAAAATCTGCACAGCTTATCGTTAAATTTAAAAGTATCTCTACCCCTGCTACAACAAGCAGCATACTTTCAAAATTCAGCATCAAAGCTATAAAAGATTTTTATAAACCAGCAAAGCTACTTGCAAGCCATAACGAGCTATTCAGCAAGATGAAAGTTATCTCTTTCAACAAGGGAACTAATATTGGAAAAGCATTTAAAGACCTTCTAGATGAACCATCAGTTGAATACGTTGCCCCTAACCATGTATTCCAACTTCAAGCAACGACACCAAATGACTTAAATAACAATCTTTGGGGACTTAATAACACCGGGCAAAGCAGAACATTTGCAGATAGCAATACTGGCGAAAGCAGAACCGAAATTGGTACAGCTAATGCGGATATTAATGCTCCAGAAGCTTGGGATATCAGGCACGATGCAACCAATACAATTGTAGCTGTAATCGATACAGGCATTGACTACACTCACAGTGAACTGGCTTCAAATATGTGGACCAACCCAGGTGAGATTGCAGGCAATGGTATCGACGATGATGGCAATGGTTATATCGATGATATTCACGGATATGATTTTGCAGATAACGATTCTGATCCAATGGACGTACACGGTCATGGGACCCACTGCTCAGGTACTATCGGAGCTCAAGGAGATAACGGCAACAACATCACAGGTGTAGCCTGGAACACACAACTAATGGCACTAAAGGTATTTGGTGATGGAGCTAATGGTGCCTACACAACTGATATTGTAAACGCAATCGTTTATGCAGCTGATATGGGAGCTAAAGTATCAAACAATAGTTACGGTTCATACTTTGGCGATAGTGTATTAGCAAACCTTATATATAAACCTATGTATGATGCAATTAGCGCTGCTAACGATGCAGGAATGTTATTTGTAGCTGCTGCAGGTAATAATCAAGCTAACCTTGATAGCAACTTTATGCACACCCCTTCAGATTTAGAATTACCTAATATCATCTCTGTAGCTGCTTCAAACCAAGATGACGAACCTGCTTCATGGTTTACTAACTTTGGTAAGACATCCGTAGATATAGCAGCACCGGGTGAATTTATATACAGCACCCTTCCAGGTGATGAATATGCAACCTGGAATGGAACTTCAATGGCAGCACCTCATGTAGCTGGAGTTGCAACCCTACTCTCTGAAGAAAATCCTGAACTAACGCCTGCTGAAATAAAAGCCGTAATAGTAAATTCAGCAGACAAAATTGATGCTCTAACAGATACAACAATAAGTGGCGGAAGGCTTAATGCGGAAAAATCTCTAATAGCAGTTCAGTCTAATTCAAGTGAGTGTCAAAGCTTTACATCATCAAATGACCAGCATGTTGCTGCAGGCAGAGCGACCAAAACAACAACTTGGTTTATCTCAACCTATAAAGCAGTTGGGACCAATGAAAGCATAGGCTCTTATGGCTATACAACAACCACACTCTATGAAAATGAGGCAGGCATATTCTCAAAAATAGAAGATTGCCAAATTAGTGGGGCTATAGATGCACCACCAGTACTAACACTTAATGGTGATCGAGATAAATATATATTTGTTGGATCAAACTATTCACTGCCACCTATTCCAGCAACTGCTTTTGACCGAGAAGATGGCGATATAACAGGATCTATAACCGCTACAGGAAGTTTTGATACTCAAACACCGGGTAGATACATTATAACTTATAAAGCTACCGACTCAGCTGGAAATGATGCGGTACCTGTTTCAAGATATATTCATGTAACTGATATTGATGATAAACCAGTAATTGAATTATTTGGCACCCTATGCAATATGTTTTGGTGTGAAGCAATGGATATGGAAAAAAACACCCCTTATATTGAACCAGGATACATAGCATATGACTTAGTTGATGGAGACCTAACTGATGAAGTCTTCACAACTGGAGATTCAATGGATGATACATCTGAAGTTGGCGTAAGGTCTCTTTCCTACCATGTAACCGACAATACTGGAAATCAAACCACAGCAGGAAGTTATAGATTAATTGCTGTTTTGGATACAGAGATGCCACATATTATGGTTAGACCACCTAACTGGAGATCACCTGTAGAATTTAACTCCTATGCTAATGACTTTTACACCTGGAAAAGAGCCGACGATAGTACAGATTGGAGATACGCAGCGAATTATGCGATATTCGACCTTAAAACAGATTTCTATGATGAAAAACAAGTCACTTGGGATGATAACGTTTCAGTAACTGGAGAAAATGCTGTCGACTATACAACAGCAGGAACCTACACCGTAGACTTCTCAGCGACAGACACCGATGGGAATACTTCTACAGCTCAACAAAGAATACATGTTTTGGTCGACATAACAGCACCAGTGGTAGAGCTTTTTGGTGAAAATACAGTTACGGTAGAAATTGGCGATAAATACATAGAGCCAGGGGGAGTACTTACTGACGACCTTGATCTATTCCCAAGAGCATACATCAAGTACTATGACGCAGCTGGTAATGAAATTGAAAATCCATTTGGAAGCCATATAACAGAAGAAGCTAGCTACACTATTGAATATTATGGACATGATGGTGCAGGTAACCAAGCTACTCCTAAATTCAGAACAGTTAACGTTGTACGCAGCCACTGGAATCACGCTCCAATATTCACCAGTTACAATCAAACCAATTTTGAAAATGCGATAATTCATGGCACAGCATATGATGTTGATGGTGATTTAGACCGCGTTGAAATTGAGTTTAATGGGGATGGCAACTGGAATACCATTACAGGCTCTAGTAATTGGAGTTATATCGCAGACTTTTATGGAAGACGCGAATACCTGTTAAGAGCGATAGATGTAAATGGTAATATCACCATGTTAGATAAAAATCCAAAAATCATCATCTCATCTACTCCAGTGATAATTGAAAGCCATTCAGTACTAGTAAATGGTTCATCTGTTGTTATCTCGGGCACAGCTTCTGATCAAGAAGATAACATAGAAAAAATAATTGTTGCAGTTGATGGTGGTGAGTTTGTGCAGTGTGAAGGAACTACAACATGGAGTTGTACTTTCGAAGGTCTTAGCTATGGCCAACACAGCTATGAGATCAGAAGTAAAGATGAATGGCGCTTCTATTTCCATGGCACAACATACTTTGATATAGCACCAGCTAAACCACAGATAGACAGCTACGAATACTCTTTTGATGGAAATTCATTAGTTGTTACTGGTACAGCATCTGATATGGATGATGACATATTAGGAGTTCACCTATTAATCGGTCTTGGAGGAGTTAACTGCTCAGGAATTACATCATTTACATGTGTTTTACCAGACCTTGTTGATGGGACAGCATATGAGGTTGCCTTAGAAGTGCGTGATAACTATGGCAACGCAAGTGATCTAATAATAATCTCCTTTACATTTGAAGCTGCTGGTGAATGCATAACAAATACAAACTACAGCCATGTCCAAGCAGGTCGCGCATATGTTGGCGGCATATCAAACCTATATGCTTATGCGGAGGGGTCTGGTGACGAACTTGGTCTTTATGGTTCAAGTTACTACAGTACAACAACATCACTTGAAGAAACATCTGCAGGTGTATGGACTAAAGTAACAAGTTGTAACTAATAAAAAAACTAAATGGACAATTAGTTTAAAGCCCCTCTCGCAGGGGCTTTTTTTAATAAAAGAAAATCTTGTAAGCACAGCAAAACCCAGTTAAAAATTAGCCACACATAACTTTATTTTGTATAACTTATAAAAGTAAAACTACTTATTCTTCAATAATATAAAAAAGTTCAAAATATCCAAATATGAACTTTTTGTGAAACATGTCACAAAAAGCTTGTCTTATGACGCAGCGCAACATAAACTATCATTAAAGGCTAGTAAATAAACATAATTACTAATGCGCTACTCGATTGGATGACGGTAGGAACCTTTAAAAATTAATGGACTGCAGTTTTAAAACTGACTAAATGGAGACTCTTTATGAACATCAAAAAGAGATTGTATTGCAAGGCAACAACAATAATACTTGCAACCACACTTTCCATACCAGCGTTTGGGGAAATACAAGAAGTTTTAACTTCTAACAACACTGGGGAAAGAATCATAAATAATATCGGTGCATATGGGAATCACACCGTTACGACATCGCCTGAACTACAGTTAAATCAATTAAGTAAGCAAGGTAAAATTAAATCTTCCCAGCTAATTGTTAAATTTAACGACAACATAGCTCCATCCACAAATATGACACTTGCTAACTTCAGTATCGAAGGGATTAAAGAGTTCTATAAACCATCAAATATACTTGCAAGATCGGCGGCGATCTTCAGTAAATTCAAAATCATATCATTCACTAAAGGCACCAATTTAAGTAAAGCTTTCAGTGAATTAATGAAAGATCCGACAGTTGAATATGTAGCACCTAATTACATGTTCACCCTAAGCGCAACTACCCCAAGTGATCTAAGCCATCAATTATGGGGGCTAAATAACACCGGTCAAACCAGAACATTCACCGATAGTTATGATGAGCAGCGCAGCGAAACAGGTACTGCTGATGTTGATATAGATGCACCGGAAGCATGGGATATCAGACACGATGCAAGCAATACAATCATTGCTGTAATCGACACTGGCATTGACTACAACCACGAAGAGCTGGCTTCAAACATGTGGAGCAACCCAGGTGAGATTGCAGGCAATGGTATCGATGATGATGGTAATGGTTATATAGATGACATCCATGGTTATGACTTTGCTGACAATGATTCAGACCCAATGGACACACATGGACATGGCACCCACTGTGCAGGAACAATCGGTGCTCAAGGGGACAATGGGAATAATATCACCGGAGTTGCCTGGAATACTCAGTTAATGGCACTAAAAATCTTTGGCGACGGTGTTGGTGGTGCATACACAGCAGATATCGTAAATGCCATTCTCTATGCAGCTGATATGGGCGCTAAAGTATCCAATAACAGCTATGGAGCACTATCAGGTAATGCTGTAATCGCTAACATGGTTGAAAAGCCACTTTATGACGCTATCAGTGCTGCTAATGATGCAGGAATGTTATTTGTAGCAGCAGCAGGAAACAGCAGCGAAGACCTTGATGGAGCTGCCATGAGCACTCCTGCAGGGCTTGAATTACCAAATATAATATCAATCGCTGCTTCCGATCATAACGATGAAATAGCTTACTTCAGCAACTACGGAAAAACTCTAGTTGATCTTTCTGCTCCTGGTGTAGACATATACAGCACTCTTCCTGGAAATGAATATGCAACATGGAGCGGGACCTCAATGGCTGCTCCCCATGTTGCTGGTGCTGCTGCACTACTGATTGAGGAAAACAGCAATTTATCGCCTGCAGAAATTAAAGCTATCTTGATGAATCACTCTGATCAACCAAAAGCTTTAATCGACATCTCAGGAAGCGGAAGCCGCTTAAACTTGCAAAAAGCACTTGCTTCACTTCAAGGAAGCGGTGGCTCTTGCGAAAGTTTTTCTGCAACCAATGACCAACATGTAACTGCAGGCAGAGCATCTAAAGAAGTAACTGGGCAAACATGCTTTGGTACATTTTGCTGGGGTGGAACCACTAGCTACTTAGCTACTGGAACTGGAGAAAACTTAGGGGCATACGGATATACAACTACCACTCTTTATGAGAATACAGCAGGAAACTTCTCAAAAACTGAAAATTGCCAAAGTGGTGAAATTGATGCCCCTCCGGTAATGACTATCAATGGTAATACAGAAAACTTCATCTTAATTGGTACTGAATACACACTACCAAATCAAGGGGCAACAGCACTTGATAGAGAAGATGGCGACATAACTGCGTCAATAACAACTACAGGAAGTTATGACGTTCAAACTCCTGGCAGATACATTATCACCTACAACCTTACCGACTCTGCTGGAAACAAAGCAGCTCCATTATATAGAGCTATACATATAGTTGAAAAAGACGAAGCTCCACAGATCAGCCTTTTCGGTGATTTTTGCAACCTAATGTGGTGTGCTGCTCAAAAGATGTTAAAAAACACACCATATCAAGAAGCAGGATATATCGGATATGATCTACTCGACGGTGATATCACCGAAGATGTTTTCATAATTGATGATCCGATGGCCGACACATCAGAAGAGGGAATAAGATTCCTAAACTATGATGTAATCGATAGCTCAGGTAATCATGCACTTCAACATACTAACCGCCTAGTAGCAGTACTTGATGCAGAGATGCCTCATATCTGGATAAGACCACCAGCAGGCAACTTCTTCAGTTATGCCAATGAGTTCAACACCTGGTTAAGACCAGAAGGCGATACATCATGGTCATATAGAGCATATTTCACTGCAATTGACCTAAAAACTGAAGAGTTTGACTGGGACAATGATATAACTGTAACTGGCGAAGAGGACGTTGATTACACAACTCCAGGTGAGTACACAGTAACTATTACAGCTACAGATACAGATGGCAATACTGCAACAGCAACTCAAACCATCAATGTTATAGCTGACACTACCCCACCACAAATCACACTTTGGGGTAATCTTGAGTTAAATGTAGAGATTGGTGACTTCTATTCTGAACCTGGTGGCATCGCTGAAGATGACCTGGACCCATACCCACGAACATCCAGAAAATTTTACGATACCCAAGGTAATGAAATTGATAATCCATTCTATGGAAGGACTCAAGAGGAAACTACATACACAATTGAGTACTTAGCTGAAGATGGTACAGGTAACACTGCTGAATCAAAATTCAGAACTGTAAACATAATTCGCAGCCACTGGAATCATGCACCAGTAATGGATAGCTGGAGAATCAAAAGCTACCTAGATGCAGAGATATCTGGAACAGCATTTGATATCGACGGTGATCTAAACCGCATCGAGATTGAATTCGATGGTGACGGTAACTGGATTACAGCACAAGGTCTAGAGAACTGGAGCTATACACCAGACTTCTACGGCCTACGTGAAGTAAGGTTCAGAGTAGTTGATAATAACGGTAATATGCAAACAAGCGATACATATAGCTTCTTGCCAATTGCACCAGTTGTTATCGAAAGCCACAGCATTCAGATAGATGGAACAACAGCTATAGTAACTGGAACTGCTTCAGATGCAGAGAACGACATCCAGCAGATAGAGATATCTATTGGTAACGCTGATTACATCATATGTGAAGGCACTACAAGCTGGAGCTGTACTGTTGATGACATTCCATTTGGAATTCATAACTATCGCATAAGAGGGTTGGATACATACAGATACTCTGGTGAAACTTCAAAGTACTACTTTGAAATAACCCCAGCAACTCCTCAAATCGATAACTATGAATATACACTTGATGGCAATAGTTTGATCATAACCGGTACAGCATCAGATGCAGATGGAGATATAACTGAGATAAACCTAATTCACGGCCAACAGATAATTCAATGTGAGGGAACAACATCTTTCACCTGCACATTATCTGGTTTAGAAGAGGGTACAACCTATAGTTTGGCTCTGCAGGCAAATGACGCATATGGATTACAAAGTGATTCAGCTCAGTTCAGCTTCACCTACTCAAGCGGTTCAACTTGCACAACAGCAACTAACCAAGAACACATTGATGCAGGTAAAGCAGAACTTAAATACAATGTACTTGTATATGCATTAGGCTCAAATGATTATCTTGGTCTAGCATCAGCTACAACATCACTGGAGGAAACTTCAACAGGTGTTTGGACAAAGGTAACTAACTGTAACTAACAAACTATTTTTTATATCTAACGTAACAAAGCCCCTATTGCAGGGGCTTTGTTTTAACAGACTTACTCAACATAATTTATCAATACTGCTCTTCAGCCTTCTTTAACTGCTCTTGCCGCTGCTGCATCATCTTATCCATCTGTTCCTGAACTTCTTGCGGCTTATTCATCATGTTCTTATTATAATCCACATAGGTCTTAACCGGATTCTCAATTTTTGCAGAAGAGTTTTCCCCAGAATCATTATCTGAACTACAGCCAAATCCCAACAAAACTATACAAACCAATACTAACTTTTTCATAAAGCCTCCAAAGTTTAATTTTAAAAACATATAAACAAGCTAAGAAATACAGTTTAAATAAGCCTGCTCTAAATCTTGGCTACCAAACTTTTCCCGGCACTCATCTGTGGTACCAACAAACTTAATAATTCCCTGGTCTAAAATTGCCATACGATCACAAATTGCATCAACGTCAGCTAACATATGGGTACTAAAAAACAGCGTTACCCCTTTCTCTTTTAGGGTTTTAATCTGGTTTTTCAGAAATGCTCTAGCCTTTGGGTCAAGACCGCTCATTGGTTCATCAAGTAAAACAAGAGGTTTTTCAGCAAGAAAACATCCCATTAGTCCAAGTTTTTGCGCCATCCCTTTTGAATAACTACGAACTGGCTTTTTTAATGCCTCTGGCACCAAGTCTAAATTCTCACAAAGTTGTACTACTTTTTCTTGGTCTAAAACAATTCCATGAATTTTAGCTACAAAAGCCAGAAAATCTTTCCCTTTAAAAAAATATGGTGGATTAAATCGCTCAGGTAAAAAAGCAAGGTTTTCACGCGCGGATGACTCTTTATTATCTTTCCCCATTATAGAGATTTGACCACTATCAGGAGCTATAAAATCGAGCAACGATTTAATCATTGTAGTCTTGCCAGCGCCATTAGCACCAACAAGGCCTAAAAACTCACCTTTTTTAACTTGCAGGGATACCCCTTTAAGAACATTATTCTTACCGTAATTTTTAATAATATCGCTATATTCAAGAGCAAAATCACTCTCTAAAGTACTCTGATCCATCCCTACTGCATTCCCTTTTCTACCTATATTTTCATCGTACCTGAAATTTCTAGGCTATGCCCCTTTATCAAGCTCTTTAAATGCACCGGCCATTAACTGGATCTTCACAACTTTATTAAACTGTTCAACCCAATATGGGCAAAATTGACTGCCAGAACAAGCATTAATCTCTGCTACAGCACGCATTATTGACTTACGGTTCACCCTATCTGGTCGTGAATGAGTCATTGCATAAAAGGCATCACAGATTGCCATTATCCGCGCACCATCACAGATCTCTTCCCCTTTCAGTTTATTTGGATAACCTGATCCGTTGTATTGTTCATGATGCTGTTCAATTATATCTGCAGCAGGGCTCCACCCCATCATTCTTGACATCAAACCTGCAGCAACATCAATATGTTCTTTGACTTCAGCAAGCTCATCATCTGTAAGCTTACCTCTTTTATTAAAGATCTCATCGGGAAGAAAACCCATTCCAATATCATGCATATACACAGCTGCTTCGAGCTGAAAATAATCAATTGGAGTACCAGCAATGCCATTTGCCCCAAGAGCTATAGATGCAATAAAAGCTGTTCTATCATTCCAACGGTGATTTGAATCATCAACAGCCTCACCAAGGGATCTAAACAACTGCAAATCAGGATCTAGTGTTTCTGGTAATACAAATATTTTTCTGGGAGTGCTTTCAGTTGATTCGGTTTTAACCTCTTTTACTTTTTCTGGCTTTTTAGCTTTGGGAGCTTTTTTATTAGTTTCAATCCCGTCTAGCTCAAACTCTTGAATTTGCTCTGGATCACCTGATAAATATGCATGCACAATAGGTGCATATTTATCAATCTCTTTCTCTCCACTTTGAACCATCAAGTCAATATGTTCTATTATCTGTGGAATTTCTCCCAGATGGACACAGCCATTTTTTGCAATCTCTCTAGTAATAAAGAGCAAGCGATCCATTGATTGCAGAATAATTTCACTTATTGCTTTTGAATAAGGTATCTCTTCTTCACGCAACCCTTCAACTAGATTTTCCACAGAGTGCGCAAAATTCACCATAGGATCTATATGAAAAATTCCTGCATCACCTTTAATCGTATGCAGCGCTCTAAATACCTGGTTCAGCAAATCAATATTATGGGGGTTATCTTCTAAACGAAGCAGTGCAGATTCGACCTCGGTATGCTTCTCTTCCACTTCGTCAAGAAAATCACCAACATCATCATAATCATCAACAATTGTAAAAATATCGTTATTTTTCTGTGTCATATTTATCAAAATTCTTCAAACATCGTTAAATCAATAATAGACCATGAACCCAAATATTTCATAAATGCAGCGGCAAAACTGCCAATAAGTAGGCATTTATTTATATCTTTACTAAAAATGTGATGCTTAACTATTAATCAATATAATTTGAGTTTCATATTGATTCTTTTTCCTAGATTCAACCTCTAATATCAACATCGATTTCCCATAATTACAGCCATAGTTTAATATTCACTCTTTAAATAAAACGATCATCTACTATGTCAGATATTATTCTCACTACAATCAATGCCAAGTATATCCATAGTGCTTTTGGAATTCGTTCACTATGGTGCAATCTTGGTGAGCTCCAAACTCAAGCAGAGGTAGTTGAATTCAATATTAACCAGCAGATTGGTCAAATTACTGAAGATCTACTCTCCAAGTCACCTAAGATAATCTGTTTTAGTACTTTTATCTGGAACGTCGAACAAATCTCATCATTAATAATTAATATAAAATCTTTAGCTCCCGAGATTAAAATCATTATTGGCGGACCAGAAGCCAGCTTTGAATACCAAAATACTACTTGGTTTCCCTATGTTGACCACGTAATTAGCGGTGAGGGTGAGATAGAGTTACCAAAACTTATTTTAGATATTCTTCAGAACAATACCCCTGCAAAAGTTATTAATGCTGAGCCTATTAACGATCTTACACAAATAGAAATGCCGTACTCTGCATATAGCGATGAAGATATTGCTAACAGAGTAATATATGTTGAAAGTTCCAGAGGCTGTCCATTCGGATGTGAATTCTGCATCTCATCCTTAGATAAAACTGTTCGCTTCTACGATGTAGATAAGTTCATAGATGAGATGCAAGAGCTGGCAAAAAGAGGGGTAAAACATTTTAAATTTATTGACCGTACTTTTAATGTAGGTACAGCACGAGCTGTCAAAATTCTCGATTTCTTTTTAGATAATTGGCGTGAAGGGATGCAACTTCACTTTGAAATTGTACCGGACAAACTCAACTCAACTCTCCTAAATAAGATGAAGAAATTTCCACTACATGGGCTTCACTTAGAAATTGGAATTCAAAGCTATAACCCTGAAACTCAAGATCTGATCTCCCGCAGGCAAGACTTCGAACTGACCAAAACCAATCTGAGTAGCTTACTTACAGAAACTGGCGCATTAGTTCATACCGACTTGGTTATCGGCCTGCCTGGGGAAACATATGAATCATTTAGCAATGGATTCAATCAACTAATTGCTATGCGTCCACAAGAGATTCAAATCGGATTCTTAAAGCGCTTAAAAGGCACTCCTATCATTCGACATACAGATCAATTTGCACTTACTTTTGAACAAGATTCCCCTTTTGAAATTCTTCAAACTAAAGATATTTCATTTAAGCAGATGCGTGATTTAAAAAGGTTCTCCCGTTATTTTGATCTGTATTATAACTCTGAAAACTTTCCAGAGGCGCTAGAACTACTATGGGAAATAGATAGTGATTGCTTCAACACCTTTACAAAACTTTCCAATTTCACTTGGGATAAAACCGGGCAAACTCATAAGATATCATTAAAAAACCTGATGAAGATTTTCTTTGAATTTATGCAGGGTCTGGATGGTGTAGATATTGATACAGTTTTTGAGGCGTTATCAAACGACTTTTATAGGATACCTGGGCGTAAAGAAAAGCTGGAAAGCATTCTAAACTATTGCTAGATTGTGTCTAAATTTATTCACAACAAATAATCATGGAAGAACAACACCACCTTAGGTAGTTAATATGGCTAAAATTTATTGCAAATATCACCCGAAAGATCTGGCACGCAAATACTGCCCGCATTGTAAAATCAATCTATGTTCCAAATGCATCAAACCCGAGTCACGCGGTAGCGATAGATATCTGTGCCCTGTTTGCAAGAATGAAGTTAATGATCTCGGCATGGAAAACGTAATAACGCCTTTTTGGGAGTGTATTCCTCAGTTTTTCAAATATCCATTTAATATGGACTCAATGATATATATCATTGGTTTAAGCCTTTTATCTTTTTTGTCTTATATTCCTATAGTAGGTTTTGCTGTATATATTGGTATAACATTTGCCATCTACCGATATGGCTTTGCCCTACTACAATATTCATCCAGGGGTTATCTAACCCCGCAAGAAACATCAGGCGGAAGCAGATTAAATACCAGCTCCAACATGCACATAACCTTCTTCTTGGTAACAATACTATTAGGGGTATGGATTTACATTGCCGCATTAGTACTTAAATCACCGACAATTTTAATATTATCCTCAGTATTATTAGGGCTGTTCATGCCATCCATCATTATGACAGTTGGGGTTACAGAAAGTTTTTTCCAATCCATAAACCCACTTGCGTGGTTTATTATTATAAAAAACGTGGGGATCCACTACCTTACCCTTTTAGCCTTCTTAATGATTCTTTACGGTGGTCAATACACCGTTTTTTATCTTGTAGCACCACATGTAAACGTATTTCTACTTCTCCCAGTTTATATTTGTGTATCCACCTACTTCTTTATGGTTATGTTTTTAATGATGGGATATGTTATCTATCAATACCATGAGCGACTTGGAATTACTGTCGATAAAGATATTGAAGAAGATAGTACAAACCAAATGCATACAACTGAGGATATAACCACTTCGGTACTGCAAGAAGTTAGCATATTGGTACAAGAGGGAATGTTTGAGGATGCTAAAAGCAAATTAAAACAGACGCTAATACGCCACTCAATGGAGCTAAAACTACACGACCAGTATCATAAACTTTTGGTTAAAACGAATGACAAAGCCAACCTTTTAGCCCACACCAAGTCATTTATCCCCGTACTGATATCAAATGGGCAAATGGATCAAGCTCTAAGTGCAACTGAAGAAGCATTCAGGTTTGATAAGAATTTCCGCCCTGAAAGCTCAATACATGCAATTTCACTTGCTCAACACGCTTTTAGCAAAGGGAAGCACAATTTCACCCTTAAACTGTTAGATAAATTTGATCAATTTTATAATCTAGATCCAAATATCCCTAAGGCAGGGCTATTGATGTGTAAAGCACTTTGTGATGGCTTAGGTGAAGATGCTAAAGCCAAAAAGATCCTAGAAGTGATGCTAAATAAATATCCGGATGGTGAGATTGCAGATCAGATGCGTGAGTATATGAAGTTTGTTGATTCACTTTTAAACACTAATGCAGCCCCAGATATTTCATAATTTTTTAGCTAATATTTGTTTCCTTGGTTTTATATAAAACCAAGGAAACAAAT
>JAWSVB010000012.1:0-290 GCA_033852135.1 Gammaproteobacteria bacterium | reverse complement strand
GCATCTTGCAAAAAGCCATGATTACAAAATCGTATTGCCAAACCTACCATATGCGGCGTATCCAATTGAGCGCTACTATTGGTAATAACAAGGTACTCTTTAAATATTTTATTTATCTCTTCAACTACTAGTTGTGAATTATCTTCAATCTTGAATATCTTATTACTTATAGCGATAAAATCTAATGACTCAGGTTTGTGCTTTTCGATAGTAAACAGTTTCTTTAAAGCATCTAAGTTATCTGGATGGTCAGCCACAACTTGAAAATAAATTCTTTTCGCTTTATCAAA
>JAWSVB010000037.1:0-1625 GCA_033852135.1 Gammaproteobacteria bacterium | reverse complement strand
GAATCTTTGTAGATAACCAGACCGGTTGTGAATACCAATTTACATGGCGCACCATCAGTACATGGTTCTATCGGTTCAAAAAAAATGGCATGACATCTTTGGATAATAAAACCCGCTCCGATAAGGATAGTTATCGCAAGGTTGGGCTTAATGAACTAGCTGAGGCGATTCATGATACGCTTCCAAATCTGCGTCCCAACAAGTCCGGGGTAATTCCAAGAAGTGTGCTTTATCGTGAGCTGTTACGGCGCAACTTCTTTACTCAAAAGCAACTGGCACCGACAACCTTCTATCGCATGCTACGTGAGAATAAATTATTGGAAGGTGGGAATACCGATAAACTACGTCGCTCCTTTTCCATGCAGTTTGCCAATGAACTGTGGCAGGCAGATACCATGTATGGCCCATCTATCAAGCAGTCTAATGGCAAATGGTGCAAGACCTTTCTTATCGCCTTTATTGATGATGCCAGTCGCGTTATCACTCATGCCCAGTTCTTCTATCAGGATAATACTACTCATCTTATTGATGCCTTTAGGTCAGCTCTGTTTAAACGCGGCAAACCTGAGCGACTTTATTTTGATAACGGTAGTAACTACAAGGCAACCGAGATCCTGCAAGCCTGCATACGTCTTAACATCAAACTCTCGCATGCTCCCATCCGTGATGGCGCAGCTAAAGGTAAGATCGAGCGCTTCTTTCGTGGCTTTCGCGACCGCTTTTTAACCTTGCATGCTGACTTTGCCTCGCTGGATGAACTTAATGATAAAACCAATGACTGGATTGAGAATCAATACAATACTCAGTACCACACCGGCATACAGATGATTCCCATCGACCGCTTTAATCTGGATCATAACCGCATCAAATTTTTAAACGATGATGAGTATTCCGAGGAGATTTTTTATGTTGAGGATATCCGCAAGGTTACTAAGACCAATACCTTCTCCATCAACTCACAGAAGTTCGAGTGCCCAGTTGGTCTGCGCTTAAAGAAGATTCAGGTACGTTATGACCGCTCCCGAAAGCATCGCTTTATCGTCTATTACGCCAACAAGCGTATGGGACAAGCAACTCCGATTAATCTTATCTATAACGCTCAACGGAGGAATAGCTCATGCTAACTGCAACATTCGGCATCACCAAAGAACCGTTTAACAGAATGGAACCGGCTCTGCTGCCACAGCAAAAAAAGATTGTTCAGATCATTAAAATCCACTCCCAACAGGGAGGCTTCTCTGTTATCATCGGCAGCCCCGGTGTCGGCAAAACGGTGCTACGCCAACACATAGAGGCATTAGGTAGTGAGCCGGATGTCACCGTGGTCGCATTCTCGCGCACCATGCATACCTACATCAATATTCTCAAGCAGATCGCACAGGCGTTTGAGATTGAGCCATCAATTCGCAAACTGGAAGACGATATCATACAGGCTGCCTTCGAGCAGGTCAGGGAGCGTAAAACCTTATACACCCTGATTGATGAGGCTCATCTGCTGGATATGCAGGTGCTTAGAAAACTAAGGTTGTTGTTTGATCGCTTCCCTAAAAAACACAACCTGGTATTGTTCGGGCAACCGGAGCTGTTGCACTACCTGTCGATTACCGTTAATCGCGATATCAAGA
>JAWSVB010000036.1:0-787 GCA_033852135.1 Gammaproteobacteria bacterium | reverse complement strand
TTCCTTATCGAATAGCTTAACGGATTCGTCTATTTGCAGATATTCATTTCTTAGCTCACTTAATAAGAGTCTCATACTTGGTGTAAGCTCATTATTTATATCACCGAGTACCTTTGGTAGCTGCTTACTAATTGCAGCTTTACCTTTGTTTAAAGCAATACCAAATTCTGCTGTTAATCCTTGAATCTGATTTGCTATGCGAGTTCTGTCAGATACCTTACGTTCTCGAACACGCAAAAGCGATTGCAGTTCTTGTTGCGCAATGGTTTTAATAGGAACAAATGTCATGTTTGGTCGCTGACTAGCTTCGGCTATTGCTTCGGCATCATTGTAGTCATTTTTACCTTTACGACGATATGCTACTACGTGCTGAGGGGGTATCAATTTTACGACATGTCCAAGGTTTTGAAATATGCGTGCCCAATAGTTTGAAGAGCCACAGGCTTCTATAACAACCGTAGCTACCTCATGATTTGCAAAATATTTGGATACTTGGGAGCGCTTTATAAGTTTACGCGCCTTTATATTTCCTTTGTTATCCATGGTTACTGCATGAAACACATTTTTTGCTATATCTAAACCAACTGTTATATTACTCATTGTATGGACTCCTCTAATTTTTAAATGGCGTTTAAAAATTATGGCTCATTATGAAGCCGATCTTAGGAAGGGTGAGTCCATACCATTATACCGGCGAAAGCCGGTATCCCGAAAGCTTTGTTGGTTTGGGTGTCGATGGAGGGCTTCGTAGGCTGATAATCAACTGGGGTCGGTAGTCTATTGATTT
>JAWSVB010000051.1:0-931 GCA_033852135.1 Gammaproteobacteria bacterium | reverse complement strand
CAACCAGAAGGCTCATATGTGTTAGCTGGCACATCTTTAATTAATTCTATTTTTGTGAATGAGAGCATATATGCTATCATTTTAATATGTCAAAGTTAATTGTAGTAGATACGAGTGTACTTGCAAGCGCTTTAATTGGCAAAACCGGAGCGAGTAGACAAGTAATTAGAGAGTGCTTGCAGGGCAAATATGTGCCCTTGATTAGCAATGCACTGTTAAATGAATATGAAGACGTTATTTCTCGTGACAATATTCGCCGGATTTGCCCATTGTGCGATGAAGAAATTCGTGAAATTGCTAACGCGTTTTACAGTGTATGTAACTGGGTTTCAATTTATTATCTATGGCGCCCGAACTTGAAAGACGAGGGGGATAACTTTTTGATAGAAACTGCCATAGCTGGGAATAGCAATATGATAGTAACCCATAATATAAAAGATTTATCTGGTGCAGAATTGCAATTTGAGCATTTGAAGATATTTAAGCCAGAACAGCTGATAGAGGTTGAATAAAATGGGAACTTTAACTGTACGCCTGACCGATGAAAAGCATGAGCGCCTAAAAGCCTTAGCTATGTATAAACATATTAGCCTGAATAAGCTTATTGAAGAACTATCTACGCAAGCACTAGCTGAATTTGATAGTGAAGTTCGATTTAGAGCTTTGGCATCTGCGGGAAACCCTGAAAAGGCCCTTGAGCTGCTTGATAAGCTAGATGAGCATTTTGACAGCTAACGAAGCCGTAGAATAATTGAAATTCAGACACAATTCCCAAGCCCCATCCTTGTTTAAATTTAAAATTCTTGGTTTAGCATCAGATTTTAAAAATAGATCCTCTGATACGATTTACAGTCATTTTTTCACTAATAATTGTTGTTTTCAACATGATTTTCCTTATTCCTTCCTAATTTACCGTTATATCGCCATATTT
>JAWSVB010000011.1:0-52461 GCA_033852135.1 Gammaproteobacteria bacterium | reverse complement strand
ATACCGGCGAAGGCCGGTATCTAGCCCTGTAGGGTGGGCACCGCCCATCAACAAAAAAACACAAGGAACAATTAAAGGTGGGTAGTGCCCACCCTAAAAAGTCTAAACTCTTGTCATCCCCGCGTATCCAGAAAAAGCACGTAAGTTGTGTTTTGAATTTTAAAGATCCAGCAGCATATTCCTCTCTTGCTCTGACTGCTGGAATCCACGCTTTTCATAATGCTCAAAAATGGCTCTGGTAACATCTTTTGGATCATCTACTACCTTAAACAGGTCAAGGTCTTGTTCGTTTATCATCCCTTCGTTTAAAAGGTTGGTTTTAAACCACTCAATCATCCCACTCCAAAATGGGCTGTGCACTAAAATTATGGGGATCTTCGGCGATTTTCCAGTTTGTACCAGTGTGAGAATTTCGGCTAGTTCATCTAGGGTTCCGAAACCACCTGGGAGTACAACATAGGCTGAAGCGTGTTTTACAAACATCACCTTGCGCGAGAAGAAGTGGCGAAAGTTAAGTGAGATATCTTGGTAATCGTTGCCACTTTGTTCATGCGGTAGTTGAATGTTCAGCCCAATCGATGGCGATTTCCCTTTTTGCGCACCTTTATTGGCAGCTTCCATTATTCCTGGGCCACCACCGCTGACAACAGCAAAGCCGGAGTCAGATAGCTCATGGGCGATCTGTTCTGCGAGTTGATAGTAAAGATGTTCCGGTGCAGTTCGAGCTGATCCAAAGATGGTAACCGATGGTTTTATATGTGCGAGTCTTTCAAATCCCTCAACAAATTCAGCCATAATTTGGAAGATTTTCCATGATTCTCTAGCTAGTTGTGAGTCATCAGGCCTGATTCCGTGATGGTTTAATTGATCGATTTTATTTGGCATACCAAACTCCATGGAAACGTAAAATTCTTCAAACGTAATTAAATTATAGCTACAAAAAATTAGCGCAGCGGATATAAAATCTCTATTTTTTAAATCTGTGAAACCGAGTAGAATTGAGCAACTTAAATCAGTCGCGATATCAAAGGAACAGAAATGCCGGAGCAGCAACCACCACTAATTTTGGTCGACGGTTCATCCTATCTATATAGAGCTTTTCATGCCATGCCACCACTAACCAGTCCAAGTGGAGATCCGACAGGAGCTGTCTACGGCGTGATCAATATGATTAAAAAGTTGCTGCAGGAATATAAGCCTAAGCAGATGGCGGTGGTATTTGATGCCAAGGGTAAGACGTTTCGTGATGATATGTATGAAGAATATAAGGCAAACCGCCCCTCCATGCCGGATGATCTTAGGCCGCAGATTGAGCCAATTCATCAGATAATCGCTGCGATGGGAATCCCGGTGGTGGTGATCTCAGGGGTTGAGGCGGATGATGTTATTGGGAGTTTGGCGCAAGAAGCTGCCAACCAAGGGGTGCAGACACTTATCTCTACCGGGGATAAGGATATGGCGCAACTGGTTAACGATAAAGTTACCCTGCTGAATACCATGACCGATACCAGTATGGATATTGACGGGGTCAAGACTAAGTTTGGGGTGACTCCTGAGCAGATAATCGATTATTTGGCGTTAATGGGTGATAAATCGGATAACGTACCAGGTGTAGAGAGTGTTGGCCCAAAAACAGCGGTTAAATGGTTAGAGAAATATGAAACGGTAGAAGGGGTGATTGATAACGCCGAGCAGATTAAAGGTAAGGTGGGGGAGAAGTTACGTGCTGGGATTGAGATGCTTAAACTCTCCAAAGAGCTGGTAACTATTAAGCTGGATGTTGGCACAGAAGAGGGGCTGGATCGAGATGTTTCTAAGCTGGGTTTGCAACAGCCAGATAACGCAGCACTAAAAGAGCTATATACCAAAATGGGGTTTTCCACCTGGTTGAAGCAGGTGACAAATATTGAGGCTGCGGCAGGAAGTGCAACTACCGGAGAAGATACAGAGGTAGTTATTGATGCGGTTAGTCTCGCTACTCCAAGTGAGGTTGAGAAAAAGTATGAAACCATCTTAACGATAGAGCAGCTGCAAGCATGGATAAAAAAGCTTGAGAGTGCAGAGCTGGTTTCATTCGATTTAGAGACAACCAGTGTTGATTACATGGTGGCAGAGATCGTCGGCTTCTCTTTTTCGGTAGAAGAGGGTGAGGCTGCTTACCTGCCGGTAGCTCATGATTACCCTGGTGCTCCTGAGCAGATAGAGCTTGATGTGGCTTTGGAAAAGTTGCGCCCGGTTCTGGAAAATACAGCTATTGCTAAAGTTGGTCATCATATGAAATACGATATGAATGTACTAGCTAATTATGGAGTAACGCTGGCAAATGTTGAGTTTGACTCGATGATGGAATCTTATGTATTCAACAGTACAGCAATCAGACATGATATGGATTCGGTGGCAGCGAAATATCTTGGTTATGAAACCATTCACTATGAAGACGTTGCCGGTAAAGGTGCCAAGCAGATAGGTTTTAATCAGGTAGCAATTGAGGATGCCTCACCATATGCGGCGGAAGATGCGGATATATCTTTGCGGATCCACAACCACTTGCTACCACAGTTAGAGGAGCAGCCAAAACCGCTCTCCGTATTAAAAGATATTGAGATGCGCTTGGTGCCAATTCTCTCCCGTATAGAGTGCACCGGAGTTTTGATTGATAGCAATATGCTTGCAATTCAAAGCCGCGAGCTGGCAGAAAAAATGCTGGAGATTGAGAAAAAGGCGCATGAATCTGCTGGGCAACCATTCAATCTTGGTTCTCCTAAACAGCTACAGGAGATCCTGTTTGAACAGCAGGGATTGCCGGTAATCAAGAAGACTCCAAAGGGTGTTCCATCTACTGCCGAAGCAGTGCTGATTGAATTAGCGCAAGATTATGAGCTTCCAGCTTTGATTTTAGAAAATCGCTCAATGAGCAAACTAAAATCCACCTATACCGATAAGCTGCCTCTGCAGATTAATAGAAAAACTAACAGAGTGCATACGTCTTACCATCAAGCGGTAACCGCAACTGGAAGATTATCATCTTCAGATCCAAATCTACAAAATATCCCCATTAGATCAGAAGAGGGAAGAAGGGTTAGGCAGGCCTTTATTGCTGAGTCAGGAAACAAAATAGTAGCGGCAGATTACTCGCAGATTGAACTTCGTATCATGGCGCATATCTCTCAGGATGATGGGCTGTTACATGCATTTAATAATGGAATCGATATTCATAAGGCAACAGCTGCAGATATCACCGCAACACCTCTGGAAGAAGTTACTTCTGAGCAACGTCGTAGAGCTAAGGCGGTTAACTTTGGTCTTATCTACGGGATGTCTGCTTTTGGCTTAGCCAAGCAACTGGATGTCAGCAGAGGTGAGGCGCAGGAATATGTAAACCTATACTTCGATCGCTATCCAAAGGTGAAAGAGTATATGGAGAATACTCGTGTCTCTGCCAAAGAGACTGGCTATGTTGAGACATTGTTGGGTAGAAGGCTCTATATCGATGATATCAATTCGCGTAATGGCCAGCGTCGTCAATATGCCGAGCGTAGTGCAATCAATGCTCCAATGCAGGGAACTGCTGCTGATATTATCAAGGTGGCAATGATAAAAATCGGTGAATATTTAGCTGATCAGAATGATATTAAAATGATTATGCAGGTGCACGATGAACTTGTATTTGAAGTGCCAGAAGCCCAGGTGGAAGAGTTTACAGCTAAGGCCAAAGAGTTGATGGAAAGTGCCGCTGAGTTAAGTGTTCCGCTGATTGTTGATATTGGTGTTGGCGATAATTGGGATGAGGCACATTAGGCAGATAGTATTTGGTGTATTCTTGTCATTTACAAATATTCATTGTGTGAGTTGCATCAGTTTTTTTATATTTTGAGTGTGTTTTTTTAGCCTGTAACATGAAGTATGAGATACTGATGCTGTTTTTAAAACAAAGCAAAAGGGTGACTATCATGTTGCACTTTATTTTTTAATTTTATGGGAGTAGTTATGAAACTCGTTAAATGTTTTTTTATAATAGCGGCTGTATTTTCTTTGGCAGCGTGTTCAGCTGGAGTTGATTTTGTTAAACCATCTGATGGTAAGATCATTATTGGAAAGTCAACGAAAGCACAAGTCATATCTGTAATGGGTGAGCCAAATGGGAAGGGTAGTAAAATTGCAAATGGGGAAGATGTAGAGTCAATTACTTATGCATATGCAAGTGTTACAGGAGATGCTATTTTTGAGGGTGTGACCCCTGCAAGAGCAATGTCATTTTTATTCAATAATGATCTTCTAGTTGGTGAAGAGTTTACTAGCTCATTTAAGTCAGATTCAACTTATTTCAACAAAGATTTAGTTAAATCTATTAAAGAGGGAATGTCTAAGAAGGAAGTTCTTGCAGTAATGGGGGCTCCGGGTGGAGAGTTTAGGTATCCAATGATTTCTGATAAAAGTGGATCTGCAATGGTTTATAGCTTTACTCAGACAAGAGGGTTTAAATCTCAGATAACAACGTGCGTTATCGAGTTGGATCAATCTGGTGTAGTAGTTAAAACTGACTTTCAACAAGTTGGTCAGTTTTAGTAAAAGCGAATAAAGCCCTTGCTTTTATTGATATCAGCAAGGGCTTCTGGGTGAATATTTATACTTTTGCCTTTAGTTATCTAACTATTGGATCTGCTTCCACATAACTCTCAGAGGCATCACCACCTAGTGTTTCTGAGTTAATGCCAAACATGTTTCGATAGATGATTGCGTATCCAATCATAGCCATAGGTAAGGTCCATATCAGGCCAATTCCAAGAGGAATCATTGAAATAAACATGATAATTGACATCACTATGCAATATAGGAACATAGTGAACCATCGCTTAGTAATTGCTTTGCGTGATGTTTCCATCGCTTCCCAGATACCCATATCTTTTTCAACTACCAGTGGCATTGCCATAAAATATGCAATTGATAGATATATGCCAGGAATTATAAATAGCAAAAACCCTATTGTTAATATTATCCACATTAGTAACATTGTAAGAAATATTTTAAGTGTTTTATCAAAGTGATTGAATATGCTAGTTACATTAACATCTGCATTTACTGAACGTTTAATTCCAAGAAGAAATACTCCCATCTGTATAGGCATAATTACAAGTAGTAGTAGCAGCTGTTGAATGAGTGCTCCTGCAATACCGAGGTCTAGAATTGCATTAAATATAATTCCAGTAACAAGCATAACCACCATTTGAGTAACGATTATAAGGATTAACGCTAGAATAAATATTCTTTTAAAACCTTTGGTTTTACCCCATGCTTCAGAAATTACCTCGCCAACCTCAAATTTATAATTGCCAGTTATAGCGTCTTCAATAGACCCATATTCTGAATCATTATAGTCAGACTGTTGCATAAGATTAGACTCTGGTGTTTGATAAACGTCACTCATAAAAATCTCCATTCCCATTAAAAATTATAATTTTCTTAAGCTGCATTTAGCTAAAGCAACTTAAGGTATAAATTCCTGTTAGGTAGGTTAACCTGAAAATATCTACATTACTACTTTTAGTGTTTGTCAGAAAATGGGGGAATATGAGGGGGATAAAAAAACGCCCGCAAAAGCGGGCGTTTTTGATTTAGTCATAAAGACTAGATCTTATAATGGTAGTTCGCTTGAACCAGTTAGGAATTTATCAACTGCGTGAGCAGCCTTTCTTCCTTCGCGAATAGCCCAAACAATCAAAGATTGTCCACGACGCATATCGCCTGCAGCAAATACCTTAGGAATTGAGGTTTCAAAATCGTCCATATCTGCTTTAACATTTCCGATTTTATCAAGATCAAGCCCTAGCTGTTCAATCATCCCTTCGTGAGTTGGATGAACAAAGCCCATAGCTAGAGTTACCAAATCAGCTTTGATTTGGAATTCACTACCAGCTACTTCGCTCATGTTCCAGCGACCATTCTCGTCTTGAGACCATTCAACTTTAATAGCATTTACAGCAGTGATCTTGCCGTTTTCGCCTTCGAATGACTTGGTGGCAACGCTCCACATACGCTCACAACCCTCTTCGTGTGAAGATGATGTGCGTAGGCGGTTCGGCCACTCTGGCCATACACCTTCCTGATACTCAGGAGGTTTAGGCATAATCTCTAGTTGTGTAATTTTAGCTGCGTTGTGACGTACAGATGTTCCGATACAGTCAGAACCAGTATCACCACCACCGATAACAACAACGTGCTTGTCAGTAGCTAGAATCTCTTCACCTTCGATCTTCTCTCCGCCAACACGTTTGTTGTTTTGTGCTAGGAATTCCATCGCGAAGTGAACGCCTTTAAGATCACGTCCTGGTACAGGAAGGTCTCTTGGCTTTTCCGATCCACCAGTTAAAACTACAGCATCAAATTGATCTGTAAGTCTGGTTGCTGGAATATCTACACCGATGTTGGTATTAGGGTGAAATTCAACACCTTCAGCTTTCATCTGTGATACACGACGGTCGATGATTGACTTGTTTAGTTTGAAATCAGGGATTCCGAAACGAGCAAGTCCACCCATCTGGCTGCTTTTTTCATAAACTACAACTGAATGGCCAGCACGTGCAAGTTGCTGCGCACATGCCATACCAGCAGGACCGGAACCAACGATAGCAACTGATTTCTCAGTTTTATGGCTGGAGATTTGAGGCTTGATCCACCCTTTTTCCCACCCTTTATCTACGATCGCGCACTCAATGGTGCGGATCGATACTGGCATACGGTCGATGTTTAGTGTGCAACCTTCCTGACATGGCGCAGGACATACACGCCCTGTGATCTCTGGAAAGTTATTGGTTGAGTGTAGAGCGCGACAAGCTTTTTCCCATTGATCTCTATAAACAAGATCGTTCCAATCTGGGATGTTGTTGCTAACCGGGCAGCTGTGATGACAGAACGGTGTTCCGCAGTCCATGCAGCGGGCGCTTTGCTCGTTCATCTCTTCTGCTGTGAGAGGTATCATAAACTCATTTGAGCATTTGACCCTCTCCTCAACAGGAGCATATTCACGGTCTTTGCGATCGAATTCTAAAAATCCAGTAGGCTTACCCATCTTATTGCCCTCCTTTCTCTGTTTCTGCCTCTTTCTGCATTTGAGTCAAAGCTTTCTTGTAGTCAGTAGGCATAACTTTTACAAACTTGGCACGGTATGTTGCCCAGTCGTCTAGAATCTTCTTCGCTACAGAACTTTGGGTGTTCTCATAGTGATTTCTGATTAGGTCTTTTAGACGTAGTGCATCGTATTGTAGTAAGTCTTCGTATGGGTCGATGTGTTCGCTCTCTTCGATCTCTTCCACTTTTTCTAGCTCAACTTGAGCTAGGTTACAGTGCTTCTCGAAGTCGCCTTTATCATCAAGTACGTAAGCGATACCACCACTCATACCAGCAGCAAAGTTTCTGCCAACTGAGCCTAGTACAACTACGATACCACCAGTCATGTATTCACAACAGTGATCGCCAACACCTTCGACAACAGCCTTAGCTCCAGAGTTCCTTACTGCGAATCTCTCCCCAGCAACACCTCTGAAGTAACACTCACCGCTAGTTGCTCCATAAAGTAGAGTATTACCAACGATTATGTTCTCTTCAGGTACGATTTTTGAACTAGCTTGTGGGTAAACGATAATCTTACCGCCACTTAGACCTTTACCAACGTAGTCGTTAGCTTCGCCTGCAAGTTCAAGTGTTACACCGTTTGCTAGGAATGCACCGAAACTTTGTCCTGCTGTACCAGACATCTTGATCTTAACAGTATCAGTTGGAAGACCTGCGTAGCCGTAGCGCATTGCAACCTCACCAGAAAGCATGGTGCCAACGGTACGGTTTTCGTTGCAAATAGGCATCTCGATCTCAACCTTCTCTTTCTTCTCTAGAGCTGGCTGTGCAAGTTCAATTAACTTGTTATCTAGTGCTTTCTCAAGACCGTGATCTTGCTCTTCACAATTGTATAGAGCAACGCTGTCATCAACCTCTGGGCGGTAGAAGATCTTGGTGAAGTCCAAGCCTCTAGCTTTCCAGTGATCAATCGCCTTACGCTTGTTCAGTTTGTCAGAACGTCCGATCATCTCGTTTACAGTTCTGAAACCAAGCTTAGCCATGATCTCACGTAGTTCGTTAGCTACCATGATGAAGTAGTTGATTACATGTTCAGGCTTACCGGTAAAGCGTTTTCTTAGCTCAGGATTCTGAGTAGCAACACCAACTGGGCACGTGTTTTGGTTACACTTTCTCATCATTACGCAACCCTCTACAACAAGAGGAGCGGTTGAGAATGAGTATTCATCAGCACCAAGAAGTGCAGCAACAGCAACGTCACGACCAGTTTTCATGCCGCCATCAACCTGTACGCATACACGGCCACGAAGGTGGTTAAGAACTAGTGTTTGATGTGTTTCTGCTAGGCCGATCTCCCAGTAGGAGCCAGCGTGCTTCATAGATGTTAGAGGTGTAGCAGCTGTTCCGCCATCTTGACCAGAAATAGTGATGTGGTCAGCGTGAGCTTTAGATACACCAGCAGCAACTGTTCCAACACCAACTTCTGATACTAGCTTCACACTGATACGAGATTTTGGATTTACGTTTTTCAGATCGTGAATCAGCTGTGCCAAATCCTCAATCGAGTAGATATCGTGATGAGGAGGAGGTGAAATCAATGCAACACCAGGTGTTGAGTGACGTACACGGCCAATGGTTTTATCAACCTTGTGACCAGGCAACTGTCCACCTTCACCAGGTTTAGCACCCTGAGCCATTTTAATCTGGATATCGTCAGCGTTAACCAAGTATTCGTTGGTTACACCGAAACGTCCTGAAGCAACCTGCTTAACAGCTGATCTGGTTGAATCGCCGTTCTCAAGAGGCTTGTAACGCTCAGCCATCTCGCCACCTTCACCTGTATTTGATTGGCCGCCTAGACGGTTCATCGCAATAGCAAGTGTTGAGTGAGCTTCGTATGAAAGCGCACCAAATGACATTGGACCTGTTGAGAATCGCTTAACGATTGACTCAATTGATTCAACCTCTTCAAGAGGGATTGAGATGTCAGCGTAGTTGAAGTCGAACAAACCACGGAAGTTGGTTAGAACTTTGTTCTGTTCATTAACTAGTTTAGCGTACTCTTTGTAAGAGCCTGAGTCATTTTGTCTGGTAGCCTTTTGTAGTGTAGTTACTACTTCAGGTGTCCAAGCGTGATCTTCGCCTCTCTCTCTGTAAGCGTAGTCGCCGCCAACATCAAGGATATCTTTGTAGATTGGGTTGTTGCCATAGGCGTCTTTGTGCCATCTGACCGACTCTTCCGCAACCTCTTGCAGGCCAACACCTTCGATGGTGGTAGCTGTGCCAGTAAAGAACTTCTCAACGAAGCTGCTGGATAGACCAACTGCATCAAAGATCTGTGCTCCACAGTAAGATTGATAGGTTGAGATACCCATCTTCGACATAACTTTAAGTAGACCTTTGCCGATAGCCTTGACGTAACGCTGGTGCACATCTTCTAGAGAAAGATCTGTAGAGAAGTAACCTTCGTTATTCATGGTTTGCAAAGTATCAAGAGCTAGGTATGGGTTGATCGCCTCAGCGCCATAACCAGCAAGCATTGCGTAGTCGTGAACCTCTTTCGCTGCACCAGTTTCAATAACCAGACCAGCTTCAGTTCTAAGACCGCTGCGGATTAGGTGATGGTGAACTGCTGATGTAGCAAGAAGCGCAGGGATCGGCATGTTATCTGTATCAACATCTCTATCTGACAGGATTAGGATGTTGTTGCCATTCTCAACCGCACGCTTAGCGTTCTTAAGTAGCTCATGCAGAGCATGATCCATACCCGCAGAACCTTGGTCTGCAGGGTAACAGATGCTTAGTGTGCAAGTTTTGAAAGCTCCAGCTGAGTGATCTTCAATCTGACGAATTCTTTCAATGTCAGTATTGGTAAGTAGTGGTTGGTTAACCTCAAGACGCATTAGAGATCCAGCACCATCTGGGTCTAGAATGTTTGGTCTTGGTCCGATCAAAGAGATCAGAGACATAACCACTTCTTCACGAATCGGATCGATTGGTGGATTGGTTACCTGGGCAAAGTTCTGTTTGAAGTAGTTAAACAGAGGTCTTGCTTTGTTTGAAAGTACTGCTGGTGGGTTATCTGCACCCATCGCACCAGTTGCTTCCATGCCGGTATTAACCATTGGTGTCAGGATCACTTTTAGATCTTCCTGAGTATAACCAAATGCTTGTTGACGGTTTAGAAGAGTGTCTTCATCAGGGATCATTGGAGCTGGGCAGCTTGGAAGCTGGCTTAGCTTGATTTGAGTCTGATCCAACCAATCCTGGTAAGGACGTGAAGTACATAGGCTCTCTTTAAGCTCTTCATCATCAATGATGCGACCTTGCTCAAGATCAGCTAGGAACATCTTACCTGGCTGTAGACGCCATTTCTTAACGATCTTCTCTTCTGGAATATCTAGAACGCCCATCTCGGATGCCATGATGATCTTGTCATCATCAGTGATGATATAACGCGCTGGTCTTAGACCGTTTCTGTCCAGAGTAGCACCAATCTGCTTACCATCTGTAAATGCAACAGCAGCAGGACCATCCCATGGCTCCATAAGAGCTGCATGGTACTCGTAGAATGCACGACGATCATCGTCCATAAGGTTATTGCCATCCCAGGATTCAGGGATAAGCATCATCATCGCATGACCCATTGAGTAACCACTCATGGTTAATAGTTCAAGAGCGTTATCGAAACATGCTGAGTCAGATTGGCCTTCATTGATTAGTGGCCAGATTTTTTCTAGATCATCACCAAATAATTTTGAAGACATTGAGCGTAGACGTGCACGCATCCAGTTAACGTTACCACGAACAGTGTTGATCTCACCGTTATGAGCAATCATTCTGAATGGATGTGCAAGCTCCCACTTAGGGAAGGTATTGGTTGAGAATCTTTGATGCACAAGTGCGATCGCAGAAACCATGCGCTCATCTAATAGGTCTGGATAGTATTTATCCACCTGGTCAGAAAGTAGCATCCCTTTATAGTTAACGGTGCTAGATGACATTGATGGTACGTAGAATGTCTCTTTGCCACGAGCATCAAGATTGCTGATTTTGTTAGCAGCTTGCTTTCTGATTAGGTATAGCTTTCTTTCAAAGGCATCTTGGTCTTTGCAGTTTTCACCTTGTTCGATGAAAAGCTGTCTGATAACCGGCTCACAAGCGATTACAGATTTGCCAAGACCTTCGTTGATTGTTGGAACATCACGCCAACCAAGAAACTTTTGCCCT
Organism: Gammaproteobacteria bacterium; assembly: GCA_033852135.1. Classification (GTDB taxonomy): domain Bacteria; phylum Pseudomonadota; class Gammaproteobacteria; order QZLD01; family QZLD01; genus QZLE01. The sequence goes on along the minus strand of JAWSVB010000011.1, from coordinate 41,163 downwards.
TCCTGTTCAATAAACTCAAGGAAGATCTTTTCACACGCAGCACGTGTCTCATCATCTTGAGGAAGAAATAGCATGCCGACGCCGTATTTGCCATTCTCTGGAAGATCAAAACCAATCTTTTTGGTCTCTTCGCGGAAGAATGCATCTGGAGTTTGGATTAGTATGCCAGCGCCATCACCTACAAGAGGATCAGCTCCAAGAGCTCCCCTGTGTGCGATTCTTGCAAGAATTTGGATACCTTGCGCTACTACATCGTGGCTTTTTCTCCCTTTGATATCAGCGATAAAGCCAACACCACAGGCGTCATGTTCATTAATTGGATCGTAAAGACCCTGTTTGGGCGGTAAAGTCCCTGGGATCATTGTAGACCTCCGTATGTTTATTTACGCGAGTTGTGCAGTAAGAAACTGTGCAACGAGAAACTTTATTTCAGCTTTGATCTATTTAAATGGAAGCTTTTCGTTAGCTGCTTCCGCAAGATCAAGCAATTCAACGCATCTGCGTGATAAAATGCCGATAATGTTTGGCTTATATACTTTTAAAGCGCAAAATCGGACGCAATATTATATAGATAAATCGATGAATTAAAAGCTATTGCAGCAAAAAAACGTTTTGAAAAAGTGCCTATGGATAAATGGTGTCTGTTTTCAAATGGTTATGGGGGGGTAAAAACGGTATACTTCCCTGCTTGAGTATGAAGTCTCAGGTGCTAAATGGGATTTCTAGAACTATTATGCGGCTGATTCCGCATTCCCTTTGCTCTATCTCTTGGTAGATGCTGGTTGTATTAAGGTATTTAAATGTCAAATAAAATAGGTTTTGTAAGTCTCGGTTGTCCCAAGAATCTAGTTGATTCAGAAAGGATTATGACTCGTTTATGTGCTGAAGGGTATGAGATAGTAGGTACTTATGATCAAGCAGACCTGGTGATTATCAATACCTGTGGCTTTATCAACTCCTCTATTGGTGAGTCTTGTGAAGTGATTGATGAGGCGTTGGAGCAAAACGGCAAGGTTATTGTTACAGGTTGTTTAGGAGCCAGAGCAGAATTCGTTAGTAATAAGTATCCAGATCTATTAGCTGTAACTGGGCCACATGCATATGAGGAAGTTTTAGCAGCAGTGCATAAGGTTATCGAGGCTCCGCATCAAAGAGACTTCAGCTTGCTGCCGCCACAAGGGGTTAGGTTAACTCCATCCCACTACTCATACTTGAAGATTGCCGAAGGGTGTAGCCATAGATGTTCTTTCTGCATCATTCCGCAACTACGCGGAGATATGGTTAGTAGAGATCCGGTAGAGATAATAGCGGAGGCGGAAACACTGGTAGAAAACGGTGTGCAGGAGCTGATGGTTGTAGCGCAAGATACCAGTGCTTACGGACTGGATTTAAAAAAGCAGGGGATAGAAACGAATATATATGATCTATGTGATGACCTTGGGGATCTCGGCGCCTGGGTAAGGGTGCATTACCTCTATCCGTATAAATCAGTGGATAGCATTATTGAGCTGATGGCAGATGGAAAGGTTTTGCCATATTTGGATATTCCATTTCAGCATAGTAATCCAAGAATTTTAGAACAGATGCGTCGTCCAGCTCACGCCGAAGATGTTCTAAAGAGAATAGAGCGCTGGCGTGAGATCTGTCCTGAGATTGCAATTCGCTCCAGCTTTATCGCAGGATTCCCGGGTGAGACTGAGCAGGAATTTGCTGACCTAATGCAGTTCTTAGGTGAAGCAAGATTGGATCGTGTCGGCTGTTTTGCCTATTCACCAGTTGATGGTGCTCCAGCGAATGACCTGCCTAATCATGTAGATGAAGAGGAAAAACAGGATCGTGTTGAACGCCTGATGATGCAGCAAGAGCAGATTAGCAGAGAGAAACTGGAAGAGAAGGTTGGTCAGATTTCAGATGTAATAGTTGATGATATAACCGAAGATCAGCTTATCTGTCGCTCCAAATGGGATGCACCAGAGATAGATGGGCAAGTATTTGTGGATAAAGTTGATGGTGTTCAGATCGGAGATATAGTTCCAGTGCTAATTGATACATCAGACGAACATGATCTTTGGGGCAAGGTTAGCGAGGAAGGCTAACCAGTATTCTAAATAGAATCGAGGATGATATGGGAAAAATAATTGGTGCGATATTGTCACTCTTACCGCTGTCGATTTTTGCTAGCGTAAAAGATATTGATCTATCGGCAATAGATATTCAGATTCAGCAAGATGTTGAGATGGTGAGCCAATGTCGTGCAGGAATTATCTCTACCATAAAATATATGGAGTCATTGCCAGATATATTTCCGCCTGAGAGGCAAAAAGAGAAGCAGCTGTATACGCAACAGCAAAGAGATGAGATGCGCCAAATTTGGAGTAGATATCTAGACTATCATGCGTGCCTAGAGCAGGTTGCTCAGCGTTATAGCGATTATGATGAGATCACTTTTAACTCCAAAATATTTACTGCAGAAAAATTTAAAAAGATAAAAAACCAAGCGTTTAAACTATATCGCGCCGCATTTGCTGCCCAATATCGTTTTGCAATGGAGTTTATTGCAAGGGCAAATAATAATCGTCATTCTGACAAAATTTTAAATGAAGAATCCCTAACTCTCGGAATACAAAAAGAAAGCTATGCTGATATCAAGTATGAATTTTTGAACGTTAAAGTAGCTTCAAAATTTGCCGCAACTGAAACCATTAACAGATTATGGGCAAAGCCAGATGATTTTGGATTGGGATTTGCCGATGATGATGTAAAGCAGATTTGGAAACTTGGTAAAGGCAAAGGGGAGCTGATGACCCTCAAAAATGCATATACCATAGTAAAGCGTAACAGTAAGTCGCTGATGCTGCCTACCCAAACTAAAATCTCAGAGTGGATGGGAGACACAAAACTTTATCGCAGTCATCAGTCCTTAATCTCGCAAGAACAGATTGCGCAGATGAGAGAGAGGTTATTACCCGGTGATATATTGCTCGAGCGCCGCGAGTGGTATCTATCTAATATCGGTTTGCCAGGTTATTGGTCCCATGTAGCTCTTTATATTGGTTCTGCAGATGAGCGATCTGAATTTTTTGCAGACGAAGAGGTAAAGCAGTGGTTGGTGTCAGAGGGTATTGCAGATGCTGATCTAGAAAAATTACTACAACAAAAACAACCACAGGCATATAAAGCAAGCAAACTTGAATGGCATGACCATGCTCCAGCAGTTATCGAAGCTATAAGTGATGGAGTTGTATTTACCTCGCTAGAGTATTCAGCTGCTGCAGACTCAGTTGCTGTTTTAAGACCAAGGTTAAGTAAAATTGAAAAGGCAAAAGCGATTCTGCATGCTTTTGGTTTAAGCGGCAGGCTATATGATTTCAGTTTTGATTTTCAACGCGATTCAGCCCTTGTTTGTACTGAGCTTGTTTATAAAGCATACGAAGGAAATTTGAATTTTGAAATTCCCAGGGTGATGGGAAATTTTGTGTTGCCAGCAAATGACTTTGCCAAACAATTCGCACAAGATTATCACTCTGAAAACCAACAGTTTGACTTTGTATTGTTTATTGACGGAAATGAGTTTGATAAGAACGCCGTGGCTTCTGATCTAAAAACCTTTTTGCAAAGCTGGGAACGCCCCAAATGGCATATTTTGACGAAAAAATAGCAGTCTAATACCTCTGGTAATATTAAAAAACTAGCAGGATTAATTATTTGATTAAAAGCCCCAAATGAAAGGAATTAATGAAATAGCAACTATTCCGATTAGGAAGTTCATGAATACACCTGTTTTCAGGTAGTCAATAAAATGGTACCCCCCGGGACCCATTACCATGAGATTTGTCTGGTAGCCAAGCGGCGATGAAAAACTTGCAGATCCGGCAACCATTACGGCAATAATGAATGGCATAAGGTTGCAGTCTAATTGGTTAGAAGTTGCAACAGCAATCGGAAAAGTTAAAACTACAGCTGCATTGTTAGTTATTGTTTCTGTGAAAAATACCGTAATTGCATATACTATCAAAAGAGAGATCCAAGGGTTTTGTCCTGCCATATCAAGCAATCCTCTGGCAATAACCTCTGCTACACCTGTTTTATCGAGAGCTTTACCTAATGAAAACGCTGCAGCAATAACAATTAATACTGACCAGTCAACGTTTTTCCTTGCAGAATTTGTTGAGCAACACCGGAAAAATACCATTAACCCGGAGGCCAGTAATGCAGCTTCAAGCATGCTGAGCAAGTTGGTGCCTGCTAATGCAATCATAGCTGCCAATATCGAAACTGCTGCCAATGCTTTTTTGTGCCTTACCGGTGAAGATCCATCAAGCTTGGATGTAAGATAAAAATCTTGGCTATCTTTCTGACGTACATGGAAGTCGTCTGAAGCCTGTAATAGCAGGGTGTCTCCTTGCCTTAGAACTATATCCCCAACTTTTTGATTAATTCTTTCACCATTCCTGGCAACAGCCAAAACTACAGCGTTATATTTGTTTCTAAAACCACCCTCTTTGATTGTTTGACCAGCAACAGGACAGTTCTCTGAAACAACAGCTTCTAGAAAACAGTGGAGGTGTTGAGGGTCAGTTAGTTTTTCAAGTTGGTCTGTTGCTGGCAGGAGTCCCCTCATAGCTAATAAATCGACAACTGAGTCTACTAGCCCTACAAAAACCAAAATGTCTTCGCTCTGAATTATCTCTGACGGAGAAACCGCCTGCTTTATTTCGTTCTTCCTGCTTATTTCAAAAAGATATACCCCTGGTAAATTTCTTAATCCAGCCTCTTGAATGGTTTTTCCAATAAGTTGGCTATGCTTTGGAACTTGCATAGAAACCGTATATTGGCGGTGGTCGTCAGTAACTTCTGAAAGAAAGCCTTCTCGATTTGGTAATAATTTATGTCCCCATAAAACCATAAAAGAAATTCCCGCAATTGCACAAGGCAAACCAATTGCAGATATAGTAAATAGCCCAAGCCCTTCAGTGCCGGTTTCCTGAATATACAAACCATTTACAATCAAGTTTGTACTTGTGCCAATCAAGGTGCATGTGCCACCAAGAATGGAAGCATAGCTGAGCGGTATCATTAGCCTTGATGGGTTAACACCTATTTTTTTGGACCATTCTTTGACAGCGGGGATCATCATTGCGACGACTGGTGTGTTATTAAGGAAACTACTCATCCCGGAAATGGGTAGCATAAGCCTCAGGATTGCATTTTTTTCATTAGACGCGCGCCCCAGAACCCGGTGCACCAGCCAGCCAATTCCCCCTGTCTCTTTTAGCCCTGTCACAACCACATAAAGAACGCCAACAGTAATGACTCCGGGATTGGAAAAACCGGTTAATGCGTCGTTAATTGTTAGGACCCCGGTCAGTAAGAGTAAAGTCATGGCCCCAACCATGACAACATCAACTGGTACCCTGATAAATACCAAAGAGAATAAAACAATACATAAAATCGAAATAGTTATGATGGAAGCAAAATCCATTTTGACTTATTCTCCTGCCATATTTCAGTAAAGATTTAAGTTAGCTTTAGCAAATACGTTCTACTTCCAACGTTTCTGAATCACCTTAATGATTACGTCAACCGCTTCATCAACGGAGCATGTTGAGGTATTTATCTCTATATCTGGGCTAATTGGTTCTTCGTAAGGGCTGGAAATGCCGGTGAAATTTGGAATCAACCCCTGTCTGGCCTTTTCGTATAACCCCTTAACGTCACGCCTTTCACACTCTTCTAAAGAGGTGTTTACATATATTTCAATATATTCGTCGCCAATAATTTGTTTAGCATTCTCGCGATCATTTTGAAATGGCGAAATAAAGGATGTAATAACAATAATCCCGGCATCATTCATAAGCCTGGATACTTCGGCAATACGCCGTATATTCTCAACTCTGTCCACTTCTTTGAAGCCAAGATTTTTATTTAATCCATGTCTGACGTTATCGCCATCTAATAGCATCGTATGCTTTCCAAGAGAAAACAGCTTTTTCTCAACGGCATTTGCCAGTGTCGATTTTCCTGATCCGGAAAGCCCAGTAAACCAGAGGGTTAGTGGTTTTTGTCCTTTCTGAGATGAGCGACTCTCCCTGGTTATTTCGGTTTCTTGCCAAATTACATTGCTGGATCTTCTTAGAGAATGCTCTATAACACCACAGGCAGATGTCATATTTGTCACCCGATCAATCAAAATCAGGCTGCCCAGAGATTTATGGGTGGAGAACTTATCAAAAACCATATCTTCGGATACAGAGATGTCACAAGAGGCCAGCTCATTTTTGAAGAGTCTATCTGCGGAGATATGTTTGCCAGTATTGATATCAATTTTATGCTTTATATTCATAACTGAAGCAGGAAGCATCTTAGAACCAATTTTGATAAAGTAATTTCGCCCTGCAACAAGATCAGAATCATCCATCCATAAAATTGTAGCTGTAAACATATCAGCTACCTCTGGACTGCTTCCTTTTGAAAGTACGCACCCTCTAGAAACATCGACCTCTTTATCAAGTTGTAAGGTTACAGGTTGTCCTGCAACTGCAGTTTCAGCAGCATTATCTCCAATATAGATGCTATTAATATGAGCCTGCTCTTTATTTGGGAGGGTAGTAATTTTATCTCCAATACATATGGAGCCAGATTCAATTTGTCCTTGAAAGCCACGGAATGAATGGTTTGGTCTGCAAACTCGTTGCACTGGCATTACAAATGATTCTTCCCCTGCATCGGTAGTGATATCAACATGCTCAAGATATGGAAGCAGAGGAAGGCCGTTGTACCATGCTGTTTGCAGTGATGGCTTTGTAATGTTGTCGCCTTCTGTTGCAGATACGGGAATTGCTTCGACTGATTTAAATCCAAGGCCAGCCGTTAGTTCCAAAAACTCCTGGTTAATCTCTTCAAAGCGGCGCTTGTCGTAACTGATCAGGTCCATTTTATTAACAGCAAGTACAATATGCTTAATACCCATAAGAGCACAGATTCGCGCATGTCTTTTTGTCTGGGCTAGAACTCCCTGTGTCGCATCAATTAGAATAATTGCTAAATCAGCAAAAGAGGCTCCAACAGCCATGTTTCTGGTATATTGCTCATGCCCTGGTGTATCCGCCACAATAAAAGAACGGTTTGATGTTGTGAAATATCGATAAGCAACATCAATAGTAATACCTTGCTCTCTTTCCGCCATTAAGCCGTCAAGTAAAAGGGAGTAGTCTACCTCGCCTTCTCTACTGCCGACCTTACTGTCCAGGGCTAATGCTTTCTCCTGGTCAGCAAAGATCAATTTGGCATCATATAGCATATGGCCGATCAGGGTAGATTTTCCATCATCAACGCTTCCGCAAGCAATAAATTTTAGTAATCCCTTCACTTTAGAAATACCCCTCACGTTTTCTTTTTTCCATGCTGGCAGCAGACTCATGATCAATAACTCGAGTTGTTCTCTCAGAAGAAATAGCTGATAAAGTCTCTTCTATAATTTCATCAAGTGTTTCTGCGCCTGACTCACAGCCTCCAGTTAACGGGTAGCACCCTAATGTTCTGAATCTAACTTTTTTAGTTTCAACTTTTTCGCCGGGCAATAGTTGTATGCGGTCGTCATCAACCATAATTATATTCCCATCCCTGAATACTACTGGTCGTTCTTTAGCAAAATATAGAGGGACAATATCTATATTTTCTCTTTTAATATATTGCCAGATATCTTTCTCAGTCCAGTTGGAAATAGGAAACACTCTAATACTCTCACCTTTATTTATTCTGGTATTATAGAGTTTCCACATTTCAGGGCGCTGATTTTTAGGGTCCCAGGCATGAGAAGAATTTCTGAAAGAAAAAATCCTTTCCTTTGCTCGGGATTTTTCTTCATCCCTGCGCGCGCCACCAAAAGCTGCTGTGAAACCATGGTTATCCAGCCCCTCTTTTAGAGCTTGAGTTTTCATGATGTCGGTATAGGCGCTACCATGATCAAAAGGATTTATTCCCTGCTCAACTCCAGCTGCGTGAGTATGAACTATCATTTCAACTCCAAGCTCTTTTACTTTTTTATCCCGGAATTCGATCATCTCCCTGAACTTCCAGGTAGTGTCTATATGCATAAAAGGAAAAGGTGGCTTTTCAGGGTAAAAAGCCTTCATGGCTAAGTGCAGCATTACGGAGCTGTCCTTGCCGATCGAATAAAGCATGACCGGATTTTCACATTCAGCAGCAACTTCTCTAATAATATAAATTGCTTCCGCTTCAAGCTGAGAAAGGTGGGAAATCTTCTGCAACTTTTAGTCTCCTCAAAATAATTTTGGATTGGCTTTGGTAAAGTAATGCGTCAGGCGCAAATTAATGGAAATGTTTCGTGCTAGTCTTTTATTAAGGTATCTTATTAATTCAATAATTGCTTTATGTGATTAAGAAAAATTAGGCACTTACGAAAAAAGCTATACTAAGGAATTTCGGTAAGACGTGCAAACGGTTTTTCGCTTAGAAAGAAAATAAAAAAATATTAAATCTAAATGCTCCAGCATATAAAGCTTTTTTTGAAGTTGGTGAGAAATGGATAGCCTGCTCAGGCAGTTAGCGTTTGAATAATTTTTTTATTCTGTGAATAAAACTCTTTTTCCGACGCCTTTCCTGATGATCCTTTAATTGGTTGTAGTTAGTATCAAACTCTGCGAGTGCAGCAACAAGATCACCTTCAGCGCCTATAGCATCCCAAAACACACGAAAACCCTCTTTTATATTTTCAAGATTCATGTTTAGTTTTTTGTCCTTATCTTTTAAAAAGCAGGTAATATTGCTATTTACGGTATTGCAATAATCCAGACTAACAGATACGTTACAGGTCTCCTTGGTTAAACCTAACATTATTCCCTTCTTATAAGCAGGTATTATGCCTCCAGGAAACATGCGTTGAGAATAGCTTTTCGCTGTATCATTGTCATTACGCTTTAAGTGAACATAAAACGCAGTATTTCCATATTTTTCATCCAGTCTACCTAGGAACCAAGAAAGTCTGTTATCAGCTTCAATATGGTTTCCTGGATAATTCAAGCGCTCGTCGCCCAGTATCCTGGCTCTAGATTCGTGAGAAGATGAATAGTTTGTAATATGCTGACATGCCTTATCAAAGGTTACAGATCCAGATCTGCCTGTAGTCAATATAAAAATGTTCATTTGTATATTTCCTGAAAATTTGTTTTGCTTAACGACAAGGTTGACTGGCTACAATGTGAGGGCTGTCTAATGCAGCTGCTTGTAATGTCGTCAACTTTCTTCATGGATCTGATTTTCAATCAAATGATAATCTAAGGCAGTTATTTCTTTTGCGCAAACTATCTTAATGCGGTCTTGATCTTCCTGGTTTAATATCCTGCTATAGTGCTCTTTGCTTTTTCTATAATTGCTTTTTGTTCTTGGGAGCTTTAATTCTGCAGGAAGCCCTAACTTTTCCTTGATTTTTGCTAAGTCCTCATCGAGGTTTTCATACCTGCCAATAAAATCCACCTCAATTTGATCATTGATTGTGTAAATATTCCAGTTCGACAATAAATAAGGTTGTGCAGAGTTTAAATATTCATTTATTGCAGGGCGAGGTTCCTGTGTGCTCCAATAATAACGACTGATTGCTTTATCAAATGGATCGCGTTCAAATGTAAATTTAAAGTAGCTATTCCAAATTTCAGCAGGAATGCAGCTTCTTATAAATTTTGCACTTGAGTGATTACGAAATTGCTTTCGCTTTGCTTTAATTATTAAGTTGAGCCAGTCAAGCTTAGTGTAATGCTGTAATGCCACGTTATAATTTTGTGGGCTGAGGAAACCAAGTTCCTGTCGAGTTTTCTCATCTTCCTCAAATATAGGGGTAATGATGTCATTTTTGTCACAAAACTGTGATAAGGCAATTTCGATACTAGTACCAGCGGTTTTTCGTGTCTTGATAAAAATGAATTTGTATTTGTGATTAATGATCATAGCTTAAAGTATCCAGTATGCATAATGCCAAGTATGGTCGGTGAAAATAGCAAAGGTAAAAGATACACGAACTAGCCAGGCAGGAAAAGGAAAAGATAGCAGGGAAAGCCTTAATAAAAGGGTGGAGTAACTTTTGGTATCCCCGCGTATACTATAGTGTAATTTAGTATTATTATGTGAGGCTATTGTCAATGGGAATAAGAATTTTAACGCTATGTCCGACTTTAGAAAGTTGAGTTATCCGTTTTTGACGGAGTTAGATTCCATTTGTAAAAAGCTATTATGTAAAAAAGATAGGGTGATGATCTGTATTACTGGCAAGTCCGGATGTGGTAAAAGCACGTTTGGGAAATTTGTCCGGAAAAATGGTTTTGGGTCAATTTCAAAATACAAGATAGCAGTTATCGATGATAGTGTTATGAGCCTGGATATGTTTTATATTTTTAATTGTAGGGTTAGAGTCAAAAGCAAGACAAAGGATGAACTTGGACCATTTATTAAGAAGCTACCACATAGAAAGAAAGTCGTTTTTTTTGTAAATACAAGGCCGGAAAAGCGCCTTTCCTATACTGATATTATTGTTAACTTGAAACTGGAAAATGATGACGAGCGTATTAGACGCCTAATTAACCGAGGCGATGAAATTAGTGAGAGGCACTATAAAGATAGCTCGGGTACCCTTAAGAAAATATCTCACGATTATTTTTTAGAAGTTGAAGTTGGGTAATTATTTAGTGGAGGAGGCTATAAATGAGCATCCACAAAAATCTTCTCCATTTTCTCAATCATTATCTCTTTGCTGAAGTTTTCGATGGCGAATTTATATCCTTCGTTAGCCAGAGATTGAGCTTTTTCCTGGTTTTCAATTAGCGACGTTATGGCGTTGGCTAATTCAGCTGAGTTTTCAGGCGGGATAATCAGTCCGGTTTTATCATGCTCAATGATCTCCGTGATGCTACCAACTGGTGTTGATATAACAGGGATTCTTGTTAGCATTGCCTGCATTAGCCCCTGGGGAACACCTTCATTTGCATATGATGGAAGGGCAAAGATATCCATAGCCTGTAGCCATTCGCTTGGGTTTTTCTGATTCCCCGGCATTGAGGTGATATCTTCAATCCCAAGATCTTGTATTTGCTGTTCCAGTTTTTTTCTTCGCAATCCATCTCCGACAATTAATAGATGAACGTCATCTCTGTCAATATCAGCTATAGCATCAATAAGGTACCTGTGCCCTTTCCAACTGCGCATGGTTGCTACTATGCCAATGATAGTTTTATCTTGTGGAAGGTTTAGATTTTGCCTGACAGCAGATTTATCGCCAGGTTGAAAAATATTGGTATCAATTCCGGTTGGGACGGATGTTATCATATGGGCCGGATAATGGTTGTCATTTACCAGTGTTTCTTTAAGTTTTATTCCTGTCGTTACAATGTGTTTGGCTGCCTTGGTATAAAGCCATTTGGTGGTGAAACGGTTGTTGATTGGTGCTGAAACATGCCTGGTTCTTACAATGGTAAAATTTATGCAGCAAAATAATTTTGCTAGCGCTACCATCCAGCTGTCTGTAGAGCTGTGAGTGTTGACTATGTCGACGGGATGCTTTTTAAGATAGCTGATTGTTGCAAGGAGACCTTTTAGTGTTTTTTTCTCAATAGGCAGATGATAAACCGGTATGCCACGCTCTTTTGCTTCAGCATATATAGGCGCATGAGAAGGGCAAAGAATTGAAACCTGGAGACCATTTTCCATCATCCCCTGAGCTTCAGTAAGGATCCGTATCTCTTGTCCACCCCAGCCGCATGAAGATTCGGTATGGATTATTTTTAAAGTATCTGAGCTATCTATTTTATTCATTTCTTTAATTACGCTTGGAGGTGGGGGTGTTATCTAATACATGGCTTTGCAGGTAGATGAATTTATCCTAACTTTGGTTATATTGCAAAAAAAGGTTTGTACATGCATAAATAATGCTCTATCTGTTTTGCATCCCTGTGATATTATTGCACAGAATTTTATAACTCAGGTGAACTCATGAAAGTATTATTTATCAGTAGAGAAAAAAGAACGCTATCAATTGATTCTTTGCTTGATGGATTAGGACGAAATTGTGAGTTGACTGTTTTAAGGCTGCCTCCGGATCAGGTTAAAAAAATAAGAAAAACCTTTAAAGAAATTGAATATCAAAAGTATGACTGTGTTGTAATAAATGTGCCTTTCAGGCGTTGGTATAACAAGGCGCGTATCATTAAAAGATTTCCAAAGCTGGCTGTTTTTGACTTTGATACAAATAGAAATTTCCTTAAAGGCGATGATTTCTATAATAAATATACCAAGTTTTATAAGAAACTTAATTATATTAAGATGATCTGCTCAGGCTATTATAATACACATAGATATCAAGAGCTTGGTGTGGATGCAAGCTTTGTATCTAAAGGGTATAACGATAAGCTTTTAACTAACCTTGGTAATGAAAGGGATATTGAACTTGGCTTTATAGGGCGAATTGATGAAGAGCTATATAAGGAGAGAAAAAGATACCTTAAGGAGATTGAGGCTGATTGTGGGTTGAAACTATTAAGGACAGAGTATGGAAACGAACATGCTTATAGTGAAATGCTTAATAGAATAAAAATATTTGTCAGCGCTGATGTCGGTTATAACGAGTATATGGCTAAAAACTTTGAGGCTATGGCATGCGGTTGCATGCTTTTGGCTAAAAGGCAGGGCAATGGCGAAGAGGAGGCATTGGGCCTGGTGGATATGGAAAATGTAGTTTTATATTCTGATCTGGCTGAAGCTAAAGATAAAATTAAACTGCTTTTATCTGACAGCAAACTGGTTGAAGATATTGCCAGAAAAGGTCAGGCTCATGTTGAAAGCAATCTTAGATTTACCCAAAAAGGTGAAGAACTTTATAAGGTGTTAAAGGATAAGTTTGGTTAATGCTTCTTTTGTTATTATGGCATTACCCACTGCCTGCAAGAACTTTTTTGTAAAGTTCTACTAACTGTTTAGACACATTTTCGATTGAATGAGGTTCTGCTGTTTTGCGCGCATTGATGGAACAGCTTTCACAATGTGCGTTATTTGAAAGAGCTGTCATTGAATTAACAAGCCCATCCAAATCTAGAGAGTCAATGGTGTAACCATTGTGCCCATTTTTGATTAGCTCTCCACCACCACATTGGTGCGTTGTAATTACAGGTAATCCACAGGCCATGGCTTCCAGTACAACATTAGAAAATGGCTCGTAGCGTGTAGGAAATACTAAAGCATCTGAAGCTCCGTAAAATGGGCGCACATCTTTTTGAATGCCAAGAAAGTGAACGTTATCTTGCAGGCCGAGCATCGAGCATGTTTTTTTATATTTCTGTATCTTTTTGTCTTTTCCTACGATGATTAAATGGGTGTTATTGGGCGTTGCTACATCTTTTAGTTTTGACATGGCTTTGACCGCCTGAGAAACCCCTTTTCTCTCGAATCCTGAGCCAACATAGATAAAAACATTTGCATCTTGTGGAATATTAAGCTGTTCTCTAATCTGCTTACGGTGTTCTTTTACTTCTGGGGTGAATTTTGCTGTCTCCACTCCAACGTATATTATATTTAGTTTTTCTTCATCAATATCAAAATATCTTAAGATATCGTTCTTTACCATCTTAGATATACATATTACAGCTTTTAATTGTTTAGAGTTATATAGCTTTGTTTCCGCTTGTTTGGCATAACGGTGAAATGGACTGAACTCCATATATAGTTTTTGCAATGGCCCCATTGTTCTTTTGCGCTGATTTAACCACTCGTGGTGCACTCCGTCACCTGCGCGGTAAATATCGCAGCATGGAATCCTTTCATGAGACTGAATTATGTCAAAGTGGTGCTTTTCCAACTCTTTGCAAACTGCTTGTGCGAACCCTTTTTCACGAGATACTCTGCTCCATTTAGCAGGGTTGCACTCAATGACTTTAATGCCGTCCTGAGGCTGCCACTTCCTGGTAAAGATTGTTAGTTCAACTTTATCTTTTAGTGCATCTATTGCTCTTGCAAGAAAGCGTTCAGCTCCACCGTCAGGACGATATTTTTGTCGAATTAGTGCCAGTTTCATATTTGCCTTTTTGCTTTGTTAATAAGGGCCATGCATGCGTCAAAAGTTTGCTCAACAGTTATGCTATTGAGGCAGTCGCTTATCTTGCTGCTGGCGCAGCCATCAAGCCCGCATGGTCTGCAACTATGGTTGCTGGTGATAATTATGCAGTTGTCATTACGTGGCCCCCAACCCAGGTCTGCGCTAGGACCAAACAGGGCGACGCATGGGGTATTAAATGCAGATGCCATATGCATAGGGACAGAATCTACCCCAACAAAAAGTTTTGCTTTTTCAATAAAGGCAGCCAGCTGTTTTAGGTTAAGTTTGCCGCTTAGGTTTATCACCTCGGTTCCACAATTATCAGTTATCTCCTCAATCATACGGAGTTCATTTTGTGAAGGTGCAGACGTGAGAATTATTTTTGTTCCACCTTCTGCTATCTCTTCGCTGATGTTGTCAATAAGAGATGCAAACTTTCTACTTTCCCAACATTTGAAAAGCCAGCGCGATGTTGGGTGAATCAGTATGTATTCATTAACTTTATTATCTTCAAGTATATTTTCGCGAAATTGCTCTGCATCATTTCCTGGTACAAGTGTAAGGTTACGTTCTAGCTGGCTTGGTGTGATGCCAATTCTGCGTAAAGAATCCAGGTGTTTTTCGATAGTATGGCGCGGTCTCTTTTTTGGGGTTGGATAGTGGTGAGTAAAAGAACTTTTCCAAAACCAGCTGTTTCTCCGGGTGTATTTTCCAACTACAGAATATTTGGCTTTGATATAACGGGTGATGATTGCTCCACGCCAGTGTTCAGTCAGGTGGATAACCAGGTCATAGCCTTCGGCTTTTAGCGAATTAAGTAGTCCTAGTTCATTTTTAAACTGTTCTTTTGGGCCGGGCTTTTTCCAGTTGCGGTCTATGGTATGAACCTGGTTAATTGCAGGGTGCAGGGTAAGCATATCTTGAGTGTCAGCATAGACCAGGGCATCCATCTGTAGATGGGGATGGTGATTTTTAAGCACTTGAAAAACAGGTGATGTTAGAAGTACATCACCATGGTGGCGCAATTTGATTACCAGTACTTTTTTTATCTTGTTAAAGTCAATGGCATCTTTTATTCCGTACAATGCTAATCTCCTGTATTTAAAATAGTAGCGATCTTATCCATAACCCCTTCCACAGTTATCAGCTGCATAGCTCTTTGGTCGTGCACTCGGGTTTTCCAAGGTATATCTATAGGTGATTTGCCTAGGAATTTTGTAACTGCAGCGTTAAATTTATCAATCGTGAACTGTTTTGAAAAGTAGGGGCCGGATAGTTTTGCTGGGGCAACGGCATAAAGCCCAACCACAGGGGTGTTCATTGCTGAGGCAATATGTACGGCGGCAGTATCTGGGCTAATTAAGCAGTCAACTTTGCCCAATAGGGCTGCTAGCTGCTTGAGACTAAGTGAGCCAGAACTATTGCTGATATTTTTACGGTTCTGGCATAGGTCGATAATGTTCTGAATTTTGGCTTGCTCTTTGGGGGCTGCTCCGCCGGTTAGGATTATATGGCAGTCGTATTTTCTAGTGGTTTGGTCGATAAGGTGTGCATATCTTTGCAGATCCCAATTGCGCTCCTCTTTGCTGGTAATGGGATTAATGGCGATGTTGTATTTTTTATTTTTTCCACCGAGTATCTCTTTAGCCTTTTCCTTATCATCATCGCCAAGAGGTATATTCCATTCAATTGTTTTTGGCAGAATATTTTTTTCTGGTGGGGCACCGATTTCAGCTGCAAATTCTAGAAAGCTTTCAAGTAGATGTTGCTCTTTAAACTCTATCTTTTCAGTGGTGAAAAGCCACTGCATATCACGGGCACGCTGTTTGTCAAAACCGATTTTCCTTGGTGACTTTAGGGCAGGGTATAGCAGGTTGACGCGTATATTGGCTTGTGTGGCAAGAACTATATCAAAGCGATACTCACCTAATTGTTTGTAAAGCTTGAAGTAGTCTTTTATGGAGCGAGGTTTGTCGATAACGACAAACTCAACATCAGGCATATCTTTAACTAGTTCATAGGCAGGATTGCTGATCACCCAGGTGATGTGTGCGCTGGGAAAACCTTTTTGGATTGATTTTATTGTAGGAATCATCAGGCAGACATCGCCTATGGCAGAGAGTCTGACGATGCAGATTTTTGGTTTTTCTGTTTGTCTGTAATTCATAACTTGTTTATCGCTGAACTAAATAAAGGCTTATGAATCAAACTGGGCGTTGTGCAGTTTGAAGTAATGCCTTTGTTTTTGAATCAGCTCCTGGTGAGTTCCTTCTTCAACTATCTTACCCTTATCCAGTACGATAATACGGTCAGCATTTTCAATGGTGGATAGGCGGTGGGCTATCACTAGAGTGGTGCGCCCCTGCTGTAGATTATCTAGTGCTGCCTGTACCTTGAATTCTGATTCGGTATCCAGTGCCGAGGTGGCTTCGTCAAGAATTAGTATTGGTGCATCCTTAAGAATTGCGCGTGCGATTGCCAGGCGCTGGCGCTGACCACCTGATATTTTGGCTCCGTTTTCACCAATCAAGGTGTCGATTCCATTCGGCATCTTCTTGATAAACTCCATGGCATTCGCAGCAGCTGCTGCGGATACAATGGCATTACGATCTTTTTCCTCTTTGAGTGGGCCGTAGGCAATATTGGCTGTAACGGTGTCATTGAAGAGAATTACATCCTGGCTTACCAAAGAGATGTTGTTGCGAAGCGCTTTTAGATCTAAATCAGCTATATTGATGCCGTCAATATGGATTGAGCCATGTTTTAGCTCATAAAACCGAGGTAGTAGGCTAGCCATGGTTGTTTTGCCGCTACCTGAGTGGCCAACAAGTGCAACTGTTTCCCCAGCTTTAACCGAAAAAGACACATCATTAATGGCCATGTCTTCGGAATTTTTATAAGCAAAGCTGATGTTTTTGAATTCGATGTTGCCTTTTAGCTGTTGCTCAAACTGTCTCCCTAGTTCTTGCTCTGGTTTAGTATCAATTAGGTTGAAGATACTTTCTGAAGCTGCTAGGCCTCGCTGTAGCTTTTCGTTGATCTTGGTTAGGCGTTTGATAGGGGAGAATAAAAGCCCCATTGCGGTAAAGAATGCGGAAAATTGTCCTGCGGTAAAGTCACCTTCGGCAATTGCATCTTTTGCGGCAATAAACACTATAAGTGCCAGGGCTAGGGCAGTAATAAATTGCACAAAGGATACGCTAGCGGTAGATGTCATCTTTACCTTATTGGCATAGCGTCTTATCCAGTTGGAGATGTTATCAAAGCGTTGCTTTTCATAGTTGTGGCCACCAAATATCTTAACTACTTTGTGCCCAAGAACCGATTCTTCAAGTACATGTGTCATATCTCCCATAGAGTCCTGCAAGCCTGTGTTCAGGCGGCGCATACGCTTGCTTACAGCGCTGACTGCAATTGCAATAACTGGGAATGACACAAATGAGATTAGAGTCAGTTGCCAGTTGTAATAAAGCATGAGAAGGATAAGAAAGGTTATTGTGAATGTATCACGCACAATAGTGACAAATGTATCAGTTGCTGCAGCTGTCACCTGACTCACATCAAATATAATTTTCGATATAAGATTGCCACTGCTGTTGTCGCTATAGAACTGCGTTGGTAGGTGCAGTAGGTGCTCGAACATCATCTGGCGCAGGTCCATAACTATTTTATTTGCAACCCAGTTTATTGAGATAACTCCACAGAAGTTCATTAGTCCACGTGCAACAGAAATAATAACTAGTGCTGCTGGTATGGCGTACATATAGAATTGGTCTTTTTCGACAAATATTTTGTCAATCATCTTTTCTAGTAAAGCAGCAAATGCTGCTTCAGCAGAAGATAGCACTAACAAACTGACTACTGAAATAATCATGATCTTCCAGTATGGAACAACATGTTTTAGTAGTCGAAGATAAAGCTCTTTACTGTTCAGATGTTTTTTAGGAGCCAATTTTTCTCGCCTATATTTCCAAGAATGATTCTGGTGTGATTAAAGTTAGATAGATTAATAGAATTTAGGTTCATTATTTGGTCTATCCTTATACCTGCGATGCGACCAAAGGTATTGTTCAGGGCATGATTTTACATGATCTTCTATCAGATTGTTTATTCTATCTGTATCTTTTTGAATATCTTCAGTCGGAAAGTTCTCCAAAGGGGGGAGGATAGTTAATTCATAGCCAGAATTATCTTTATTTCTTTTGGAGAAAAAAGGGATTACCTTAGCGTTGCTTATTCGAGCAAACCTTGATGTGGCTGTATTGGTTGCAGCTAATACCCCAAAGAAAGGGGAGAAAACACTATTTTTCAGCCCGAAGTTTTGATCGGGAGCGTACCATACCGTATTTCCAGCTTTTAGTGATCTGAGCATGGTTTTAACGTCTTCCCTTTTTATTGCTAAGCTAAAGCGTTTTTCTCTGCTTGAACTCATTACTTGTTCTAAAATTTGATTTTCATGCGGGCGGTACATTACAAAAAACGGTGCATACATTGAAAGCAGTCTGCCAGCAATCTCAAGATTGGTGAAATGAGCGCTGAGAAGAATTACACCCTCCCCTTTTTTTTGCGCCTCTAAAAGATGTTCAAGGCCATTTATATGTGCAAGTTTTTCTAGCCTTTGGTTATCTGCCCACCAGCAAATTGGAATTTCTATAAGACTAATCCCTAGCGAAATAAAGTGTTTTTTAACAATTTGTAGGCGCTCAGCACGGGAAAGGTTGGAAAAGGCGAGATCTATATTGGTTTGGGCAATATGGCGTCGCCTTTTGGCAAATACGTATAGAATCTTACCAAGACATTTGCCAAGAAACATTTGTAGAGAAAAAGGAAGTTTAGATATGCACCAACCAAGCAGTAGAATAGCTTTAGTTAAAAATGCTTTGGATTTGGTTATGGGGCGCTGAGTAGTCATAGATCAGGTATTATAGTTAACTTATATGAAGAAGGAAAATAGATAGTTTGTGCAAACAAAGTCACGCTTTTTTAATAATTTTATAAGTTATGTGGAAATAGCTATACGCATGTACCATAGTTAGGATGTATAAGGGTGCGAGCCGATAAAATTTAAAGATGCTTAAAAGCGCCCACGGTTGTTATCAAAATGGAGAATTAATAAACATGGCACTACCTGTTCTGGTCGTAGATGATTCAGGAATGTCGCGTAAGCTAACCATAAGAGCCCTGCCGAAGGATTGGGATATTGAGATATCACAGGCGGCAGATGGTTTTGAGGCATTGGAAGCGTATCATCAGGGTAAAGCACACTTGATGTTTTTAGATTTAACCATGCCTGGTATGGATGGTTTTGAGGTGTTAGAAACTCTGCAAAAAGAAGGCTTAGACTGTTTTGTTATCGTTGTGTCAGCAGACGTGCAACCAGAAGCAGAAGTCCGCGCTAAAGATTTAGGCGCTATGGCATTTATAAGAAAACCAATCAATATAGAAATTGTAACCAAAATTTTGACGGAGTTCGGAATATTATGAGCATTCAGCCTTATAATGAGGACCAGCGTGATGCATTGCAGGAGATAACAAATATTGCAATGGGGCAGGCTGGATCATCATTGGCACAGTTACTGGACGTGTTTGTGATATTGTCAGTTCCTCGTGTAAGAATTGTTGGGGTAGAGGACGTACCTGCTGCTGTTGGAGAGATGGTAGATGATCCCGAAGAAGTGACAGCTGTAAGGCAGGCGTTTTATAACAAATTGCGTGGAGAGACCGTAGTAATATTTGGGCGTAAAGGTTGTAGTGACCTGGCAGATCTAATGGGCTACGATGAAGTTGAGGGTGATGAAGGGGAGGAAGAGCTTCTTCTTGATGTTACCAATATCCTTGTTGGAGCTGTATTGAACGGACTTGGCGAACAGATTGAAGTTGAGTTTGGCTTTTCCCCTCCAGCTATCATGGCAATGAACACACCTATTGAGAAAGTGCTGCGAAGTGATGAGCTTGGTTGGAGCCATGCTTTATTGATCGAGGTTAATTTCAGCTTAGAAGAGAGAGGGTTTAAATGCTATCTCATCATGCTAATGCCAGAAGAATCAATAGATATGATGCGCCACGCACTTGACCATATATTGGAATCATTTTAATGAGTGATGGACTAGATCCACTATCCTTTTTGAGGTTTATCGTTGATAGGGTAAATGTTGGCATTATAGTGGTTGATAAAGAGATGGAAGTTCTCTTATGGAACCACTTTATGGCAGTTAATAGTGGTCGAGAAGCACACGAAGTGCTTGGTAATAATCTATTCGACAGTTTTTCTGGGTTACCAGAGAAATGGCTCAGAAAAAAAATAAATAGCGTTTTTATCCTTAAAAACTTTGCTTTCACTGGCTGGGAGCAACGTTCATATTTATTTCAATTTCGTCACAATCGTCCGGTAACAGGCAGTACCGACTTTATGATGCAAAACTGCACCTTTTTACCGATTATGGGGGCAAATGGTGAAGTTCAGGCTGTATGTATTACAGTATTTGATGTGACCGATATTAGTATTTATCAAAACCAACTTAAAGATGCGATGGCTAAGTTGGAAGATATGAGTATTAGGGATGGTTTGACAGAAATTTATAATCGTCGCTATATAGAGACTCAGTTAGCAGCAGAGTTTGACCGTTGTAGACGCTATGATGGAACCATGTCCGCAATTCTTTTTGATTTAGATCACTTTAAAAATGTAAACGACACATATGGACACCTTGCAGGTGATGAAGTGCTGCGCCAAGTTAGTAAAACCTTAGTTGATGTATTGCGTACATCTGATGTTGCAGGAAGGTATGGTGGTGAAGAGTTTACGGTAATCTTGCCAAATACTTCGCTAGAAGGTGGAATGAAATCTGCGGAGAGGATTAGATCTGCGATAGAAAAACTGCATATTGTTTTTGAAGGGCAGCATATTCCAGTTACGGTGAGTATTGGGGTGACGGAATTCCGCAAAGAGACAAAATCGCATGAAGCCATGTTACAAGAGGCAGATACGGCGCTATACATCTGTAAAGAGAATGGTAGAAATCAATCTCGCGCCTATGACCCAAAAGATGGTTCAGAATAAACTTTGTAGTAAGTAAATCAACTACAGGTTCATTTTTATAGAAAGTTACTGGTTTCTAGTCAAAATCCTTATGGTTCAGAAGGTTATTGTCTTATTTTTATTAAAAATGAGACTGAAGTTGGTGTTTTAAATCTGAATAATAGTATAATTGCAAGCTAGTATAAGTAAAAGCTAAGATAATTATATGAGTGTGGATCAGCTAATAGGTGCCTCTTCATATGGAGACACTGCTTCTAAATCAGCGGCCCGGGGAGCTTTAAACCCAGGTACAGCGGTTGCTGACGCTCAAAATAAGCTAGTCACTGTTCCTGAGTTTAAAACTGCCCAGGAAAGCAGAAAAGCTATTGCGCAAGCTGAAGCTGAAACACCTTTAATTAAACCAGACTCTGCTCCAAAAGCTTCAACTGAGAAGCAAATTCCACTTCAAGATAAAGAAACTAGCCTCAAAGCTCAGCAAGAAAGTCATGAATACAAAGATTTAACCGATAGTGAAAAGAAAATGATCAATGAGTTGCGCATTCGTGATAGAGAAGTGCGCGCCCATGAGCAAGCTCATAAATCAGTTGCCGGAAATTTAGCAAGAGGCGGGGTTAGCTATTCTTACCAAACTGGTCCTGATGGGAAAAAATACGCTATCGGTGGGGAAGTAAGTATTGATACATCCTCTATTCCGCAAGATCCTGAAGCAACAGCAAGAAAAGCAGAAAAAATCATCAGGGCTTCTTATGCTGCTGCGGAACCATCTTCGCAGGATAGAAGGGTTGCAGCACAAGCTGCACAGATGTTGGTTCAAGCAAGGCAGGATTTACGTAATCAAGAGATTCAAGAGCAGAGCATCGAGCAAGAGCTAAGGGCTGAAAGATCTAAGGAAGCTAGAGAAAAAATTGAAGATGATACTGAAATTATTGAATCTGATGAGCCGGTAGATTTTTTTGAGAACGTGAGTTTAATTGAAAATGGAGGGGCTGACGTTCTAAATTTAGTCCAAGTTGGAAATGATCAAAGCAAAGGAGATCTTCCAGATATTTTTGCAGATTCAGTGCTTGCATTTGAAGGGTCAAAAATCATGATTGATCAGTTTCTTGCTACTCAAGAGATGATTAGCACCGATGGTTTTATGGCTGTTGGTGGCAGAATGGATTTGTATGCCTGATTTACTTCCCTGGGAAATATCCGGATAAATTCATAGTAAAATGGATTTAATATCCGCTATAATAAATTTCAATATAATCATCACCCCGTGATTAGAAAACAATTATTAAATAGAAAATAAATAGCGAAAAATATGTCTTTTAAAGAAGTGATGCCAATAGGCTTAATAATCTGCTTTACCATCTTTGCAATATTTAGATACTTTCAGGCAACTTGCCTAAGAGATTTTCAAGGTCTTTCCGGCGGAAAGAAGACGATGCTGGATGTTGTTTCAGTTTTTGGTTTTGTATTTGAGCTATTAATTCTTGTCTATTATGGTTACATAACCATTTGGTACTATGCAATTGCGCTTTTTGCAATTGCTTTTGCAGTAAAAAATGTACTGTTCTGGTTGGCAGCAAAAAATAAGACAGGGAAGGCAATAACCATCGTTGCTATGCTTGGGTTTATTGGGATACCGCTGTCTTTACTTGGTGTGCTTTATTTCTTCTATCAGATCTATGAAGGTATGGGGTTAGAAATTTAAATTCTGGCATATTTTTCCATATACTGCGTTATAGCTGCAGGCTTGCTCAGTCACTTACTGAAGTAAGCTCCCTCCCAAGGCTTCGCTATGCCTTGTCTATGAAAAAATATCCTGCGAATTGTTTTAGGTCTATTTCCCCAATATCTTTGTTGCAATTCAATAAAAAATTAGTCGTTTACTAGTCGTAAACTCAACATCTTTTTATTAAACTGCGCCTTGATCTTGAAAAAATATTCTTAGAATTTTCTATTACTTGAATGCTATGTTTTTGTTTTAAGCATATTAGGCCTTTGCGTGGCGGGCAATGCCCACCACTTTCGATACTAGCCTTTCAATCCATCCAATCTTTGTTGTGCAATAGCAACTTGTCTTAAAACTTGAGTTGGTGATGTTCCGCCTGTGTGGTTACGAGCATTTACTGAGCCTTCTAAGCTCAGAACATCAAAGATATCATCTTCAATTTTATCCGAAAACTGCTGTAGTTGTTTTAGACTCATCTCGCTGAGATCCATTTTGTTATCGACACCAAAGCGAACAGCTTTGCCAACCACTTCATGTGAGTCTCTAAATGGGATCCCTTTACGAACCAAGTAATCAGCAAGGTCTGTGGCGGTGGCAAACCCTTGGATAGCAGCTTTTAGCATAATCTCTTTTTTTGGTTCAATTGCAGGGATCATATCTGCAAAGGCGCGCAAACACCCTTTTAGGGTATCAACAGCATCGAAAAGAGGCTCTTTATCTTCCTGGTTGTCTTTGTTGTAGGCTAAAGGCTGTGATTTCATTAAAGTCAGTAATGATATTAGGTGGCCGTTAACTCGGCCAGTTTTTCCACGCACAAGCTCTGGTACGTCAGGGTTTTTCTTCTGTGGCATGATTGAGGAACCAGTGCAAAAGCGATCTGGCAGGTCGATAAAATCAAACTGTGCTGAAGACCAAATGATTAACTCTTCTGAGCAACGGGATAGGTGAGTTAACGTTAAAGCTGCAGCAGCGCAGAATTCAATAGCAAAATCTCTATCACTAACTGCATCTAATGAATTATATGATGGGCGTTCAAAGCCAAGTAGCTCGCAAGTATAATCCCTGTCGATCGGGTAGGTTGTACCAGCAAGAGCGGCAGATCCCAGCGGCATAATATTAACTCTTTTGCGGCAATCAACTAGGCGCTCATAATCTCTAGAAAGCATTTCGTGCCATGCTAGCATGTGGTGCCCATAGGTTATTGGTTGAGCAACTTGCAGGTGAGTAAAGCCAGGCATGATGGTGTCAGCATGCTTTTTAGCTTGGTCAATTAAGCCTTGCTGTAGACGGATGATCTCTTCAAGGATGAAATCAATTTCTGCGCGCATGAATAGGCGAATATCAGTGGCAACTTGGTCGTTGCGTGATCTACCTGTGTGTAGTTTTTTCCCTGCATCCCCAATTAGTTGAGTTAAGCGGGATTCAATGTTCATATGCACATCTTCAAGTGCAATAGACCAGTTAAAGCTGCCATCTTCGATCTCTTGCTGGATGGTGTTTAGGCCATCGATGATACTGTTTCTATCTTCTTTACTAAGAATGCCAACTTTTTTCAGCATTTTGGCATGAGCTATAGAACCTTGGATATCATATTTATATAGGCGTTGGTCAAACTGAACCGAGGCAGTAAAGGCCTGTACAAAGGCATCAGTAGATTCAGTAAAACGACCATTCCACATAGTGGATGAACTATTATCATTGCTCATATAAATTTTTAAACCTTTTATCGTTAGCTCAATTCTTTTCCCATAACCGTGTGGTCAAGTCTTTAAGAGAGTTAAGGTGCAAAATATTGCTCTCTAAGCTTAATAAGGGAAAACCAAGATGGATATGTATTTTAACCTAGAATAATTTATTGAAAAGTAGTTTGTTTCTATAAATGAAGATTAAGTAATAGAACGATTTGCATTCTAATTTTACCATTTTAGTGCTTTTATCAACTATTCAAGCTAAATTTAAGGTGGATGCTTACGTATATATGGAGCTAGTACAGTTGCACGAAAAAGATGAACAGCTATTTTTGCCCAATTTAGGGGGGGTGAAAAATGTTTTAACCCTAATTGTTGTGGGCGAATTGCTGGCAATATTGCTGGTGCTTGCTGACACCTGGGATCCTGATTTTATGCAGCAACTAAGCATGAAATCTCTTTTTGTACAGTGGACTGTTTTAGGAAGTGCGGGAGCAATTGTGGCTCTAAGGTCAGTTTTAAAAAATAGTTCAGTAACTGTAATTGCCTGTGTTAGCTACATGGTTATTCTTTTGGTTACATTTGTCACAAGTGAAATTGCATTTCAGCTCTTATATGCGGTTAAAGTCAAAGGTAATGGGCATATCGTCTTTTTGACTAAAAATATAGCAATCGCAGCTATTGTCGCAATAATTGCATTGCGTTATCTTTACTTACAGCACCAAGTCAGACGTAGATTATTAGCTGAAAGTAGAGCAAGAGTGCAGGCGCTGCAATCACGAATCAGGCCCCATTTTTTATTTAACAGTATGAATACAATCGCTGCTCTAGTAAACAGTCAGCCAGACGTTGCAGAGCAGACAGTTGAAGACCTAGCAGATCTATTTCGTATGAGCCTTTCTGGTTCTGACAAAAAACACACCCTGGGGCAAGAGTTAGAGATGGCAAAGCGCTATCTTAGAATTGAGCAACTTCGACTCGGAGATAGAGTTGAACTAAAATGGGATATAGCAGAAGCCCCTTTGGGAGCACTAATTCCTCCAGTTATATTGCAGCCACTATTGGAAAACGCCGTCTACCATGGGATAGAGCCTAGAGTGAATGGCGGTGTAATCCAATTTTCTGCTCGTCTCCGTGATGGTGAAGTAGTAATATTGGTAAGTAACTCGATGCCAGATGAGACAGAGAAAAAGAACACACGTAAAGGGCATCAGATCGCGATTAAAAATATTCAAGAACGGTTAGAACTGTCGTATAACCCGCCTGGAAAATTAAAAATGATGGAAGATGGCGGCTACTTTACGGTAGAGGTAAGGATTCCATATCAGAGAATTAATAGATGAAAGTATTAATAGTAGATGATGAAGTATTGGCCAGAGCTAGATTAAAAGAGCTGCTAGCAAATATTAATGGCGTAGAAATTATTGGAGAGGCATCAAATGGCTTAGAGGCCTTTAATCTATGTGCGCGGCTTGCTCCAGATATAGTGTTGATGGATATTAGAATGCCGGGAATGGATGGTATTCAAGCTGCAAGGCAGATGGCAATACTTGATTTGGCTCCATCAGTTATATTTACCACAGCTTTTGGTGAGTATGCTTTAGAGGCATTCGAGGCTAATGCGGTTGATTATTTGCTAAAGCCAATTCGTATTGACCGCCTGGAACGTGCACTAGAGAAAGCAAATAGACTTACACCAAAACAGCTTGAAGCTATTGATACGATAAGTGAATCAGATTCAGATGCTCGCACCGAAATTCTTTGTAGAGTTCGAGGAAACCTTGAGTTAATTCCAGTTAGTGAAATCCTCTATTTTCATGCAGATCAGAAGTACGTCACTATTAAGTACTATGGTGGTGAAGTATTAATTGAGGAGTCGCTAAAGTCCTTGGAAGAGGAGTTTGGGAAAAAATTCTTAAGAGTTCATCGCAGCACCCTAGTAGCATCAAAGTTTATTATCGGCTTGGAGAAATCAGAGCCCAACCGCTATCATGCAACTTTGAGGCATTGTGATGATAGCCTTGAGGTTAGTAGAAGACATGTTTCAGATGTCAGGAAGTTTTTGCGTGAGCGTGGTGATCAGTAGTAACCCTAATTAAAATTAGAATGCTGCTAAGAATCACTGCTGAAAGGAAATAAAATGTCACGAAAGAAAAACCAGCAAGAAAATAAAGATAAAAATGAGGTTGAAGGTTCAGCTTCTGCACCTGCCATAGAGGAAGGTACTATGGAACAAGACTCTGAAGAGCAAGGTTCTGATGAACAATCTGCAAAGGCTGTTAAACAAGACCCGACTGAATGTACAGATGATTATCTTGCTGAAAATGCTGAGACAATGGTTGAAACTGAAGAAGATTTTGCCGAAGCAACCGAAACCATCTCAACAACCTCTCAGGTCACAATAGTTAAAAGTAAGTTTGCGATTTTTCTTAGTCTAGTATCTATAGCTATGATCCTCGCAGTTGCTTATGGGGGATACTATCTCTGGCAGCAGCAAAAAGTTCTGCAACAGGGGCAAGAAAAACTAGCAGTAGTTACCCAGGAGATTGACTACGGAACAAGTATTTCCGCTATTCGTAAAAACCTAGATGCTCAAGCTGAAGAGTTTGCAGGTATTAGTGGTGCCATAGATACCAAGATTAATAATGTTGCCAAAGCTGGATCAAATAAGCTTGGTAAAGAGGTGGTAAGACTCGAACAAGAGTTGGATAAAGGCAGGGCTGAACGCAAAGGCTTAGCTAGAGACATTGATCGTTTGATGGATATAGCAGCTAAAAACAAGCTTGATTGGGCATTAGCAGAGGTTCATTATCTGGCAACCATCGCAAACAATCGCTTGATCTTTAATAAAGATATTAAAACAGCTATCGCCGCTCTTGAGACGGCAAATGAAAAAATACGGATGCAGAGAGATAAGCGTCTATATGGCATAAGGCAGACAATTGTTGATGATATAAACTCTTTGCGCGCCGTGAAGGTTCCACCACTGGTGCAGATAGCCGCGATGCTAAACGATATAGAGATGAAGATAAGAGAGCTGCCAGTGCCGGAGCCAAAAATCAACCTGGAAAACTCTCCAAAACCATCAGAACAAATAGCCGCTATAGATGTAAAAAAGGATGTTCCTGAAGAGGAAAAAGAAGATACTCCAGGTTGGCGTCGCCGAGTAGATCGTGCGTACAGTACTTTCAAAGAGACTCTAAAAGAGTATGTTGTTGTTAACTATGATGCCGAAGATATTACTCCAATCATGTCCGCAGATAGTAGAGAATATTTGAATCAGAACCTGGAGCTAAAAGTTCAAACTATGCGCATCTCTTTGGCGAATAGAGATCAGGAGCTGTTTAGTAATAACCTTGAAATTATAGAAAGCTGGGTGAGCCGCTATTTCGATAAGAATGACCCAAAGGTATTAGAAACAATAAAGATGATTTGGGAACTGAAAAAGATAAAGTTGAATCCTGAATTACCAGATGTTAGCAAGACAATTGATGTAATACTTGCTGAAAAGGCATCGATACAGAGAGCAGCAGAGAAAGCTGCAGCAGCTCAGATAAAGGCGCAGATCAAATGAAGCGGATTTTATTTATATTAGCAATTTTGGCTTTAAGTATGACCTTTGGTTACTTCGTTATAGAGTACAATGGTTATGTATTGATACATGTAGCTAAAACAAAAATTGAGATGACGCTAGCATTTGCTGCTTTAATGGCAGTGTTGGTTTTTGGATTGATGTTTGTTTTATTGCTGATAATTAAAGCACTGCTTGGATCACCATGGCAGATCTCTCATTGGTTTTCGGGGAGAAAGAAGGCTGATGCACGCAAAAAGTTTTTTCAAGGTATTACTTTTTTGGCGGAAGGGTGTTACCAAGAGGCTGAGAAAAAACTGTTGGCAGAGATAAAAAATAGTGAGCGCCCGCAGTTAAACTACATCGGCGCTGCCATTGCTGCTCATTGTCAGGGACAGTTTTCTAAAAGTGATGAATATTTTGCTAAGGCGGCTATTGGTAAAAATAAACCTGAATTAGCTATAGGTTTTGTACAGTCTTTATTACATACGGAAAGGGGAAGTAATGAGTCTGCAATAGCCAAGCTAGGACATCTTAATAAGATAAAGCCAAACCATGAGCCAGTAATTTTACGGTTAATAGAAAACTATGAAAATGCACGCGATTGGCAGTCCCTTAGCGCAATCGTTCCGCTAGCAAAAAAACGTAAGATGATAGATGAGAAAACAGCATTTGATTATGAGGTAAAGTTAAATTTATCCCTATTGCAAACAGCTGAGAACAGCGGCGTTGATGTGTTAAGTAGTACTTGGGGGCAGTTACCAAAAATAATAAAGCTTAATGCAGAAATTATTGCGCAGTATGCTCAAGGTCTTATTAGTAATGGCGCTCCCAATGAAGCAGAAAAAGTTATACGTGAATCACTGCGAAAGAACTGGAGCTCACAGTTGGTTGAGCTTTATGGGACAATAAAAACATCTCAGCCAGAAAAGATGTTGGCTAAGACAGAAGATTGGTTAAAAACATATCCAAGTGATGCGCAGCTGCTTTTAGCTGCTGGAAGGTTGGCAGAGAGAGCACAAATCTGGACTCGGGCAAAAGAGTACATGCAGGCGAGTATAGATATACACCCAACAAAAGAAGCATTAAAGACCCTTGGGTTGTTGCTAGAGCATCTTGAAGGGCCTGAAGCAGCAATAGATTGTTATCGAATGGCAGTAACTCTGTAAATCTATTTAAGACGATGATAAGCTTGCATAAAAATGGCTGTTTAGATTGCTCACTCAGTGAGTAATCTAAAATAATTACAATCACTGAATAAAACTTGAATATACATGTTGATGTGAGAGATGCGGGTCAAGCATAATAATAACTATAAAATAGCTGTGCCTGCTGGTAATAAATACTACTTGCTAAAGCGAAGCATAAAAACAAATGCGGTAATGGCTGTATGTGTTCTTATGGTTTTTTTCTTATTTCCCCCCAAAGAAGTCCAGGCTATTGAGATCATAGCCAATAGTAATGTTTTACAACAAAGCATCTCAACAAACCAGTTATTAGCAATTTATTTAGGTAGAAGAAGAACATGGCCAGGGGGAGAGGGGATAAAAGTAGTTATGTTAAAACAAAGAGATAGTTTGCATACTAAATTTTGTCGAGATCTGCTGCACATAACCCCACGTAAGATTAAGCATTCATGGGATCGAGTTGTATTTTCAGGGACAGGTCGCGGGGCAACAGAGGTTAAAACTCAGCAGGAGATGTTGCAGATAATAAAAGATACTCCGGGAGCCGTTGGTTATATTGATAGGAGCGCAGTACTTTTTGAAGAGGAGGTTGGCATAAATGTTCTTACGCTGGAATAAAACCCTTGCTCTATTAGCTTTACTACTAGCTGCGAACTTATCTCAGGCGATTGAAATAGGTGATTTGGAACTGCACGGGTTTATCAGTCAAAGTTTTATGAAAACCAATGGCAATAAGTTTGTTCTAACAGATAGTGAAAGTGGAAGCTTTGACTTCACTGAAGCTGGATTAAGTCTGCACTATCAGCCATGGTCACGTGGGTTTTTATCGACAATGTTACTTTCCCGCAACTTTGGGGATGCTGAAACCAATGAAGAAGATCTCACTATCGATCATCTGCTTGTCGGTTTTAACCTGTATTCAGATGAAAATTCAGAATTAAACTTTCGTGTAGGAAGGTTAAAAAGCCCATATGGATTATATAATGAAACTCGCGACTTTCCTTTTAGCCGCAGTGGAGTGTTATTGCCGCAAAGTATGTATTTTGAAGATGGTAGAAATTTATCTCTGCGCACTGAGGGGGCGGAATTGGAACTGTCGACTAGCGGAGCATATGGTGGAATTGTCTTGAATTGGTTGTATGGACGTTCAACAGAAGAGGGTGATTGCTTACCAATTTATGAGACTTGTTCTGTTGATACTGACTCCAGGGATATTGTTCGCTTGATCTATGATTTTCCCGGCAACAGGTTGAAATTCGGAGCGTCATATTTCAAGGTTAATGGTGATGCCGAAGGGACTATCACCTTGGGTGGGTTAAATAATTTAACTTATTGGGATAAGCATTATGTATCTGTGCAACGCAAATATTTAATCTATTCATTGCAGTATGAGGGAGATGATTGGGTTTTCTCTGCAGAATACTCTGCTCCAAGGGAAACTGGCTATGCAAGAGCCACCACCTATATAACCGATACAAATTCTGGAAGTACGGTGGAATTTGATAATAATGAGTGGGCGGCATTTTCAGATTCAATCCGACACTACTATATTGAGCTACAATACCACTTTAACCACCAATATTCGGGTTTTCTGCGTCACGGAGCATATTACCCAGATAAAAATGATAAAGAGGGTAGTGTTCCTGGCGGTGTGGGTGGGTATACCCCTACACCTAGTTATCATGATGCTTATATTGCAGGAGCTACCTGGAATATAACTGAAGACATGCTTTTGCGTGGCGAGTACCATTATATTGAGGGCGCTGCGCATGCGGTTACTGAGGTTGATGGTGATTATGATCGATACTGGGGAATGTTTTTGATGCAGTTTTGTATAAGATTTTAATTCGATTTTGAGAACTGTTCCTTAAAAATGTAAATCCACTTTTTTTTTTATTGAAATGTATTTGAAGAACATGCGATTATTGCAAGCCTGATTCTTATATCAATATATTAAGGATTGGTAAAGTTAGAAAGTGCTCAATTGGTGCGATTTTGAGTACCCCCGCAAAGCTAGGAACTAGGCGCTCTAACTTTTTTATTAATTACTAATGGAATGAGAAGACCCTATAGGGTCAGTTGACAATTTGCTATGCAGATTTAGTGAACTTTTTTACATTCTGTAACGCAAAATAGTAAAGCGAGGAGGAATTATGTTAAGTGAAGAGAGGGTGCCGCTGAGTTCTGCCCAAAGAAAACGCAAAGAGCGTGATGGTTGGAAATCTTCTGGCGGAAGCTATAAAGAGATTAAGTTTACCCAAGTTGGTTTAGATCTTCTGGAAAAAGGGAAAGCTCACGAAGGTTTAAGTTATAACTGGGAATTTATAGATTTCTTGTTAAGACGCTATAAACGAAAATTAAGATAGTAATAATCTTAGTTAGTGAAAAAGGCAGGTTTATTAAACCTGCCTTTTTCTTTTAAGCGTTATAAATTACATTGTAAAGTAAGTGATTAAGGTCTGATTGATTTCATGATAGCTTTTGTATCTGGCATTACATCACGCCAAAT
The DNA here is from genome assembly GCA_033852135.1 of Gammaproteobacteria bacterium. GTDB lineage: Bacteria > Pseudomonadota > Gammaproteobacteria > QZLD01 > QZLD01 > QZLE01. The sequence continues at coordinate 9,357 of JAWSVB010000011.1, read as the reverse complement.
ACAAAATGATTCAGCAGCTTGACCAACAAGCATGCCTAGTCCGTCAGAGGCAATAGTTGCGCCGCCATCTAGTGCCCACTTCACAAATGCAGTAGGCTCATCACTATATACCATGTCATAGCAGCAGCAGTTGGTACCAATTATTGATGCAGGAATTGGTGGAACTTCTCCATTTAAACCAGCTGAAGTGCCATTAATTATTACATCAAATTGCTTTCCATCTAACTGGTCGTACCCACAGGCGTGAATATCGGTCTTAGAAGCAAATGTTGCGGCAAGGTCTATAGCCTTTGCGACGGTGCGATTGGCAATAGTTATTTCATTAGGAGCTTCTTTGATTATTGGAAGAAGTACTCCGCGAACTGCCCCTCCTGCTCCAAGAACCAATACTTTTTTATTTGCTAGCTCGGTATTCAGGTTTTGTGTTATATCTGCAACTAGGCCAGCTCCGTCGGTATTATCACCAGTGATGGAGCCATCATTGTTGAAAATTAGAGTGTTTACCGCTCCAGCAAGTTGCGCTCTATCAGAAAGGTTATCTGCAAGGTTCCATGCTTCCTCTTTGAAAGGGACTGTTACATTCATCCCTTTGCCGCCAGCTGCTTGAAAAGAGCGCACGGTTGTTATGAATGCATCAGTCTCAGAAAATATGGCATCATAGCTAATATCTTGCCCTGTTTGTTGTGCAAACAGGGTGTGAATTTTTGGTGATTTACTATGATTAATTGGATTGCCAATTACGCCATATTTGTCGGTCATTTATCCAAACATCCCTTTAAACATAAAGAAGAATAGAATAGATAGGATAGCACCGGCAGGGAGCGTTACAATCCATGATACAAAAATCTTTCCAACCACTCCAAGATTAAGTGCACCGATACCGCGAGCAAAACCAACTCCAAGAACAGCACCTACTAAAGTGTGAGTAGTTGATATTGGAATTCCGGTTCCAGAGGCAATAACCACTGTTGTAGCTGCAGCAAGCACACAAGCAAAGCCGCGACTTGGGGTTAACTCGGTAATTCCGGTTCCAACAGTTGCAATAACCTTGTGTCCAAACATAGCTAAACCAATAACAATACCGGCACCACCAAGAAGTAGAATCCATGGTGAAATAGCGCTTTTGGCTGCAATTTCCCCACCACTACTAACAAAACTAAAAATTGCGGCAACAGGGCCAATAGCATTGGCAACATCATTAGACCCATGAGCAAATGCCATTGCACATGCAGTAATTACCATAGGGATTGCGAAGATTTTTTCCACATTGGTAAAGTAGAAATGTTTATCTGCCTTAGGATCGATTTTGATTTTGTTGATATAAATTTTTGCAAGAAAAGCGATAATAGCGCCGCCTGCAATTGCGATAAGAATATTTTGCAGCGTAGATAACTCAAGGCCGATATGCTTAAGTCCTTTAAATAGAGTTACTAAAGACATGAAGAACCCGGTAAGAAATGCATAGAGCGGGGCATATCGCTTTGCGTTATCGATGGGCTCTTGGGTATCCAGGATAAGCCGTTGCACACTGCGGAAAATCAGAAAGCCGATCACCCCAGCCATAACAGGGGATATAACCCAAGTAGCAACGATAATACCAATTTTACTCCACTTGACAGAGTCTGGGCCAATGCCAACTACAGCAAAACCTACGATAGCACCAACAATGGAGTGCGTGGTTGAAACTGGCCATCCCATTTTAGTCGCTGTGAAAAGCCATATTCCAGCAGCTAAAAGCGCTGCTAACATGCCGTATACAAGATACTCAGGGTTGTTGCTAAGTAAAGTAGGGTCAATGATTCCCTTACGGATGGTTGAAGTAACCTCTCCGCCTGCAAGAACAGCTCCAGAAAACTCAAAGATTGCCGCGACAATAATTGCCTGTTTAATTGTCAGCGCTTTTGAGCCAACCGATGTTGCCATTGCATTTGCAACGTCATTCGCTCCGATACCCCAAGCCATGAAAAGGCCGAAGACACCAGCGAGAACCAAGTAAATTTGCATTTGGTCCATTATAATTCCTCTATTAAGTTATTTAGCAAGCATTAGTTGAAGGCGGTTACCTACGCGTTGAGCTAGGTCAGCGATGTCTCCAATCCAATCGATAATCTTGTAGATAAAGATTACATCAACAGGGTTAAGATCCTTTTCCATCTCAAATAGAGTGCCCCTGACTTTTATTTGTAGCTCGTCATTTTCACTTTCTAACTGACTAAGCTCCTTAATACGGCTTTGTACAAAATCAACTTCATTGCCACTAAACCCGGTTTCTACCAACTCATCTAGTTGATTTACGGTTTTAAGGGCCTGCTTTGAAGTCTCGACACTTTGAGTGACATATTCAATAAATGCCTCATTAAGTGGCGAAGGAAACTTCATTTTCCTACCTAAAATGATTCCAGCAATATCTTTTGATTTATTAGCGATCTTATCTTGAGCTTTGAGAACGGCAAGAAGGTCTCTACGGTCAACCGGCATAAAAAGGCTTTTGGGCAAGTGCAGTTGTAGCTCTTTTTTGAGTACATCAGCATCATGCTCAAGATCAGAAATTAACTCTTGAACTTTTGCAACTTCTTCAAAATCATTTTTACCAACAGCCTCAAAAAAAGGTATTAGTTGTTTACTGCATTCGTAGACTTTGTACATATGTTGCTGAAGGGGTTTTACGGGAGAGCTCCCGAAAATTTGAGAAAAAATATTACCTGTAATCATGTTCTTGACTCCTGGGAAAGAACTGTCGTTGGTGATAATTTCCGATAGTATAAGAAGCGAGTTTTGCTAATGCTAGGTATTTTCTGAAAAACCCCAAAATAACTTGCTTTATGTTGCGCTATCTATCTGATTTATAGGTGAATGCAAAATATTCTATTACAGATTTATTACAGTTTTGTTACAAAAAATGCAGAAAGATAATTAAATATGACATTTTAGTAATGTGATTAAGGCTGTAAAACAAGGTAAAATTTACCCATAAATGATGCCGAGTAAAGTTATATGACCGAATATATAAAGCCTCCAAAAAAGTTTTTACGCCATGTTGGTAGAGCTATAGCCGATTTCGAAATGATTAAAGATGGTGATCGCGTATTAATGGGTCTATCTGGCGGTAAAGATTCAATGACCATGTTGCATACCCTGATCCACTTTCAGCGCTATGCGCCAATTAATTTTGAACTAGGTGTTGCCACTGTTGATCCAATGGTCGATGAGTTTGATCTTTCACCTTTGGTTGATTATGTAGCAGGTTTAGGTATTCCGTATTTTGTGGAAAAATTCTCTATATTTGAGCAAGCCAAGGTCTCTATGAAAAATGATTCTTACTGCGCATTTTGTTCTCGCATAAGAAGAGGGATGCTTTACTCAACAGCTCGGCGTGAAAATTATAATGTTCTTGCTCTAGGGCAGCATCTTGATGATTTAGCAGAAAGCTTTTTGATGTCAGCTTTCTATACCGGTAAATTAGAGACGATGAAAGCACACTATGTAAATGATGTGGGTGACCTTCGCGTGATTCGTCCGTTCGTTTATATAAGAGAAAGACAGATTACAGATTTTGCAGATGCTGCTCAGTTACCTATAGTTGAGGATAATTGTCCTGGAGCAGTTTCACAAAAACAAAGGCCATATATGAAAGGGTTGCTTGCAAGAGAAGAGAAGGTCAACCCAAATATGTTTTTGAGTTTACGTAATGCATTAAAACCACTGATGGGTGATACAAATTATGCCAGAGCTGCCAGAAGTAGAGACGACGTGTAACGGCATAAGGCCGCATATCAACGATAAGATAATAGATGGTGCCGAGATAAGAAACCCAAGCTTGCGTTGGCCGGTTCCCGCAGATCTTTCTGAATTGGTAAAAGGGCAGAAGGTCAAGGGAGTTAGTAGAAGAGGTAAGTATATTATCATTCAGCTGCAGACTGGTTCGTTGATAATCCACCTCGGGATGTCTGGTGGTGTAAGGGTAGTTAATAAGCAGCAAGAGTTAAAAAAGCACGACCATGTCGATATTGATTTCAGCAATGGTACGGTTTTACGTTATCACGACCCTAGGCGTTTTGGCTGTATCCTCTGGACGGATAAAGACCCAAGCGAACATAAACTGATATCAAAACTCGGTATTGAACCATTAGATGAAGAGTTCGATGGACAATTTATATTTAATAAGGCGCAAGGGAAATCACGAGCGATCAAATTGTTTCTGATGGATAGCCATATTGTCGTAGGTGTTGGGAATATCTACGCCAATGAAGCACTGTTTCTATCTAGCATTGATCCACAAACTGCAGTCAGAGATATATCGTTGCAGAAATTTGATCTGTTGGCGCAGAACATAAAACAGGTGCTGAGAAAGGCGATCCAATCTGGCGGTACTACTCTGCGGGATTTTACCAATAGTGAAGGCAAGCCAGGTTACTTCCAGCAACAGTTAAATGTATATGGTAGAACTGGGGAGAACTGTGTGCGGTGCAAAGGAACCATAAAACAAATTCGCCAAGGGCAGCGTTCGACGTTTTTCTGTCCAGAATGCCAGAAGTAATAACATGATTTTTTACAGCACCATTTGGTTTTGCTCATGGTGTTTTAGTTTATCTATCTCCTCTGTGCAGTCGAAGATAGGGTAAATATCTACATATAACTCTTAATCATCAATTCAATCTCGCTCTTGATCTTATTCTTGTCTATTTCAGGATCAAATCTATACGCATAATAAGCACAAACTATTGCTTTTAACTTGTCATTTTCATCATCTGTAAGCAGAGGTTTGCACCGAATCAGCCAATCAAACATAGTGTCATGTTCTCTGCGTACAATGCTTTTGCTTTCAATGTCGGTAAAAAAAGTCAGCCATGGGTTATCTGCATTTACAGAGGCTGTTTTATTTTTAACTGCTGTGTGTGTTTGTTGTTGACGTCGTTTGCGTAAACGCCAAATAAAAAATATGGTTAAGATCAAAGCAGTAATGTAGATGTATGAATCTGGTATAACCTCTTTGCTTTCCATGCGCCATTTGTTATAAGCGAACCTAGCCCAAGAGAGTAGGTTGTATGCGGATAAAAATATACTATCTTCTGCTTTGTCCATCTCCAGCCAAACTGGTGGGGTATTGTCTACATTTATCCACTTGCCATCAATATAGGCTAATGCCCAGGCATGGGCATGGTACTCCCGTGCAACCCAGGCATTTTCAATATCACTATATTCTTGGATAGAAAAACCTGTGGCATATCGCGCAGGTATACCTGAATTGCGCAGAAGTAATACAGTGGCCGAGGCAAAATATTCACAATGTCCAGATTTAGTGTTGAAAAGAAAATCTACAATTGGTGGCAGGTCGCTATCTTCAACGCTTAGATTAAGAGAATAGCTATAATTGTCATAGAAAAATTTCTTAAGCGCAAAAAGTGTCTCGCTAGGACTGTTTTGCTGTAGTTGTATCTTTTCCGATAGTTTGCTTAGTTTTTGCTGATAAAAGTTTGAAATATGTAGGTCTCGTTCTTTTGGTGGAAAATTTACCTCTCCACCTATTGAACTGAAGGTTGAATAAACAGTTTCATAAGAGATCATACCGGGTATATTGCTAGCTTTGATTGTTCCAAGTTTGGTCTGCTCCATCTTTTCTGCAGGAAGATTTTTTATCTTAGTTGTGCCAATTGGGGTAGCGATGACAGCATTGTTATCAAAATAACCACTGATTACAGCATGGGTCGTTGTTGTAGGTTTTATTTCGGCTTTTATATAAGAGTTAACCTCCCAATCTAGTAAGTTATTGCTATTAAGGGGGTAAAAGGTCGTATCGCTTGCGCTCCATGTATTACCAATTAAAGAGTCGAAACTGCCATCGCGAATCAGCTTTGGCGGCCTCTCATTGTTTTCGGTTTTAATGCGGTAGATTATTTTGCCAGAATTCTTTAGCGAACCGATTGAGCCAATTCTTGTATCGCGCCGAAATGGATCATCCTTTGCATTGAACCAATCTAAAAACCATTGGCCAATATTCTCCTCCATATATAGTTGGGAGCGAATAATGCCAGTATTAATAATAAAACCACCAGCTCCAGCTAAAGGGAGGCAGATAAGAAGCGGCCAGATTGAGTAAAATTTACCTCGTAACTTTAAGGCTGCAGTTAAAAACAATCCGCAAATTGATAAGTAGAAGAATAGTGGGGTGGTATTGGATGAGCTTGCAGAGATAATAACTGCGGCTAAATAAAGAAAACTGATATCAATTGATTTCTTTGTTTGTTTGGCTTTTCTTGCTTTGAGTGAAATAGCGGTTAACGGAATCTTTTTCCATGTCGAGCTATAGCGCTGAACTAATAGCATAGGAAATAGAACTGCAGGTAGCCACAGAACCAAAAGAAATATAGCTCGTGAACCACTGGATGACACTAATCCATAAACCAATAATCCAGCAAAAAAAATGGCACACATATCAAAGAGAATATTAAGTTCTTTGCGTGAAATATCGATTCGAGTTTTTATTAGAGGGGCGCATTCAGACAGGATAGCCATAGGGATCGCAGCCCACAAAACCTGTTGCTGCCAGCCCCAAAGGGCAAGGCCGAAGCCAATTAAAAGTTTTGGTGCGCTAAAATTCATAGTTGATTTAACTCTTCCTGAATTTTATCTGGGTTAAGGGTGATTACATCGATGGGTTTGTTTTCAATTTCTTCAGTGGTTATCACCAAGGTCATCACTTTAATATTTGCTTGAGTTAAGCGTATATGTAATGCGCGGCGTTGTTCATCAAAGTCGCATAGGACTAAAATGCAGCCGCTAAAAAGAGCAGAATTTTTTAATACAATACTGGCGAGAGTATCGAAGTTTTTATCAGAAGCCATTTTGGCGCAAGCTAATATTTTCATCATTGACGAAGTGGTGCCAAGGCCGCGTCCCATACTAAAGTTGTATGGCTTATCTCCAACAAAAATTAGATCAAGCAGGCTTTCTTGGGTATCAATTTTACAAAGAAATGATGTTGCTACTGATACCGCCTCTTCAAAAATCTCATGCTTATCTGGAGCAACAATAGTATCGAGTATCAGAGCATTGCGGATAAAAAACTCAGGGTGAGTTTCTTTTACAATTGGTTTTCCAGTTTTGGCCCAGCTTTTCCAGTGTATGCCGCGAAATGAGTCTCCAGGTCGATATTCACGTAGCGAAGAAAACTCATCAGACTCCCCAATAGATGATGAGAACGGAATTCCACCAGGTTGGTGAATTGGAGAGCTTCCAGGAAGTGATATATGTGGCACGTCATATCTTTTAGGTAGAACCAAAAGTGAGTCATTGCATCTAATTGTGCTCGTGGCAAAGCATAGGCCAAAAGGATCAGGGCGAAATAGCTTAATATCAGAAAGGTATATCATTCCTCTTCTAACCGGGGTGAGTGAAAGTTTTATACTGCAGTTGTTAGCTTGAGTTGAGGTAGTTGAGGTAGTTGAGGTAGTTGAGGTAGTTGAGGTATCAATTTCAGTGCGTATTGAGTCCCCTCCACGTAGATAACGTAACATCCACGCCCACTTATAATAACCAACTGAACGATCAAAAAAGTTTGAGCTCAGGTTGTCAGGGGCATATCCATGTTTAAATTCAGTAAAACTGGGAAATGGTTGTTTGAGTTGGTCGCAGATTAACAGGCCATGCAAACTCTTATTTTTATGAGGAGAGAGCTCAATGGTGTAGAAAAACTTTTCCCCAGCAGTTACAAAATCGGGCAGCTCCCTTTTGATTGAAGTTTTAGGGCGAAAAAAAAGGCAGAATAAAAAACAGAACAAAAAAATCGAGCATGCTAAAGAGAAAATTAAACTGCTTGAGTTAGATTTTGCATCTAAGCCAATGATTGCAGAGAAAAAAGCGCAGTAAAAAATAGTTGTGCCAAAATTAGAAAAATGGCTGCGAAACCAAACCCCTCCGCTATAGAGTGGGCGAAACATAATAAGCAGAATGCGCAGCAGCATGATTTAACCTGGAGCTTGAATGCTATTTAAAATATCGCTGACAACAGCTTCTGCCGTAATTCCGTTGAATGTAGCTTGGGGGTCGATAGATAAACGGTGCGAAATAGCTGGGATACAAACCTGCTTTATATGGTCTGGAGTTACAAATTCAGAGCCTTCAAATAGTGCCAGTGCTTTAGCTACCTTCATTAAAGTTATAGAAGCCCTGGGGCTAGCGCCAAGCTGAACATGTTCAGCAGATCTTGTTGCTGCAATAATATCCACAATATAACCTTTGAGATCATTGCTTATTCTGATGTCGGAGCAATGTTTGCGTAAAAGCACGACATCCTCGCGGGTAACACAAGGTGAAAGTGACTCAATACTTGCAAGTGAAGTAATATCAGAAAGTATCTGTATCTCTTCTGTACGAGATATATATCCTAAACTGAACTTTAAAGAAAAACGATCCATCTGCGCTTCAGGGAGAGGGTAGGTTCCGTGCGAATCAATATTGTTTTGAGTAGCAACTACAAAGAAGAAATCGTTAAGGGGATGTTGATCCCTATCTAATGTTACATGGCCCTCGGCCATCGCTTCCAGTAAAGCAGATTGAGTACGAGGAGATGCGCGATTGATCTCGTCCGCCAGCAAGATATCGGTAAATACAGGTCCACGATGCAAAATAAAGTCATGCGAGCTTGGGTCAAAGATATTAACACCAAGGATATCTGAGGGTAAAAGGTCAGGGGTAAATTGAATACGCTGGAAGTGTAGATCTATGGATTTGGCAAAAGCCTTGGCTAAAGTTGTCTTACCAGTGCCAGGGACATCCTCCAGTAAAACATGCCCACCACATAAAAAAGAGCAAACTAAAAGTTTAATCTTGTCATCCTGCCCATGAATAACCTGAGAAATATTATTAGCAATAGAGCAGATGGCAGAGTGTGCAGCAGAGAAATTCATATAAAAGTCCAATCAAAAATCCAGAATAGAAAAGTTATAGTAAAAGTATAGACAGCTATTAAGGTAAAAATGCTGTCTATTAAACACAAACTAGAAGTAAATAGTTGTTGTTGGGAGATGAGTAGCATGATTGATGAGGGTAAAACCAAATAATTTATGACCTGAAAGCAAAGAAAGCAAGGGTATCAGCGCAATTTTGTAACCTCGTAATAAAGTAATACTGGAAATGAAATGCTGTGGCGCCACAAAATAATTGTCTGGAAATTGAAATATCAAATTTATATATGTCAAAGGGTTAGCGAAAACTGTTAAAAAATCATAAAAAAAGTGACGAATATTATTTGACGCCATAAGCTCAGGGTGTAGAATGCGCATCTGCTTTGGAGATGGCCTTGGACGAAAGGGCTCTGGAGTGAGTTGGCAGGTTTCTTTTTTGTTGCTTGAGTGATAA
>JAWSVB010000035.1:0-1508 GCA_033852135.1 Gammaproteobacteria bacterium | reverse complement strand
AAGGGGTCACCCATATGGTGCCTCTGTGTCAATAGGCAGTAAAAAAACATCTCGCGATAAAAAGCAAGGTAAAGTTTTACTGCAGGTTTTTATACTTTGATGTCGCATCTGTTTTTTCGTTGGTTAGATGTCGAAAGCTAATTCGCATCAGTCACCCATCAGGATCAAGGTTTAATAAAAACCCCTGACTGCATGCAGTCCCAGAAAATAATCAGTGCCAAGATAATATCCAATTATTTTTACAAATCTGTGGTTCATATGTCCAACCTTTCATGGCTTATCACTTGGGCGAATCAGTAAAAATAAAAACCGATTTATAAATGGACTTTTTAGCTTCCAATCAAGTCTGATGGTTTTACCAACCCCTTTGTAGGCTCACTAAAAAATCCATATTCTTTAATGAAATAATCTTTTCGAATCAAAAGGCTCCTGGTTCTTTATTACAAAATAACAGGCGCGAGCCATTTTGTGCGCTACAGCTTTTAGAGCAACTACCCTTTTTGTCTTAGCCGCTTTACGTTGATAGTACGATTTAGCGTCAGAATTGAAACGAATAGCAAAGTTTGCAGCTTCAATATAGGCCCATGATAAATACTTATTGCCATTTTTAGTGTTTCCCTCACCTTTTTTCTTACCATTACTCATTCTTTTTGAGCTTACGCATCTGCAATATGAGGCGTAATTACCAACAGAAGAGAAGCGCGATATATCTCCTGTTTCAAGCATAATAGTCAGGGAAAGGATCAACCCAATACCATCTATTTCTCGTAGTAGTTGATATTCCGGTTTTAGTTTTACTTGTTCATTAACTTGTTTTTCAATCATTACTATCTGTTTTGTTAAAGATTTATACATTTGCATATTGGATGTAATTGCACATACTTGATTTTTATCATCTATGAGTTTTTCAAGTTTGTCTTCACTTAGAGTTATTGCTTCATTACGATTAAGTTGTATACCTGTATTTCTGGTTATCTGATTTTGTATACTCAGTAAGTGAGAGGTTCTATGCTTAACTAATTGCGTTCTTCTTCGCAGTAAATCCCTTACATCCCTTTGTTGTCTTGGATAAATATAGCCTGTTGGTAGAACTCCCAATCGTAGTAAATGTGCTAAATGAAAAGCATCATATTTATCATCACTATGTTTTAATCCTTCGTACTGTTTAACTTTTGAAGTGTTAACAAGTTTTACGTCCATTTCATTATCCATTAACAAATCCACAAGCCAGTACCAGTTATATGTTGATTCAACTGCAATAGCTTCTACTTTTTGCTCCAGGCCTGCAAATGCTTGTAAAACTTCAGTAGCATTATTTGAATTCTTACGTTGAAAAACAATTTTGTCGTTTTCATTAATAACAACCATGTAATTATTGTTTGAATGTAAATCTATTCCGCAGTAAAGTTTCATTTTGGTCTCCTTTTTTTAGATGGTCAGTATCTAAATTAAAGCTTCACTATCTCGGTGAGGCTAGGAGGCCACCATATGATTATCAAGTCTATTTA
>JAWSVB010000010.1:0-291378 GCA_033852135.1 Gammaproteobacteria bacterium | reverse complement strand
CCGGTTGGACTTGACCAGTACATCTTTCGAGCAAGAGATTTATAACACTAGTGCATTGCTGTTATCAAAATTGGTAACAGCAATCATAAAAAATAAACGCATATAGTTGATTTATTGAATGTTTACGGAGTTAACGCAATGAAAAAAAATACAGCGCAACAAGTTGGAGTCCGCCTATCGCAAAAAGATTATCTATTGCTCTTAGAAGAGGTAGAAAAACAAAACAGCAACGTTTCTGAGATATTGCGCCAATCATGGAGTAAATATCAAGAGCAAAAACAAATAGGAAATTTGCTTTCAAAATTGGAACAAAGACAACGTCAATCAACATTTGAAATGCTGAGCGTACTTCTAGCCCTAAAACCAGAGGAGAAGACACAAGCAAAAGAGCAACTGAATAAAAAAGGAATCAAGTGGTAATGGCTAAATTGCTTCCTCATCAAGAAAAGAAATATGGATTACCAACTATTGTGCTAGTTGCGATTTTTGCATTCATATTTTTATTCTTTGTCACTACCATTTTGACATGGCACATTAATACAAAGTGGGAAGCAACTTCAAATCATGCCAAAGCCTTCACCAGGATAATCAAGGATGAGTTTAACGAAAGAAAACATGGGTATCTTAAAGATTATAAATATTACCTCAAAACAAATGGGTTTGAAGATGATTTCATATACCACCTTATATTCCAATTGTTACTTTCGCTTGTCGTTTCATGCATGTTCGCAATTCTGCTTTATAAAAACAGGTTAACCGAAAAACTAAAGCATATCGAAGGACCAAAACTTTATTTCTACAAAGAAGCCATTAAGCACGCTAATAAGATGCTAAAAAAAGAAATAAAATATTCAGGTATAGGCTTAAACATACACCCAGATATAATCCTTCCATTATCCAGAGAGAGTGGAAACTTTTTTGTATCTGGAGTACATGGGAGCGGCAAATCAGTATTTTTGAAACAGTTACTCATTCAAATAATCAGACGTAAAACATTATTATTTATATACGATGAAAAGAAAGAATACACAGAAGTACTTTTCAATAAGTATTGTGTTCTATTGGCCCCTTGGGACAAACGAACATACCAGTGGGATATTCAGAAAGATTCTTTTAATGATGCTATGGCAACTTTAATTGCCGAGATGCTATTCCCTACAGAAGAAAAAGATACGGTATGGAGTGATGGTTCCAGACTAATATTCGTAGCTATCACAATAATACTTAACGCAACCAGAAAACGCTGGGGATGGAAGGATGTTGCTAATCTATTAACCCTAGATGAACAATCATTTTGCACATTGCTTGAGAAGTATGATCCGAAAGTATCAAGGTTTATCGAAGAGAAAAGTAAAACAACTACTAGCTTTTATATCAAGCTAATTTCACGCCTAGGATGGATATTCCATCTTGCCAAAGCGTGGCCAAACCCTGATAACAGAAGCTTTTCAGTCCACGAGTGGATTAACCAATCTAATAGCAAACAAAGAAGAGTTATCGTTCAAGCTGACAAAAGATTCAAAGGGCTTGGGGCAAACCTTGCTAATGCAATTATATCTTTGATGAGCGCTCATATTCTTGCACTTCCTGACTCTATAAAGAGGGAATTCTGGCTTTTCTTAGATGAGTTAGGAAATCTCCCAAAGAACGAATCATTGATAGAGTGGATGAGTTTGGGGCGTTCTAAAGGATGCAGGACTCTTGCAGGCACACAATCAATATCTCAACTGCAAGGAATATACGGAAATAACGGTGCGGACTCACTTTTAAATCTATTTACCATCTTCGTTGCAATGCGAGCAGGGTCTGCAGGCAGCACTGCCAAATACACATCAGAAATATTTGGCGAAAGAACTATTGAAAGGCCTGTTTATGACCCAAAATCTAAAACTTATACATGGCTCCAAGAAAAGAAACCGCTGGTAAGCCATGAAGATCTAGTACATTTGCCATATGCTGATAAAGAAGGTGTAGAAGGGTATTTACTGCTACCTAGCTTATATGCTATTTACCGCCTTAAATGGACTTTCCGGAATTGGAAAAAGATTGCTCAGGCTCATGTCCCTGCGAAATGGGTAACAAGTAAGCCATCAGTAATCAATCAAAAAACAAAACCACAGAAACCACAGAAACCACAGAAACCAAAAACAAGTATTAGTAAGCGAGATCAATTAATCCAACGGAGGCGGCATGCCATCCATAAACAAAATTAATGATCTCAAATACTATGCTGATCTAGCAAAGGAAGACTATTACAACTCCGGAGGTGAACCCGAAGGTGAGTGGTCTGGTTTAGCAGCAAGACTACTTAAATTGAATGGTAAGATCAGCGTAAATGACTATTACAAAATTTTTAAAGGATTTGCCCCCGATGGTTCAGCTTTATGCCAAAATGCCGGCATAAGTCACAAAGCAGGCTGGGATCTTACTTTTTCTGCGCCAAAATCCGTATCTGTCCTTTGGGCTAGATCAGATAGGGCTACAAGAAGAAGGATTCAGAAAGCACAGCTGCATGCTGTTAAATCAGCAATTAAACTGCTTGAAGGACAAGCAGCATTTGCAAGAAGAGGCAGCCAAGGTAAGGAAATTGAAAAAGTAATTGGGGTCATAGCTGCATTGTACGAACACTCGACAAGCAGAGAGCAAGATCCGCAACTTCACACACACTGTTTAATTGCAAACTTAGCACCAAGAGAAGATGGAAGCTGGGGCACTATTGAATCTAGATTAATTTACGTATGGCAAAAGGCTCTAAATGCAACTTATATAGCAGAACTTGCAAAAGGGTTACGCGAAATCGGCTTCAAAATTGAACAACCAGAAGGTAGTGACATTTTTGAAATATTCGGTGTACCAAAACAAGTCTGCAAATCTTATTCAAAACGTTCAACTCAAATTAAGTCCTTAATGAACAAGATAGGAGCCACTAATAGTTCAAGTAAAATTGGGGATGTAATTTCTGTTACATCAAGAAAATATAAAAAAGAAATAGACCGCCCCGCCCTTTTCGAGCGGTGGGAGCAAGAAATGGATGACATAGGGTTTACTTCAGAAATAGCTTCAGAAATAGCTTCAGGACTAATACAAAAAAATTTAGTTGAAGTAGAATCCCCGCTCCCATCAGAATCCATATTATCAGATCTTACAGAAAAGCATTCTATTTTTAGGTTGCAAGATATATACGAGAAACTAGCAATTGAAGCTCAGTGGAGTGGAGCTGGATTAGATAACATTGAGTTTATTGTTCAGAATATTTTGCAAGAATCAGAACTTATTGCGCTGGGAATAGATGATAAACAAAACCAAATTTTTACTACAAAAACAATAATTGAAAATGAAAAACAGTTAATTGATATTGCTGATAAACTCCAAAAACAAACTCAATATAAGCTACCTGATAGTATCATTCAAAATTCCATCTCAAGCTTTGCAGAATCGAAAGGATATCCCCTATCAGATGAGCAACAAGAGAGTGTTTTTGCTGTATGCCAAAGCAGTTTAGATATCCTACAAGGTGCTGCGGGTGCGGGAAAATCCACCTCTATGCTTACTGTTAAGTCAGCATACGAAGCTAACGGATATAATGTTATTGGTGCTACAGTTGCACGTAAAGCTGCAACACAATTGCAGGATGAAACTGGAATTAAATCATCAACTATAAAAAAACTATTAGATGATCTAAAAGCTAAAAAATACGATCTAAATAAAACAATTCTGCTTGTAGATGAAGCCGGACAACTTTCAAGCCAAGACTTACTGTCACTAATATCAGCTGTTGATCAAGCTAAAGGCAAAATCATTTTAGTTGGTGAAGACAAGCAAATGGATGCCATTACTCACGGTGGGTCACTTAAATATCTATCCAATAAACTAGGCTGTTCACGCCTAGAAAACATTAGAAGACAGCGTGAAGTATGGGCACGTAGGGCTGTTCAAGATCTACGTAATGGAAATGCAGAACCAGCACTAAAAGCTCACCTAGAGAAGGGACTATTGAATCTTGAATACAATGGTGAGCACACAAGGTCAAAATTAATTGATGAATGGAATGATTTTAGAATCAGCAATCCTAAAAAAGAATCTATGATTCTTGCTCATAGGTGGAAAGACGTAAAAACGCTCAATGATCTAGTAAGGGGTATTTATCAGCAAGAAGGAAAACTTGGTAGCGAAAACATTGAAATTGAATGTTCGATCAGCGATAAATCACTTCGCTTTGAATATTCCACTGGTGATCGCATAAGATTATGCCGCAATGATTATAAACGAGACTTAACTAATGGGCAGCTCGGTACAATTAAAAAAATTCAGACAACAGAATCTGGTTACCTTTTGACAGTTGATCTTGATAATGGAGACACAAAAACCTTCGATACTTCAGAGTACTGCAATGACAAAGGTCATTTTTATATGGCTCAAGCCTATGCTTCCACAATTTATTCATCTCAAGGTACGACAATCGATGGAGATACATTTGTTTATTACTCAACATCTATGGGACGGGCTGAATCCTATGTTGCAGGATCACGCCATAAAGATAATTGTCACTGGTATGTCAACCGAGAAGAAATTGAAACACTGCATGGCGCTGGCGACCGAGGCAAAAAACTTAGCACAGATAAAATTATTAATACTCTAGCTAAGCAAATGAGTACTGATAGATACAAGTCTTTAGCTATTGAATATTTGGAAAATAAATCACCAGAGATTCAGCAACATTTTCAAGCTACTACAGAAATATCACAAGAATTAGAATATTTGGAGGAATGGATGTGAAAAGAATCCTTAGAATAAAAGATGTATCAGATTATACAGGACTTTCCAGAACCACTATCTGGCGCCGTGAAAAAAATAATGAATTTCCAAAACGGGTCAGCCTTGGTGTTGGTGCCGTTGGCTGGTATGCTCATGAAGTTGAAGAGTGGCTTGATTCTAGAGAGCGCAAACACTAGTCTGCAGTATTATTTACACTATTTACACTTTTTCCGTTCACCATCCAAGAAATCAGCCCACCACTGCATCATTTCTCCCCTTTCATCTAAATATCTTGCATGATGTGTATAAGCAGCACGAACACCATTCCTCTCTGTATGTGACAGTTGACGCTCAATTGCATCTGGATTAAATCCTTGTTCATTTAAAATTGATGAAGCATTAGCGCGAAAGCCATGCGGGACAGCCTTTGATTTACCTTCGTGCAAACCATCCCAACCAAGGCGTTTTTGCAGAGCATGCCGCATTGTATTATCTGACATAGGTTTTTCGCTGCTTCGTACAGATGGAAAAACCAGATCATCAGCTCCAGTAATTTTATTTAACTCTTTTATAATCTCAACAACCTGTTTTGATAGTGGAACAATATGCTCTGTTTTCATTTTCATTCGCTCGGCTGGTATGCGCCATATTTTTTCTTTTAGATTAAATTCTGACCACCTAGCCCCCCTTAACTCACCAGAGCGTACAAAAGTAAAAACAAGCATCTTAAGAGCAAGCTTTGTTAATACTCCACCTTTTTCTTCATAGTTTTCTAACTCCTTCAAAAAAAGCCCTAATTCGGCATTTTCCATAGACGGTCTATGCTTAACTATACGTTCTTCAATGATATCAACACTTTCTAATCCTGTAGCGGGATTAGTTTTTAGGCGTTTTTTTGCTACAGCAAAGCCAAAAACTCTTTTTATATCTTGCAAAACTCTGCTAGCAACATCCAAAGCCCCCCTACTTTCAATTTTTTCAATCACCAATAAAATATCATTCGCTACTAACTGGTCAGCAGGCTTTTTATCCAAATCATTAAAACAATTGTCTTCGAGTCTTTTAAATAGTTTTTTTGCATGGGCATCTGACCACTTACCTTTTTTCTTATCCCACCAGAGCTTTGCATGCACAGAAAAACGGTTTGATTCATTTACAATTATCTGCTGTTTTTTTTCTTTCTTAAATTCTGATGGGTCTATATCATCGGACAATAGTTTTCGAGCTTCATCTCGTTTATTTCGAGCATCTTTTAGTGAAACTTCTGGGTAAACACCAAGCGCTAGAGTCTTTTGCTTACCATTAAAGCGATATTTCAAACGCCAATATTTTTTACCGTTTGCCTTAATAAGTATGCGCAACCCCTTTTCATCAGAGATAAAAAAATCTTTTTCTTGCGGCTTTAACCTTTTGATTTGTATATCTGTTAATGGCATTTTGGTGCTACCTATTTAAAGCGAATTGACGTAGCACCAATAGTAGCACCAAACTTAGTGCTATTCAAAGAAACACAATGAAACACCCTGAAACAACGTGCTCAGGATATGCCATTGATTTATAAGGATTTTGAAACGATCTGGAACGATCTGAAACACTGTAATGGTACCGAGAGTCGGACTCGAACCGACACTCCCGAAGGAAACGGATTTTGAATCCGTCGCGTCTACCAATTCCGCCACCCCGGCACACTTTCTCTAGAACAACCCCAGTAGACGTAGGGTCTGAGAAGCGAATTAGTATAAGCTATTTTTTTTATTGATCAAGGGTCGATAGTTGTTTTTTATCCTGATACTATGCGCAAACTATATAAAACCAAGCTACAAGCCATGAAAACTCAAGACTTTACATACGACTTACCAGAAGAGCTAATTGCCCAAGAGCCACTATCAGATAGAAGCAGTAGCCGATTATTAACATTAAATCGCCAGACTGGTGCTATCGAAGATAAAAGCTTTTCGCAGATAATCAGCTTCCTAAAGCCCAATGACATACTTATTTTCAATAACACTAAAGTTATCAATGCCAGACTATTTGGTAAAAAGCAGACTGGTGGGAAAATTGAAGTGCTTGTTGAAAGGGTCGTAGACAGCAAAACCGTCTATGCACACGTAAAATCCAGTAAATCACCTAAAGCTGGTGCAAAACTTATTCTTGAAGATGAAGTTATAGCAACGGTACTAGGCCGTAAAGATGAACTCTTTCATCTGGAATTCAATAGTGAAATGAGCACTCTTGAGATTCTAGAGGAGTATGGTCATGTTCCTCTCCCCCCATACATTGAGAGAAATGATCGCGAAAGCGACAAAAACCGCTATCAAACTGTTTTTGCAAAAACTCCAGGGGCAGTAGCTGCGCCAACAGCTGGGCTCCATTTTGATGAAGATATAATTAAATCAATTACCCAGCTAGGGGTTGAAATTGGCTACGTTACCCTCCATGTAGGAGCTGGGACCTTTCAACCTGTACGCGTTGACGATGTACTAAATCATAAGATGCATTCTGAGGTTGTCGAGGTCACTAATGACGTGTGCCAGAAAATTGCAAAAGCCAAAGAAGCTGGAGGTAGAGTAATCGCCGTAGGTACAACAGTAGTAAGAAGTTTGGAAACAGCCGCAAAAAGCGGAGCGTTAACACCATATAGTGATGAGACAGATATATTTATATATCCTGGATTTAAATTCAACGTCATCGACGCATTACTTACAAACTTCCACTTGCCGGCATCAACCTTGCTAATGCTAGTATCTGCCTTCGCAAGCAAAGAAAGAATTATGCAAGCATATGATCATGCTGTAACAGAAAAGTATAGATTCTTTAGCTACGGCGACGCTATGTTCTTATACTAAGACATTAATAGCTCATTATTGATTTACTAAAAATTTAAATTACGAAAAGAATACGATGGAATTTCAAACTTATAATAGTGATGGCGCAGCTCGAAGAGGCCAACTTAAATTCGAACGTGGCACCATAGAAACACCAGCATTTATGCCTGTTGGTACCCAAGGTACCGTTAAATCAGTATCCCCAGAAGAGGTAAAAGACCTTGGTGCTGAAATTATTTTAGGCAACACATTTCACCTTATGCTTAAACCAGGTATGGATGTGATAAAAGCCCACGGCACACTGCATGATTTTATGAATTGGGAAAAACCGATTCTAACAGACTCTGGTGGCTTTCAAGTATGGAGCCTAGGGGAACTGCGCAAAATTGAAGAAAAAGGTGTGACATTCAAATCACCTATCGATGGCAGCAAAATCTTTCTAGGGCCTGAAGAATCGATGCAAGTTCAACGAGATCTTGGTGCAGATATTGTTATGATCTTTGATGAGTGCACCCCCTACCCTGCCACAGTACCTGAAGCTCGCGACTCAATGGAACTATCCCTACGCTGGGCTAAACGCAGCAAAAATGCTCATGGTGACAACCCATCTGCACTTTTTGGCATTGTTCAAGGTGGGATGTATCCTGACCTACGTAAAATATCTATTGATGGTCTAAAAGAGATCGAATTTGATGGTTACGCAATTGGCGGTCTATCTGTTGGCGAGACTGAAGAAGAACGTATCCATGTTCTCGACAATCTAGTACCACACATGCCAGAAAACAAACCACGCTATCTAATGGGCGTTGGAAAACCAGAAGATATAGTAGAAGCGGTGCGACGCGGCGTTGATATGTTTGACTGTGTAATGCCGACCAGAAATGCCCGTAACGGTCACCTGTTTACTGAAAATGGTGTGATTCGTATCCGAAATAGCCAATACAGGCTAGACACCAGACCATTAGACGAAAACTGCCAATGCTATACCTGTAGACACTATTCAAGATCTTATCTACGCCATCTAGACAAAACTAATGAG
Organism: Gammaproteobacteria bacterium; assembly: GCA_033852135.1. Classification (GTDB taxonomy): domain Bacteria; phylum Pseudomonadota; class Gammaproteobacteria; order QZLD01; family QZLD01; genus QZLE01. The sequence continues at coordinate 282,759 of JAWSVB010000010.1, read as the reverse complement.
ATGCTAGGCTCAAGGCTAAACACCATTCACAACTTGCATTACTATCAATATTTAATGCAGCAGCTGCGTGATGCAATTGCAGAACAGAGACTGGAGCTATTCATAGAAGAATTTTATGAAAAACAAGCGAAATAATTTGACCAATATGGCATAATGCTTGCGCATTTTAGAGCCCTGTTACAACTGTTTTACCAACGGGGTTAAGCGAATTAAATTGGCAAAGAATACGCAAACTGACAAAAACGTAATTTTTGACATCAACAAAGTGAGAGAAAACCATGGATTTTTTTATATCTAACGCATATGCAGAAGCTGGGGCTAACGGTGCTGGCGCAGATTTTTCTGGCATCATCATGATCGTAGTTTTAGGTATTGCTATGTACCTACTAATGATTCGCCCACAACAAAAAAAGCAAAAAGAGCATAAAGCCTTAATGGAAGGCCTAACTAAAGGTGACGAAGTCATCACGTCTGGTGGCATTCTAGGTAAGATCAAAAGTGTTGGTGAAAATTTTGTAACAGTAGACCTTGGTAACGAGCAAGAGATTAAGCTTCAAAGACAAGCTGTTTCTGCAGTTTTACCAAAAGGGACAATTAAAAACGCTTAATTTATATTCAGCGTATAACAACGGAAAGAAGAGTTATTCTCATGATTAATAAGTACCCATTATGGAAGTACATTCTCATTGCTCTAGTTATTTTCTTTGGAGCAATCTATGCACTTCCAAATCTATATGACGACGACTTTGCAATTCAGATTAGCAATACCAAAGTAACGACACCACTTTCTAGTTCAATAAACAAGAAGATAAAGGGTGTTATTGAAGGTCTGGAAAAGCAACCAAGAGCAGTTGATTATAATGAAAAGAAGGTACTGTTGCGCTATACAAACTCAACAGACCAGCTTGATGCTAAAGCACTTATTACAACAGAGCTTGCAGACCCAAATCTGAGTATAACTCTTAACATCGTTTCCAATACACCATCGTGGCTTAGATCATTAAATGCATTACCTATGCAGCTTGGTCTAGACTTACGCGGTGGAATCCACTTCCTTCTTGAAGTTGATGCTGATGCGGCTATTACCAAGCGTCTAGAAACAGCATACAGTGAATCAAGAAGAATTCTGCGTAGCGAAAAGATCCGCTACCGCAAAGTTAAACTTAAAGATGATGGTATAGAACTAGTTTTCAGCAAAGAAGCCGAACGTGATAAAGCTAACTCCATCTTAAAAAGTGAAGCTGATTTTTCTGACTTTAAGCTTTTAAATTCAGAAGCAGCAGACGGCAAATTTATCCTAACAGCAGGAATGGATGAAGAGAGCGTCAAATCAATTACCGAAAGCGCCCTTAAAAAGAACATCACCATCCTGCGTGACCGCGTTAACCAAATCGGTGTCGCTGAACCAATCGTGCAAAGACAAGGTAAAAAACGGATAGTTGTCGAATTACCAGGGATTCAAGATTCCGCAATGGCGCGTATGATAATCGGTACCACTGCTACTCTTGAGTTCAGACTTGAAGATCAAGAAAACGATCCTTACCAAGTAAAAGAGTCAGGAGTTATTCCTTCAAAATCTAAGCTATATCGCATGAAAAACAATAACCGCCCGGTTCTACTGCAAAAAGAGATTATGCTTACTGGTGAATATATTGAAAGTGCGAGTTCTGCAATCGACTCTCAAACAGGACTTCCAATCGTTAATATTCGCCTAAATCAAACTGGTGGAAGCAAGTTCTACGAAGCAACCAGAGATAATGTAGGCAGACCAATGGGAACCGTATTCTCTGAAAACGTGGTTCTAGGTAAAAAAATTGTTGATGGTGAAACGGAATGGATAACAAAAAAGAAAGAAGAGGTTATCAACGTAGCAACCATCAGAGATGCTCTTAGCACTAGGTTTCAGATCTCGGGTCTAGACTCAATGGATGAAGCGCAAAATCTTGCCAAACTACTACAAGCTGGATCACTTGCTGCTCCAATATACTTTGTAGAGGAACGCACAGTCGGCCCATCAATGGGTGAGGAAAATATCGAAAAAGGCAAACTAGCAGTAACAATTGGTTTCCTTCTGGTTGTTGTGTTTATGATCATTTACTACAAAACATTCGGAATAGTTGCGAATATTGCACTATTTGCCAACCTTGCACTTATGGTTGCTCTGCTCTCAATATTCAGAGCAACTCTTACCATGCCTGGTATTGCAGGTATCGTGCTAACCGTTGGTATGGCAGTTGATGCTAATGTACTTATTTTTGAAAGGATAAGAGAGGAGTTGCGCAATGGCCTAAGCCCACAAGCAGCAATTGACTCAGGTTATGACAAAGCATTCTGGACCATCTTTGATGCCAACTTAACTACATTCATCGCAGCAATACTGCTGTTTAGCTTTGGAACTGGCCCAATCAAAGGGTTCGCAGTAACGTTATCAATCGGTATCGCTACTTCAATGTTCACAGCAACCATGGGAACCAGAGCAATAGTGAATCTTGCCTTTGGTGGACGCAAAATCAAATGGCTGTCTATCTAGGGTCGGAGGAGAAATAAATGAAATTCTTAAAAGGTGATTCAAAGATCAACTTCATGGGCAGCAGAAAGATTACAACTGTTCTTTCAGCCATCCTAATTGTGATATCTATAGCATCAGTAGCTATCAACCAACTTAACTTCGGTATTGACTTTACCGGTGGAACATTAATTGGCGTTAGTTATGAAAAACCAGCAGACCTGGAAAAAGCCCGCACCCAGCTGAAAGAAGCTGGATTCAAAAATGCAGTAGTAAAATATTTCGGTACCAATACAGATGTCGACATCCACGTCCCACCAAACGATGATATAGAAAGTAAAAAGATTGGTAATCAGGTGATGATGGCTCTGCAAAAAGATGGTTCTGAAGTTAAAATTAGAAGACAGGACTTTGTCGGCCCTCAAGTTGGAAGCGAACTTGCAGAGCAAGGTACTGAAGCTATCCTGGCAGCACTTGCAGCGATCCTTATCTACGTTGCTCTACGCTTCCAGCTAAAACTTGCAGCAGGATCAATTGCTGCTCTAGCGCATGATGTAATTATCACTGTTGGCGTTTTCTCAGTACTTCAACTTGATTTTGACCTTACTATAGTTGCAGCACTACTTGCCGTAATTGGTTACTCCCTAAATGATACCATCGTAGTGTTTGACCGCTTGCGTGAAAACTTCCGCAAGATGCGCGAAGTTACAGCTGTTGAAGTGGTAAATACATCAATCAATGAAACCTTTGGGCGTACATTGATGACATCGATCACTACCATGCTAGTTTTAGTTGCACTGTTCTTCTGGGGTGGCGAAGATATCCACGGTTTTGCTCTAGCACTTATCATTGGTGTTCTTGTAGGTACGTATTCATCAATATATGTTGCAAGCGCTATGGCTCTTAAGCTCGGCATCTGCAAGGAAGACTTAATGCTTCCTGAAAAAGAAGGTGCTGATATTGATGCCGATATCGAACCAGAGATCTAAGAGATAACATTTTTTCATAATTAAACGGGACCTTTGGTCCCGTTTTTTATATTCATATGCTATGGATTTCATAAACTTAACTGATATTATTGAATAACGCACATTGTTAGCAATAACAAAATCTCTAAAACTTAAAGGTTAAATCAAAATGTCACCTGACTGTAAACGCCCCACCGGCGACCTAATCTTACGAACCATGGCAATGCCTGCAGATACAAACGCCAACGGCGATATGTTTGGTGGCTGGACTATGTCGCAAATGGATATAGCTGGTGGAATACTAGCCAAAGAATACACCAAAGGGCGCACCGTAACAGTTGCCGTAAGCTCAATAGTATTTTTTAGCCCAATTAAAGTTGGGGACATTGTCTGCTGCTATGGCTACATAATCAAAACTGGCAACACATCACTTACTATAAAACTAGAGGTGTGGGTAACCCCTATCCTGCGTGAAACAGAAAATGAGTGCCCAAGCTTTAAAGTCACTGCGGCAGAATTTACTTATGTAGCAGTAGATAAATCAGGGGAAAAACGAAGCATTGCCTCTAAACCAAGTTAGGCTCTCAAAATCTGCTACTGCGTTTCTAAATAGCTCTATACAGCAAAACGACTGATTACCGACTGAAGATTCTCAGCTAGTTTGGCCAACTCAGAACTTGCAGTTGATGTTTGCTGAGCACCTTGTGAATTGTTCTCTGCTACCTGGCTAATATTGATAATATTGCGATTCATTTCTTCAGCTACAGAAGACTGCTCCTCTGCGGCAGTCGCAATCTGAAGAGTCATTTGATTAATAGAGGAAACAGTACCATTTATAACATTTAGCACCTCTGTCGCCTCTGACATTAACTCAACGGATTTACCAGCCATATTATGGCTGTTATCAACAACCTTAACTGCATTTAGAGCCCCATCTTGTAAGCGCCTTATCATCGCTTCAATCTCTTCAACAGATTCCTGAGTTCGTTGTGCCAGCAACCTTACTTCATCAGCTACAACAGCAAATCCCCTACCATGATCACCAGCTCTAGCAGCCTCGATTGCAGCATTCAATGCAAGTAAATTTGTCTGTTCAGCGATACCGCGTATTACATCTAAAATAACACTAATATCTTTAGTATCACTTTCTAGCCCACATATAACTTCTGAAGCACTCTTCATTTCACCTACAAGTTCGTTAATGGCACCCATCGCTCCACCCGCTACAGCATGACCTTTTGCTGTATGCTTATCAGCCTCTTCTGTAGCTTGCGCCGTATTATTAGTGTTTGAAGCAACCTCCTGAACTGTCTTTGACATCTCGTGCATAGCAGTCGCAACCTGGTCAATATCGCAATACTGTTTCTGAATACCATTATTAGTCAATTCTGTTACTGCTGAAAGTTCTTCAGCTGAAGAAGCAAGCTGTGAGACAACTGAAGAAACCTGTAAAATACTCTCTTTAAAAATGGTCAACATATCATTGAAAGATACAGCCATCTGCGCAATTTCATCTTTTCCATCAATATTAGCAAGAAGGCTTAAATCACTATTTGCAGAAACATCGCGCATAACCTTATGAAGCATGGCAACTGGTTTTGTTACCGCAGTTGCAACTAACCAAGACATAGTAGAAATTAAAGCAAGAATAACAATCAATATCAGAGAATAATTAACCACATTCTCTTGAAAAATAGTTTCAACATCATCGATATAAATACCAGAGCCAATAACCCAATCCCATGGCTCAAAGCCTTTAACAAAAGATATCTTTTCAACTGGGTCTTTCATTCCTGGCTTGGCCCACAAATAATCCACAAACCCTTCACCTTCTGACCTTACAGTGCGAACCATATCAGCAAAAATTGCTTTGCCATTAGAATCTTCTGTCCTTGATACATCATTACCATCTAGCTCTGGCTTGATAGGGTGCATAACCATCTGCATCTGCATATCATTAATCCAAAAGTATTGGCCGTCATCATAGCGCATATTATAGATAGTTCTTTTTGCTGCTAATTGCGCATCACTGGCTGTCATTAAACCATTGGATTGCTGTTGCTGGTAATATGCTAAAACACTGTAAGCAGCCTCAACTAAATTACGTGTTTTAACCTGCCTATCCTCCAGCAAATTATGTTTTAAATTAAAGAGTGCTACACCTTGTAATACAACCATACCTATCAATGCCATGCTAACTATAAGCAATAACTTCTTTTTGATACTTATATTTTTAATCCAACGTGTCATCTTTACTTCTCCAAGCTATTCTGACTTTACTCTTAAAATTAAAACCGCACTAGATAACTTCCTACCAAGCCACAGAAGCATAGGGGGAAACAATTCTACGGACTTAAGTAATTTAAACTAAGGGGGCACCAAATATATGCAACTCATTGCCTAACAATTCAAAACCACATGATAGATTTTGACTTAAACAAGAAATTTTAGTCCAGCATTAATTAAAAAACACCTTCTTAATTACTACCAGCAGCAATATTAGCATATTAATAGCCATATAAAAAACAATGTAATTAATAACCCGAAACATATAAATAATTATAAATTTAATCAAAATATATACTTGTTAGAATATGATTTAATACGCCAATCAACACTAACTTTATTGTTTAATATGGTGACCTTATACCACTTAACATCAATTAATTATCTTATAAGTAATTCCATTCTACTTTTAATTATTCAACACTAGTTTTCACTAATTTCAACTGTCATATATTTACAAAGAATAGATTAAATAATTATGGAAACCCCTGGTTGACATACTCTGATTTATTTTAAAAACCATCTTCCAACAAAAACACATCCACCTTAATATTGCACCCATGAAGAAAAACATTTTACATTATATAGCGTTACAACCTGCATAAGACCCACAGAAAATTGTTACATAATAATAATAGGATTATCTTTTATAACAACAAATTAAACACACTCTTGCATAGTCACGATAAATGCAAAATAATAACTAACAATTAAATGCAGTCACTGATTTAATCGTTAAATGGACAAGGTTGTTTATTAGAGAAAACGGCATTTGTTTCTGACAAACAAACAGTATGCTAGACACTATAACAACACTTTTTTTAGTTAATTATTTTTGGAGAAAAAAATGAAATTAAGTTCAATTCTAACAGCAAGCATAGTTGGTATGGGATTATTCGTTGGAGCAGCTCAAGCTGGTGTTGTAATTGGTGAAGACAAGACTGCTCCTTACCTTATCAGCACACCTGCAGCAGCTTGTTTTGGTGACTATACAGTTACATGGGCTCCACCAATAACACCTATTCAAGATCAAGTAATATACAATGTATACGAAGCTGATAATGCAGATATGGAAGATGCTGCTCTAATTCAGACAGACACTCTTAACTTCATCCAAGTTTCTGGCAAAACTGATGGCGAAACATACTATGCAGTTGAAGAAACAACTGGCTCAGAAGTTGGACCAGCTTTAGTTTCGCAACCTGTTAAAGGAAGAGCAAACTGCTGGTAGTATTTATATTACCTAATGCGGTATATTTGCCAGCACCATAACATGGTGCTGGCATTTTAGAATACTGGTTCAAAAAATCAATAGTGCCTATGACTCAATTTTTTTGACTACACATGAATGCAAAGTTTTTATAACACAATAGATGTTACATACCTTCTTTAGCGTTATAACAAAACTTATGATTTAGATAAAAATCTTTACGCTCTTCTATAGGCATTTCATCAATCCAATTAAGCCTCTGTTTCATCGAAAGCTCTCGCACCTGACTAGCTTGACAATCCTTTGGGTTACCACCAAACGGGCACTCTGCAATTAACCCAATTATAAAGCGCTTAATAGCGTCTTCATCATCGATACAAATATTAAAAATTTCAAACTACTCCAACACCCGTAGTTTTATAAAATAATCCTTTAAAACGTAATAAAAAATACCGGGGGAAATATTTTTAACGTTTTAAAACATCACATTTAACGAAAAATAAAACATCTACAATATAGTAAACACTAACACCATAGTGAAGCAACTATCAGTAATAACAATTTATATTTATATCTACAGCATTAAATTGGTCACTTTCAATTCACATTTGAATTTGCTAGCCTACTACCAAATAAAATTTGATTAGCTTGATAAATATAGGAGAAATACTATGAATTTTCGTTGGTTACTGCTAGTTGCACTTGTGAGCTGTAATGCTGTTGCTGAAACTGAAATCACTCCTATCGTTGGCTATCGAACAAGCGGTGAGTTTAAAGATGAAATATCAGGTGCAACCCTTGACCTAAATGACACTAGCTCTCTTGGCTTTATTGTTAATATTGATGAAAAACCTGGCTTACAATACGAGTTTTATATTTCACATCAGTCAACAAGATTAAAAAGTAGCGAAGCAGTCTCCAGTGATGTTATTTTCGACCTTGATATAACCACTGCTCATATAGGCGGGGTAGCTTTATTCCCTATAGAAGAAAATATAAATGCATTTTTTGGAGCCGGAATTGGGGCTACCCACTTCTCGCCTGGAGTTGCTAATTATTCCTCGGAAACTGAATTTTCTTTTAACTTAAATGGTGGCGTAAAGGTTGCATTGACTGAAAATGCTGGAATAAAAGTTGGGGCTCGTTTTCTTGGTACTTCAGTGAATGGTTCAGGAAGCGTTTTTTGCTCTGAAGGCTGCAGAATAACCTATACAAGTAGTATTTTTAAACAATACGAAGTTAATGCAGGTCTCTACTATAGGTTTTAATAATGGATTAAAACATCACGCAATAAGACTAAGAACTGCCTTAGGTGTTTGGTGTTATATGGTGGAGCCTAGCGGGGTCGAACCGCTGACCTCAACACTGCCAGTGTTGCGCTCTCCCAACTGAGCTAAGGCCCCATTAACATGAAGTGATGGTGATTATAGTTATCATCACTTCATGCGTCAATAAAGATCTAACTCTACGTTTCCATTCTGGCTTTTACAAATTCAATTGCTTTTTCCACTCTAGCAATCGTTTTCTCTTTGCCTAGCATCTCTAAAGTGATATCGATTGATGGCGAAGCACCGCTACCAGCTACTGCTACACGTAGTGGCTGCCCTACTTTACCCATTCCAACTTCTAATTTTGTACATACATCTTCGACCATTTGATGGAGGTTTTCTGCTTTCCAATCACTTATTGCTTCACATGCTGCTTTTACTTCTTGCAGTGGTTCTAGCGCTACTCCACGCAAAGCTTTTTTAGCTGCCTTTTCGTCGTATGATTCGAAGTCTTGGTAGAAGAATGTACTGGCTGCAGCCATCTCTTTTAGAGTTTTAGCTCTGTCACAATGAGATTCTACTATTTGTGCTAGAGATGGACCATTTGATGTATCGATTCCTGCGTGATCAAAGTGCCATTTTAACTGTTCGCCTACATATTCTGAATCCATCTCTTTCATGTATTCTTGATTTAGCCAATCTAGCTTTGAGATATTAAGAGAGGAGGAAGATTTATTGATGTCAGCAATATCAAATAACTCTTGCATCTGTTCCATTGTGAATACTTCTTGATCACCATGAGACCAACCTAGACGTACTAGATAGTTAAGTACTGCCTCTGACAGATAACCTTCATCACGATAGAACATAACGCTGGAAGCACCTGTTCTTTTGGATAGCTTCTTACCACCCTCGTCCATAATCATTGGAACATGAGCAAATACTGGAGTTTGTCCACCAAGGGCTTCATACATATTTATTTGCCTTGGAGTATTATTCAGATGATCATCACCACGAATTACGTGAGTTATCTCCATATCCATATCATCTACAACAACTGTAAAATTATAGGTTGGTGTGCCGTCTGCTCTGGCAATAATAAGATCATCAAGCTGTGAGTTCGAATAAGTTATGTTTCCCTGAACTGCATCATCAAATACAACATCACCCTCTTGCGGGTTACAGAATCTGATTACATAATCTTCTGCGCCTGCAGGTGCTTCTTTAAGGTCACGACAGCAACCGTCATATCCACGGAAGTCTGATTTATTTTCTACCTGCTCTTCACGTAATTTTTCTAAACGCTCTTTTGAACAGTAACATTTATATGCTTTGCCTTCGTCGAGCAATTTTTGCACTAACTCTTTATAACGATCAAATCTTTGTGTTTGGTAGTATGGGCCTTCATCATGGTCTAATTTTAACCACGACATACCATCAAGAATTGCCTGTACTGATTCTTCGGTTGAGCGTTCTCGATCTGTATCTTCGATTCTAAGCACAAACTCACCGCCACATTTTTTGGCATATAACCATGAGAATAGAGCTGTTCTAGCTCCACCTATGTGTAGAAATCCTGTTGGACTTGGGGCAAATCTTGTTTTTACTTTCATATTCGGCTTCTTAGGTTAGTTAACTCATATTCTTAAGGGTGCTAATTATAATCTACACATGAGTCAGTTCCAGTGTTTATTTTTATATCTCATAGCTATTCCAAAATATTCCACCACATGTGTACTATAATTTCTAAATATTTTTACTAATTTAGGATCTAAAAATTACTATGAGCTCATCTGATACGGAATTTAATTCAATTTGTGGCGCTGTTGTTCTTGAACTTGATGAAAATACGGTTGCTAATATGGAGAAACCGCCAAAAGCTCTGACAACAGATAAAGCTTCAATATTGGTTAATACCATCGCAGCAAATATGAATATGATACTTGGTGATTTAGACAAGTATGGAATTATCGTTCCTGCTGCTCTTTATGATCAAACTGAGATTTTAACGCCTGGGTTTACAGTTTTTAACTACTTGCAAGAGATATATGTTAGAGCCCAGGAAAAAGAAGGCTTTACCCCTTCTGTTATCGCCTTGGGATCAGAAGATGATGGTTTCCCAATTAAAGAGATCTCTCCAAAGCGTGAATCTGGTTTTGGCAATATTCTTGTTATCCCTTTTGCAATTGTTGCCCCTAAAGAGCTTATTGACTCTATGGATAAGAACATTGACTACACGCTACTTGAATCAGGAGCCCTTTCAGATCTCTCTCTCGAGCAAATTTCAGAAGATTTTGGAATCAAACTTAACGGTGGTTTTTTCGCATCATTAGCCAACCTATGTGCATTTTTGAAAACTCAACTGGAAAAGATCAATTGTTCTGCTCTTTGGGAGATATTTGAACAACTATTCTTCTCACCTGATGAACCACTATTAGTAACTACTGCTACGGGTAATAAGTTTTACTTCAATGGTGAAGAGGTAATAACTCCATTTATGACATATGCTGACTGGTTAGCCGTAATGGATAAAGATTCTGATGCAGATGGGTACACTAGCTGGGTACTTACCCACCGTCAGTACACTATTGGCCTACAATCTCATGGAGTTAATGTTACCCAAACATGGTTTGAAAATGGACTTATTTCAAACGATGAAGAGAGTATTAGCAGTATTCTTAATGAGTCAACACCAATTTCTGAGCAGTTTATACAAACCAAACAAATTGACGATAAAGTTTTAGCTGGTGCTAGCTCATTACTGTTAACAGAGCAATTTAACGAAGATATCGGCACCATTGCTTTTGTTCTAACGACAGATAATGGGAACGAGATAAGTAAGTACTACCCTCTTTCAATTGATGGTATTGCAGAGGCTGAAGAAGCAGCAAAAGAGGTTGCTAAAAAGCATGAATTAACCCTAAAGGAAGATCGTACCAATCAGCTTTGATGGTTAAGATACAATACGTACAAAGGCCGAGAATACTTCTCGGCCTTTTATATTCCACTATATATTTATAGGAAGATCTTCAATAAAAATTACTGCTGAATTTTTTGAAGAAGTCCTTTTCTGTGATCAAGCAATGTTGAGTAAACATGCCGCATTGTCTGCACTCTTTTATCACTAACCCTATCTATACTAGTCAACTTCCGCTGAAAATATGCTATTTCCTTTAGCAGGGCAATTTCACTAACTTCATCTTCTTCGTTGGATCTATAGGAGAATAACTCTTTCGCAAGCATAACAAGCCTCCATGCATTTGAGTTAACAACAACCCAAAACTAACCAGACTTCCTCCCACAACTGAAAAGCAAACGCCTCTCATTTCCCTTTAGAACATAAATGTTCCAAATCTGATCACCTTGTTATTGCTAATAATAGACTCAATTCTATAAAAAAAAATACGATATCGGCTAAGAGCTTGTAGGTATTTTCCTACAATGCTGTAGCGCAACAATTAACATATTGTTTATAAGGCTTTTTTAAGAAATTCTTAATAATTGCTGTTTATTTACGTGAATTAAACCTTTAAAAGCATTTACAACCGCTTTTTTATATAGATCAGCACCAGGATAACCTACCTCCATAAGCCTATCCTCAAAGAAAGCAATCTCTTCTGATAGCTTTGCCTTATCACCATAAATAAAGCTTTCACATACTTGTCTTGAAACTTTATGTCTCATACATCACCACCATTATTTTCTACACAACACTAATTACTTTGAACTTCCATGCTCAACAATTATTCCATTAGGTAACTATAAAATAGCTTTTTTTTAAAAAAACGCAAGAAAATAAGCACTTTTAATGAAAATTTAATATTTAATTCAACTTTATACTTTAACTATATGAATATAAAACACATATATGAAATAGTCACCCCAACTAACCAGTTCAAATTTTCACAAAAAAGTCCTTTACACACATAAATTCCTATGCAAGCAACAGTATTTGAAATACCTTAGTAGGTATAACAATGATATTTAAGGAATTTATTTTACATCTTGATTAAATATTGTTAGAAACAAGTAGCAATGAATAAAATTCTAAATATTTAATGCTCAAAATAATAGTCAGGGTTAATTAAATTCATTTAGCCTATAATTTGACTATTATTACTTTAAGCATAAATAAAAATAAAAAGCCAAAAGGAGAAAATGGCATGATTATGACAAGCGGAACTCGCAAATTACCTTTTATGGCATTAGGACTATTACTAACTTCTTTATTTAACAGTTATGCCTACGCAGAAGCAGCAGATAACTCAGAATTTTTTAACCAGTCTATCTCGGAATCAATGGCTGTAAACCAAGAGAGCGAAATATCTATAACCTTTAAAAACACAAGTGCCAATACCTGGTCTCTCGAAAATGGGTACAAACTTGTTTTCATAGGGGATGATAATCCTGAAACCTGGGGGATATCAGCTATATCTTTACCTGAAGAACTTAAAATTAATAAGAATGGATTAGCTGAATTTAAATTTAAAGTAACTGCTCCAGCCAAAGCTGGCACATATATGATGCAATGGCAATTAGCTAACAAAGAACTAAATCAGTTTGGTGCGAAGTCAAAATCTATAGCTGTTGTCGTCACAAAAAATGACTTACAAGCTAAGTTTGTTTCGCAAATTGTACCTAATACTTTGGCATCCAACAGCAATTACAAAGTTACAATACAGTTCCAAAATACAGGAAGCGCTGATTGGAGCAACGATTATGGATTTTCTATCGTTCCTACAAAAAAATCAGTTCATACCGCATGGGGAATCAGTTCGGTTCAATTACCGCAAAACACAACTGTATCCCCTGGGCAATTTCTTACAGCTAGCATACCTGTAAAAACACCTAAAAAACCAGGCAATTATCCTTTCGAGTGGCAGCTAGCAAAGAGTGGCAGTGTATTTGGCCAAAAATCACCAAGAATAAATATTAGAGTTGAAAGTGCGGAAAAGCCAAACCAAGCTGAAATTGTATTCCAAAGAGTTCAATCTTCGATGAAGGCTAAAAATCAATATGAAGTTACTATAGTGGTGAAAAACACAGGCACTAGCATGTGGTCAGCTGATTCAGTAAGTCTTGTATCTCAGGCACCTGCTAAAAACCTTGATTGGTTTATCAACAATGTTGAGATGCAGGATAATGATATGGTTTTACCTGGAAGTATGAAAAGCTTTGCCTTCAAAGTAGTTGCACCACAGAAACCCGGCATTTATAACTTCCAGTGGCAGCTATATGATAAAAATATTGGCTTCTTTGGACCTAAAACTCCGTTAGAGCAAATCAGAGTGACAGAAAACTAATCACTAAGAATACATTGTTATAAATCCTCCCCTACTCTAAGGGGAGGCATATTCTACGATCTACTCTAACCACCTCATACTAGACACCCTATATTTTTGAAGGTTTTATCCTATTACTCATTAACCTACGTGCATAAACACCATTTATATGAAACAATTAGTAAATTTTTTTAAACATTCATTTTGACACTGCTTTGATAGAAACACTTTGATAGAGAAACATAACCTTGATTAAATCTTTTATAAATAAATTTCGTCCAGCAAAGACCGTTGCTGAGAAGGCTGTTACACCTAAATCACAACCAGAAAAAGTTGTAAAACCACAAAAACAGACGCAACAGGCGAAGCCAAAAAAACCAGTAACAACCAAACCAAACAAGCATAACCCTCAAAGACACTCTCAGCAAAACACACCTGCAAAACAACATAAAAAACCAAAAGCCAAACCACTCTGGGATATATCCCAATTTGAAGTTCCTGTTGAAGCTGGAAAAACCCGCTTTCATGACCTTGATCTTCCAGCCGATGTTATGCATGCAATTCACGATCTTGGCTTCGAGTATTGCTCCCCTATTCAAGCACAAACCCTACCACATACTCTCCAAGGCTATGATGTAATTGGTAAGGCACAAACAGGTACAGGGAAGACGGCTGCATTTCTACTTACAATTATTGATGAAATTTTAAGCACTCCAATTGATGAGGAAAGACACCTAAAAGACCCTAGAGCACTAATTCTTGCCCCCACCAGAGAACTTGCCTTACAGATTGCAGAGGATGCAAAGCTATTATGTAAGTATTGCGACATTGGTATTGCGGCTTTAATAGGCGGGGAAAAATATGAAAAGCAACTTCGCCACCTTGATGCAAGGCCAGTTGATATTGTTGTAGCGACACCTGGACGCTTAATCGACTTTATGACACGAGATCAAATTTATGTAGATCAAGTTGAATTTTTAGTTCTAGATGAAGCTGATCGTATGCTTGATATGGGCTTTATCCCACAACTTAAGAGAATTGTAAGGGCTACGCCTAAGAAAGAGGACCGCCAAACATTACTTTTCAGTGCCACATTTGACCAAGATATCATGAATCTTTCACGTCAATGGACATATGAGCCGGTACACATTGAGATTGAACCAGAAAGCGTTGCTACTGAACAAGTTGAGCAACTAGTGTATATGGTTTCCAAAGATGAGAAATTTAAAGTTTTAAAGAATATTCTCAAATCTGAGGAAACAAAATTATCACTTATCTTTACCAACAGAAAAGATCATGCACAACAACTGTTTGATAAGTTAAAGAGAGCTGGAGTCAATATTGCAATCCTAACTGGCGATATCAACCAGCAGAGAAGAAGTAAAACACTTGAAAACTTCAAAGCTGGTAAATTTAAAGCGTTAGTCGCAACAGATGTAGTTGGTCGAGGAATCCACATCGACGGGGTTTCCCATGTAATTAATTACAATCTTCCTGAAGATCCTGAAGACTATGTACACAGAATTGGAAGAACAGGTAGAGCTGATGCTACTGGGGTTTCTATTAGTCTTGCTTGTGAATATGAGTCATTCCAGATTCCTACCATAGAGAAACTCTTAGGCAAGAAGATGAATTGCGAACTACCACCTGATGAGTTAATGAAATAACAAATTCATTAACTCATCAGGATTAAAAAAGGCCGCAAATGCGGCCAGAGGGAGTCATGAAAATGTTCGTCAGAACATTATGCACAAACCTGATTTCTTCCACCCTCTTTTGCTTGATACAGCGCGCTATCTGCTCTAGCAAAAAGATCTGATGTTGATTCACCACGCTGCAATGAAGCCACGCCCATACTGATACTTAAAGATAGAATTTCACCTTTATATTCAACTCGAGCATTCTCTACAGCATTTCTAATTCTATTTGCTAACCTTTGCGCACCTTTTGTTGTGGTTTTTCTTAAAGTTATTATGAATTCATCCCCTGCAAAACGGAAAAGCATATCACTGCCCCTGCCATATTCACGCATGATATCAGCAAGCTTACAAAGAATTGCATCTCCAGCTTGATGTCCGTATTCATCGTTAACTTCTTTAAACTTATCAACATCGATGATAATCATTGAAAAATCATCTTCATGTCTTTGTGCAAGCTGACTTTCTCGAGCAAGGTGCTGCTCTAGCATTGCTCTATTATGCAGATTTGTAAGAGGATCTCTTAAAGCTGACTGCAATGCTTTGGTGTACATAATTGCATTTCTTAGAGGGTAAAAAAGTAAACTGATATAGTCCTCTACTTTAGCTACCTCTTCATTGCTGAATTTTTTTGTTCTATATAGTACTAATTCACCAAGAGACTGCCCTTCAGCTTTAAGGTTGTAACTAAGCTTTGATCTTTTTACACGCCCTAAAGATACGATTGCAGAGCTTTCATTTCCTGAGTAGGTAAGGCCATCATGCTTAACCAGCTCAGAAAGCTCTTTTGAAAAAATATTGAAAATCTCAGAGATATCAAGAGTGGTTTGTAAACGATTAACCAGAGAGAACCTTTTATGAGTGTTTGAGAAATTAACCTCTGGCACTTCAATAAGAAGATCTTTACCAACATATGGGATTACGTTTTGTAACTCATTTTTAACTGGCTGCTGTACTATCATTTTTATACACCTAATTTATCCTTTCTGTATCACAATAAATGCTATTACTGTGCCAAAATCCTTTTTCTGTTATACATCAATATCTTAAAAAAATATAAACTTAGCTAAATCTTCTTTTTGTCAACTCTTTGACTTAGTTTTTAACCGATTTCCTATCAGTGTCAAACTTTGAACTTTAGATAACTAATAAATCTAGGTTAGCAATCTCTTATGTTTGCTATCGGCACTAATAGAGAAAAACTTTAATCTGCTGCACTACAAAAAAATTATAAGTAGCGTTTTACCTACAACCTAGTTCACATTTATTTCTTTAATTATTATATGCACTGACTTTTCAGGAATTAGTTACTGATATAAAAAATGTATCTACAACTAGAAGTTTAAAGAAATAGATAAGAATAAAAGGCTATAATTACAATATGGTTTGGGAAGTGGATCGCTTAGCTCGCCCTAGCATGGGCAACGTAACAGTAACAGGCAAAATGCCTGACGGCTTCGTTGTGAGCCAACTTGTTGAAGCTAAAGCTACAACCAATTCAAAAAACAATCAGGTTGAACTTGAAATTAAAGGGATGAAGTTTTTAGCTGATACCGAAAAGTCTATAACCAAAGGAGAAAAACTACTTCTTAGAGTAGCTGAAACTGGGAATAAACTGACATTCACTGTTTTAAAACAACCGGAACAAGTCTCTTTAAACCTAGTTAATAAAATGCTGCTAGCTGCTGTCCCGAAACAAAATAGCCTTGCCCCACTAATAAATAGTTTGACAGAAATCATTAAGTCGCCAGAAATACTTACAAAAGCTATCTCTGAAGCACAGCAGAGTCAACAAACACCAATTAGAACCAATGCTGAAAATGAATCAAGAGTTGTTATGCATTCAGTCAAACAGTTGATTGCTACTCTTCCTGATATTAAACAAATCAATAATGAAGCTCTCCGAGCTGAAGCTGTGAAAAATTTCATCAAAAGTTCAGGGGTTTTCTTTGAACAAAAGCTTGCAACATCATCCCCTACTGATAAAGCTCAAATTGTAAATAATGATGTAAAAGCAAACTTAGTAAAAATTAATAATGAATTAACAAGATTAATTGGGGCAAGTGATAAGGCACCTCAAACATTTCCGTCTCACACCACAGAAATCCAACATACAACAGCTAAAGTTGATGCCATCCTTTCACAGTACTTGAAAGCAGCTGACACAGCATTACAAAAACCTGCTCAGCAGGCTCAAACTCTTACTGATCCAAACTTAAAGATTATACCGCCACCCTTACCTAACTTTCCTCTTCTAACTCCTGGTGCCACCGTAAAGAAAGGTGGAGCATCACTTGAAGGGATGCTTGGAATGAATAAGCTGCTGGCGGAAATTAAAAACCAAACGGAATCATCTCTTGCAAGATTAGAACTTAGCCAAAGTAACCTTGCAGCTAAAGATAGACCTATTAACTTAACTTTGGATATTCCAATCCTTGATGATCAAGGGGCAAGCATATTTCATTTACGCATTAAGGAAGATGACAAAGGTAGTTCAAAAAATAAACGCGAAATTAAACAAGCGGGATGGACTATTGAATTGGCATTTAATATTGAGCCTTTAGGTACAATTAACACCAGGATCAACTTGGGTAGCTCAAAGGTCAGTACAACATTTTGGGCTGAAAATAGCTCTACAGCAGAAGTTATGACCAAGCACATGCCTTTATTAAATGCTAAGCTGACATCTCTTGGGCTTGAAGTAGATATAATCAACTGTTTTAAAGGCAATCCTCCACAAGCACCACATATACATAATGATGGAGGACTTATCGATGAAAAAGCCTGAAAAAGAACCTATCGCTATTGCTCTTAAATATGATGGTGCAACTGCTCCTAAGATAACAGCTAAAGGAAGCGACGCACTTGCTGATGCAATTATTGAGATCGCTGAAGAGCATGGAGTACCCCTACATAATGATCCAGAGTTATCTAAATTCTTAGCAACTTTTGATGTTGGAGATGAAATTCCAGAGATGCTATACAGGGTGGTAGCTGAAGTTATTGCCTTCGCTTATATCATTAAAGGTAAATTTCCAGAGGGGTTTTCACAGGAATAACGTTACAACTACAGGGTAACCTAGTCTCTCTTTGAAAATACTATGAGCTAGTCTTCTGCACTATGCAGTCTTATAACCAGATCTGCTTCCACTCTGGTAAGGCCACATGTTTCAGCTATCTCTTCAGAGGTAGCGCCTCGTTTTGCCATTCTTATCGCTTGGCTATGACCAGCACTTTGCTGCTCATTCATCGCAATGGTTTCAAGCCTTGACCTTATTTGATCAATATCTTTTTCTACCTTTGCAATATTCTCTCCCTGACCAACAGCACCTGCAGAGATTCCATAAAATGAATCGGAAATTCGGCTTAAATTGTTTTCAGATATAGTTATTCTAGCTTTGAGCTTATTAAGGTCACTCCAGATTTTAAACATGAGAATTGCAAGAAAAACTATTATTAATGCTAATATAACCGCAATTATCTGCATCTCCATTTAAACCTCTTTCCTTTTATTATTTATATTAACCAGAATTTTTTACATTTTTATAGTGGCATTATACTTAATTATGCACAACTTTCCCGGCAATATCCCTTCTTAAATATATTCGTCAAGTTTCCCTAGTGTTTTTTTTGCTCTGGGCTTTTTTTTCATCTCTTGATTTTCATCATCATAAAAAAGACTGAGATCTTCTGCGAAACTTTTACCATTTTTATTTGATAGTCGCCGATTCAGTCTTGATGGTGATTTAATAGATGATAGTGGAGATATTTTTACTTGATCTACCACTATCTATACCTTTATATCTTTATTGAGGCTACTTAAAGTGCTGCAATATCTGACCACTCTTCCCTGGTCAGCAGTTTATATACATCCACTAGGATTAATAATACGTTCTCACGACTAACTACACCGTAGATATATCTTGATGAATCATCATTACCAACACTAGGCGCTGTATCAATTTCACCACCTTTTACGCCTATTACTTCAGACACGCTATCTACTAATATGCCTGCAACTTGATCATTTGCTTCAATAACTACTACTCTTGATTTACCCATCTCTTCAAGGGTTGGCAAACCAAATCTCATTCTTGTATCGATTACAGTTACAACATTACCACGTAGATTGATGATCCCAAGTACAAATGGAGGTGCTCCAGGAACTGGGGCTATTTCAGCGCAAGGTAATACCTCTTGCACATTCATAACGTTAATTCCATACATCTCCTGATCCAGGCTAAAAGTTACCCACTGAGTTACCTGATCTTCAGAATTGTTATTTTCATCATCAGCCATCCATAATCTCCAAATTAGCTATGTACATACATCCCCATAGGGATGGTTTCTATTCCTATACTTAATAAATTAGTCTATAACTGCACAAAATTCACTTTTATTTGCTACTTTTTAGCTGAAACGTGAGGTATTAATGGTTTTTAATAAAAACCATTAATACGTATTTGTTATTTATCCTAATTTATGAATTATTTTTTTATTGGGCAATACACTTAATGATTCACTATAAGCGGCTAAAATATAAATATCTTTTGCGGCATTTCCCAATTTATCTTGCATTATTTACGACTTATTTTAATAAGCGCTAATCTTTATCTATCCCCATTTCCTTAAGCATCTTAATTACACCTGCTGTATCAACTAGTGCACAAAGGTGTTTTTTAACTGTTCCAAGCAGCCATGGCCTTTTTCCACCACTAGTTTTGCGCCAACTAACTTCAGATTCAGTAATTCTGACTACATCTCCAATATCTGAACATACAATACCTACTTCACCTTCACCAATAAAAATAATTTTTTTCGGATCAATCTCCTCTTTTTTGCCATTGTAGCCATCTGGCAGTACCAGTTGTGATGTATCAATTATTTTTACATGCTGCCCACGATTTACATATAACCCTAAATACCAATCTGGCGACCTAGGTGGGCGAGCTATTTTTTCTGGATATGGGACTACACCTTTTAATTTTACCAAAGGAACTGCTAATTTTACCAATCCAATATTAAAAAATAGACATTGAAAATCCGGATGCGCCCAGCATGGTACATTGTTTATTAAATCATCAGCTAAAGGTACGGATAGAGAAAAACCATTTACAATTTTTTTATCTTTTTCCTTCTGCAGATCACTCTCTTTTTGCTCTACTTTAGGGGCTGCTGCTGGTGTTTTAATTTTGACGGTTTCTTTTTCTACCGCTTTTTGCTCAACCTGAATTTGCGGTTTTACCTCTTGAACTACTTCAGGCACTATCTCAGGCTTAACTTCTACATTAATTGGCTCTTTAGGGATAAGTATATTTTCATTAAGAACTACTGATTTTTTCTCTTCATGAACCAGGTTACTTGTATCTATAGGGGTTGGCGGGACCACTTCTCTCTTTTTTGGAAGCGGCATTTCTATATCCCTTTTAACTACACGAATTATATCGTTTTCACTTTCATCCACGATTTTAGGTAACGTGGAAATTGTTGCTGATATTGATACGCTTCTTTCAGCTATCAAAGGTATAGCTCTACGCTTTTCAGTTATAAGCTCTGTCTTTTGTTCTGGTTCTGGCTCTGGCTCTGGCTCTGGCTCTGGCTCTGGCTCTGGCTCTGGCTCTGGCTCTGGCTCTGGCTCTGGCTCTGGCTCTGGCTCTGGCTCTGGCTCTGGCTCTGGATAAATGTTACCAGCCTCAATCGCAACTACAACCTCATCAATTTCTGCCTCAACTGCAGCTTGTGCTTCCACTATTTGTGGAGCCATATCAGCTTGCTCATGCAAAGGTTTTATTTCTGCCTCATCCACTTCAGGCTCATACAACATATCACCGAAGAAATCTTCGAGTGCTTGTTTTGAGTCTGAGAGTTGAGTCTTTTGCATTGTTTGTTGTTGCTCTTGTTGTTAATTCATCATTTTATCGGTTTTTATTATTTTTAGTTGTGCATGCGTCTAAGATTCATTCTTTTTTTGTTTAACTATTCCCTCTTCCATTTTTAGATCTTCAACTACCTTCCTATATGAGAGACTTCCTTTCTCCCACGGCTTCATCACTGTTAACGGAATGCCCACCCTGCTAGCTTCTCTAAACATGGTGTCCTCAGGAATAACTCCATTCCATAGATACTCTGAATAATTCTTTTTAAGCTCTTCCACAGTTGATACTGAAGCTCTGGTGCGCTGATCATACATTGTTGGCAAAATCGTATACTCAAGCTTATTAGCGCGTGATTTTTGAATCATTTTAAGTGTATGCATCATTCGCTCTAACCCTTTAAGGGCTAGAAATTCAGATTGAACAGGTATTAGTAGATGCTCACAAGCAGCCAAAGCATTGACCATCAAAACACCTAACATTGGAGTACAATCTAGAAAAACAAAATCATAACGGCTTTTTAGGGTGTTTAAAGCAGATTTAACCACTAACCCCATTCCACTCTTTGTTCCTAGCTGCCTGTCTAGGGTTGCCATTGCTGTTGAAGCTGGAATCATATCTAAACCTTCAACTTCTGTATGCCGAATCAGTGCATATGGAGCTTTGGGCACTCCTTCATAATTAAATAGGTCATATACTGTGTCATCAATTTCATCTGGGTCATGTTTAAAGTAAGCTGTAAGTGATCCATGAGGATCAAGATCAAGCATCAATACCCGATATCCCTTTCTCGCCAATAATCCGCCAAGGCTGACTACAGTTGTCGTTTTTCCGACACCACCCTTTTGGTTTGAGACGGTATATATTTTCATTTCTACTCCATTACCATATTTTTTTGTGGCAATTCATGATCATGTTGCAATATTGATCCATTTGCTTGCATGAGATATCTATTGTTGATATCACTTTTTAAATACCTTTATGTTACTTTCAATGTTTGCAGCACTATTCATGCCAAAACAAATGCCACTATAAGGAACAGCTCATTCATATTAACGGCATTACTACGCGTTCCTTTAGGGGTTTTTATCACTAAATGCCTATCTAGCAACAGGTGATAGCACATGTTGTTATTCAACTTTTAACACAATAATTCGATAATCAATGCATTAAAAAAGGCATCTATATTTAGATGCCTTTGATTTAACAACTATATTTTATCTGCACTTCAACAAAGAGAGTTCAGTTACTCTAGTTACGATCCCACTATAAGGTCATTCGCTATTGCATCAAGACCAGATATTTTATCTGCAAGTCCGGATTTAGCTACTGCCGCAGGCATTCCATAAATTAAGCAGCTCTCTTCATCCTGAGCCCAAATCTCTGCACCTGTATTCTTCAGTGTTTTTGCACCTTTGCATCCATCACGTCCCATACCGGTTAAGATAATTGCCAGTGTTTTTCCAGGAGCAACTTTAGCAGCATGCTCAAAAGTTAGATCAACACATGGTTTGTATATCTGTTCTGGCCCTGCGTCATAAATCTCTATGACCATATCATTGCCAACTTTTTTAATCCCTGTTTGCCTACCACCTGGCGCCAATAATGCGACACCTGGTTTTAATACATCTCCATCTGCTGCTTCGCGAACTTCTATCTTACTAAGTGCATTCATTCGCTCTGCAAACGCCGTAGTAAATTTTGGCGGCATATGCTGTATCAACAATATTGGACAAGGAAATTTTGCAGGAAGTGATGTCAGAATTTTTTGTAGAGCCACTGGTCCACCAGTTGAGGTTCCAATTGCTACTAAATTGAATTTTTTTAGCGAAGTAGCCGCTGCCTGCTTAGTTGAATGAGCAGTTGCTTTCTCTTTATTCCCAACTATGTGGTCTTTACTTCTAGTATGTGCCAAGCGTAAACCACGCTTGCCAATAATTTTAACTCTCTCTTGAAGAACTTTTCCACCATCTTCTGTGGTTTTGTTTATATCTTCAAATTTCTTAGGTAAAAAGTCGATCGCACCCGCTTCAAGAGCATCAAGAGTTGCCTGAGCCCCTTCAAAAGTTAATGTTGAAAACATTAAGCACGGGGTAGGTGTATTTTTCATGATCTCACGAACTGCAGTAATACCATCCATAACAGGCATCTGCACATCCATTGAAACCACATCTGGTCTTAACTCAGCTGTACGCTCAATGGCTTCTTTACCATTCGCAGCTTCACCAACCACTTCGATATCTGGATCCTGCTCAAGGACTGTTCTTATCCTTCTGCGAAAAAACCCTGAATCATCAACTATTAATACTTTTACTGCCACTAGAAGATTCCACCTATTTGCTACATATTATTGCCGTATTCATTGATAAGACTTGGAATATCTACAATCAATGCGATTCTACCATCACCAGTGATAGTTGAACCTGCCAGACCAGATAGACCTTGAAGCATTGCTCCTAGAGGTTTAATTACTACCTCTTCTAACCCAATTACTTCATCTACAACAAAACCGACCATCATATTGCCAATTACAACTGTAACTACTTGGCGCTCATCTTCACCTTCGTCGACATTTCGTTGAACAATCTCATCGCCTGAAATATTTTTTAACCAGCGTTCTAAGAAAAAGATAGGCATTGCTTTATCACGAACCATTACAACTAATTGTCCGTCTACAATATTGGTTCTACCTTGATCTAATTCAAAGATCTCACGCACAACAGACATTGGTAATGCAAACTTTCTATCACAAAGCGTTACCATCAATGTTGGCAGAATAGCTAATGTTAATGGCACCTTAATGCTAATTGTTGTGCCAACACCCAACTCTGAATCAATATCAATCGCACCATTAAGCTGTGATATGCGAGTTTTAACCACATCCATACCAACACCACGACCAGAAATATCTGATATTTCACTCTTGGTTGAGAATCCTGGCATAAAGATAAGGTTAAAGCAGTCTTTATCATCCAAACGTGAAGCTGAATCAAGATCCATCAACCCTTTCTCTACTGCTTTTTTGCGCAGCATATCTGGGTCCATACCACCACCATCATCTGTGATGGTTAATAGGATATGATCACCTTCCTGTTCCGCACCTAGAATTATCCGCCCTGAACGTGATTTACCAGCCATAACCCTATCACCAGGTGCTTCAACACCATGATCTACTGAGTTTCTGACCAAATGCACAAGAGGATCAGCAAGAGCTTCTACTAGGTTTTTATCTAGATCTGTTTCTTCACCACGCAGCTCTAGCTCAATCTCTTTATTTAAGCTTCGAGCGAGATCACGTACAACACGAGGGAATCGACCAAATACTTTTTTGATCGGCTGCATACGTGTTTTCATAACTGCTGTCTGTAAATCTGATGTAACCAGTTCCAAATCAGCTACAGCAACACCTAGATTTTCATCATCAATCGAAGTACGTAAAGTAGTTAGTCTATTTCTAACCAATACCAACTCACCTACAAGATTCATTATGTCATCAAGCCTTGCGGTATCAACTCTTACAGTTGTCTCGGTCTTAACCTGACTTGCACCACCTTTTGCTTCTGGCTCTACAGCTTTTGGAGTTTCGGCAGGCTTTGGTGCAGGTTGAGCAGCTGGTGCACTTGCAGAAGCCGCAGGGGGTGCTGCAGGAGGTTGCACTGGAGTGTTTCCTTTTTCTGTTGGACCTTTGCCTTCACCATGCATTTCATCTAATAATGCTTCAAACTCATCATCTGTAATTTTCTCTCCCTTCGCAGGAGTTGATGCAGCAGGAGGTGGAGTGGCTGGAGTTTGGGTTGGGGTCGGAGTTGGCGCAGCAGGAGTTGGAGCACCACCTTGGCCATGAAGTTGATCTAATAAAGCTTCAAATTCATCATCTGTAATTTTATCACCACCGCCAATTGCTGGGGCGGGTGCAGCTGGTTGAGCTGCTGGAGCTTCTGCTTCACCACTATGAAGCTGATTTAAAATATCATCAAACTCATCATCAGTTACGCTAGCAGATGGATCTGCAGGTTTTGCACCACCACCTTCTTGTTCTAGAGCATCAAGAAGACCTTCAAATTCATCATCTGTAATATCATCACCAGATGGAGCTGCAGCTGGTTGTTCATCGAACATCTCTACTGATGTACTTACTTCTGGCGCTGCTGGAGAGGCTGCAGCAGGAGCTCCAGATTGGCCTGGACCATTAGGATCTCTACACGCCTCTAACCTTTGAATTAAGCTTCTTTCAACTTTTTCTGGGTCTTCACCGCCTTCAATAACATCAAACATCTCGTTAACACAATCAAGTGCTTGCAATACGTTATCCATTAAATCAGCAGTTACTACTAAATCACCCTGACGGAGAAGATTAAACAAATCTTCCGTGATATGACAAACTTCAACCAACGCATCTAGATTTAGGAATCCTGCGCCGCCTTTTATTGTATGAAAACCACGGAATACGGAGTTTAATAACTCTCTATCTTCTGGGCTTTGCTCTAATCCTACAAGTTGCTCACTTAGACTTTCGAGAATCTCTTTCGACTCTACGAGAAAATCCTGAACAATCTCATCATCTGTATCTATCGCCATAGACTATTCCTTTAGAACCCTAAACTGGAAAGTAATTCATCTACTTCATCCTGACCGGACACCACTTCAGATTGTTTTGCAACACCTGGTACTGCTGGCCCAAGCTTTTCCTCTTCTGGCTCTGCTTTTTTCTCATCTTCGAGTGTTAGCAATC
Organism: Gammaproteobacteria bacterium; assembly: GCA_033852135.1. GTDB lineage: Bacteria > Pseudomonadota > Gammaproteobacteria > QZLD01 > QZLD01 > QZLE01. The sequence goes on along the minus strand of JAWSVB010000010.1, from coordinate 256,937 downwards.
CTTTTCCAGAAGAAACCTTAATTAGATAAACAAGACTTTCTTCAACATGATGAACCATCTCTATAACACGTTTAAGAATTTGCCCTGTAATATCTTGAAACTCTTGCGCCATTAACGCATCGTTCATTTTTTCACGAAGTAATTCTGCATTTTCTGTGGTATCAGCAAAATAAGAATCTAATTCAAGACTTAATGAACGGAACTCATCTGGGGACATGTTGCGCTTTTTAAAGGCTTCCCATTTTTCATTCAGATAGTTGGCCCTATTACCAATATCCTCAGCAAGCGGGAATCCAGTTTCAACAGCTTCAAGAGTTCTATCTGCTGCAGACTCTGTCATCTCTATAACGTATTGTAAGCGCTGCGTTGCATCTGGCACTTCTTCTTCTGCCAGCTTCTTAATATTAATTTGTTTATCATCAATATCAGAGCCAAAGGTAACTATTGTGTCGTGCAAATCTCTAGTTAGTGTTCCTAACTCTTTAAATAGATCGCCTTCCCTTAGCTTTGTCATCTCATCGACGACTCTATCAGCCTTGTCTATATCTCCAGCATCCAGACATCGTATTAGCAGTTGCGCCTGATCCCTGTATGTTTGTGCTTTTGCATCCACAATATTTACCCACTTATATAATTTTTATGCTTCAATTCTTTCGAATATCTTCTCTATCTTCTCCTGCAGGGTAACTGCGGTAAATGGCTTAACAATATATCCATTTACTCCAGCTTGAGCAGCCTCAATAATTTGATCTCTCTTCGCCTCTGCCGTAACCATCAAAACTGGAAGGGTTTTTAATCCTGCATCAGCTCTAACAGCTTTAAGCAATTCAATCCCTGTCATTCCAGGCATGTTCCAATCTGTAACCAGAAAGTCGAAACCGCCTTTTTGCAACATTGGCAATGCAGTATTGCCATCATCAGCCTCTTGAGTATTTGTAAACCCAAGATCTCTTAACAGGTTTTTGATAATTCTGCGCATTGTAGAGAAATCATCTACAATCAAAATTTGCATATTTTTATCCAAGGCAACCTCCGATTTTGACTTGGTAGCTTTTCACTTCTTTCAATTTGTTCACTCTATATCATTTTCGGCCCATTCGCTCATAACAGTTCTCAATTTGAGCATTATTCGACCATGAATTTGACTTACACGGGATTCGCTTACACTAAGCACCTCCCCTATTTCTTTTAAGTTTAGCTCTTCCTCGTAATATAGCGACATTATTAGCTGATCTCTTTCTGACAAATTTCTAATTGCCTCAGCTAAACCAAGCTTAAAACCATGTTTTTGCAGTACATTTATTGGGTTGTTCTCTGAATCAGAAAACATATCTGTGTCGCCATTTTGCGAATCAAACTGGTCAAAACTGAATATTTTTGAGGTGGAAACATCATTTAAAATCTGATGATATTCATCCATCGATATACCTAGAGCTGCAATTACATCAACATCTTTGGCATCTCTTCCAGTTTCATTTTCTATCTTAGACACCTGTTCTGCCACTTTTCTGGCTTTTCTATGAACTGAACGCGGAGTCCAATCCAACCTACGCATCTCATCTAACATAGAACCACGAATTCTGATCCCTGCATATGTACGAAAACTCGCACCTTGAGCAGAATCATATTGTGCAGCGGCTTCAAGCAAGCCTATCATTCCTGCTTGAATAAGATCATCAACTTGTACTGAAGGCGGAAGTTTAGCTAATAAATGGTATGCAATCCTTTTCACAAGAGGAGCGAAATCTATCAAAAGCTCATCTCTTGTCTGGTGCTGCACCGCTGTGTACATAGCGGGTCCATTCATTACATTGCACCTCCAGCCTGGACGCTATATTCAATTAGTCTTTCCACAAAAAATTCCAGATGTCCTTCCATGTTCCTTGGCATACTCCATTTATCCATCTTTTGTGCAATTTGCTTAATTCCTAGTGCAGCAGGTGTTCCTGGAAACATCTCTAGTATTGCTCTTTGCTTCTGTACAGCTTTACGAATATTTTCATCAAAACTTACCGCTCCCATATAGTCTAGCGGTATGTCTAAAAATTTCTCGGTAACCATTGACAATTTTTTGAAAAGTTGTGGCCCTTCCTGTGTTGTTCTTACCATGTTTGCCACAACATGAAATCGCTGAACGTTATAATCTCGGTTTAATACTTTTATTAGTGCGTATGCATCTGTGATTGAAGATGGTTCATCACAAACAACAACCATCACTTCTCGGGCTGCGCGTGTAAAACTAACTACGCTATCTGAAATTCCTGCTGCGGTATCGATTATTAGATAATCTAACGGGTAGCTCAATTCACTGAATGCTTGAATTACACCGCTGTGTTCTGAAGGGTGTAATTCTGCCATTCTCTGCGTTCCAGAAGCGGCTGGTACAATTTTTACATTATTTGGGCCTGTTACTAATATTTCTTCTAGAGTTCTCTCACCTGAAATCACATGAGATAGATTATATTTTGGCGTTAACCCAAGTAAGACATCAACGTTTGCTAAGCCTAAATCAGCATCCATTAACATCACTTCTCGCCCCATCGATGCGAGCGCTAATGATAAGTTTACTGATAGATTAGTTTTACCTACTCCTCCTTTACCACTTGTTACCGCTATAACTTTGACTGGTTGAGGGTTTGCCATTTGTCTTAATCCTGCTGCTTGATCCATACTTCTATTAAGATACTGTCTGCGGATGTCTATTCCTTGACGGTACTTTTTTACTCCATTATTACTATTCTAGTAAGAAATTCCCAGAGAGCCATGTTTACGTTGCATTCCTGCGAACGCTACCGCAATTCCTTCGTCATCAATCTCTTCCGGTGACGATAATTCGACAGCCATTTGCACTAATTCATCGGCTCGCGCTGGCTGTAAATCTTCCGGAACCCTTTGCCCAACACCTACGTATGCTAAAGGTAAATTGTGATTTATAAGGGTAGTCAAAATTCCGCCAAGATTCGCGCTTTCATCAACTTTAGTTAATATACACCCTTCAAGGTCTAATTTACTAAATGATTTTACTGTTTCGCTAAGTGCACGCTGCTGGGTATTTGCTGACATGGTCAGATAGACTTTGATATCACTATCAATATCAAGCGTTTGAATTTGTTCTGCCAATTTTATGTCCCTTTGGCTCATCCCTGCTGTATCGATTAATACTAGTTGCTTATCAGCTAATGATTCAACAACTTCTTTTAGTTCATCCTGATCTGATGCTACATAAACAGGAACTCCAAGTATTTTTCCGAAGCTACGAAGCTGATCATGCGCGCCTATACGATAGCAGTCAGTAGTAACTAATGCCACTTGGCCTCTGCCATGTCTAAGGGTATATCTTGCTGCAAGTTTTGCAACAGTTGTTGTTTTTCCAACTCCAGTTGGGCCTACTATCGCTACAACTCCTGCGTTATTAAGGATATCGTCATCTGTGACATTTATCGCTTGAGTTAAATAACTAAGTGCCTTCTGCCAAGCTTTTTCCATTGGCTGCTCTTCATTGACAGCTTCTGCTAATTTTTTGGCGATACCTGGAGCGATACCAAGTGAGTGTAAACGCTTAAGCAGTGAGGCTCTATTTGGATTTCTTTTCGATACTCCAACCCATTCCAATACTGACAACTGGTCTTCAAACAAACCTCTAAGTGATGTAACTTCATTCTTTAATTCATTAAGAGCTGAATCATGTGGCCATTCAATATTGGATAATAGGTTATTCATCCCTTTAATCTGCTCTTTTTTGCTCTCTTTACCTGCAGAGGATTTTTGACCGTTAGCTATATTCAATCTTGGCTCTTCTCTTAGTTGAATATTTTCTGCAGATTGATCTTTTAGATCTGGTCTATAACCTACTCTTGAAGATGCTTTTGAGGAGGATAGAGAAACCACATCATCAGTTTCTTCATTATCAAACATTGCGGCAAATCTATCATCTTGAGGAGCTGGCTTTGCTTTAGCTTTTGATTTCATCTGCTGCTGAGGCATCTCATCTACTATTGGTCTTGGCCTACTCAAGGCTGCAAATGGAGATGGTTTTTCCTCTTTACCAGCTGCTTTTAAAATCTCTTCTTCATCAAAATCAAGCGCAGAGATTATCTCAATGCCGTCTGCGACTTTTTTATTGGATAATATTACGGCTTCTGGTCCATGCTCTTCCCTGACTTTTTTTAAACCTTCACGCATATTTTTCGCTAAAGTTCTTTTAATTTTCATGGCCTTTCCTCAGTTCTGTCTTAACTAGTAGCTATCTGCTCTTGCCCGATAGATGAAACTACTTTTACCTGTTTGTTATCCGGAATCTCGTTGTAAGCTAATACATGAAGTCCCGACATACTATGTCTGGTCATGCGCGACATCCAAGAACGAAGTTGTGGAGATATTAGCAATACTGCTGGTTCTCCTGCCATCTCCTGGCGTTGCACTGACTCTTCTAGTGATGAATGCAGCCTTTGTGCCAACCCTGGTTCAAACCCTACACCTTCTTCACCTGCTCCTTGTACTGAATTGAGTAAGATCTGTTCTAGCTTTGGATCTAGCGTGATTACAGGCAACTCTTCCGCCATTCCACATACATTTTGTACAATCATACGACCTAGGGATTCACGTACTACACCGGTCAGTGCGACAGGATCCTGACTTCTTCTACCATTTTCTGCCAAAGTTTCGACAATCGTGCGTAAATCACGAATCTGCACCTTCTCTTCTAGTAGGTTTTGTAAAACTTTTACAATTACACTTAATGGCAAAGTATTTGGTACTAATTCTTCAACAAGTTTTGGTGATTTCTCTGCCAATATATCAAGCAGCTTTTGTACTTCATCATGACCTAACATCTGATGTGCATTATCTTGAACAACTTGACTTAAATGCGTTGCAATTACGGTACTAATATCAACTACCGTATAGCCAAGAGTTTGTGCATAATCACGTTTCGATGGCTCAATCCAAACTGCCTCGAGGCCAAATGCAGGGTCTTTAGTTGTCTCTCCAGCCATCTGGGATCTAACGCTACCTGGGTTAATAGCCATATCACATCCTGGCATAATCTCTGCCTCACCAACTGGCACACCTAACACACTGATACGATATTCGTTTGGTCGTAAATCAAGGTTGTCGCGAATATGTACCGCCTGCACCAAAAAGCCCAATTCTTGTGATAACTTTTTCCGCACACCTTTAATACGATCTAATAGCTGCCCACCCTGGTTCTTATCAACCATTGGAATCAGGCCATAACCAACTTCAAGGCTTAATAGGTCAACTGGAGGAACATCTTCCCATGATAAATCCTTATTTTCTGGTCTTGGAGCTTCAGCAATTGCCTGTTGTTGAGCAACCTGTTTTTTCTGCTGCTCTTCAACAGCTTTTTCTGCCAGGATGACTAGCTTTCTTTGCCCCATGTAGTAACCACCGCCACCACATGCTGCCGCAAGCAATAAAAATGGAATATTAGGCATACCAGGAATAACGCCCATAATTCCAAGAATTCCACCAGCTATATAAAGAGCTTTTGGATCAGCAAACATTTGACTGATAACCTGCTTGCCCATAGCTTCGGTTTTAGAAACACGAGTTACCAGCATTGCTGCTGCTGTTGAGATCACAAGCCCTGGTATCTGCGCCACCAAGCCGTCACCAATGGTTAGAAGGATATAAAACTTAAGAGCATCTTCAAAAGAAAGGTTGTGCTGTATGATACCAATACCCAGCCCACCAACAATATTGATTACCAGAATCATAATACCTGCTATAGCATCACCACGTACGAACTTACTCGCACCATCCATAGCACCGTAAAAATCAGCTTCCTGACCTACATCTTCCCTTCTTTGCTTCGCTTCTTCCTGTTCAATTATTCCTGCGTTAAGATCAGCATCAATTGCCATCTGTTTTCCTGGCAATGCATCCAAGGTAAAACGAGCACTCACTTCAGAGATACGTCCAGCACCTTTTGTTACCACAGCAAAGTTAATAATTACCAAAATAGCAAATACAACTAAACCTACAGCATAATTGCCACCGATTACAAACTCACCAAATGCTTCAATCACGTTTCCTGCAGCACCGGAACCTGTATGCCCGTTAAGCAGTACAACACGTGTTGAGGCAACGTTCATCGCCAATCTCAACAAGGTTGCTACTAAAAGCACGGTTGGGAATACACTAAATTCAAGCGGTCTAATTACATAAACTGTTACGAGCAATACAACCAGAGATAATGCGATATTGAAGGTGAACATCATATCGAGCATGATTGGAGGTAGTGGGATAATCACCATACCCAAAAGTGCGACAACTAATATCGGTGCCGCCATTCCTTTGACGATTTGATTTTTTAGTGGTCCTGCTGTTGCTGCATCAGCCATTTTTACAACTACTCCGCGTCATCTGGTTGCTTTGTATACTTTTCAAACTCATCAGGTATATCAATTGTTGGAACATTCATATCTTGTTGTTCGTAACGGGTTTTTCCCCGCAGTTGGAAGATATATGCCAATACTTGAGCTACCGCGACGAACAATCCTGCCGGAACTTCGTCGTTAATCTCTGTTGTATGATACAAAGCTCGTGCCAACGGCGGTGCTTCGAAGATAGGAACTTCATTTTCTTGAGCCAGTTCACGAATTCTAGCAGCAATAATGTCGGTTCCTTTAGCCACAACTATCGGTGCATTCATATTTAACTGATCGTATTTTAACGCTACAGAAAAGTGGGTCGGGTTAGTTACAACAACATCTGCTTCTGGCACATTATCCATCATGCGTGCCTGCGCCATCTGGCGCTGCATCTGCCTTATACGCCCTTTAACCTCCGGTTTACCCTCTGTCTCTTTGTATTCATCCTTAATCTCCTGCTTAGTCATCTTCAGCTCTTTTTTGTGTTGCCATAGCTGAAATGGAATATCGATGGCAGCAATAATCCCAAGAGCACTGGAGATATAAAAGAATGCCCAAAAAAACATACTGCCAGCATGTGCAATTGCTACACGCAGAGGTTCTGTCGCTAAAGCAAAAAAATCATCCTGATAGATCCAAAATACAAAATAAGATACAAAACCAACTACTAAAACCTTTCCAATAGATTTCAATAGCTCAACTAAAGACTTAACCCCAAACATCCGTTTTATACCTTTAAACGGGTTCATCTTTTCTGGTTTTGGTTTCATTGCCTCGGCACTAAATGTCCACCCACCAAGTATGGCAGGGCTTATAATGGCGATAAAAAACAGTGGTATAGCGATTGGAGCGAGTATGGTTAATCCTTGACGACCAGCCTTTATAAGGTAGATATATGGAGCTTTCTCATCAAGAAGGGTTTGTCTATCGAGATTAAAGGACCAGTTAAACATCTCCTCCAAGCCTCGCAACATAAAATCACCAAATATCCATAGCAATGCAGCACTGCCTAATAAAAGCAGCATAGTTGTTAGGTCTCGTGATCGGGGAACCTGGCCTTTGTCCTTCGATTCCTTTTTTCGTTTCTCGGTGGGTTCCTCACTTTGTTCTTGTCCATCTTCATTCTCAGCCATCTTCTATACCTTAATCCTTATTATGCCAAACCAAGAATTTGACGAATTAATAGAAAGATACTGCGCCAAATTGCCGACATGTGGATCGGTATTGACGGAATGAATATCACCAATATGATGATCAGGCCAGTAAGTAGTGTTAAAGGAAAGCCAACTGAAAAAATATTAAGGGTTGGTGCTGCACGAGTCATTATTCCCAATGATAAATTTATCATTGTAAGAATCATGATCGCGGGTATAGATAGGATAACAGCGCCGGCAAACATCTCTGTTCCCCATGCGAGAATATCCCAAAAATGGTCCCGTGTAAGACCAATAGCACCTATTGGCATACTTTTAAAACTTTGCAGAATTATCTCTAACAGAAGGATATGCCCACCGAGAGAGAGAAACAGCAGTGTTGCTATAATAAGCAAAAACTGACTGATAATAGGAACCGAAACACCGCTCTGTGGATTTGCCATAGTTGCAAACCCCAATCCCATTTTAAAAGCCACGTTCTCCCCAGCCATAATGATGACACTAAACCCCATGTTCATCAAAAACCCCATGGCGATACCGATCAGCACCTGGTTGATACTAATAACTATTCCTGCCACTGATAACGGCTCAACTTGAGGGATGTTATCGATCATTGGGAATATCATTACAGCTAAAGCTACAGACAATACGATTCTAATACGAACAGGGAGACTATTGTGGGAGAAAATAGGTGCTGACACCATCAATCCGCCAATACGCATAAAGGGCCAGAAGAAGTTTCCGACCCATGCTGTTATTTCGGCGGTGGTGAAATCCATTATGCAAACCTATTCCCGGAAGGCAGGCACTGCTGACCTTTTAATAATGGCATGTATTTGGTGGGCAATGCCCACCCTACATTGATTTTATAAAGGTATCGATGTACGAGTACAAATAGTTTTAAAAACGTTATGAGCACAACCGTTTCACCCAATATAACCTGGAATCCCAGTAATCAAAGACTTAGTAAAATCCATAACTACCGATAACATCCATGGTGCTGCAATAAAAATTGTCGCGGCCATTGCTGCAAGCTTTGGTACAAAGCTTAAGGTTTGTTCATTGATCTGTGTTGCCGCCTGAAACACACCTATCGAAACACCAATTATTAACGCTGACAACAATATTGGTGCTGCTAACATCACTGCAACCATTAATGCGCTCTTTGAAAGTTCTATAGCTGTATCTGGTGTCATAATTTATATCCTCCAACTAAACATAATCAGTTATAACGCTTGGTCAGTAATAAAAGCTCGATGCGAGCGTACCTAATATCAACGCCCATCCATCGACCAGAACAAATAACATGATTTTAAAGGGCAATGAGATAATCATTGGCGATAGCATCATCATCCCCATCGACATGAGGGTACTTGCGACCACCAAATCAATTACCAAAAAAGGGAGGAATATAATAAAACCTATCTGGAATGCTGTTTTTAGCTCGCTAGTTACAAAAGCAGGGATCAGTATTGTCATTGGAACCTGCTCAGCTGATTCTATCCCCTCTTTTCCTGACATCTCTACAAATAGCTCTAAGTCACTCTCACGTGTTTGAGCTAACAAGAATGATTTAATCGGCTCTTGTGCTGCTTCTATCGCTTGCTTTACATTAATTTTTTCTTCCATATATGGCTGTAAAGCATTGTCATTAATTTTATCGATAACCGGAGCCATTACAAAAAACGTCATAAATAGTGCGATGCCAAGTAATATCTGATTTGAAGGCGACTGATGGGTTCCCATAGCTTGCCTTACGAAACCCAATACAATAATTATGCGCGTAAAAGAGGTCATCATCAGCAATATAGCGGGTAAAAGCGTCAAAATTGTCATCAAAATAACAATTTGAATATTCACACTATAGGTTTGACCACCATCTTCATTTGGCAGAATAGAAAAAGCCTCCATAGCACCAGGTTCAGCACTACAAATATGGCTAGTTAACATTAAAAGTAATGGGGCTATTAAAACCAAGGCTTTTTTATTTAAGATTAATTTGAAGACTGATTGCATAGTTCTATTCCTTGCCTTCCATTTCAGCACTATCAGAAGCAGAGTTTTCAATAGATGCGTCAGGTTTAGTGCTTAAAGCGCTATCAACGCCATTACTATCCACTTCTTTTTTCTTTGACTGTGAATTTTTCATAAACTGATGCAACTTTAATGCGAATGGTGTTAGCTTTGGGTCTGCGTCAGCCGCTTCGACTACAGGGTTATCAAAGTGATGTAGTTTATTGACTCTCCCTGGCGCAACTCCGATCAGCATCTGCTCCTCACCCACCTGAATCAATATCAATTTTTCACGTGATCCAACTGATGTACCGCTTAGAATCTTTATTTTTCCACCAGATGATCGACCGGCACCTATAAAGCGCTTACTAAACCATCCAAGCATAACCACGGCTACTAGCACGAAAATTAAGGCAATTATCATCTGCACCAAAGATGTCGCACTTACATTTGTTACATTACTGCCAACTTCTGGTGTAAGAGGCGATTTCTTTAGAGCCTCCTCTGCCGCAAATACATTATTAATACTAAAAAAAAGTGATCCAAAGCATAGGCTTTGGATCACTTTATATGTTTTTTTACAGGCGCTTCTCATTATGATTTTTCCATAGCTATTTTAGCTTTTTAACTCTCTCTGCCGGACTTATCACATCAGTCAACCTGATACCAAATCTCTCATTCACAACTACTACTTCACCATGAGCAATTAGGGTCCCATTCACCATAACATCTAATGGTTCACCAGCTAATCTATCTAGCTCGACAATTGACCCCTGATTTAACTGTAGTAAATTACGAATACTAATCTTTGTTCTACCGATCTCCATCGATAAATCGACAGGAATATCCATAATCACATTCAGGTTTACATCTTCATCAGATATACCCGCAGAGTCTGCAACTAATTCATCGAAAGCAGCAGGTTCAACATTAGCATCTTCCGCACCTATCTGCTCATCCATCGCAGAAGCCCACTCATCTCCGACCTCTAGACCATTCTCGTCTTTCATCAGTCTTTACCTCTTTTCAGCATTTGTTCTAATCAACCTTTACTTACCAACAGCAAGAGCTGTGCTCTGCCCATCATCTAGTTGTACCTGGCTATTAACCTTAATCGCTACATTACCGCCGTGAACTCCATATTTGCCTTTTAATAATGGAATATCACCTGAAACAATTGTTACTTCATCTGGCATCTCTATTGGGATAATATCGCCCTCTTTGAGGTTTAATACATCCGTCAGTGGCAAGCTAACGTTTGTTAATTCACTCGAAATATCAATCTCAGCTGACTTCATCTCTTCACGCAAAGAAACCGTCCATCTATCATCAACTTCATTAGAATCACTCTGTACACCAGCATCAAGAATTTCACGTATTGGTTCAACCATGTTATATGGAAAGGTGATATGAAAATCACCGCCACCACCATCAAGCTCGATATGAAAAGTGCTGACAACAATAACTTCGGATGGGCTTACGATGTTGGCAAACTGCGGGTTTACTTCTGAATTAAGGTATTCGAAATCAATCGGCATCACAGGAGCCCAGGCATCTACTAAGTTTTCAAATGCCTGCTGTAAAACCAATTTTATAATACGTTGCTCTGTTGGGGTAAACTCTCTACCCTCAATCTTGGTGAAGTATCTTCCATCTCCACCAAAAAAATTCTCTACGATAATAAATACAAGTTTTGGATCGATGATAATAAGTCCCGTTCCACGTAACGGATTCAACTTAACTAAATTCAAACTTGTTGGAACAAAAAGGGTATGGACATATTCACCAAACTTCATCATGTCTACACCACCAACTGAAACCTCAGGTGTGCGGCGTAACATGTTAAATAGTCCAATTCTAAACAAACGTGCAAAACGTTCATTAATCATCTCAAGTGTGGGCATACGCCCACGTACAATTCTCTCTTGATTAGTGAAGTCAAAGGATCGTATACCACCATCATCACCCCCTTCATCCCCCCCTTCATCGGCGCCATCTACCCCGTGAAGAAGAGCATCAATCTCGTCTTGACTTAGAATGTCATGAGTTGCCATTTATCACTACACCTATTGCATTATGTAAGACGTAAAATACACATTATTAGCCCCAGTCTTGCCGGTAAACTCTTTTAATACACGGTTTACCTCTGCCAGGGCCTCCTCTTGCATACGCATCTGATTTTCTGCGCCTATCAATTCTTCGTATTTCCTGCCATTAAAAAGTAAAAGCAGATTGTTTCTAATAACTGGTGAGTTTTGATTAACCCCATCAAGAACTGATGAGTCATAGGTCATTACTGACATCGATACTTGAAGGAAGCCTGTCTTACCAAATTTATCGTAATTTACTACAATTGGTGGTTCGATACTCCAAAACAATGCTCTTGCTCCAGTACCACCATGTCCGCCTTTGGCGTTAGAATCACCACCTTGTGCGCCATCTTCACCTTCTTCACCTTCATCTTCACCAGCTGTTTCACCCTCAAGCTCAGCAGCTAATGGATCATCTTCTCCACCAGACATCATCATTACAGCCACACCAACACCAGCACCTATAACTATCACAACCACTATCATGACAATCAGTACCAAGCGGCTAATTCCTTGTTCTTTTTTTGCTAGTTTGACCTGTCTCATATCTTTTTAATATCTCTTACCATTTGACGGTTAAATGCACATTTGGTTTACATATCGATTGCAAAAGACATGCCACCATTTATAAAAAGCCTATAGCTAATAATAAAAACAATACTTGGCTGCTTTATAAAATAAAAAAGATTAGATTTAGCATATCCTTAGCCAATTATTCCTATTCCATTAGGCAAATTAGAAGCTCTAACATTGTTTTAAGAAACTAAAATACCAATTAAAGCTTTTTTATGAAAAATAAAATTCTATCTAAATAGTCAATTATCCGACGTTTTTGACTAACTAATAGCCAGGCAAAGCCATATACCAACCATCACCTGCTTCTATGACTATAATTTAATATTAGTAAAATAAATAGAGGAAGGGTACAAAAAATTGACTAACTGGAGCGCTATTATGCCTTTTCTTCTTCATCAGGCACATGAACTACAGGGAGATTGATTGTAAAGGTTGTCCCTTTTCCAACTTCACTATCAACTAATAACTCCCCATTATGTTTTTGAATAATTCCATAGGATATGGATAAGCCGAGTCCTGTTCCTTTTCCAACTTCCTTGGTGGTAAAAAATGGATTAAATAATTTTGAGATGTTTTCTGGATCTATTCCTGAACCATTATCGGTAATTTTAACAAAGATATTTTCATCATCTACAACACCTGTCTGAACCTCAATCAATCCTTTCTTTTCAATTGCATGAGATGCATTTACTAACAGATTCATAAACACTTGATTTAGCTGCCCGGGATAGCACTCTATTATTGGTATTTCACCATAGTCCGTTTTCACTTCACATTTATACTTAAGCTCATTCCATACAACTTTAAGAGTTGATCTTATGCAATCATTTATATCAGCATCCTTTTGCTCTGATTGATCATCAACTCTAGCAAAACTCTTAAGCCCAGCAACTATGCTTCTTACTCGCTCCATCCCCTCTAGCGAATCACTTACGAGCTCTTCAATGTCATCAAGCATAAATGCAACATCTTCTGTTTTCTTGATATCACGAATAGTTTCCATAGCATCACGAGCATTCTCACGATTACCGCTACTTAAATTTTGTACTAAAATTTCATATTCTTTTATAAGACGTATAAAGGTTTCTGCATACTCTGATAGCGAAGTTACATTACTTAATACAAATCCAATGGGGTTATTAATCTCGTGAGCTACCCCGGCAGCAAGCTGACCAATTGAAGCTAGTTTTTCTTGCTGCACTAGCTGTTGTTGGGTCTGACCTAATTGATTATTAAGATCAGTAAGCCTTTTAATCTGCTGTTCTCTATCACGGTTTAGCTCTAGGTTATTAGCTACCAATGAGATAACAGGAATTATCATCTTCCCATGTTCTAGATCTGAATTTGTGTATTCTTTCTCTTCTGCATCTTTGTTAACACTTAAAGCCCCAATAACCTCGTTTTTAACATATAAAGGCCAACACATTGCTGACTTAGGTTTAACTCCAGAATTGGACTTTTTAACATTTTGAAAACGGTCATCATTAGAAACATCACCATTAAGCAATATTGAAGAGTTATTTTCAGCTACCCAACCAAGCACTCCACTACCAAGCTCTATCCTATTACCTATAGCTTCAGCCGGCAGGCCAAACCCTGTTTTAATATATAAATCACCCTTCTCTTTATCTACTAAAGCCAGGCAACCAGTTTTACCATTAAAACCAAATAATACATGACGCAATAGGGTTTGATATGTCTCATCATCATCACCCTCAATCGCTGTTTGGCTTATACTAAATAGATCGTATATCCATACTAAATCATCAAAGTTGAGCTCAGACATGTTTGGCTATTCCTTATCTGACAACCACTTTTCTGCTGAAGAGCCTGCACCTAACACCTCATTCTTGCCTATATCTGTTAGATGCTTTTGTACAATATTACGCTGATTCTGATCTACAGATTCATTTATGACATCTACTAGTTCTTTTGGATCCCAGGGTTTATTTATAAACTTATATATTCCAGTTTCATTGATAGCTTTGGCCATAATATGGATATCAGCCTCCCCACTCATTACAATTTTGATACAATCAATTTTTGCTTCGCTTAGTTTTTTAAGTAGTTCGAGGCCATCCATACCTGGCATTCGATAATCCACAACTATTACATCAACACTCATTTTTTTTATTTTTTCTAAGGCTATCTCTGGGTCAGAGAAAAACTCAAAATCATATGGGAGCTTACGCAGTAACCTTTTAACGGCATTGAGCACTTTTATCTCATCGTCTACTATTACTATCTTGTCCATACTTATTCCTCATGCCTTATATAAATCACAAAACTCTTCTTTGTATCTCTTTCAAGCATTCTAACTCGCGCTATTATTTCGCCAGTTATCTTTTGTCCTTTTGCCAATAATAAAATTCCACCAGGTGTAACTAAATCCTGCGCTAATTTCATCCCCTCTTTGATATCTTTTGTGCTTATCCCTTTATCCACTACAGATGTGTTATGCACAGCTTCGCGCTTATAGTTTGGCTTGATGCTTTTTAAGAATGCATCGACTACCTTTTTATTAAATTTAGTACTGCTATTGCTAATAAGATACCTTGCCGCGCTATCATCACTCTCTTGTTTTCCGGTAATAAAGCCTAGCTTATATTCATCATATTTACTTATGACTCCAATAATTTTTGCTCCAATAGCTATCTCGGCTCCAACCAAGCCATCAGGAAAACCAGATCCATCTTCATGTTCACAGTGGTGGCGAATAAACTTTGCTGCTTTATGTAGTGGTGGAATAGACATCAATGATGCCTCACCAAATATTGGATGCTCTCGGTACTTTTTTTGATCTGCAAATGAAAGCTCATTATATGATGTTGATAATATGTGGTCCGGCATACCAATCAAGCCAATATTATGTAGTAGTGCTGCCAGATATATGTCGTTTGTGCCTTGATCACTAATCCCTAAAGTTGTGGCTAGGTCTTTAGCATACTGAGCAACTCTTCTAGCATGCCCAGCTCTTTTACCCTCTCTTAACTCTATCAAACTTGCAAACACATCAATCGTTGAGTTATATGCGCCTTTTAGCTCACTCAAGGTGCTATCAAGAAACATTGTTGTCTGCTCTAACTCTTCTGTCCTTCTCTTTACTTCTACCTCTAAATTTTTATTGAAGCTTTGCAGTTTTTCATTCTGCTTTTTACTTAGAACTAAGAGTTCGTCACGCTCTCGCTCCATAAATGTTATTTCAAGCCCCCTCTCAATCGTCTTCTGCAGATCTTCATCGTTCCAGGGTTTACTTATGTACCCAAAAATTCTTCCTTTATTGATAGCTTCAACTGCTGACTCAATATCAGCATATCCTGTCATCAGGATCCTAACAGTCTTAGGGTAAATATTAGCAACTTCAGTAAGAAATTCAGCGCCGCTCATTTCCGGCATTTTCATATCTGAAACTACAACATCAATCTTACGCTGTTGCATTATTTCAAGACCATCAGCCCCATTTTCTGCTGTAGATATATGCCATCCTGCTTTACGAAATCTTCTTCGCAATGAGTGCAGAATACTTGTTTCATCATCAACAAATAAAACACTTACTTCTTTATCGGTAAATTGATCTTCCACTTTTCTATTCCATTCCTCTGTGATCTATCATTAGCTAAGCTCATCAATGCAATAATTCGTCATAGCATTACCTTTAATACCTCTCTCCAACCATCAAGCAGCCTTCATATTTATTTGGAGTGCCAAGTGAACGAATACTGAATTTAGTCTCTCCAATATAAACCACTGATACTACAGGGTTATATTCAACACTAACATATTGATCTATTGCTTCTTTTGCCTCACAAGATAACTTTGCAATTAATATCTCCATATCTTCTTCAGGCCTGACATTTAATAGGTCTCGTGCTGCTATATTGGCTTTTGCTTTTCTTTGAAAGGCATTAATAAAGATTATTGGAATCTCTACCATATCCAATATTTCCGTATAAATTCCTAGAAGATTATTCTTATCCGTACTATCTGATTGCAGGGTAAGATTCATCTCAACTAGCTCTTCACTTATCCTTTTATTTTCCTGCAATAACCGTTTGTTTTCGTTATTTAAGCGGAAGTGTTCGAAGCTTTGGCGCAATATATATTTAAGCTCTTCTGTATCCCAAGGTTTAGCTATATAGCGATATATTTCTCCAGTATTAATCAGTTTTACAGTTACATTTTTATCATCAGTTCCAGTTAAAATTAGGCGTATTATATCTGGGTACTGCTGTTTGATTTTACTTACTAATTCGACTCCATCCATTTCTGGCATCATCACATCTGATAAAACCACCTGGACTTTTTTCTCTTTTAGAATCTCCAGAGCTTCATAACCTGAATTAGCCAAAGTCACTTCATAATCTTCCCCCTTTAAAGTACGCCTTAAGGAGTTTAATATCCCTTTGTCATCATCTACACACAAAAGACTTAACACGCTCAAACTAATCTCCTATAACCTAATTAACTTGCTCTTTGAGCTTCGCATTCTCTTCTTCTAGATCCATTATCTGCTGCATCATTGTCATTGATTGCCTTGAGAACCTTTCAACTGTTAGCTCTAAATCTGCAATGCTGGCATTTTTAGTTGAAACCTGATGCATCTTCTCTTGTAGCTGTTCAATATCCTCTTGCTTGCCGCTAATAGACTTTTCTAAGTTAACTATTATTTTCCCTTTATTCTTAATCGATTGTTCAAGATCATCTAAGTTTTGCTGAAGTCTATCTTTATCAATTGTTACTTGTTGCAATTCAATCTGAAGTTTTTTAACAGTATCGGATTCTGAGCTATTAATTTCGGCTAACTGGAATGTATCCTCTTTCATAGCTGAGCAGCATTCTTTAGCAAAATCATCTATGGCTTGATTCATCTCAGCAATTTTTTCATCATTTTCACTTCTTGATATTGCAGCCATTGGTGCAACATCTGGGCGCTCCATAAAGTCATCTAACGATGTTCTTACTGTTTCATACTCAGAAATTAATTTATCAATTTCATCTTCATTTTCTGTACCTTCAACTTGGGTACGCAAATCTTGCCTTAATTCAACACTTGCATCAGATTCTGATGACACTTGAGATTGTAGCTCATCAAATCTAGCCTTATACGCTTTTAAGTCTGTGATTCTCTCGTTTGCCTGGTATAAACTGTCTTCTAGCTCTGTTTTTTCTTTTTCCAGAATTTTGTACATTTCAGAAGATACATCTTCGACATTTGTTTCTGTTGTCTCTTTCGACTCTTCTAACTCGCGCACTCTCTCCTTAAATATATCGAGCTGTTGCGATAATTTTTTATTTTCGCGTTTATTGAAAATACTCTCTTTTTTCAAATCATATAAATATGATTTGCTTTGGTCTTCATCGGTTTCTCTTTCTTGTTTTAACTTGCTGTGTAGGACTTTTACCTCTGCAGATCCCTCACTTAATGGTTTTCCACCATTTAATATATTGGACTCTATTGCTTCAAATTCAGAGATTATGCGCCTTACACCTTGTTGATGCTGTCCAATTTTATCAATAGATATTTCCCCCAATTCAATAGCGCTTATTTCACATAAGATATAGTCATAGTGGCAATGTATACATGCTATCAAGGCGTGAGAATCAGGTGGACATTCGCTAATATGATGCTTTACACCTAAATTAGCGGCAGTCTTATCATATTTAACCTGCACTTTATCCATATGCCTATGCAGCATGGCAGAATATTCTTTGAGCTTGGGATTGTTTTTATTTTGTAGCGGCTTAACAAAGGGATCTTTAGGCAAAGACCTTTTCCGCAAATACAAACCGCAGAACAACATCATGATAAGCATTATCTCTATCACCAATGCAGTCAAAGCGATCATCAAGTAATCCATGCATTTCCCTTTGAATATTATTTTTATCTATTAGTATACTATTCAAAGTATAGTCAACATTTTAATACCCGCTATTATTGTTAGATACAAAGTGTTTTTTTATGAACTATGCACTACTTTTCAGTTATTTTTTATTCTTATGTAGCTACATTTTTATGCAATTCCCTACAATTTTCATTTCATTTGTTAAAGCTATTAAATAATATCAACTCATAAAAAACCGGGCAATCGCCCGGTCTTATAATCAAAAATATTTAAATATCGTCAAGCATAACTATCAACTAAGCCTAACGTTTGTACACTAGCCTCTATTACATCATCTAGCTCTTCGCCATCACCTTCTAGTCCATAACCAAGACCATCTGCTGAAGCTGAATTTGATTTATCTCCAGTATCATTTTCAGCATGTGCATTTGATGCTTCACTTTGTACATCTGCATCTGCCAAATTCAAACCAGACTGATTAAACATCTCTCTTAATCTTGGTATAGCTGCTTCAAGAGCTTCTCTAGTACTGGCATGATGAGCGTTAAAAGAGATCGAAGCTTGGTCTTCTTGCATCTTAACCGTTACTTCGATTGGTCCCATCTCTGCTGGCTTCAGGTGTAATTTTGCAACAGTAACATCATTTTTCGCCATAAATGTTAGCCTGCCGCCAATAGCTTGCTCCCATTGTGATGTGGCTACTTGCTGTTCAACAACAAAATTTTGTGCACCAAATGACTGTTTACTAATTACAGGGGTCGAAATATCTTTAGATACCATCTTAGTTGCAAGAAGATCATCAAACCCCTGCAGTAAATTACTTGGATCATTAGCACTTTTTACAGTGGCTGCAACATCAGCAACTATACTCTTATCAACTTGTTTAAGAACTGTTGATATAGCTCCATCACTAACTTTAGACTGGGAAAGGTCTATTTTAGCTAATGCTTCCTCAACCCCTTCAGAATCGCTGGCAAAAACGGAGCCAAGCTGAGCAAGTGCGGCAGGAGTTTTAATCTCCTTGCTTATTGATTTTCCTAAAGATTGAAATAGGTCTTCAACTTTAGCAAATACTTCCGGAGCATTCTGCTTTAACTCCTCCACTTGAACCATAATTGACTGTAAAACAGCTAAATCTTCTGGATTTAGCACCTGTTCTAACCCTTCTACTACATCCTCCATTGACATATCTTCTGATACGAATAGCTTTTTATCTCTTATCAACTGCTGCAAATCTTGCGTTAGTAGCTGCTCCAATGGCATTTGAATATCTTCAAGCGGCAACTCTAATTCTTCAAGCGGCACAAGATTGCCACTTTGGAGTTGGGCTAATAGTTCTTTATTCTCACCAACCAGTGCTTTTAAGCCGTCAATATTTTGCACGCCATTACTTAGAAGAGAAGAGAACAATCCGTTACTACTAAGGCCAGACTGCGATTGGTCTTGCTGCATACCAGCTGCAAGTTTTGGCATGTCTGTTGCTGCCTGAAATGGTATAACCGAAATCATCTTATCTATCTCCATCATTGATAACTATAGATAGTACAGCAAAAATGATACCAACTTTTTCTAGGTCTATGATATTTAAGATTTGAGGCGCAAATAAAACAATATTTTGCTCTAAATATCAGATCCAAAATATTTATATTTAATGCTAGTGATTTAAATCAAATGCTTATGCACCGCTTTTAAAAGGCGCACCCAGAATATTCTACCGGTATATCAATGCGTTAATACCCTTCATCAGCATGGCAAAAACGTTCTTGACGATCAGGATTAGTTACTAGCGCTTTTGTTGCAGCATAAACACATTTTTTGAATTTTCTTGTCCAATGCCGTGATTCACTACGCGAAATAACTTGCGGGTGCATCTGTCTATACAGTTCAGATCTACAAAAATTAAATGCTATAGGGACAAGTTTTTGACAGGGTGGGCTCTCTTCCATGGCACATTCAAAATCTAGAGATACCGCGTATTCACAAATAGAGTCATTTAAACGCTCTCTCTCTGAACGCAAAAACTTCCCTTTTTTAACCGGTAAAAATGTCCTTTCACTCGATTCAATTGAAAATCTTTCAGATGCTATATCAGATGAAAAAGCAGGTTTAGATGAGGTAATACCTGCAACCAAACTGCTACAAACAACTAATAATATGAATCCACGAAAAAACATCTACACCTCTTTTTACCTATATTAAGTTCCTTATATAGGTATTTTATTCACCTTATTTATACTATATCGGCATATTCCTATGTGACATTAACCGCACGGTATAAATTTTATTTTTTTCGGTGTTCCAGCGCGGGAAAATCATTTCTAATACTATTTTGCAAATCTAGGTTAATTTCAGAAATAATCACACCTGCACCATTTTGAATTCTTGCTGTTATTCTACCCCATGGGTCTATAACCATTGAGTTTCCGTATGTCTTACGCCCATTGATATGCATCCCACCTTGGTTTGCTGCTATGACATAACAAAGGTTCTCTATTGCTCTTGCCCGCAGTAAAGGCTCCCAATGAACCCTTCCGGTTTGCTCAGTAAAAGCGGACGGTGCCAAAATAATCTGTACGCCATTATCATGCATCTGACGAAACATCTCTGGAAAGCGAAGATCATAACAGATAGACATTCCAACCATTCCGACCTCTGTTTTTACAGTAACTACTGAATTTCCTGCGGAATAAGTATCTGACTCGCGATATGTTTCCTGACTACTATCTAAATAAACATCGAAAAGATGCTGCTTATCATACCTAGCTAAAACATTACCATCTGGACCATATATTATTGATGCTGCTTTTATTTTTTTAATGCTCTCTTTTCCTGGTTCAGATTTAATATATTCTTCAGCAATAATTGGAATCGTTCCAGCAACTATAGTTACTCGATACCTTTTAGCTAACTGTGATATTTTATCTTGAATGACTCCATCACCTTCAGCTTCGGCAACTGATAAAGCACTAGCGGTATCATATCCCATAAAAGCGAAATTTTCTGGAAGCAGGATAAAACAAGCGCCTTTATTCACGGCATTATTAATAAGAGTCTCAGCTTGTGTAAGATTTTGTTCAACACAATCCGATGAAACCATTTGAATGGCCGCAACATAAATCTTATCCGTTTTATTTCTACCACTCTGTATCAACTCACCTATACCCCTTCAAGCACATCATCTATTTCATATTCAGTAGGTGGTTCTTCAACCTTATATTTTTCCATTTTAGGATCATCCCATGACCCAGTAACTTTATAATTTATCGAGCTCATTTTCTCTAATGGGCTTTGAAAAACCTTTTGCAAAATTAAAATGCCTAAACCCACACCAGTTCCGGCAGCAAGTCCACCAACAAGAGGAAGAGCTGAACTTGCTTTAGGTGTTATTGTAATAATCTGATCTAAATCCTTATCACGCAATCCAATACGACCTTCCATATCAACCGTAGCAGCGACACCCTTTAGTTGAAAATTATTGATATAGGCATTTCCATCACTTGCTTTAATTGACCCTTTCATAAGATCAAATGCAAAACCTTCACTAAAGATATCCCTAAAATCGAATATCATACGCCGCCACAATGTTTCAATACTAAATATACCAATCATGCGCCCAAATCCTGGCTCTATCTTTAACAGCTGTCCCTTAGACACTTCATATTCAATAGTACCTTCGATAGATGATATATCTGCTTCCCACGGAGATCCTTGCCAATAAACATCATAGTTAGCTTTACCATTGCCATTTTTAACCTGTCCCTTCTGCCCCAGGGTATCGAATACTGCACCAACGTTACTGCTATTCATGTTCGCCTGGAAATGGGTACGTTCACCAACTTTTTTATTTTTAAGCCAGCTACCATTTGCTTTCATAGATAGAATATCCCCTTCAACATCTATCCTTTCAAACTGCATACCCGACGCTATTGGACTAGATATAAAATTTAAACTCCCGAGTTTTTGACCATCGATAAACAGTTTTTCCACTACAAGATCTAGCGCGGGGATCTCTTGTGGAGATATTTCCACTAACTCAATTTTAGGAATATTTTCAGACTGGCTATCGCTTTCTGAATTAGTACTTTTTTTACCATTAACAGAAGACTGAATATCTAGTTTTTCGAATACGCCTTTAATCTTTTTAATATGAGAATTCTGCTTTGAAGCTAATAACCAACCATTAACCCTATCGCTTGTAAGCTGAACACGCCAAGCTGATGGTTTTTTAATTAAAATGGCATTTATTTCATTAAAATCTCTATTAGCAAAAATCAACCTACCAATATCAACTTTAATATCACTAAACTCAAGCTGTTCAAACCCTGAGCTATTTTGCTTAGGTTTCACCAGTGTTTCTAACGATTTTTTCCATAAATCAAGATTAAATGACTTTAATGAGCCATATATTTGCATCCCTTTTGTATTAGGTATTTTTGCATTCAAAGAACCTAATAGAATCTGTCCCCGCTCCATTTTACCAAATGAATCATCTGCAAATCTGACCTTTGCAGAACCAACACCATCAATTTTCGCCACTAAATCTACTTCATCCCCAACCATATAATTCATGGATAGTTCAGTATTCTTCTTCGATAATACGCTTATCTTAGACATAGGCTGTGGCAGTAAAATTGTAGTGCCGACAAGATCGCTTTTAGCCTTTATCTTTAGGCCTCTCTGATTTGGAGTATCTAATGAGTTTGGCAACTTAATCGATACGCCCCACAATGATTTACCATCAATAACTCCTAGCGAAGAGTGATACTTGGGGTCTATCACATCAGTTAAATCAACTAATGCCTCAGCATTAATCATGGTATCTATACCGCCACCACTACTCTTTTTACCATATACATTTAACTTTAAATCTTCGCCAAATATTTTTGCTGACAGGTCGCTATCAATTGCTCCTAAATGATTAAAACTAGCAGTGCCATTTATATCATCCACAAAAAATGGTGTTTCTTCTAAATTAAAATCAACACTATTAAAACCTAAAATACCATTAACCTTAGCGTCTGAAACTCTCCCCATAACAAGTGGAATTTCCAAACCCAGATCTAAAGATGTTTCACCACTTATACCTAATTTGGAAAATGCTTTAGTTCGTGCAAATTCAAGAGGGCTAGACTTTAAAAAAGAGAGGTAATCATCTCCATTACCATGAACTTTTGCCTTAACTTCTAATGGAGAACGCCTAAAGCTTTTAATCCGAGCATAACCTGATTTAACCTTGACTGTTTTGCCAATTTTTCCATTTAGAATTGAGATGTCCATGCCATTATTATGAAATAGCAACCTTGCATCAGCTTGATCTATATTTCCCCATGCTGGATGAAAATCCAGGTCTACATTCTTAACTATGGCATCAACTTCAAAGATTCCATTTTTATTATTGTATGGGAAATTATTAAGTTCACCATAAACCAAAACTTTTCCGCTAGTAACTTCACCTGTAAGAAACGCATTATCCAACCAATTTAATAATTGAGAGCCCATTATTTTTGCCGGATAAAAATTAGGGGCGCTTGTTGCATCACCCTTCTCAACATTTGCTTGCAGATCAAGCACACCAAGTGAATTTTTAAAGCTGTTATAATCGAATCTAACTTTTGCTGATATATCCTGATTTAATATATCTACCCCATAGCTATGTAATGCAAACTGATTTGCATCAATGCTCCAAGAAATGTCACCCTCTATTGTTTTAACTTTAAATGGCTTGCGGAATAGATCACCTGTTGCGAACACGCCAGTTCCAGATTCAGATGACAAACGCAGCAACCCACGCTTTTCGGTAGCTAGAATACGGTAATCTATCCCTGTGGAATAAAACCTTTTTGCCCCATGCCCAATAGAAAACCTATCAATAGTTAGGTCGGTGGCAATTGACTTTAAATCTCCATTTTCAAGCGAAGCAAAAACCACCCCTTTTTTTAACTTTGCTGAAAGTGCTGCACTTTTTATCTTCTGTTTTATGTTGTCGTCAACCCCAGGAATCATCTCGACAAATTCATTACTATCATTAAACTGTAAATGGTTAAATGTAACTCCTATATCACGCTGCTCAGAAGTATCGCCAATATTTGTCCATGCAGAGATATCTTTTACACCCCAAATATTATCATTTTTTACCACCTGCAGATTTGCAGCATCAAGCTTCCAACCATACACCCCGGATGTAAAAGCAAAATCTCCATCTACTTTATCAAGCTTTAAGCTGCGCTTTAGCCCTTTCTTATTCGTTGCTTCAACCTCGATCTCTCTCCCAAGAATTCTCCCTTGAATTTCACGAATCTCTTGGCTATCAAACTCCCCCCAAAACTGCATATCTACATCACCGCCAACAGGACGTGGATGTTTTTTAAGCTCCGAAATTACAGGCCAGTTATGAAATTTCATTCTGGTACCCTGTAGATAAAATTCAACCGAAGGGATTAAAGAACTGCTTTGTCTCTTAGTTAATTTAGAATAAAAACGCAATCTATCACCAAGCTCACTTGGTAACTGCACAGCTCCTGATAAAGTTGGCCCTTCGTCATCTCTTCCTAGAATCAAATTAATTCTATTTGCTTGAAAAATTTTCCCGGTAATTGCATCACGATAAAGCAAAGTACTATCAACAATTCTTATATTGGTCTTTACCCCGCTCAACTGATCAATAAATGTTCCCTTACTTTTTTTAGGTACATCAGCTTTAGAACTATCAGCAAATACCTCGGTAAAGCTGCTTAGCCCCTGCATCACAAATTTGCCGTTAATATCCCTTTCGACCGAAAGATCAAGGCCAATTAGATCAATAGTTTCTGGCTCAACTTTTAAATCTGTTATTACCTTCATTAAGTCTACAGAAACACGCAAGTCCTGCAGTTGGAACATACTACTTTTATTATCTTTAGCGAGAATTTCAGCCTCATTAATTCTAATAATTAAATCAAGGCCATTTAATTTTACCCCCAGATTTTCTATTTTAACCTTATGCCCAAGATATACAGACAACCAGTCCTGTAACTCCTGTCTATAGGATGGAACACTTGGGACCATAATTCTAATTATTGTCACAGCCAAAGCACAAATAATCAGCACAGAGGATATTAACCCCATGCTAGATAGCCATGCTTTATGAAATGCTGATCTTTTCAATTATTTACCCTGTCTTTATTTAATTGGAGTATTACTTGTTACCATTACAAAATTCATATATCGGGCCTATACCGGGACTACATCATATTGCTCTTGTGTATAGGTTACCTCTGCTTGGAATCTTAAGTGCTTTTCAGTAAAGGCCTCAAGCTCTGCAACACTTGCTGACTCTTCATCTAAAAGGCGATCAACAACGTCTTGTGAAGCCAATATTAAAAATGATTTAGTCTGGAATTGACGACTTAAACGAATCACTTCACGGAAAATTTCATAACAAACTGTGTCCGCAGTTTTTAAGAATCCTTTACCGCCACAAGTTGAGCAAGTTTCGCATAAAACATGCTCAAGACTCTCTTTTGTACGCTTTCTTGTCATCTGTACAAGACCTAATGATGATACCTCGCTAAGGTTTGTTTTTGCGTGATCTTGTTCAAGGCTTTTTTCAAGCATATTCAGAACTTGCTGCTTATGCTCCTCTTCCATCATATCTATAAAATCAAGTATGATAATTCCACCTAAGTTACGTAAACGCAATTGTCTGGCGATTGCCTGAGCTGCTTCTAAATTTGTCTTGAATATAGTCTCTTCTAAGTTTCTACTACCAACATAGGCTCCAGTATTTACATCGATTGTGGTCATCGCTTCTGTCTGATCAATAATCAGATATCCACCAGATTTTAATTGTACTTTACGCTCTAGAGCTTTTTGAATCTCATCTTCTACAGCGTAGAGATCAAATATTGGACGCTCTCCAGTGTAGTACTCTAAGCCTGGCAGCATATCTGGTAAAAACTGTTCACAAAAAACTTGAACCATTTTATATGTATCACGCGAATCAATTCGTGTTCTCTCAACTTGAGACCCACCAGAATCCCTTAAAGTTCGTAAAAACAGAGGTAAATCTACATGAACCAAGGTTCCTGGTTTAGCCGCTTTTGCCCTTTCACTTATTGAACCCATCAGTTTTTTAAGGAAAATACTATCCTCTTCTAACAACTCTTTTTTAACTGATTCTGCTGCAGTTCTGACAATAAACCCATATTTTTCATCACTATCAATAAAATCATTCATACATGTCAGCAATCTATCACGCTCATCCTCATCTTCTATACGAGCAGATACGGCAATATTTTCTGAATTAGGTAGTAAAACTAAATAACGTGATGGAATTGTTAACTGAGTTGTAAGACGGGCACCTTTAGTGCCAATTGGGTCTTTTAATACTTGCACCAATAAGCTCTGCCCTTCATGCAAAATATCAGCGATATTTGGCTCAGTAGCAGATTCATTGCCATTTTTAGAAGGTGGAACAATATCAGAAACGTGTAGAAACCCTGCTTTATCAAATCCAATGTCAACAAATGCAGCTTGCATACCAGGCAAAACTCTAGCCACCTTACCTTTATATACATTACCAACTAAACCGCGCTTAGAGCTACGTTCTATATGAACCTCAAGCAACACACCATTTCCCAGTAGGGCCACGCGAGTTTCTCGAGGTGTGACATTTATTAATAGCTCTTGGCTCATATTTTTCCTTCAATCTCTTTTAATAATTCTGCGGTCTCAAATATCGGCAACCCCATAACACCTGAGTAACTTCCATCTATTTGAGTAATAAACCTGGCGGCCAACCCTTGAATTGCATAAGAACCGGCTTTATCAGCAGGCTCTTTCGTTTCAATATAGGCCAAAATTTCAGCATCATCCAAACCCCTGAATGTTACAAGTGTCTTATTTGTGCTGGAGATAACACTACCATTAAATGCAATTGCTACCGAGGTGTAAACCTCGTGAGATCTTCCTGAGAGCTTAGATAGCATTTTAAAGCTATCTTGCTGGTCAATGGGTTTACCAAAAACTACCCCATCAACTACAACAACGGTATCAGCTCCTAAAGTTGGTAATCTTTTGTCCGAGTTAACACTTTCATAACCAGCCCTAGCCTTTTCCTTAGCCATCCTCAATACGAATTCTTCAGCTGACTCATGCTCATATGCAGTTTCATCAATATCTGCTGAAACCACTTCAAAGCCAACTCCTATTTGATCTAATAGTTCTCTTCGACGCGGTGATTTAGAGGCCAAGTATATTTGCTGAACCATTTTATTCTCTTTTTTAATAATAAGTTGGGATTATAACGCAAAAAAACCCCGGCACGCACAGTACCGAGGCTTTTTATTTATTTACAACTGCTTTTAATTCTAACCAAATATTATCTCTTCAGAAAATCCAGTACGCTCTAGAATCTCACGCAGTTTCTTTAGTGCATCAATCTGGATCTGCCTTACTCTTTCGCGAGTAACTCCAATCTCATTACCAACTTGCTCTAAAGTAGACTTTGAGTAACCATGTAGACCAAACCTACGTACAATTACAGCCTGCTGTTTTTCATTAAGCTGAGATAACCACTCTTCGATATGGCTCATAATATCCTCTTCCTGCAACAATCTTGAAGGATCAGGATTAGTATCATCAGCAATTGAATCAACAAGAGTTCTATCTGCATCTTTACCAATTGGGGTATCTACAGATGAGATTCTCTCATTTAACCCAAGCATCTTTTTAACTTCATGCACTGGGCGATCAACAGCCTCTGCAATCTCTTCTGCAGTTGGTTCATGATCTAAATTCTGAGCTAATTTTCTTGAAACACGTAGGAAAGAGTTAATCTCTTTAATTACATGAATTGGGAGTCTTATTGTGCGTGTTTGGTTCATAATCGCACGCTCTATAGTCTGTCTAATCCACCATGTAGCGTAGGTAGAAAATCTAAATCCACGCTCTGGATCAAACTTTTCTACTGCTCTTATCAAACCTAAATTTCCCTCTTCGATCAAATCAAGAAGAGGAAGCCCTCTATTCATATAACGTCTTGCAATTTTTACTACTAAGCGCAGATTACTTTCAATCATGCGTCTTCTTCCAGACTCAACACCTTTTTTTGCTAGCCTGGCAAAATGCACCTCTTCTTCAGCTGATAAAAGTGGTGAAAAACCTATCTCACCAAGATAGATACGAGTTGCATCCATATTTTTATCTGCATATGCATCATCAGAACTCTTTTTCGCTTTAGTAGCTGTCTTAACAGCAGCTTTTTTAGCAGGTTTAGCAACAACTTCTTCAGCTTCAACTTCAACTTCTGCAACAGCATCACTAATATCGATGTCACCAAGATCAATATCAAGATCAGCATCAAGAACAGCGGTTTCATTCTCTGGAGATTCAGTTAATTCTGGGAGCTCAGCCTTAACCTCAGGTTCAAACTCAATAACTTGAGCTTTCTTTGGTTTGCGACCACGCTTTTTTGGAACAGACTCTGCAACTGTTACATCATCTTTCTTTTTAGATTTAGATGTTTTTTTTGCAGTTGTTTTTTTTGTAGGTGTTTTTTTAGCAGTTATTGTCGCACCATCCATTGGCTCAACTATTGCTGTAGAATCATCCCACTCGGCTTCTGGCTTAACTACACACTTTCTAGCCATGACACATCTCCTTTGCTGATTATTCCCGTTTTGCTAACTTAATCCATCTAACTTTGGGGTTAACTAACTCTGGGCTTACCCAAAGACTCCATTCCTCGGTACAAACTTTTGACCGCCCAATTATTGGTTATTTTTTCGGCAGATATCGCATTGGGTTAACTGGTTTTCCATCCTTGCGCAGCTCAAAAAATAAAGCCGCTTTATTTGAAGGAGACCTTCCCATCCTTGCAATAACCTGTCCTGACTTTACTGAATCACCTTCCTTTACTAGCAACTCAGAATTATAACCATACGCAGTCAAAAATCTTCTATTGTGTTTTACAATAATCAATTTTCCGTATCCAATCAAGCCACTGCCGCTATAAACTACTTTTCCAGCTTCTGCTGCATAGATCGATTGGCGATATTTTCCAGCTATTTCAAGACCTGTTTTGCCCTGGTTTCCTGGGTTAAAACGCCTGACCACGTGTCCAATAGTAGGCCATCTCCAGCGCGTAAGAACTGTGACCTGTTCTACATTTCTAGATTTTTTATGTTTTTTATTGATATTGCTAGCTTTTTTATTTCCCTTTTGTGATCTATGTGACTTTTTCTTTTTTCTCGTTTTATTATTTACCGAACAGGTAGTTGCGATCTTCTGACCAGGGTGAATAGTGTACGGATGCCCGAGTTTATTGCACTTAGCTAATTTTGAAACTTTTTGCCCATAATAAGATGCTATAGAAAAAAGGGTGTCACCCTTGCGCACAATATGTACTTTATTTTTCTTATTTTGGTTATATGAAGAGCTGGTTCCACGTTCGACAACTTGGGGCTTGCCACTTGAACTGCAACCTGAGGTTAACAAATAAAGAGTCAGAAAAAATGCACAGATAATTGCTTTAAAGGCATTATTAAAAATTGATAGTGCCCTACCAAGTCCATTTTCAAATTTATAATAATTACTGTAACAACTACTAAAATTATAACTGCGCGATACTTGGCTTAAACCAAATGAATTATTAAAAATATGGTTTAATAACTCCAAGATATATAGCAACCAGAACTCCAATCCCTAAAGTAGCCCAACCAAGTCTTTCGATATTTTTTTTAATTATTGGTTCCAACTTAGGCCCTCCCCACGCCATCAACCCTGCGACCAAGAAGAACCTAGAACCCCTTCCAATTATTGATGCTATAACAAAAAACAGGGGATTCATAGTTAACACACCTGCTGTTATTGTAATAATTTTATACGGAAACGGGGAAAACCCAGCTATAAACACTACCCAAATACCATATTCAGCAAATAGATCTTTTACATGAAGGTATTTATCCCAATAACCAGCAGAGTGCAATAATGGCTCAACTAGATTAAAAGCATACATCCCAATTAAATACCCAAATACACCACCAGCAACAGACATAAAAGTAGTTAAGAATGCTAATCTATAAGCTTTTTTAGGTTTTCCTAAAGCCATTGGTATAAGCATTACATCTGGCGGGACTAGAAAGAAAGATGATTCGGTAAAACTCAAAACAGCTAAAAAATATGGCGCATTCTTGTGCTTTGCCAACCCCATAACCCAATCATACATCTTTGCAAACAAGCTTTAACACTCCATATTTTATAAACTAATGAAACTATCCAATCACCAAAGGAACAAATTTCACCGCATCAATCACCTCTTCATGGACTTCATTGCCAACTCTGGTGAATAATTTTAAGAACTGAGGTTCATTTTGAGCACCAACAGGGATGATCAACCTTCCACCATCTGCTAATTGTTCAAAAAGAACTTCTGGAACCTCTTCAGGGGCCGCAGTTACGACAATAGCATCAAAAGGTGCTTTTGATGCCCAGCCCCACGAGCCATCAGATAGCTTAGGGTAAACATTACGCATCTCTAGCTTTTGAAAAACCTTGCGCGATCTTTCAAATAGAGCCTCTATCCTTTCTACTGTATAAACGGTTTTTACAAGCTTTGATAAAATAGCAGCCTGATATCCAGAGCCAGTACCAACCTCTAATACTTTTTCAGGAACACCATCTCGAAGCACAGCTTCTGTCATTTTGGCGACAATATATGGCTGAGAAATAGTTTGACCATGGCCTATAGGAAGTGAGCTATCTTCATAAGCTCTACTCGCAAGCGCCTCATCAACAAAAAGATGTCTTGGCATACGAGCAATGGCATCAAGTACAGAAAGGTTTGTTATCCCCTGATCCTGGAGTCTTTGCTTTAAACGATCCCTTGTTCTCTGGGATGTCATTCCAATCCCCATCATATGAGTAGTATCTATCATTTTAACTCCTGAACAAGTCTAACAATTTGATTCAAAAAAGGCTGACAAAGATTTGTGATCATTCTCATGCGTAAGATTTATCTGTAATGGTGTTATCGATACGTAACCATTATTTACTGCATGAAAATCTGTTCCATCTCCTGCATCTAACTCTTTACCTGGAGGGCCAATCCAAAATACTTCATGCCCACGCGGATCAATCTCTGTAACTACATCTTTCGGCTTTGCTCGTTTACCTAAACGAGTTACTTTTATCCCCTTTATTTCCTCATAAGGAAGATCGGGGACATTAATATTCAATATTGAATCTGACTGCAAAGGGTATGAATCTATATTATCAACTATATCTAAAACGACCTTTGCTGCGGTCTCAAAGTATTTTGGTTTAAAAACAGGGATTGATACTGCGATCGAAGGTTTATCCGAAAAACGCCCCTCCATTGCTGCTGCAACAGTGCCGGAATAGAGAACATCGTCTCCCATATTAGCGCCGGCATTAATACCAGATATGACAATATCGGGCATTGAATCTAATAACCCTGTCATTGCTAGATGCACACAGTCTGTAGGAGTGCCATCTATTGCAATTATTTCGTTCAAGACCCCATCAGTAAAAACACGCTTGCGCATTGGCCTATCTAAAGTCAAGGCGTGACTACAGCCACTTAGATCACGCAATGGCGCCACAACTGACACTTGAGCAATCTTCCTTAATGCTTCTGATAGTACCTGGATCCCTGGCGCATTATACCCATCATCATTACTAACTAGTATATGCATTAGATCTGTTCTCGATTTAAAACCGCTTGCCACAAGGCTTTTGAGGTAATTTTCCTGAAATACAGCTACTTAAACTGTATAAAACGGCTGCAAGTTTACTAGAAATCATTGGTTTAATAAACGAAAAATCGCGCTTTTTGATGATATAGCTTTATTTGATTCTATTAACCAGGTCACATTTTAATGGCTTTATAAAAGCCTATATTTTCCCTATCCTTTGCCCCACTTAGGATAAGGGAAATATTGCAATGCTATCAATTGACTCTTACCCCAAAATCACTCACATAAAGAACATTTATGCTTATTACCACATTAAGTCATCTGGGATTTCATAATTAGCATACGGGTCATCTTCATCAGATTGCACCAAATCAGCATCTGCTATTGTTATTATTTTGCTCTCATCACGCATTGCGATTCTTTCCGCCACCTTGGCAGGAACCAACTCATACCCTTGGTCAAATTTTGCTATTACCAACAACCCCTGACTTAAATGCCTTTGAATTTTCTCAGATACATATAACTGTTTTACTTTGGCATCATCTACAAAGCTA
Organism: Gammaproteobacteria bacterium; assembly: GCA_033852135.1. Classification (GTDB taxonomy): domain Bacteria; phylum Pseudomonadota; class Gammaproteobacteria; order QZLD01; family QZLD01; genus QZLE01. Next base: position 224,618 of record JAWSVB010000010.1, on the reverse strand, counting down.
TACGTTAACTCTTCTGCACCTTTCTCACACTTTTGCTGACGATTTACCTCAATCAACTGAATTATCTGTGCCTGGATAGCTTTTTGCTCTGCCTCTTGATTTTTAGCTAGGTTCAACTCTTGGTCGCGTTGCTTCTGCTCCAGCTCTTTTTGCTCAATCTCTTTACGCCTTTTTTCTGCTTCTAGCTGCTCGGCTTGTTTATTTTTTTTACTTTTAGCCTGATGCTGAATCTGTTTAGCCTTCTTTTTATTAACAGCTCCAGACTTTAATAATTGATCTTTTAACGACACAGTTTTTTCCTCAATTTATCTAATAACTTTAACTCTAAATAACCAACTATAATTAGGCCCAATTAAAACGTCATGAGCGTAGCTTAGTCAAGGCGAAAGTAGATTTAAAAAACGGAGTTTACTCATTGTAAATGAGTATTTTTCAATCTACTTTCAACACAGAATAAGCAAGTGCAATAGTTTTAAAATTAAACTAATAATTCAACCGGTGCCGGATGACTCAAAAACATCTGCGGACTTGCTGTATATCCGTATGCCCCAGACTGCATAACCACTATGTAATCACCAATCTCACAATATGGGAGTTCCATCTTTGAAGCGATGATATCAAGCGGAGTACACAACGGGCCAACCACATTCACCACATCTGTAATCTCTGAAAAAACTCTATTACCAACCAAGACTGGGTAGTTTTTCCTGATCACCTGACCAAAGTTTCCTGACGCTGCTAGATGATGATGCATCCCTCCATTTGTTACTAGGAAGATCTCTCCGCGCGACTCTTTCTTATCCACCACTTCGCAAACGTAATAACCGGCTTCACCAACAATATACCTTCCTAGCTCAATGATAAGCTGAGCCCCTGGTAATGCTTCATCAACTTTTTCTAATAGCTCTTCTAAATTTTTCCCGATTGGTTCTAGCTCTATAGGTTTTTCCCCAGGAAAATATGGAATACCAAATCCACCACCAATATTTAGTGATACAACAGATTCTCTTGCGTATTGCGCTAGCTCTATAGCAAGATCAACAGCTTTTTGTTGTGACTCAATTATTGCTTCTACTTTTAAATTTTGTGAGCCTGAGAAGATGTGAAAGCCGACAAACTCGGCATCAGCTGGATCTAAATTTTGTAATATAGCGGGAACCTTTTCTGCATCAATTCCAAACTGTTTTGCACCGCCACCCATTTGCATCCCAGAAGACTTCAACTCAAAATCTGGATTTACCCTTATCGCTACCCTTGGAACTTCTTCCTGCGCTTTGCCTGCTGCAATAATCCTTTTAAGCTCTGTTTCTGATTCAACATGAAAGGTTATCCCGGCGGCAATTCCAGCGGCAATTTCATTAATTGACTTTGCTGGTCCTGCAAAGCTAACGAACTCTGGGCGCATTCCTGAATCCAGAGCTACTTCCATCTCTTTACCTGAAGCGACATCAAAACCATCCACTTTATCACATAGATACTGCACCAAAGCTGGCATTGGATTAGCCTTAAGCGCATAGTGAATATAAAGCTGCTCTGGAAGCCTGGCGCGCATATCAGCCAAGCGACGAGCCATCGCTGACCGGTCGTATGCATAAAACGGAACAGAACCTGCCTGTATAGCGAGCTTGTTTATTGTATTACCATCAATCTCTAAACAATTATCAATAGTCTTAATGTGTGTTAATGCTGCATGTTTTAGAGGTGGTTTGTTCATCGGTATTCCCTTCTCTGTGCAAAGCTAGAATTTTTAATATTAGTTAATAAACAGCTCTTTTAATTTATCCGCATAGTGCTTTCTATCGATTTTCCCATTTGGATTGCGCTGAAGATCTTTTTCAATCTGTATATGCTGCGGCAACATATAAGCAGGCATCTCTTTACGACAATGCCCCACAATATCATTAGCCTGAGTAACTTGATCTTTTACCTTAGCTAATACAACTATAGCCTGACCAAGCTTAGGGTGCGACACTCCAATAGCAATTACCTCAGCTACAAGGTCTGAATCATAGATAACCTCTTCAACCTCACTAGGGCTTACGCGATACCCAGAGGTTTTTATCATCTCGTCTTTTCTGCCTACAAAAAACAGAAAACCATCTGCATCACGATAAACTGTATCACCCGACCAAACTGCAATCTCTTCTGTTTTTACCTCAGGAAACCCACTTGGTACAGGCTTAAACCTCTCGGCAGTTCTGGCAGCATCATTCCAATACCCTTTTGCCACCAGAGCACCACGATGAACAAGTTCTCCATGTTCTAGCGGTTCACACTCACTTCCATCTGGGCGCACCACCATAATCTCTGCATTTGGTATCGCTTTACCCATCGATTCCGGCCTATTATCAATCTCTTCTGGATCAAGATATGTAGATCTAAATGCCTCTGTAAGTCCGTACATTAAGTAAGGTTTGGTATTTGGTAACGACGACCTCAGTTTATCTAAAACATTTACTGGCATCGCACCACCAGAGTTTGTTATATAACGCAATTTATCTACTACGCTCTGTGGCCACTCTATATCGGCCAACTGAATCCATAGAGGTGGAACTGCAGCAAGACCAGTTATCTCATTCTTCTCCATTGCTTTTATAATATCGCGCGCAAATAAGAAGTTTAGAAGCGAAACTCTGGCTCCCACCAAAAATGCTGTTGTCAGTTGGCTCAGGCCATAATCAAAACTAAATGGCAATACTGCAAGCAACCTGTCTTCACTCGTGTTTTGCAGATATTTGGCAACACTTTTGGCCCCTTCAACCATATTCCTATGGGTTAGCACCACCCCTTTTGGGCTACCGGTACTACCAGAGGTATAAAGAATTGCGGCCAGATCCTCGTCAATAATTTGATGTTTGCCTATGCCATGATTTTGATAACCTTGCTTCTGTTTAAGCTCATCTATTGAGATAACCTTGAAATTAAGTGCCGCGATATCCAGGCCATCACCAACTTCATCCACTAGAACTACGCATTTAAGATCTTTGCAATTAGCTATCTCAGCATGAATCTGTCGCAAGCGCATAAATGAGGTAAACAGTATCTTGGCATTACAGTCGGATACAATATATTCAACTTGATTAGCCTTAAGCAGCGGATTTACTGGAACAAATGTTAGGCCTGAAAGTGATGAGGCAAAGACAGCACTTACAACCTCAAGCCGTTTTTCTAAGTAGATGGCAACGCGATCAGACTTATTAAGTTGAAATGAATTAAGACCTGTGCTCAAACAAACCACATCATTAGCAACTTGTTGATAACTAAGTACTTCACCCTTGTATTCAAGAGCTTCATTATTTGCATACCTATGCGCCGTATCCATTAATAGATCGCTAAGCAAATGCGTCATTAAACTTAAACCTCTAGCTTATAAATTATAAAGACAAAATAACCATGCCAATATTTGCCGCTATTGTATAACATCAATAAAAATCCGCCATCATAATTCATGGACTCGTAAGTCTAATTTTAGGATAATTCAGACAATTTATTCGTAAGTGGTTAGGTTAAATCGGCCACTGCAAAGATTCTACATAAAAGGAAACAGTTTCATGGCTCAGTATATCTATTCTATGAACCGCGTTGGTAAGGTGGTTCCACCTAAACGCGAGATACTAAAAGATATATCACTATCATTTTTTCCTGGCGCCAAGATTGGTGTTTTGGGGCTAAATGGTTCTGGTAAATCTACCCTTCTGCGTATCATGGCTGGACTAGATACCGATATTCTAGGTGAAGCCAGGCCACTAGCTAATATCAACATTGGTTACCTTCCACAAGAACCGCAGCTAAATGAAGAAAAAGATGTACGCGGCAATGTTGAAGAGGGTGTAGCTGAGATCAAGAACGTCCTAAATCGATTCGATGAGATCAGCATGAAATTCGCTGAACCGATGAGTGATGATGAGATGAACGATCTTCTAGCTGAACAAGCTGAACTGCAAGATAAGATCGATTCATCCGGAGCGTGGGAACTGGACAGAAAACTTGAGGTTGCAGCTAATGCTCTACGCCTTCCACCTTGGGATGCAGATGTTACCAAACTATCTGGTGGTGAAAAACGTCGTGTTGCTCTATGTAAACTCCTACTTTCCAACCCAGACATGCTACTTCTGGATGAACCAACTAACCATCTGGACGCAGAATCAGTTGCCTGGCTGGAAAGATTCCTACATGACTTTAAAGGGACAGTAGTAGCCGTAACGCATGATAGATACTTCCTGGATAATGTTGCCGGTTGGATTCTTGAGCTTGACCGTGGACGCGGTATCCCATGGGAAGGTAACTACTCTTCATGGCTAGAGCAAAAAGAGAATCGACTTGAAAGAGAAGCCAAACAGCAATCATCACATAACCGCGCAATCAAAGCAGAGCTTGAGTGGGTACGCTCCAACCCTAAAGGGCGTCAGGCGAAGAGCAAAGCGAGAATGGCTCGTTTTGAAGAGCTTTCTTCCCAAGATTTCCAAAAGCGTAATGAAACGCAAGAGCTATATATCCCACCAGGACCAAGGCTTGGCGATTTAGTAATCGAAGCTAATAACGTGCAAAAAGCGTTTGGTGAGAAACTGCTGCTGGAAGACTTCAGCTTTAACCTACCACGCGGTGGTATCGTCGGTGTTATCGGGCCAAACGGCGCAGGTAAAACCACCCTATTCCGCATGATGATGGGGATAGAAAAACCAGATAACGGTGATATGCGCATTGGTGATACCGTTGAGCTAGCTTATGTTGACCAATCCAGAGACTCGCTAGATCCTGATAAAACCGTATGGGAAGAGATCTCCGAAGGATTGGACAACATAACTGTTGGAAACTATGAGATTTCATCTCGCGCTTATGTTGGACGCTTCAATTTCAAAGGTAGCGACCAACAAAGTCATATCAAAAACTTATCCGGCGGTGAACGCAACCGCGTACATCTTGCAAAACTATTACGTAGTGGCGGCAACCTATTACTACTCGATGAGCCAACCAATGACCTTGATGTTGAGACCTTACGTGCTCTGGAAGAAGCTATCTTAGCCTTCCCAGGTTGCGCGGTAGTGATCTCGCATGATCGCTGGTTCCTAGATAGAATAGCGACCCATATCATAGCGTTTGAGGGTGAAAGCCAGGCAGTATTCTATGAAGGCAACTACTCAGATTACGAAGAAGACTATAAGAAACGCGTTGGTGATGATGCGTTGAATCCAAAGAAGATTAAGTATCATAAGATTGATGCGTAATTATTGTAGTTTTATTGGTTAATAAATGCCGGTGCTTTTTTTCAAAAGAGTGCCGGTTTTTTTTATGAATCAATCTGTAACTCTAATTCTTCCTACAAAGAGAACTCTCATAATCCCACACCCCACCATTATCTAAACAACTATCTATTTGTAAAAAAAATCTACTGCCATTATGAGCAAGATATAAAAAGCCAAAGTATGAAATATTGGCCAATAAAAATATTGTTAATAGTGTTATCAATATAGCTTTCATTTTTATTCCGGCCTCACCGCCATCCACACTTTCTTATTATCTTCGCGATATAGCATTGGCTGCGATACCCCATCTTCACTAATCACAAAAGATACCATCCCCGAGTTTGCAGTATTCACTACTTCTGCACCAGCCTCAATATAGGTATCTACCACCTTGGGTTTAGGAAATTTGTAACGGTTACGATAACCTGACGAGACCACTGCATATTCTGATTTTATTGCGCTTACGAATTTCTCTGATGATGAGCCTTTGCTGCCATGATGAGGTACTGCAACGATATCAACATCGAGGTTTCTATGTTTTAACCTGTTTATAATACGTTTTTCTGCTGCTTTAGATATGTCACCAGTTAATAATAGCCTTCCATTTTTAGAGTTAACCAGTAAAACACATGATGCATCATTTCCACCCCTGGTTTTAAATGGATAGATAAACTCAAGCTCAACCCCATCCCATTGCCAACCCTGACCACTTCTGCAGAAGCTGGATTTATGTTCAGCACGCTTGAGGTTTTCACCTACGATTAACTCATCAACCTCAACTGCAGCAAGAATTGCTTGGGCGCCACCTGCATGGTCATTATCAGCATGTGAGATCACCATTTTATCTATCCTATCGATTCCTAGTGCTGCGAGGTATGGGACAACTACACTATCGCCAGTATCTAAGCCTCTATTCGGTCCGGTATCATAGATTAAGGTATGATTAGCTGTTCTGATAACCATTGAACTTCCCTGCCCTACATCAAGGAAATCGATTCTAAATTCACCGGTATCTAGTCCATCTACGGACATAGCAATTAACAGTGTCGAGAGCGGAACTAGCAATAGGCATCTTTTCTTTTTAAAGTAGATGGTCATGATTACTGCTATCGCAGCTAACAGGATTGCAATCGACAACAAGCGGGAACAGGAGAAGGTTGCGTAATCAAACTTGGTGGTTAACTCTATAAAACACCAAAATAGCTCAAGTACCCATTGCACCACCTTAAATAGATACGCTGCTAATGTAGGAGAAAATGCAATAAGTAACATAGCGAGAAAAACAAGTGGCACAATGATAAAGCTAAATAGCGGAACCGCGATAAGATTAACTAGAGGGGATACCAATGAAACGCGATCAAAAAAGATTAATGTTAGAGGTGCCAAGCCTAGCGCGATAAAGCCTTGTACCACTATCCACTGTCGTAATCTGTTGTGCCATTCAGTTTTACTACCACCAACCCTGATTGCATATAGAATTATTACTACTGCTAGAAAAGATAACCAAAAACCCGGCATCAATACTGATAGCGGCTCTATAAATAAAACGCAAACCAGAGCAACTGATAAAGTGTGTTCAGAGGTGGTATGTTTTTTTAACAATATTCCCCCCATAAATATAATTACCATAACCAATGCACGTTGAGTAGGAACTGAAAATCCCGCTAATGCTGCATAGATAAAGCTTGCAACAATCGCCGCAGATGCTGCTATATAGATTGGCGCAACCTTATTAGCCAACAATAAATTACTTCCCCAAGCATATCTAATACAAAAGAATGCCAGGGCAGCTATTAAACCAATATGCAGACCTGAAATTGCTACTAGATGATTAGTACCGCTTGTTAATAATCCATTCCACTGACTTTTAGAGATATCTGAACGCTCGCCCGTAGCTAGGGCAATGATAATTCCATTAAAATCACTATCGGGTAGATGTTTACGTAAATGTTTAATGACTATTTCACGCAACATATCATCCCAACCATATAGGGTTAAGTTATCAACTAGTTTGTTATCAGAGTCTTTTTTCACATAACCGGTGGCACCAATGCGATTACTAAACAGCCATTTCTCGTAATCAAACCCACCCACATTGGCAAACCCATGTGGTTTTTTCAGCCTTACCTTTAAAGTCCAGCGTTGACCTGCTGCAATCTCTTGCCGTAGGTTGAACCAAGATAACTGCACAATATTAAAGTTTTTAATGATTAGATTATTTTCAGCTATAGCACTTTCAACCATTAATCTAAATTTTGCTTTAGATATTATTTTTCCTGTTTTGGTACGTGTTGTTTTTAACTCTGGAACTGAGTTAATCACCCCTGTGATAGTTAAATCTTTCCCTTCATATTTTGAATCAAGAATAGATTTTTGCACCTGCCAAGTATTAATACTGCACCAAGAAAAACCAATGATAAATGCTGCTGCACACCGCAATATAATTTTTTGTGGAAGTTTTTTAGCGCTTATGAAAATAATTGCTGCACTTATCATCAAAGCCACTAGCAAACTGACATTTGGCAGTTCAGGCATGAACAATAGCATTGCAGTACCCGCTAAAAATGATAGCGCGGCCATCTCTTTCCCCATATTTTTTAATTTCTAATAAAAATAGTAAATCATTCTATAATCAAAATATAGCTTGATGATTATTCTCTCTACTCTAAAATGTGCAACTAGCCCGTATAGACGATATACCCTAAATCTAATAAAGAAAAATTAATGCCGAGAAATTTCTTAAAAAAATACCTGCCTAAACCACATGAGTTTAGAAAGCATGGAAAATTAGATTTTCTTGGAGAACGAATCTATGACCAAAACCTTTGGCATCTAAATCGTCATTCTGTTGCAGGAGCATTTTGGATCGGAGTATTCGCGGCATTTATGCCTATGCCTTTTCAGATGGGGCTAGCCGCAGTACTTGCTTTGATTTTTAGAATGAATATGCCGTTATCTGTTGCTTTGGTTTGGATATCTAACCCTATCACTTGGTTACCAATTTTTTACCCAACCTATAAACTAGGTGCATGGATATTAGGGGTGCCGCCAAGTGAATTTAGCATTGAGCTAACCTCTGAATGGTTTACAACCCAGCTTATTGAAATCTGGAAGCCACTTTATCTTGGCTCTATTCTTTCCGGATTATTCTTTGCAACAGTTTCTTATTTCGCAATTAAGCTTATCTGGCGCGCCCATATCATTCGCCATTGGAAAAACCGTCGTGAAATCAGGCTTAAGAAACGTACTGCAAAACACAAATAAAACTCCTGCGTCAAAAAAACAACTATTTATTTTAAATATCTATTAAAGTTTTGAATTCATCTCCCGCTATATATTAGCAGAACCTTATAAACAATGCCTTCGCAGATCATTGGCATACTCCATGCTACGCATGGTTATGTACTCCACAATATGTGCCCAAAGGAGAAAGAGATGACATTAGTAACAGCATTTATCGAAGAGCACCTATCAGGAAGCAATCAGGTTGAGATTAGTTCTGGTAAAACAAATTATGAGATAGCAAAGCGGATTGAGAAATATGCAGTTTATGATGAAGATATTGATAAGGCTGCGTTCTACTATCGAATGTCAGCAATAGAAGGGTTCTCCCCTGCTCAGCTGCTATTAGCAAGAATGTATCAAACCGGGCACGGTGTACCGCACAATGATAAGTTAGCTGATTACTGGTTTGAATGTGTTAAAAGAAGAACAGTTTAACTATATATAGTCCGCAGTGGAGACTCAGGGATAGAGTATTCCTCCGGGTATTTTACCGAAACAAAATAAAGCCCTTGAGCTGGAGCAGTAATATCAGCAGCTGTCCTACACTTAGCATCTAATACCTCTTTAACCCAACCAATACTCTTTCTCCCATCACCAACCTTCATCAGAACACCTGCAATATTACGCACCATGTGGTGTAAAAAAGCGTTGGCCTGAATATCGATATAAGTAAAATCACCTGCAGAGCTTACATTAACAAATTGTACTTCACGTCTTGGGTGGGAAGCTTGGCATCCAGCGGCGCGAAAACTAGAAAAATCCTTCTCACCAATTAAAACTTGCGCAGCTTCATGCATTGCATCGGCATCTAAATTTCTAAGACTCCATGCTACTTTGCTGCGTAAAATTGCTGGCCTTACCATAGACTGATAAATCACATAACGGTAACGACGCGACAACGCAGTAAAACGTGCATTAAAATCTTCTTTAACAGGTTTAACCCATGAAACTCCAATATCGCGCGGTAAATTTGAATTTACCCCTAATATCCAACTGCGTTCATTTCTTACCGCTTCGGTCTCAAAGTGAATGATTTGACCATAACCATGAACTCCAGCATCAGTTCTGCCAGAACATGTTATTGAAACAGGTGAATTTGCAACTATAGACAGTGCAGCCTCAACCTCGCTTTGCACAGTGCGGCACCCACAATTTTGGGTTTGCCAACCGTGGAAATCAGTTCCATCATATTCAACGCATGCTGCGAGTTTCATAATTATGCTCATTTTTTAAGAGGGAGAATTATAAATTGATTTTACTGGTAAGCAAAATTTTGAATAATTAATTTAATATGTGGTAAAGAGATATTAAAGATCAAAATAGATAGCTACCCCATAACCTACCAAAATAATTAGGTTACTAGAAATATGACACATAAATTGTAATACTCGTACTTAAGGGGTAAATTCAGTGAGTGTCGATAAAAAATCGTCAATAATAAATTATTTTAGGGTCTAGACGTCGTTTTCGACGTATAACGTCGACGTCTAATACAAGTTAGTTTTCAAAAGGTAGCTCATGGATAAAAACGAAGAAAGAGCATTAAGTGATATAAAAGAATATGGCTGCCATATCATTCATATAATGGAAGAAGACCAATACCCTAGGTTTTCCTATTCTATTGGCATCGAAAAAAATACAAACCAACCAGAAATAATAATCACCGGTCTCAACCATGAAATAGCTCACTGGCTGATTAATGAATATAACAACAGAGTAAAATCAGGTGTAGTATTTGAAGCAAACAAATACTATTCTGGGTTCCTTGATGAATTTGAAGTAACATTTAAAGAAGTTGAAAAAAAGCACTATCAAGAATATTTTGGTTGGGCAAAATGGCTTTATAAAGGCGATTCTTTCAAAGTACTGCAGCTAATATATCCAAGCACATCTGGTGTATGGCCCTGGGATTCAGGTGCACCAGAAGACTATACATGGTTTATACCTCAACTGTATGAAAACTAACATCGCCATCAACCATCGTGCCTTCGGCACTGGACTCAAAACCGCAAGTGGTTTTCGCCGGTTATTGCGGGCGTTATGCTTATAGGATATACCGATGAAAAAGGTGGTTAAACAAGTATATGATCTAACTGAAAGTGATCTTAAGGATTATCCACTGTGGATATACCTCTCTGAAGATGATGACGGAGCAATAGATGAAGCGTCTGTTCAAAGTGGGACTGAACAAGAACTTTCTCAAACTATGTCGATGTATGTTGCTATTGCTGAGTTTAAGTTAGCTAATGGTAAAACCCTTTGTGGATATGTTTGCCCAGAGGAAGAACTCCCTGATAGCCAACCATTAATATTCGTAGGTGAACAAAAGTTTAATTTTTGGGAAGGTATGAGTGCGCCTGATGAATTGTATTTGAGGTCTTTTTATAATGCTTTAGGCCTTGAGCGTTTGGATGTCTTTCCAATAAAATGGGACTGTAAATATGTTTTACCCGGTTGGTGTAGTAGCGGAGTAATTACGGGTTTTGGTTTTATATCCGATAACGGTCAAATAAATTATGTTACTTAATAAGCCTAACAATGCAATCAACCATCGTGCATTTCACGCACTGGACTTCAAACCGCAAGCGGTTATCGCGGGCATTATGCATCATTTATCTTAAAGCTCTTTTAGTTGGTTAAATCGTAGATTCAAGTTCAAATTACTGCCTTAGCATCTTTACTTTCCTATCGCTTATCTTGCAATCTCAAGTTCAATTGTTCAGGCGCCTGAACAATTCAAAATATCTGTCTCAGGCAACTTCACCAATTGTGCTTTTAAGTTCTCATCCCAATGCTCAGCTTGGGTTGGAGTAGGGCAATTCATAGCATTACCAGTTGTTGATAGGCACTTTATCAGATGGGTTAAAAGGGATTGCAAGCTTAAGCTCTGATTTGTTTTCCTTATCTTTTAAGGCCAACGTGCCTTCGTTCTAGTTTTATTGTAAACTGGATTTTCATTTGATTGTGGCGTTACCCAGTTGCTAATACAAAGCATCTATCATGTTCGCTCATTGTTAGAAGTTGTGTTCCATAACATCGCAATCAACAATCGCACCTTCGGTCTAAACTAAAATCTTCTTTAACTTTTTTTGGTAATTGCAAATGAATGAAATAACGGGAAATATCTGGGATTACTTTGGTAAACATCCTGTTGTTATAACAACAGCAGGTGCTGTTAGCAAAAAAGGCAAATGCTCAATGCCAAGGGGTTGTGCTAGACAAGCTAAAGACCGTTTTCCTGATCTCCCTCAAAAACTGGGAACCCTGATTCTGGAAAGTGGAATACAGGTTTATGAAGTAATTGATGGATTGATCAGCTTTCCGGTAGAAAACAGTTCATTTGAGAACCCTGAACTAAAAATAATTGAGAAATCCTGCCAAGAATTGGTTTCAATGGTTAATAAAAATGGCTGGAGCAAAGTTATTATTCCACGCCCTGGATGTGGGGGTGGTGGATTAAGTTGGAATTATGTAAAACCATGCTTAGAAAAGTATTTTGATGATAGGTTCTGGATAATTTCTAATTCACCCAAAGATCAACACTAGCAATCTTAACCATTGTTTACCAAGGCATTAATTTGTAAAGACCTGCATGGATAAATTTATTCTCTACTTCATTTGCAGCAGACAACATCGATACTGAAAGTAGAAACAGACTAATTACTATTTTTACTCTGCTACTCATTCGGGTCAAAGACTCCACGCACCTCTTTATTCATCTCTAACTTACCGAATCTTTCTTTATCTATCCCTTTTAGCTCTTTCACCACACCATTTAGGGTATCCCAGATATCATGGTCGAGTCTTAACTTATGCTCCATCGCTTTAACAACAGGTAGTAATGACCCTTCGATAGTTGAGGCCATGGTTCCCAATAATGGTTCCAGACCTGGCACTGGTTGATTTGTCACCTGGACCTGTAGCTGCATTTTGGCCAATAGCTCCATGGTGTTATCAAACTTTTTCAAAAGTTCGATCTGCGGTGAGTTATTAGCATCAGACGCTGTGAGTATTGCAGACTTGATTCCATCAACTTGACCTGAAAGTAGGTTTAACTGACCTGCAACTTTAGTTACCGGATCTTCATCTCCACCCATACTTTGGTTTTTGCTATAGGTCTTTTTGATCTCACCCCATCGCTGCTCCTGCTCAGGAGACATCACTCTCGTTCCCACGCTCTGCGTGGTAATGCATACTTACTTACCAAAACCTATCTACCTCTAGCAAACTCTCTTGACCTTTATAAGCTCTAGCACTTGAATAACGCCAATTCTCTGGCAAATCAACATACCCGCGTTTAACCGGATTATCGTGAATATAGTTAATTTTCTGCCGCATCATTTCTTCATTTTGTATCCACTCAGGATGAACACCTTCCTCCCAAAACTGATAAGCCCTATCAGGTTTATGGGCTTTTTTATAAAACTTGAGTTGATCCAATATTCTACTAACATTGTGTTCTTCCAAATATTCAATCAATCTTCTAGCTGTATAAGACTTAAAGCGGGAAACATCCCGACTTAATTGTTCACTTTGGGATATTAGATGTAAGTGGTTTTCAAGCACTACATAAGCATGAACTCTCATACCTTCATTCATAAGGTATCTAAGTGAGTCAAAAACAATATCCACTGTCGATTGGCGTGTAAATATAGGAATCCAATGAAGCACTGTAAACGTCATAAAGTGAGGTAAATTTTTCTCTGTGAAATTATATCTATTTCGTCCCATATTTTTATCCCATATGCATTCCCACGCAGAGCGTGGGAACGAGAGTTCAGAGCCTTGCCCCTATATTAAATCCAGTATGCATTCCTACGCAGAGCGTGGGAACGAGGATGTGTTTATACATTTTTAAGCAGAGCGGAGTAACGAATAGAAATAAACCAAGAGTTACTCATTCGGGTCAAAGACTCCACGCACCTCTTTATTCATCTCTAACTTACCGAATCTTTCTTTATCTATCCCTTTTAGCTCTTTCACCACACCATTTAGGGTATCCCAGATATCATGGTCGAGTCTTAACTTATGCTCCATCGCTTTTACAACAGGCAGCAATGACCCTTCGATAGTTGAGGCCATAGTTCCAAGTAGTGGTTCCAGACCTGGCACTGGTTGATTTGTCACTTGAACCTGTAGCTGCATTTTGGCCAATAGCTCCATGGTGTTATCAAACTTTTCCAATAGTTCGATCTGCGGTGAGTTATTAGCATCAGACGCTGTGAGTATTGCAGACTTGATTCCATCAACTTGACCTGAAAGTAGGTTTAACTGACCTGCAACTTTAGTTACCGGGTCTTCATCTCCACCCATACTTTGGTTTTTGCTATAGGTCTTTTTGATCTCACCCCATCGCTGCTCTTGCTCTGGAGACATTAAGCCGCGTAACTCCGCCAGCTTGAGTAGATTCTCTTCAGCTCCGGTGGTCAGGGTTTGTGCTTCACCAATATAATGATCCAGAATCAGTTGATCTATCTCTTCCTGATTCATTATTGCCACTACTTTTTCTGCCATGCGGCACATATTTCTATATGAGCCTTGCAGTTTGAATGGTGGCTCGGTTCTATAAGCATCATCCTGGGATGCAGATGCGATGTATTGCGAATTTACTTTTAATATCACGCTCTGAATTGTAAACAGGTGCTTTAACACCGCTACAATCTCATTTACTTCAGCACCAGAGTAATTATGTTTCAGCGCGTTTGTGGCTATTTGGCCGCCCTGCGCCATCTTGATAAATGCATAAAAATCATCCATCTCGCGTGATGCTAACGGAGCGAGAACACTATTAGATGTCATCGCATTTTCAATGTAACTTAGGTTGAAGATATCTTCATTACCGCTAAATACGTCACCTAGATTATATACATCAGCACGATTAGAAAGCATATCTGGTATTTTGAATGCTTCGCCCGATTCTGTATATGGGTTTCCAGCCATGATGACACAGAACTTTTTACCACGCAGATCGTAGGTTTTAGCATTGCCTCGCCATACACCGTCTATCTTTCTTTGCGCATCACAGAGGGAGATAAACTTCTGCAAGAACTCGGGATTGGTATGCTGAATATCATCAAGATAGAGCATCACGTTGCTCCCCATCTCCAGGGCTAGATTGAGCTTATTTAACTCCTGTTTTGCCGCAGCACTGGTCGCCTCCTCAGGATCAATAGAGGTTACTGAGTGACCAATGGTTGGGCAGTTTATCTTCATAAACACCAACCCAACTCGATTGGCAATATATTCCATCAGGGTGGTCTTACCATATCCAGGTGGCGATATAAGTAGCAGTGTTCCCATAAGATCGGTACGTTTATTTTCACCTACGGTTCCCATCTGTTTGGCAAGGTTGGTGCCGACAAGGGGGAGGTAAACATCGTTAATAAGTTTATTACGCACAAATGAGGTTAGCTCTTGCGCGATAAACTCATCTACTCGCAGTGAATTTCGCTCTGCTTTGGTGATATTGGTTTTTAGCTCGCGTAGCTGTCTGAATCCCGGAACAACGGTATTATGATATGCCGCTAGGCGTTGAATAAACTCCGGTAGGTCAACTGTAAGTTTGCGATCTTCAATTATATTGTGCTGCCCCAATAACCCATCTATCTGAGCTACGGTAACTGCATCACTTATTCGCCTTTCTGCCTTATCGCGAATTAACAGAAACACTGCCGCCTCTAGGGTGTACTTTGCCAGTGTTTGCGCTTTATTCTCATCAAGGGTTCCTAAGAAGCCATTGAGCCAACCTACAACCAAGCGCACCTGATTAGATACAGCTCCATCCAGATCTTTTATGCTGGCTTCGAAGCTTTGCAATTGGTTCTTACGATCTAAATAAGTTAGCAATCGATTGGCTAAGTCATCTGCCTTACCACTTATCACAAAAGCTAAGTTATCTTGCTTTAGCTCTTCTACAAGATAGGATCCTGCAATCTTTAGATCCGATTCACTGTAGTTAATATTTTCATGCTGTAAGAACTTTTCAATTGCCTGAGACAACTCTGACTTTAGTGCAACGATATCTGGACTATCACCAAAGAAATCTGCGATCTTTCCAAAACCACTGCATTGTAGCTGCCAGTGTTCTCGAGTTATATTGCCTTTGCTGTAAACCCAAAATAGTAGGGCTAATGATCTGGCAACTGTGCTAAAACTTAATAGACCCGTCGTTTCTTTTAAAGAGAGTAATTTCTCTAAGATTCTGGCAGCATCATGATCATGCACACCCCGCTCGTAACCTTCATCATATCTTGAGGCGGCGTAGTCTTTTACAAACTGATCTAGGGCATCCTCTTGCGTAATTAACTTACGTAGGTCTGCCAGAGTGGTGCCATTGGTTGCATGTTCGGCATCAAAATAGATTGAGGATGCTAGATATTCACCACGATATACATCATCATTTTCAGATACTATGGTTTGTGACCAATAATCCTGAGCAGCATTTAATGCCTCATCTTCAATCTCTTGGTAGTAATCTGTACCTGTAAGATGCAATGCCAGTTTATCATTACGCGATAGCAGGGTTAGATCAAGTTCTTGCGTATTTACACTAAAGCTATGGGTACCAAGTTTTATGGTGTCTCCACCGTCAGCAAAGATATCTATCTTATCGCGCAGCGAACGAATCGATCTATCGAGTGCAGTTTTTATTTTGCTCTCAATATCATCGGCTTTGACGTTATCATCCAGCTCACGCAATTGTTCAACTATAGTTCTGACTTTAAGAGCCATCTGGTCGGATGCAAAATAGCCGTTAAGCTCATCAATACTTTTTATGGTTTTTGCCCGACGAGTTATGCCAGCAATAATTCTATCGGCTGCGTTAGCAAGTGATTGCACTCTACTTTGCTTTTGCTCAACCAATGATTGTTTCTTACTCTCAAAGGCTGAGTAGATCTCCTCCCTTTTTTCGGTGAGATCGGCTACAAATTGTTCATGCTCACCAAAGCGCCCTTCAAGGTCTTCTAGCTGCAGCAATAAGCGGGATAAGTTCTCATCTGCCTTTTCTGGTGTATCGGACATGGAGATAGCGCTAGATACGCTTTGAGATAGCAGCAAGAACTGGGCGCCAAATTCCGCCACATCCTCTTTTTTACCTATCTCTTTCCAGCGTATGTCTGCTGCTGCCTTGGTCTTATTAAGATTTCCAAATAGCGATGATATCCCTTCCAAGATTTGAGTTCTGGAGGTTGTATCTTCAATCTCCAGCTGATTAATAACCTCGGTCAATAATGAGAGACCTTCCCCAATCTCTTCAAGTTTTTCAATTACCGGCTTTAGGTCAACTCTGGTTTTAATCTCGTTTATCTGTTCACTCTGCTGCTCTATAGAATCAATATATGGAGTGAATGCATCATCTTTAAGAAGAAAATCAACGGTGTTTCTACTTACATGATCAAAGGCTTCAATTACATCATTTTCTAAACTTTTTACCGACTCAAGATCAACATAGCGTAGATCTTTTATAGTTATCAGATTGCCACGCTGGGTTCTTAATCTAGCTAGGGCATTGATATAACCCTCTATGGTCGACCAATCTCCAAGTTTTACCTCTTTAATAAGTTTTACTTGTTCAGTTTTAGCCTTGGTTACAGCTTCTGTTGCCTGCTTCTTGATAGCTACAACTTTTTCGAACTCATCTAATACTTGTTCAGCAGTTGCGCTTATCTGATTTAGTTCTTCAACAAAGTTGCCAATCTCACTATTGGATAACCAATGATATGCATCAATAATTCTGGTGATTGAACCGATTAGATCTTCATAGCTTGCCAAGGTTGGCTCTTGGTTATCTATAGATCTGCAAACGCTAAACATATCGGATATTGCACGAACCAGATCTGGGTTACCTATTTTGGTAAATACAGAATCGTTTTCCTGGGCATTTTTATCAACAAACTCCTCTGTCACGAATGGAGTTTGCCACAACTGCAGATTATGTATTCTGGTAGGATCCTGACTCTGCTCACGGAATACTGCCATATGACCGTTTTCCAAAAGGCCATAACCATTACAGACAACAGGTTTTTCTAACTCTTTACGAATTAAATTATACGAGAGGAGAACAAAGCGCCCCTCCTCATAATGGTAGAAGACATACATAACATCTTCACCATTTGGCGAGATGATAGAGCGCAGAAAATACATATCATCGACATTGGTGTCGTAAATCTTAAACTCACCATTTTGCAGGTAATATCCACCAGGGAAGATAACACCATGATCCTCTGGTAACTGAATTGCTGACAAACCAAGTTGGTCAATTCTTTTTACTTTTTGCGCACGACTATTGTAGATAAGGTAACGCCAATCCTTCTCCTTATACGGCCTGATTTTTAGCAGTATAAGGGTTCCAAGTTTTGCGTAAGCTATCTGAGCATCTTGCAGTGACTGATTTGGATCATCTACTAGTTCTGAATATATACCCTGGCCATCATCGGTATTATCTTCCACCTTAATAGTTAGATCACCACCAATGGTTTCAACAAAAACCTCATCCAAGATGTTTATATGGGAATGTTTGCCACGGACGTGGTCATCTCTGGTGGTAAAGGTCCACTCAAAGTCGTGAGATTCAGGAACTATATTATCGTTCTCACCACGATTATCTATATATGTAACTTCACCATCTGCTGATACTTGCCAGCGAAAAACCTTCTGATCTGTGATTGCGCTACCGGTCTGGAATATTGCCAGCAATTTGCCTTTAATGCCTCGCCTTAACTGAACCAGTTTTGAATCTTTATAGTATTGGTATAGCTCTTTAAAATCGGTTACAAAATCTGAATCATCAAGAAATGTTCCCTCAAGCGGTACATGATCTAGCTCTAGTTCATCCTCTTGATTACGCTGCCGATAAAGGCTAAAAACATCACTTACCTTGGTCTCGGTTTTTAAGCCAATATAAACGTTATAACCAAATAGGAATAGATCACCAACACAAACAATATCACGGGCAATACAGTTATTTTCAGTTCTGACACGAGACGATCCAAGTACAGTGATATTTGTGCTACCAAAGGCATCCTCCCTTTGAGTATTTAAAGCACTTACTCTATCATTAAGACTGGAACCATGCTCCTCAAGCCGCTTACGAATAACATTATAGACACCACCTGATTCTAAGGTTTGCTCTTGCTGGTCTGTATTGGAAACTGCTGAACTCACAGTTGGACTCCTGCTTGAATATCCTTAATACCAAATCATTATCAGCAATTCACCCTACATAAATTAAACAATAGGTAGGGTGGGCACTGCCCACCATGTAATTTGGTAAAACTTAAATTGGTGGGAGCTTCGACTACAAACAGCGCCCACCCTACACATACTACAATCAGACAGGTTGTTTATTCACCCAATCCCATCTCTTTTGCCTTGGCTAACAGAGCGTTGATCTGATCTTTATCCGCCCCACCTTTCATAAACTTAGCCAGTGCTCCAGACATGGTCAGATTTTTTATATCCTCTGATGACATCTTAGAGTTAGTTAGAACCTCTTTAATATCACCCAGCAGATCCTTATCGCCATTAACATAATCACCAGCAACATTTTGGATTGTCTCACTGTGGTTTACCACGCCATCAATCGATTTACCCAAAGATACTGCCTTAACAAAGCGATCGAAGAATGCACCATCTCCACCAACGATGTTGATATTTGCATCATGGAAGGCATCAGCCAGAATCTTAGATTGAGCTTCACCAAGCACTTTCTGTGCTTCAATCCCTTCAAGTTGAATCTCTTTGTTTTTCTCAAGTTCGATTCTGAACTCTTCATGCTTGCGACCGTTTTCATCCAGTCCATTAAGTGCCTGGAATTTCTCAGTCAGACCTTTGGCTTCAGCTTGATATTTCTCTCTGATTGCAACTGCATCTGCTTTACCTTGCAGTTCAACTGCATCTGCTTCTGCACGCTTAACGTCAACAGCAGCAAGGCCTTGAGCCTTAATACCGCTAGCTTCTGCTTCAAGTGATTGCTGAGTTGCAAACGCTTCTGCTGCGCCTTTTTCTTTAATAACTTTTGCTTCAGACTCTTGAACCCTGACCTTGGCCATACCCTCTTCTTCGTTACCTTTGGCACGAGCAGAAAGTTTTTGGTATTCAACATCAGCCTCTGATCTACCATATTTTTCCAGTGCAATAGCTTGAGCTTCTTTCACCCTGGCATCTGCTAAACCGCTAGCAGCTTGTTCAGCCTGTGTACCTTCTGCCAGAACCTTCTTCGATTCTGCCAGTTTAGAACTAGACTCAAGCTCTGCCTCAGCCAGTGCGATCTCTTTTTGCGCTTCAAATTTAGCTGCTTTTTCTGCTGCTTCTGCTGCTTTGACCTCTTTAACCATTTGCTCTTCAGCGATAGCTTGTGCCTGCATCACCTGAACCTGCTTACTTCTTTCTGCAGCACTTACCTCTCTGACCTCTTTTATCTTCTCTTCTTCTGTTGCTACTGTACGCTCAACCGATACACGCTCACGAATAACATCAGCAATCTCTCTTTTTTGCTGCTCAACCGCTTTCTCTTTATCGATCTGCTGAATCGCAACCTCTTTCTCACGCGCTACAACTTCCAGCTCACGAGCTCTAGTAACCTCTTCTTCCTTAATGGCAAGAACTCTTAGTCTCTCTTGCTCAGCAACCTCAACTTCACGAGTTTTATTTTCCTCTTCCACGGCTATCTGTTGGTCGGATTTAATCCTAGCCTGAACAGATTTTAAGCGCTCCTCTTCACACACCTGCGCTGTTGATGCTTCTTCCCGTGCAACTGTAGTTTCTATCTCACGTTTTTGTTTTGCTTCTGCATCTGCTTTTTGTCTCTCTAGAGCTAGAATAGCTTCTTGAGCTTCAACGTTTTGCTTTGTTATCAGCTTCTTCTCATCATTTTGCGCCAAGTTGGCAGCAACATGTTGAACAGCAGTTAGCTCGGTAATTTTACGGATACCTTGCGCATCAAGAATATTGCGGCTATCAAGGTTATCAACTGGAGTTTGTTCTAAGTAATCGATCGCAACATCTTCTAGTCTGTAGCCATTTAGGTCATCACCAATAACTGATTTAATTGCATCACGGAAATTTTCACGCTCTTGATACAGATCCTCAAAATCCATCTGCTTACCAACTGTTTTTAGAGCCTCTGCAAATTTAGCTGACCAAAGATTATCGAGTACTTTTTGGTCCGATGCTCTTTCACAACCGATATTACTTGCTACACGCAGTACATCTTCCTCTGTTGGGTTAACACGGACGAAAAAGTTAACTGAGATATCGGCACGGATATTGTCACGACAGATAAGACCATCGGAACCGGAACGGTCAATAACGATTCTCTTTAGAGAGATATCCATCACCTCAACTTTATGAACTACAGGTAGAACCAGTCTTCCGGTGAAGGTGACAATTGGTCTTGCCTTCATGGTATTTACGATCATCGCTTTACCCTGCTCAACCTTACAGAAGAACTTGGCAAACATTATCAATATCCCCATCAGGATCAAAAATACAATTGCAACAATTACAGCTATACCGATAGTTGCAGGTGATAACAAACCTTCCATTTTAACTCCTTATTTTTTTACTTAATCATAAATTTATATAAAAAATACTGACGATCCAGCAGCCAGAAATAAAACACTGGATACCGGCCTTCGCCGGTATGACCGCTTATTAGTTATTGAAACAACCAACCTTTACTTAACTTCAATTTCATACGAATTGTTTTCATACGGCTCTACCCTGTAGGTCATCTTCTCCGCACTATAACCAACTATAAGAGCAGTATTCCCTTTTTTAAGAACAGCTCCACTCATATTTCTAACTTCAATTATTAAACCCGCGCCATCTTTGTTGTATCGAGCCTGGCCAAATTTATCATCTACCCTTCCGGTAATAACTTCGCATAGTTGCCCAACAATATCCTTATTGCCCAAAGCTTTTCCTTCATGCTCAAAAAGAGGCTGCAGAGGTTTAATAGAAAACTGTGTAAGGAACAGGCTTATAATAAAACTTACAAATACAACTACCGCAGATATAGCCCAGGTCAAACCCCAATCAGGTAACATTGGTTGTAAATATGCTCCATACAGCAGCGTAAGTAACCAACACCACATCACTATCAAGCTAACAATTACGGTAACTGGAACCCCGACTAATCCCAAAGCAGCCATAAAGCCACCTATGCCAGTGTGACTTGTATGCGTATCACCAGCATCACCTACATCAGCATCCAGATCTAAGTCTACGTCGGCATCGAGATCCAAATCAAAGTCAAAATCCAATACATCCAGATCAAACACACCAAATACGGCTAACATCCAATACAGGACGATAACACCAAGTAGAACTGTGAACATGACGGTTGGAAATTGAATAACAATATCTAAAAACTCTTTCATGTAATCTTCCATTAACATTAGGTTTTAAAGATTAAAATAAGAAATGATTCCCCATCAATTTCTACCCCAATTAACGATGCATTTATCTCCATAAAAACATCGAATATATAACTCTTTATTAAATTCATCATATCAACAATATATATAATTTGAAACATTAATATCCACGGTTACTTCTGCTACTATCACCCAATAATTAACTTAATAAAATTGTGAGTAGTTTAATGAAATGTCCTAAATGTGATAAAGCTGATCTTAGAGTTTCTAAAGTTGAAGATGGCCTTTTGGCTGCGAATTGTCATAAATGTGATGGTAAGTTAATACCTCTTTTCTTCTACCGTGATTGGGCAGAAAAAAGCTGTGCCGAGCCTGTTTTTTCAGATGATATTTCTTTATCTGCTACTGGTGATACTAAGACAGCTATTTCTTGCCCTAAATGCGGTAAATTGATGACAAAATATAAAATGGACAGCAAGGTTAAAAACCATCTTGATGTTTGCCACTCATGCGATGAGGCGTGGCTTGATGGTGGTGAATGGGAACTTTTAAAACAACTAAACCTATCTTTCTCTTTGCCAAAGGTATTTACACAAAGTTGGCAAAAAAAGATAAACAAAGAGTCTAGCGCTAATAAACGGCGAGAGATTTTAAAGGGTACAATTGGCGATGAAACCACCACTATTGTAGATGAGTTTAAAAAAGTGTTGGACACCTCAAAATTCAAAGAGGATATTTTAGTTTATCTTGCAAGCAAGTAGAGTGTTGAACGGGGCTGATTTTTCAGCCCCAGAACACTGTATTCAATACTATGAAGTTTTAAACTTTTGCACAATATCTGTAATGCGATTAGCCGTTTCAGAAAGTGATTTTCCAGCATGAACCGCTTGATTTGCACTTTCACTAGTTTGCTTGGTTATATCAGTGATATTAACAATATTACGGTTTATCTCTTCAGATACTGCTGATTGCTCTTCAGATGCTGTTGCTATCTGGAAGTTCATATCCTTAATTGAGGATATCGCTTCTTGTATCACTTTTAAAATATCAGATGCAACATGAGATCTTTCTACACTTTTTTGCGCTTGCTCTTTACCTGTTTCCATTGCTTCAACAGCTTGCTCAGCAGTTTGCTGCAAACGCTCTACAATTGTTTTAATCTCTTCAGTAGATTCTTGCGAACGTTGCGCAAGAGTACGTACTTCATCAGCAACAACGGCAAATCCACGCCCTTGTTCACCAGCACGTGCAGCTTCAATCGCTGCATTAAGAGCGAGAAGATTAGTCTGCTCAGCAATTTCTCGAATTACACTCAGAACTGTTCCAATGTTCTCACTCTCTTTACTTAACTCACCAATTACAATCGAAGCTTCGTTTACATTTTGTGCCAGGATAGATATCTCTGACTGATTCTCAGATACAACATCATTACCCTGGTGTGCCTGAGTATCAGCAGATTCAGCTGCTGAAGCCGCTGTATTTGCGTTTAGCGCTACGTCAGCTACAGTTGCTGTCATCTCATTCATTGCAATTGAAACTTTTTCAGATTCATTCAACTGCTCTGAGACTACATTATTAACAGTAGCCGACACTCCATCAAGTGTGCCTGAAGCATTGTTTAAATCTGAAGTTATACTACTAATTTGAGCAATTGCACTATTAAATTCACCCATCATACTGTTGAATGATTTAGCCATTATTGCTATTTCACGTGGTGCATCTTCATCTGCATGCACTGTTATATCTAAATCTTTTGCTGATTTAGACATTAAGTCAGCGAAAACTCCAATTGGCTTAGTTATCGATTTCATTACAAACATAACAGCCACAATAACCAATACGACTAGAATCAAAGCTAGAGCTATCAATGTATTAGTTGATGCCTCCTCTTCTGATTCAATATCTTTTTCTGTGCTTTTATGCAATTTTTCTAATTGCTTTTCACCCTCATTAACCACAGATACTAACTTTGCATATGCACCTGTATTTGTTGAAAGCCCTAACTCAATATTGGCTTGAGTAAATCTCTTAAAAAATTGATCGTATTGTTGCATAAGGTCAGTTATTTGCTGCCTTGTGCCTTCCGGCATATATTCATTTTTTAAGCCCTGATTAAATACAATCAAATCATTATCAAACTTATCAATATATTTACTATCAAAGCGCAACATGTAATTTTTTTCTCTACGCCTTAGCATCAACATATCTTTAGCTAGCTTATCATTAAACTGTTGAAATATTTTCTCTTCTGCTTGATGAACTGCTTCACGAAGGCTTCCGTACAAACCACTTTTTGGATCTAAACCGATCTTCTTTTGGATACCAACAACTGCTAAAAACTCTTTTTTATATTCGTTTAAGATACTTATTACTTTATCTGCTGTTTCATGATCCAGATCATGGCTTTCTAGCCCTTCTACAAGTTCATTTGACTGTTTAAGCATTAATTTATGGTTTTCAATAAACTTATCAACATGTTCTACATCTTTAGTGATAAGAAAATCTTTTTCATTCTTACGCAAAACTAGCATATCAGCCTCAACCGTAAGCAATTGTGAACGCAATTCTTCCATTGCCCCAATTTTTTCACGACTTGTGCGCTGCAACCCCAGTAGAAGTAAAATTCCAACTACAGTTATGACGGCCACTAAACCTATTTGCTGTTTGATTGATGCTTTAATCATGGTGAAAATCTCACAGTTATTCTGAAATCAAAACTATATAAAAAATATAAATTCTCAATTTTTAAGTATAGATCTTTTAAATACAAATTCTTGTTTTGAAGTGAATTTAGCGGCAATTTAATGACTAAAATTAGGGGTTAGATAAAAAACTCTGGTTTTAAAGTAAAAAAGATTATAAGAGAAAACTAAATATCGCTTTTATTATTAAATTGATTATCAATATTGGATATATCACTAACGGCCGAAAATAGAGGCTTTTTAGTTTGAAACAATAAAAATTAAAAAGCCGATAACTACCATGACACTTATAAACACTGTTAAACCATTGAAAATAACATCAGCAGTTTTATCTTTCTCTTCTGAAATTATCTGTTGCTGTAGGTCATTTTTTGGTTTTACTTTTTCTTTAACAGGCTTGGAATAGATGGCTGCTTCCTCAAGCTGTTTCTCCATCTCTTCTATTAACTCTAGGGCACGCTGCTTTTGCGTAAAGCGTACTAATAGATCAATATTTGGTGTTCCACACTTGCAACATGTAGACTTACTGTAAGTTTTACTTGGAACGAAGCGAGGGTAGATTCCATCTTCATCTAAAGCTGATTCGATAAGACTTGCTTCCTGTTTACTATTACAGGTTCTTAATAAAACAAATTCATCTAATTCAGTCATCAAGGACACTTGCACCTTTCTTATATTTATTTATAGCGGCTATTATACATATTATGATTAATCCAGTAGCCCCACTGATAATACAAAATAGATGCAAAGATGTTAACGGTATTTGTGATACAAATGAGTTTTCTATTGAAAATGGATAAAAAGGCTGAATATCTGAATGCATGAAACTATCAAGAATTATATGGCTGTAGGTTCCAATAATTGAGCTTAGCAAAGCCGTTTTCCATGTAATTTTAGTACTTACCATAAATGTACTATCTTTGGATATTTCCGGGGTCTTATTCCAAGATTTTAACAACCATTCGCAGACTGGCTTGCCAACAACTGTTGCTATCAATGCCAATATTATTGCACCTAGGTATGTATGGGTAAATCCGTGGAGATGTCCCTTACCAAGTAAAATAACTAGTACTGGCTGAATATCTATTAAACCTTGCGAAAAAGCGAACATTGTTAAACTAAATCTTTGCTGCAGTACCGATTTAATTAAAACTCCTGGCCCAATATGGAAAGGTGTTATTGGCATCTACATCCCCATTATTTATACGCATTTTTTTAACCATATTTTATGATCTAAGTTTACTCTTGTTTACATTATGTGCTTATTAAATTAAACATAGGTGGACTATTAATTGAGCGGTATTTACTTAAATTAAAAATGGCGTTTGATATTAAGGTCTTTCCTTATTTTTTCTACTTCTAGACCTTTTATAGTTGGAACTATATTGCTAAAAATCGCATGAAATCCATAGCCACCATTTACCATTTCATCTATAGCTTCTTCTTTATTCCAACCTTGAACTACTATTCTATAACTAGCAATTACAGCACCGGTTCTATCTGAACCATGCCAGCAGTGAACTAGTATCCTCCCTTTAGTTGTTGTGATTATTTTTAAGGCTTGAACAATCTCATCAGGCGAGATGTCTCCTGCATTTGTTTTTATATGGTGCAGCTTGATTGAGGTATTTTTTGCCTCATCATTATCTGTATGGATGGATCTTAGATTTAATATGTCTGTGATATTTAATTGTTGCAATAACGGCATATCATCTGCACCTGGCTGCGATGATCTAAATACTTTGTCATCTATTTGGTGCCAATTTTCTAGATCTGTTGCGATTATTGGCTGTGCCCATTTCGCAGGCCTAACGCGAGGTATCTCTGCCTGTGCAAATGTTGATAAAAGAATAAAAAGTAGGAGGATTTTTTTCATTTAGAGTACTTAATATTTGGCAATAACATAATGAGCAAAAAAACTATGGCTGTTAGATATATTGCTAACGCCTTTTAAGGCCTTATGGCCCTTATAGCACCCACTTATATTGATAATAAGCTGAAAAGTCAGCTACTTTACGTTGTTCATATTCCCAGCAACAACAAATTTACCATCTTTATTCACATCGACACGAATAATATCAACGGTTGCTTTCAGTGGATGCAATTGACTTGCATTAGGCAGTACCTCAATTTCAATCTGCTGCCCAACTTTTAGGTTATGAGCAGTATTAAACATGATTCCTGTGGCACTTAGATCTTCTGTCTCACCATCGTATTTTTCACTTGAACCTGGAATGGTATATTTAATTTTGGCTTCTACCATCATCCTGAAAAAATCACGTTTTTCATTATATCCTTTGTCGTTTATAGCCATTACAACTCCGCATAAGTTTTTGTTAAGAAAATTATTAATTTAGTACTGTTTTGCCTTCTCTTTGCTCACGCAAAGTCTGGGCCTGTCTCCACAATACGTGCTGGACCAATAGTTCTCGGTCTGAATCACGCACATGAATAAAGCATACTGCAACTTCGTAACCTGTTTTATTTTCGTCTCTTTTGCTACACCGAATCACTTTGCCTAGCGTTCTTAGCCCTGCATGTGATGGCAAGAGTCCAAGCTTAATCTCTAGTACTGCACCTTCAGATATCTCTACATGTGAATCAAACGACATTCCGCCTGCACCTAGATTCACTTTGCGCCATAAATGTTCATCAGACCCCATGTTTTGAATTAGTAGTACTTTGGCAACCATATCCATTTTTTTATCTATTAATGCAAGATATTGCGCGACCTGAGGCGAGGTCCGTTCAACAGAGCGTTTTAAAACAACCATCTCTTGTTTTAGTTCAGCAAAGTCAGATGATAATGAGAAGGCATTTGGTAATGGTGTACGCAAACGATCAAGGGTAAATTGCACCTCTTCCTCTGGTACTAATCTATATTTCAACATCACATGATCATCTATACGAAAGTACTTTCGTCTCTCATCACTCATGTGATCTTCAAGTGGGGTATCATCAAACTTACCCATCAACCATCTCCTTGGCGGAATCTATCATATATATTATTGTTAGCTAATAATAAGCTAAAATCAACCTACGCACACTGGTATTTTCAGTATAAACTATCTTTTTGCAAAATCACCCACAGGCTCTTGTAAAAGATTGAGATTAGCTTGCTTTAATGCAATTAATGGTCTTATTAAATACGAGCTAAAACTGGTCATCATCAAGTTCGATATCTCGTCCCTTGATTACTGTTATCTCTACCCTGCGATTAAGTGCTCTTCCCTCGATCGATTCATTATTTGCTAAAGGATCGTTCCCAGCCATCCCTTGAACTGTCATCCTTTTCTCTTCTATCACCCCCTCTTGCAGGAGCTTATGCGCTACTGAAACTGCACGTGCTGAGGATAAATCCCAGTTGGATCGATATCTGTTTCCCCTGACTGGTATATTATCGGTATGCCCTGCTACTACTATTCTTCCTTCCACGGTCTCTAATACCCGCGCAACTTTAGTTAGCACAAATCCAAATGGTTCTTGAATTTTATCTGTTCCTTGAGCAAACGAGCCTTTCTCTTGGATTCTTATAATTATTTTCCGGCCTTCACGAATTATGTCGATAAGACCTTGGTCCATCTCATCTTCCATCTCTTCTTGAATCATCTCAGCATCAAGTTGAGCTGATTCTTCAGCTGATTGTTCGATTAATTCGGCAATATACTTCTGCTTGGCAGTTGTCCCTTCCAACCCTTCTGACATCGCTGTTCCAACTGTTCCAGCCTTTTTAGCATCATCAGTTTTCTTACCTAATGCAGCGCTTTCACCCTGCCCTGCGCCAGTATCACCCTGAGGATTACCTTCCTTCTCTACATCAAGCCAACGCTGCATGGTTGGTGCAGTTGCCTGAGTGGCGATAGTTAGTGGGGAGCTACTTGGTTTTCCTGGAGAAAATTCACGGGCTACAAAACTTGTTCCCATTGGGGATTCTTTGGCAAATACTTCCCTTTGCACACCGAAGGCCTCACGCATGGAACCTGCAACCTGTTTATATTTTTGCAGATCCATCTCAGAGAACGCAAGAAGCAGTACGAAAAAGCACATCAAAAGTGACATTAGATCGGCGAATGTCGCCATCCAGGCCGGGGAGCCTCCTCCGCCGTCACCGCCTCCGCTTTCTTCTTCATCCATCGGCTTTACCTATATTCTTATTCGGCAACTGTATCTTATTCACCGCCTTCCTCTGAGAATTCAGCTTTTAACTTTGCTGGAAGGTAGGTTTTAAGCAGTTCTTCAATAACTCTAGGATTTAGACCTTCTTGAATAGAAATAAGTCCCTGAAGTATCAATGTTCTATTGATCTTCTCTTCGTCATTTCTAATATCAAGTTTTTTTGCAATTGGAAGTGACAGCACGTTAGCAATAAATGCTCCGTAAAGAGTTGTTAGTAGTGCAACAGCCATAGCAGGACCAATAGCCTTTGGGTCATCCATGTTTGATAACATCTGTACCAGACCGATAAGAGTTCCAATCATACCCATCGCCGGAGCTACATCACCAATATCTTTAAAGACATCCGCACCGGTGAAATTTTGTGCGTAGATAATATTGCTATCTTGGCTGAGAACTTTTTGTACGAAATCTGGTTCATGACCATCCGCAACCAACTGAATACCTTTTTTCATATATTCGTTTTCTGACTCAAAACCTTCAAGAGCTAATAACCCCTCTTTTCTAGCCAGATTTGCTAGTTCTACTAAAGATTTAATTAGCTCTACTGGGTCATCACTTTTAAATTTAATTGCTCGCATTGCAGTTTTAAAAGCACCAACAAACTGCCCCATTGTATATTTAGCCATTACCGCAAAAGCTGTACCACCAGCAACAACTAATATTGAAGGGATATTGATAAATACGCCAATACTTCCACCAAGGATAATAGACGACAGTACAATACCTGTTGCTCCTATCAATCCTATCAGCGTTGCTAAATCCATCTATTCTTCCTGGTTTTTCTAACTATTAATTACTAACTACAATCTGCATTATCTATATATCGGCTGTTTGCCAATTTTCTTTTGCTAATTTTTATATCTATGCAGTTTTTTTCGCTACCTGACCACAACCAATTATTATCTTACGCTGTATTACGCATCTGGCAACAATAGGTCCTCGGCTGGTACTGGTTTACCAAAGTAAAACCCTTGAATTCTATTGCACCCTTGACCCAATAAGAAATCAAGCTGTGATTCGACCTCAACTCCTTCTGCTATCACTTCAAGCTTAAGGCTTCTGGCCAACGCGATAATGGTTTTAGCAATGGTTCCATCATCAAGCTCTGTAGATATATCTTTCACGAATGAACGGTCAATTTTTAACTCATTAATTGGGAGTTTACGTAGATAACTAAGAGATGAATACCCTGTTCCAAAATCATCAATAGATATACAGAATCCCATATCTCTAAACTGTTCAAGCTTTTCAACAACTCCACTGTCATTATCAAGAAGTAGGCTTTCAGTTATCTCTAATACTATTTTTTTAGGATCTGCTTTCGTCTCTTCAATTATAGTTTTAACTCTACTTACAAAATCATCTTGAGAAAACTGTATTGCAGATAGATTAACCGATAGATCAATCAGTTTTTTACCTTGTTGCACCCACTTTTGTTGCTGCTCGCAGGTTGTTCTTATCACCCACTCTCCAACATCTATTATCATTCCAGTTTCTTCAAGGACTGGAATAAAATGAAATGGTGCTACCATTCCGCGCTCATCATTAACCCATCTTATTAGCGCCTCTGCTCCGATAATTTCGCCTGTATGTCCATCAACTTGTGGCTGATAGAAAAGGACAAATTCATTTTTACCCAGCGCTTTACGCAGATCATTTTCTATGTGGAGTTTTTCTATTGATGATGAATTCATTTTTTGCTCAAAATAGCAAAAACGGTTCCCACCTTGTTGCTTCGCATGCTGAAGTGCACTGCTTGAATTTCTAACTAGTTGATCAACATCTAAACCATCGTCTGGGAATATTGAGATTCCTGCACTTCCTGTTATATAGATCTCATGACCATCAATTATGCATTGTTCTGCTAGCTTTTCGGTAATTCTTGTTGCTACTTTACCTGCGATATCGCTGTTTGGTACTTGGGATAGCATTATTGTAAAGTCATCACCAGATAACCTTGATACTGATGAGTCATCACTTACTGAGTTTCTGGCTACAAAATCAGACCCTCTTACTGCATCATCAATTCTGCCAGCAACTATTTTTAGAAGTTTATCACCCACCTTGTTTCCAAGTGTGTCGTTTATTCTTTTAAATCTATCAACGTTAACCGATAACACCGCTACATTTAACTTGTGGCGCTCAGCTAGTGTCATTGCGCCCTGCAATCTCTCTTTAAATAAACGTGAGTTTGCCAGACCAGTTAATACATCGTGAAATGCTAAAAATACAATTTTTTCTTCTTGTTTCTTTTGCTCGGTAATATCCTGGAAGACTCCGGCAATACCTATTGTATTATCTGCGGCTCCCTTCTTTGGCTCACCATGACAAGAGACATATTTCATATCCTCATCATCTGCATCCAATCTAAACTGAATATCAACAGTATCACCTCTATCAAGGCAATCATTTATTGATTCAAGCACCTGTTCACGATCTTCTTCATGAATTCTATTTGATAAATGTTGCAACTTAGAAAGCTTTTCACCCTCATCAATCTCAAAAATCCTTAAGGTCTCTTTGGAGCAATCCAGAACACCTTTTTCTAGCTCCCAGCTTCCCACTTTTGCAATTGTTTGCGCATACTCAAGCTTCTCCTGGTTTACAATTAACTCTCTTTGCAAACCACTTGCTCTAACTAAATATTTAACCCGATAACCTAATAACCCCCAGTTCACCGGCTTTGATATAAAATCAGTTGCCCCTACCTTGTATGCCTCGTCTATAGAGTCAAGGTCGTCGCAACCTGTAACTAGAAGAATTGGAACATTCTTCCCATTATCGCTTTCACGAATCTGTTTACATAGGGTGAAGCCATCTATATCTGGCATCATCACATCAAGCATAATCAAGTCTGGAGTTTCTATTTCAAATAGATCTAGAAGCTGCTCCCCATTTTCTGCCTCTAAAACATGAAACCCTGACCGTTCTAATGATTCCCTTATCAAAAGGCGCATTCCAACATCATCATCAGCAAATAATATTTTTGCACCATTTATCATTATTTTTATTCCTGAATATTACTTAATTCTACGTTAAGAGCTTCTAATACAATTTTATACTCTTTTGCTACCAACTCTGGTCGATCACCAAGCTCTGTCATTTGGTCATCACGAGCAAATTTTTCTAATTCTGCGCACAAACCTGCAAGTCTCTTTGCGCCAACATTTGCACTACTAGATTTTAATGAGTGGGATGCTTGTAATAGATCCTCTGCACTCTTTTCTGCAGAAGATTGTGATATCACTTCAACTAATGGAGAGGATGTATCAATATAAGTATCGATTACCCTTTTTAATAAACTTGGAGTGCCTGGTTGTTCCAGAGATTTTATTGTATCTAAAGCTTCACTATCTAATACTGTTTCCAGCGATCTACCTTGCATTTTTTACCCTCTTATTATTTATACTTCCCCAATACTGCCCCTTCATTAATATAATAGGCGATATTGTTTTTTTTTCCTGTTATGAAGGCGAGTAATATCTGTTTTATGAACTCTTACTCAGACTGACCAGTCTTTTCAAAAAAATGTTTCATATTTTATATACAAAAAAAACCAGCAACTGGGGGTTGCTGGTTATAAATTACGTATATCAGGAGGAAATACTCACTTTCCGAAATCAATTGTCTCTTTATTTTTATCCCTAGTCGTTGACGCATACTGCAAACCTGAAGTGAACTAGAGCACATATTTCAGACACCATATTTATTCACTAGCTATTTCAAACATTTTCTCTAATATGTTTTTGAAAATTTGCTCAAGTTGCTCACCGGAACCATAGGACTCTTCCATCTCTTCTCTATTTTTCTGTAAAAGCCCCATTAAGTAACGTTCTTTATCTACGCTGACATCTAAAGATAGTAATTCGGCATCCATCTCGCGAATTAAACCTTCCATTATATTATTGTTACCCTCTTTGATCTCATTAAAAAGCGACTGGGCCTGCTGCAATGATCCCCTTGTATCCTCAATCGCTTTTTTAATAGCTATTCTCTTTTGTTTACGCGATTTTTCGCTCTCTATAGCTCTTATTCTTGCATCAGCCCCTTTTAATAGATGGGGCAGGTTATCTTTAATACGGCCATGTGATGTTTGATCATCTATTGGCATATTTTTCACTAATAAAGTTATATTTTCAAAGTTAGTGAATGTTCTTTGCCCCGAATCAAAAAACCTCCCTTTTGTGTGCACCCTGCGCATCAATTCCTCTTCAAGAGGCTTGCTTTCACCAACACTACTAAAGTTAAACTCTTCATTCCTGCTTCTTATCTGCAAAGCGCAGTGAAGCCCAAATTCATCAGTAGCCTTAAATAGCTCTTTTGCAATGTCGGCAAATTCTTCACAATCGATGCAGTTATCCAAAAACCTGATGATTATTCCTGAGTTTCCAACACCTGTCATAGCTTCCATCGCTGCGCTACAGGCGTTTGAATACCCCTCTTCAAGTTCATCAATCATCACTGCTTTTTCAAAAGCAACTTTAATCTTAGCTAGTAATTCAACCCCCTCAAATGGCTTTGTTACATAATCATCACCACCTATTTGATAACCTTTTAATTTCTCTTCTAGTGAGTCCTTGGCAGATACAAAAATAATTGGCACATGAATATGATTGGATTTTCCCCTTATCCATTCACAAACCTCATACCCATCCATCTCTGGCATGGCTATATCAAGTAATACAATATCTGGGTGGTATTCATTGAAGATATCGATTGCAGCATTGCCACTTACAACGCTTTTAACTACATATTCATCATCTAACAACTCATGCATTATGGTGACATTGGTTTGCTCGTCGTCTACCACTAATATCTTCTTATCTGTCATTTTTCACCTCTAGTAAAAATTCCACCATGCATTTTCATAAAACTTTATTCTTATATTTCCAAATTTTGCATTATTCAGCATCTGCAAACAGTGGTAATACAATTGACATTTTTGCCCCTGAAGGTTCAATGTTTTCTGCAGTTATTACCCCATTATGTGCCTTTATAATCTCTCTTGAAACAGCTAAACCTAATCCTGTCCCCTTAACAACACTTTTACTAGTTCTCTGGCTTTGAGTAAACTTATCAAATATATTCTCTAATTCATCTTCAGGTATTCCAACACCTTGATCACAAATACTCATCTTAATAGCAGGAGAAGCTTCACCATCCCTATCTAAAGTTGATTCTTCAAAGGATATTGTGATTTTATCGCCATCATGACTAAATTTTATCGCATTGGAAACTAAGTTAGTCATCACCTGCATTATTCTGTTTAGATCAAAGCTTGCCGTGGTCATAATACTTGGCTTCTCAACAGTTATATCCACAGATTTATCTTTAGCAAAACTTGAAAATTCCATGCAAACAATTTGAACCGCCTGATAAAGGCAACCAGTAGCAAAGTGATACTCCATCTTTCCTGATTCCATTTTGGCAAAATCAAGAACATCATTTAACAGAGCCAAAAGGCGTTTACCGCTCTGTCCTATTAAAGTGAAATACTCTAATAGCTTATCTTTTTCAGTACTATCAATCTTCATCATCCCTAAGTCTGCGAAACTTAAGATACCGTGAAGTGGCGTTCTTATCTCATGAGAAATATTTGCAAGAAACTCTGATTTTGATTTGCTTGCCTGCTCTGCTTTCTCACGCGCAACAACTAAATCTTTTATTTGATCTTGCACCATCTCCTCAAGATGATCCCGATATTTTATCAGCTGATCTTCAGCTCCCTTCCTGACAGAAATATCTCTAATAATCCCTTCGATCCCAACAACAGTTCCATCTCCATCATATAGATAAAGAGCATTTATACTGGTAGTTACCACTTCATTATTTTTCTTTTTTAACTGCACTTCTTGGTCAGTAACTTTATTTTCAACATCAATTTTATTAAAAAAAGCTTCCTCTTCAGACTTATTCACAAACAACTCTTTAATATCTTTTCCCAAGATATCTTCGATATCATTCAAACCTAGCAGGCCAACTGCCCCCTGAGAAACAGTTTTTATTTTTCCACCTATATCTATGCGGAAAAAACAATCTTCCATATTTTCAAAAATATTGAACATTGTTTGCTCACTACTTCTGATCTCCTCCTCAACCTCGTGGATATAACTAACATCATGAGCAATAATTTGTGCACCATTAATATTTTTATCTTCTGCATACATTGGTTGTATATTTAATACAACCCATCGCTGCCCAACCGGAAGAGTTATAACTCCTTCAAACTTAGCCCCCTCTCCACTCTGTACCGCTGTTGTTAACTGCGTAGAAAGAGTTTCATATCCTTCACTGGGCATCACCTCTTGAATGGTTTTATTTAGAAGCATTTCATGGCTTAAATCAAAAAACTCTCCAGCAGTATTATTAGCAAGAACAATTTTCTCTTCTTTATTTACGCATAAAATAGCTGACCCTGCATTTTCAATTATTCTTCTGTATTTTCCCTCACTATCCCTTAATGCTGATTCAATTTTATGCTGAAAAGTTAGATCTTCTCCAACAATAATAATATTGCTAACACCGTGCTCACCCATAATCGGCACATAGTTCAACCGGCAAATGACATCACCGCCTTGTTTATTCACAAATGTAAAGTAATCAAGCTCACCATCAATACCTCCGACAATTTGGTCGATTAACTCTTGAGGATTAACAGTTGAGTTCTCCTTACTTAATAAAGAGAAAAAGTTTTTACCTATCACCTCATCTTTATAATAACCAAATATTTTTTCAGCAGCTTGATTCCAATCAACAATCAATAAATCAAGATCAAGCTCAGTGTGTATTAATGGTGAACGCTCTATATACAGCCTTAGTCTTTTATAAGACTCATTAATATCAATTTCTGCTTTTTGTCTTTGCTCAATCTCTTTATGAAGCTGGTTGTTAATCCTAAATAATTTTTTCTCGATTTTTCCTAAGATTATCCAAAAAAACACTATCAGCAATATACCTACAACCATAAAAAAGAAAATTTCAATCAAATGTTCTTCAAATTGATCTTCAGCAAAACTCAAATCAAAAACAAAATGAAACGCCAGAATTAAAAACATTGTTACCGACAAAGGTATCAGAATTTTATGCCTGATTTTATACATCTTATCTTTGTTTGAAGTATTTACATGGTAGATTCCAACAAGAAATGATGTGATAAATAAAACTAAGCAAATAAAGGTTAAATTGAACAAACCTTGCTGTACTGTTGTAAGCTCCACATCAGTTTTATTACTACAAACAGTAATATTCCAATTTTCGGCATTCTTTACCCCCGAAAAAACCAAAGGGGTTTCATCACACACTATATTTCCATTTTGATTTAAAAATTCTGGATCTTTTCTACCAAACTGCTGCTCATCCTCAACAGACAAAAGCGAATTAACCGCAACTTTATTGATACTCTTAAATAAATCATCTTGATTGCTGGATGAAAATATCACCCCGTTTTCAGAAACTAATAAAGCTAAAGATCCAGAGCCAATTTGCGATATTTGCTTATCAATATCATCTACCGATAATTTTATTACTACTACACCTATTGGCTTTTTACTTTTATCTGAGAGATAGATTGGATGGCTAACATAAACACCACGTTTTTTTGTAACAGACCCTAGAGCCAAATACACATATGGATTGCCATCTATTGCTTGTTTAAAATACGGACGAAACGCAAAGCTCTTACCATATAAAGTATTTTGTCCATCAAACGTTGAACTACCGATAACGACCCCACTACTATCCATCACATAAACAATTGATGCACCCAAGGAATTTTTAATGGTTTCAAAGGTAGAAGTACTTATGGAGGATTGTTCAGTTAGATAGTCTTTACTCTTTACAGTAGATAACACCATATTGTCTTTCACTAAAGAGCGCAAAGCATCTAGCACCAATGTAATTTTGCTATCAATACCAGATACAGTTTTATTTAATTTAGTTTCCTGCTCTAAGGTGAAATTTTGAACCTTTATTATCTGACTTATATATTGTCCAACTGATAAAATTACTGCAATAAACAGCGCCCACAACACGATGTAAGTCCACCACCTTTTTTTGAGAGCAACCAAGTTCACAAGTTATTCAATCCGTCTTTTTCTTATTATTAAGTCTAATAATAATTTTAGCTTATGATTATTAAAAAATCTTCGCTCACTTAAAACAAGGTGACATCAAATAATTAAAAAACTTTTATAGCATGTACAAAAAAGCCCGTGGGTACGGGCTTTAAATTTAATCATAAAAAAATATAGTTAGCTAAAAGGGCCTGACAACCTAATAGAATCGCCTGCTGCTGGAAGTTTAAACTCCTTGTAACGGAAATAATCTGTTATTGCAGCTTTTGGGTTTCCGGTATCATTATCCCAGTTCCAATAGATCCATTTAAATGAATCATCTTCAAGTTTTTTATTAAATGTGAATATCGCCTCTGCCGGCAACCCCAAATCTGTTATTTCAGTTATCTCTACAATCATATTTGATAAAACAACTTTCTCTCCAATTTTCATTGGATTTCTTTCATCACGATACCCCTGACTAACCTTATGCATTATATGACCAAAGTGCCTAGCTGGAAGATCTTTTGGTGTACCTGGCAATGGTTTTGTTGTATCGGGCAAAAATCCGGCATCTGGCCTAATACGCAAACTATAATCATCAACCCTTGTAATTGTTATTGGGGAAACACTACTGGATAAAACTCGCAACCTCTCAGGTAACGGTATCTCAAAATAATCCCTTACAAAAGGTAGATAAACAAATGAAAATGCATCAGGTGCATTTATCACCATCACTGTTTTTTGCTCTATCTCTGCCTCTGTACCAATATTTAGCCATTTTTTCTCAGGTTGAACTGATCCGGAGCTTGCTGCTGCAATCACATATGTATTTGCAGCTCCCCACTGAATTAACTGGAAAATAACTAAGGAGAATACAAAGAATACTGCAACTATTTTTCTCAGTGAGCGTGAACAATTAATCGAGCTGTAATTTGAGCCATCTTTCCCGAAGCTAAGCAGCATAAACTGAGCCACCAAACCATAACCTGCAACTGCAGCAAAACTAAGCAGCCTTCCTTGTGGAACTCCATAAGCGCAAACCGGAACTACCGCAAATAACATACTGGCAGCCCAAAACCTAGCTAGCTTATCATGGCGCAATAAAGGCCAAAATTGCAATATCAAGAACATAACAATTGCTATACAAATTGCTACCACCGCCGTTGTTGCAGAAAGTGATAAGCTCATAGTGAAATCATCAAACCCAATAAAATGTCCTGCTATAAGCTGGGGGGCACGTTCAATAAAAGCGAAGATAAACTCCACTGGGTCCCTTACTGGGTCAATGTACATTCTTGTCTGTGCCGCGCCATACCCTAGAAGGCTATAAAAACCACGCCAAACAATTACAACAATAAATGCAGGAACCATACTTCTGGCCCGGCTTAAAATATTCCCTGAATCTAAAAATAGAGCATATGCAACAATAAAAGCCACGATTCCAATGCCAGCTTCAGCAGATAATACCGCTAGTGCTAAAAATACTGGTGCCAATACACCGTATATACTGCCTTCATTCTTACGCCACTTATCGTGCATCAATAGGACTAAAAACCCAAAAAACG
Source organism: Gammaproteobacteria bacterium (assembly GCA_033852135.1). Taxonomy (GTDB): domain Bacteria; phylum Pseudomonadota; class Gammaproteobacteria; order QZLD01; family QZLD01; genus QZLE01. Next base: position 186,214 of record JAWSVB010000010.1, on the reverse strand, counting down.
TTGCCATTAATGCGTTTCTATTTGCTATCCAAGTCGCTGGTCGTAAACGACTGAAATCTATCATATAAAGAAACCCTGCAAACCCTGCAAGCCACGTTGCAGTTGTTGAAAAAAATCTTTTATAAACCAATGTTATTACAAATATTAATGCTGCAGCCCATAGCAAATTATGCAGATGCATTAGCCATGGTTTATCTGCAAAAATCTTAAAGTCTAACCAATGGGTTGCAGAAGTTAGTGGTCGGAAGAAAGATAACTGAGCACTATCACAAAACCACCAAGGAACATTGCCAAACTCTTTCATTGAGCGTATATGGTTTTCAATTTTAGGGTTGAAAAAAGTAAAGTAATGCTGAGCTGCATCTATGAAAGTTGTATCGCCTTTAGCTTGCTCTAAACCTCTTTCCTTAAGAGGTTCCGAACCCTGTATATACACACGCTGTATAAAATCATCCAGATCAAACCCTAGAAGTAGCGACCCTGAAGCCACTAAGATTGATAGTGCTGCCAAAATAATAGCGATATGCTTTAAACTTAGAATTTTAGTTATTGTTGCTGATGAAGTAGACACAGCGATAATCCTTATAATTATTATGTTGTTATATTTTTATTTCTGGATATATCTCCAGATCCTAACTGGTCGCATTTTAACAAAGATAAAATAAAATCTCACTTTTATGACTCTGCATCTCTTTATTTTCTTGTGAAAATTACAGCTTCAATTAAAAGAGGTGCGCCACTATTTCTCTTGTAAAAGCCATCCATTTTCTGTTTTTATAAATGTTTTTTTATCTTCGTAGGTGATTGAATCGCCAGATTTGAAATCACCATATTTTATTTTTAAAGCCATTACATTTAAACCGGAGCCAATTGAGCCAACTATGTCTTTTTGAAATTGGTTCTTTAGATCATCTTCAAGCTCTTCTATACCTTTTTTAAATGCCAGCTCATATCTGATTTCTGCAATATATACTTTGCCATCATCCTGCTGAAACCCATTTATCTTTTCAAAATTTATAAATTGAAATAGCTGCGAGTCTGCTGTTTCTATAAAAGCGTTGTAAAGCTGTTGTTCTATCTCAGATTCACTAGGCTTATTACTGCAACCTGAAAATAATAAAGCGATGACAACTAACGTTAGTATTCTCATTTCAACCTCTCCTAAACTCTACTTAATAAAACTAAAGCAGCAGCTTAAATTTTATTATAAAAAAACGCCGCAATTGCGGCGCTTTTAAATTGGTTAATAAAACCAATTATTCAACTTCAAGAACTTTTACATCAAAGTTTAAAGTTTTTCCTGCTAACGGATGGTTAAAGTCAATAATAACTTTCTCATCTTGAATCTCTTGAACTACGCCATTAAATACTTGTCCATCTTGCCCTTCGCTTTGAATATTTGCACCAACTTCAAGGCCTTCAGCAGGGATATGCTCTTTTGCAACATCTACAACAGCATCATCAATAAACTCACCATATGCGTCTTCTGGAGCAACTTTTACTGCTTTACTATCACCAGCAGCTAAGCCTTCAAGCTCAGTTTCAAGCCCAGGTATAATTTGACCAGCACCACATTCAAAAGCAAGAGGATCGGCCCCTACATTTGTATCAATTACTTCGCCGTCTTCAAGTGTAAGTGTGTATTCAATAGATACCTTTTTACCTGCTGTAATATTCATAATTTACCTTATAGTTCGCATAGATAGTTTGTATAGAACACTGTTAAATGCATAACAGTTATCCATAATATAAAATTAGGGGATAGATTTTACACAATGATTATTAACAAATACAGGAAATTAGCGATCTTTTCCTTTGTATATCCAATAATAAAGGCCCTTACGGGCCTTTATTAAATTTTGCAGCAAAAGCTTAATTTTTATTTTTTATCTTCTGGCTGTTTTGCTCTATCTGCTAAAGAACCTGAAATCTTTCTAGATTTCTTTGTACGTACTTTAGCATTGTATTGCTTGCCTTTACCTTTACGGGTAAAACCTTTCATCTTATCTTTTATCTCTTTTTGCGTCTCCATTGCTAGATCAATACCACTTTGAGCATTATTCATTACAAGTGAGCCAATCTCTTCTGCAAAACCTTTTTGAGCATCAAGAGCGCTTTTAAGATCGCTGACATCACCTGTTTCTTTTAAGAACTCAGCACTATCTTCAATCGATAGTTTCAACATGTCTAACTGCTGTTTGGTAAGTCTTTCACCATAGCGACAAACTGTTTCAGTGATATCATTGATACTTTGGAACTGGTCTGCAGAAGAACCTGTGGTCATCTGCATCATTTCCAATTGTTGTTTTACTAATCTTTCACGGTTCTTTGCCGTAATTTCATTAAATCTTGAGCACGTATCCAATGCTGCTGTGCCCATTTTTGAAAAATTTTCGATCATCTTCAAGAGATCTTTTTGCATAACCGTTCTCCTAACGCATCCATCTGCACGCAGTTTCCTAAAAGCTAGTTATAAAGGCCTTTTAGGCTATAAAATTCACACACGATAGTATCAATAAATCCAGACTTTATCCATCAGCGCAAGATAATACATACCTACCAAATTACTATTAATAAATTTACTCAATTAACCAAGAGATCCTACTTGGATAATAACTGGGCAAATGATCGAACCTGCTCCTCTTCTGCTAAGCATTCTGTCCTTATCTTTTGCAGAACCTTTGGTTCGATCAGGTCAAGAATAGCATGACCACCGTCATTATCAAAACAAGAAATATCAAAACCTGAAATCGCCCATTCCCTACTAAAAGCAACAACTTGAACTAATTCCGAGTATTCACCTATGTAATCCGTCGCAGAGTAAAATTCAGCAACAGTTACCGACTCAATTGGAAGCTGCCATTCTGATAGAAGCATCCTACCTGAATGGTGGTGGTCGCAGCCTAAAACTGTAACTTCAATTTCTGAAAGGTTACTGCCTGGTTTTTCATTTTTAAGGTTAAAAACCTTTCTCATCTCATCCGGAAATATATGCACCAATAACAACAGTCCAATATTATGTAGAAGGCCCGCAAGATATGCAGCATCAGCACTTTCTTTGCTACCAAGATGCTTGGCAATTTTGCTGGCACAAAAAGATACTTGAACAGCAATATACCAGTATTCATCCAATCTAAATTCAGGGCACTTTTTGGTATCAAAGCTATCAGCAAGAAGTATTGATGATGTAAGAACCTTTACTCTGTTTAACCCTAATCTGACAATTGCATCATCGATAGAGTGTATTGGGCGTTGACCTGCATAAAATGCAGAGTTTGCCGTTGATACTATTCTGGCAGTTAAACTTGGTTCTTTACTAATCATTCCAGCAATATCATCAATATCAGCAAGAGAGTCATTAATGATATTTAAAATCTCATGCGCTATGTATGGTAATGATGGAAAAGTTTCAATTTCTAAAGGTGCCGACATATTTTTTCACTGTTAATTTTCAATAAAGTTATAGGTTACCATCGAAGTTAATATCTTCTTAAATGAGTATAGTATGTAATTATAGACAAATCCTAAAAGGACTCGCCAAAATATGTAACATTATTATTTATCAGTTATTAACTATACAAATACCTTTTTGACTTGTACTTGTAGCTATTAATTAGTAACCTAGATTCATTCTTACTAATTTGACTTATCGGGAAAGATAAAGTCAAAGCGCTGTAAAGGCGTCTATAATAAATATATCTAATTGAAAATATGCCATCCTGCTTCACATTATTAGTTGGTAAACACGATTAGAATTCTGGAATTATCATACATAAAACGGTCGGACTTATGAGTGAACCTAGATTAATAAAAAAATACCCCAATCGTCGTTTATATGACACAGCCATTAGTAGTTATATTACCGTTGCTGATGTTAAAAAACTTGTCGTAGAAGACATCCATTTTCAAGTAATTGATGCTAAATCTAAAGAAGACCTTACCAGGCAAATTCTGCTACAAATTATTAGTGAAGAAGAAGATGGCGGATCGCCAATCTTTAGTAGCGAATTACTTTCTCAAATCATTCGCTCATATGGCGGTAACATGCAAAACATGGTAACTAGCTATCTTGAGAAAAGCATGGATCTTTTTGCTGAACAGCAAAAAGCTCTTAGGGAACAAACTCGCAGCTTAATCGATACTAACCCAATGCAATTTATGACGCAGATCGCTGAGCGCAACCTGAAAATGTGGCAAAAAATGAACCCTACAGGGATGTTTAAGCCCGGTTCTGAGAAAGAAGAACCTGAAGAATAAATAAGCTCAATTCCTAATAAAGAGGGTGCATAATAAGCACCCTTTTTATTAGCAAAATTTAACTAATACATATTTTTAATATAACAACATCAACTCTTTTCAACCAACACCACTGCCATTGAAGCTATCCCCTCTTTACGCCCAGTGAACCCAAGCTTTTCTGTAGTTGTCGCCTTTACTCCAACCTGATCAATCTTAATCTCTAAATCGTTAGCTATATTAGCTCGCATCTGGTCAATATAGGGAAGCATCTTCGGGGCTTGAGCAATAATAGTGGAATCAATGTTTCCAACTTTATATCCTTTATCAATAATAAACTGCCCAGCATGTCGTAATAAAACCCTGCTATCGATATCTTCAAACTCTGAAGATGTATCTGGAAAATGTTTACCTATATCCCCTAACGCTAAAGATCCTAATAAAGCATCGCATATTGCATGCAACAATACGTCGCCGTCAGAGTGTGCCTCTAACCCTTTTTCATGTGGAATTTTCACCCCACCAAGAACCACATGATCGCCATCGCAAAACTTATGGACATCGAATCCTTGACCAATTCTCATTTGCACAACCCCATTATCTTTTGGATTATCTCATAATCATTTTGGGTGGTTATCTTTATATTTGACGCATCACCAGCGACCATGAGAGGGGTGTAACCTGCAAGTTCCATTGCTGATGCATCATCGGTTATTGCTACTCCACTTTGTCTTGCATTAACAGTTGCATCATAGAGTTTACGTAGAGGAAACATCTGTGGCGTTAGTGCATGCCAGAGTTTTACACGATCTACAGTGATTTCAACTCGGTTATCGTTGCCTGCACGTTTCATTGTATCTCTTACGTGGTAGCCTAATAATGCACCGTCATCGGATTTGCTACCATCTTCAATTAATTTAGCTATATCTGCAGAAGATAGGTTCGGACGTGCTGCATCGTGCACCAACACCCAATCATTTTCATCTCCAACTTCTAATAGTTTTTTTAATGCATTTAGCACTGAATCATAGCGTTCTTTTCCACCATCAACTGTATAGAGTGGTTTATGGTGTGTAAATTCAAGTCCTGGCCAGTATGGATCATCTTTCCCTAGTGCGACTACCGCACCATCGATTCCATAATGATCTAATAGCACTGTTAGTGTTCTTTCAATAACAGTGGAATTACCAAGTTTAAGATACTGTTTTGGTACATCACTACCCATCCGTTTGCCGACTCCGGCTGCCGGAATAACTGCCCAAAACTTTGCTTTTTTCTGTTTCATCTAGTCCTCATCAATCACTTGATAAAACTTTTCTCCCTCTCGCACCATTCCTAAATCTTGGCGCGCCCTCTCTTCAACTGCATCTAAACCTTTCTTCAGGTCAACCACTTCTGCTTCTAGAGCTTCATTTCTATCCCGCAGTTTTTTATTCTCACTTTCCTGTATTTCAATCTGCTGTTTGAGGAGTCTTACCTCTTCATAGCTACCGTCACCTATCCAGATTCGGTACTGCAGGTGGAATAAAATGGCGATCAAAATCGCTAATACAATCTTCAATTTCATTATTGTTTTAACTTTACAATCGCATTGACTTAATTGCCGACCAAAAATAGATGCATTACAAACTACTAATAGTTTAGCTTATTAATCGAATAAAGATGCAGAAAGATAATCACCAGCCCCACTGACCATTTTCTATAATAACTCGTCCCATATAAAGTCATCCCCGCAAAAGCGGGGACCTTATGGATTTTACATCAAAAAGATTCCCATCTAATTTGGGAGTGACTTTTTATTTTCTATTTAAAGCTTTTCAGATTTGGAAATGCTTTTCTACCAGCATATACAGCATCACTACCAAGCTCTTCTTCAATTCTTAGTAGCTGATTGTATTTAGCAATACGGTCAGAACGACTAAGTGAACCAGTCTTGATTTGAGTAGCTGTAGTTGCAACTGCGATATCAGCAATTGTGTAATCTTCAGTTTCACCAGATCTGTGAGAGATAACTGCGGTGTAACCAGCTTTTTCAGCCATCTCGATCGCAGCTAGAGTCTCTGTAAGGGTTCCGATTTGGTTAACTTTAATTAAGATAGAGTTACCGATATCTTTGTCGATACCCTCTTTCAGAATCTTAGTATTGGTTACAAATAGATCATCACCAACTAGTTGAACTTTTTCACCCAGCTTTTCAGAAAGTACTTTCCAACCATCCCAGTCACTTTCATCCATACCATCTTCAATAGAGATAATAGGGTATTTATCACACCATGTAGCTAAGTAGTCAGTAAATTCAGCTGAGTTGAATTTTTTACCTTCAGATTCGAAGTCATAAACTCCGTTTTTATAGAACTCTGAACTTGCAGCATCAAGAGCGATAAAGATATCTTTACCAGCCACATAACCAGCTTTTTCGATTGCTACTAAGATAGTTTCAATAGCTGCTTCATTTGATGGTAGGTTAGGAGCAAATCCACCTTCATCACCAACAGCTGTATTCATTCCCATGCCTTTAAGGACATCTTTAAGTGCGTGGAAGATCTCGGTACCAGCACGAAGAGCCTCACCAAAAGTTTTCATACCAACAGGCATTACCATAAACTCTTGGATATCAACACTGTTATCAGCGTGAGCACCACCATTGATGATGTTCATCATTGGTACTGGTAGTTGAAATTTACCCTTTGGATTTAGGTATCTGAAAAGAGATACGCCTTGATCGGCAGCAGCAGCTTGAGCAGCAGCCATTGAAACAGCAAGAAGTGCGTTTGCACCTAGACGACCTTTATTCTCAGTTCCGTCAAGATCGATCATGGTTTGGTCGATATCTTTTTGAGCTGTTACGTCTTTACCAATAAGAGCTTTTTTAATCTCTGTATTTACGTTTTTAACTGCTTTTTGAACGCCTTTACCAAGATAGCGTTTTTTATCACCATCACGAAGTTCAACTGCTTCTCTTGAGCCAGTTGATGCACCAGATGGAACAGCTGCGCGTCCCATAACTCCGTTCTCTAGAATAACATCAGCCTCTACTGTAGGGTTTCCACGAGAATCAAGGATCTCACGCGCTCTAATGTCTAAAATCTTTGTCATTTTTCCATCCCAGTTTTTGGTTAAGGTTGTTGGTAAATATTTAAATTTTAATAGATCAATAGGGTCAGAGTCTTTGATTTTTAAGGTCTCTGAGCATAGTCAAATAGTCTGACCATATTGATCTAATTTTATCTAAAGCAAATCACTTTCAATGAAGCCGCTTTGCTTCACTACTGTATCGATCTGTTTTAAAGTCTGTAGTAGCTCTTTCATCCCGCCAATTGGCCATGAATTAGCCCCATCACACAGAGCCTTTTCAGGATCTGGATGGGTCTCCATAAACAATCCTGAAATCCCAGCTGCTACGGCTGCTCTTGCTAGCACAGGTACGAATTCACGCTGCCCACCTGATACGGAACCTTGACCAGATGGCAATTGAACTGAATGGGTTGCATCAAATACAACTGGGCAATCAGTGTTACGCATCACTGCTAGTGAACGCATATCAGATACCAAATTGTTATAGCCGAAAGAAGCTCCCCTTTCACAAACAGTTATCTGCTGGTTTCCAGTTGAGCGTGCTTTATCTACTACGTTCTTCATATCCCAAGGCGACATAAACTGCCCCTTTTTGATATTTACTGGCTTTCCAGTTGCAGCTACGTTTTGGATATAAGTAGTTTGACGTGCAAGTAGTGCAGGTGTCTGCAGCATGTCTACAACATCTGCGACTTCATTAAATGGTGAATCTTCATGCACATCGGTAAGCACAGGTACACCCACCTGCTCTCTCACCTTTTCAAGAATTCTAAGCCCATCTTCTACACCTGGGCCGCGATAGCTTGATATTGAAGAGCGGTTAGCTTTATCAAAAGATGATTTATAGATAAACGGAATATCCAGCTCTGTACAAATATCTTTTAAAGCTGAAGCTGTTTCTAGCGCAAGTTTTTCAGACTCAATCACACAAGGACCAGCAATCAGAAAAAATGGCTTATCCAGACCTATCTCAAATCCACATACATTCATCAATGTCTAACCTTCTTTATGCTTAACAGCTGCACTTACAAACCCACTAAACAATGGGTGGCCACCATGAACTGTAGAGGTAAACTCAGGGTGGAACTGACAAGCAACAAACCAAGGGTGGTCTTTATTCTCTACAATCTCAACCAGTGAGTTATCGATAGATTTACCTGAGAATACAAGACCTGCCTGCTCTAGTTTTTCCATATAGTTATTATTGAATTCATAACGATGTCTATGTCTTTCAACAATAATATCTTTACCGTAAACTTCACGGGCTAATGAATCTTGAGCAAGGCGACATTGCTGCCCACCCAATCTCATAGTTCCACCTTTATCTGATTCTTCTGTACGCAGCTCTACTGAACCATCTTCATTAGTCCATTCGGTAATAAGACCAATAACAGGATCTTCAGCATTAGATTTAAATTCAGTACTGTGGGCTTTTTCAATTCCGGCAACGTTTCGAGCAAACTCAATCACTGCAACCTGCATACCGAGACAAATACCTAAATATGGAATTTTATTCTCACGTGCATATTTTACAGTTTCAATCTTACCTTCAACACCACGCTCACCAAATCCACCAGGAACCAGAATAGCATCAATATCTTCTAGAATTTCTGTGCATCCATTCTCAATCTCTTCAGAATCAATGTACTTAATCTGTACCTTGGTTCTAGTGTGTAAACCTGCATGAATCAAAGCTTCAGATAATGATTTATATGATTCAGTAAGATCAACATATTTACCAACCATACCGATAGTAACTGTGTGTTGTGGATGCTCAGCTGCATATACAACTTTCTCCCAACCAGTTAGATCTGGTTCTGGAACCTGCAAACGCAATTTTTCCACTACAATTTGATCTAGTCCATTCGAGTGCAGAACCAATGGCAATTTATAAACATTATCCACATCAGGAGCGGATATAACTGCGCGCATCTCAACGTTGGTAAACAAAGCAATTTTTGATCTATGGTCGTCAGGAATAACCTCTTCAGCACGACAAATAAGAATATCTGGCTGAATACCAATAGAACGTAATTCTTTTACAGAGTGCTGTGTAGGTTTGGTTTTGATCTCACCAGCTGCTGCAATTCTAGGCACCAAAGTCAGATGCATAAATATTGCCTTATCATGCCCAAGCTCAACACCCATTTGACGGATAGCTTCAAGGAAAGGTAGAGACTCAATATCACCAACAGTTCCACCAATCTCAACCATAGCAATATCAGCACCTTTTGCGCCGGCTATGATAGATTTTTTAATTTCATCGGTAATATGAGGAATAACCTGAACAGTTCCACCCAGATATCCACCAGCACGCTCTTTACGAATTACGTTTTGGTAAATTCTGCCTGTAGTATAGTTACTACTTTTTGAAGTTGTGACACCAACGAATCTCTCATAGTGACCAAGATCAAGATCTGTCTCAGCACCATCTTCGGTTACATAAACCTCACCGTGCTGCATAGGGCTCATTGTCCCAGGATCTACATTGATATAAGGATCAAGCTTAATCATCGAGATCGACAATCCGCGTGCCTTTAGAATAGAAGCTAGTGAAGCTGCTGCAATGCCTTTACCTAAGGATGAAACAACACCGCCTGTAACGAAAATATACTGGGTCATATGAGACTCATAAAAACTATGTAGGTTAAAAAACGGGCACGAAAGTTAGCCCTCTGGATGGGCGTTAAAGGTATCAAAAAATGGGGGATTTAACAATCGAAAATTTGGCTAATTTTTTATCCAAAGTAACAAGCTTGCAATTAATATTTTGTACTAAAGCAATAAATTTACAGCCGCAAATAGAGCAATTACCAACATTTACTAATGATAAATCATCTCACTATTAATTGAACAATGATAACCCTGAGCAGCCGTTTTCAATTGCTTTTGAGTTTTCATTTACCAATTACAATCAACAACTTTGGTTTCAGTTACAACACCATCGGTAATTTTTATCATTAACTCTTGTTCATATTTGAGTTGAAACCCTAATTCAACATTACAATCTAGAAGTTCACCATGAGGCAAACTTATCTCTCCGTTATACCAATCAGCAAATATTGCTTCTTCAACTTCAAGCTGATATTTACCTTCTAATTTAACTAGGTAAAGTCGCCCTGCTTTAATCTCCCAGGTACCTATATATTGACGCCAACACATTGTAGAGGTAAAGACCCCTTCGCTATCATCAAATTTACCATTTTCAAATTTCTTAATACGTGGGTCATTACTAGGAAATGGAAGACACAAAGGGATACTGTATTCGCTACCTTCGTATATCAATTTTTCTTGAACCTGGTTAGTCATATTAAATCTCTTCCTGAGTAAAGTTACCAGCATAATATCTAATGATATTAACTCATAAATTAATAGCAAGATGCAAGGATATGTACCATAACGCACACATATAATTCACCAAATAATCAATAACTTATATTAAATCACGATTTCCACATCCAAAGAGAAATTTCATTTTTTGACTAAACAACCCAAACCCAAACCCAAAAAAGCTATATCAATCCCACCAATTCATCTTCATCTATACATCTAATCCCTAGATCCTGCGCTTTGGTGAGTTTTGACCCTGCGCTTTCTCCATAGACAACAAAATCGGTTTTTTTGGATACACTGCCACTAACTTTAGCGCCGAGTGCCTCGAGCTTCTCCTTACACTCACTCCTACCCATTGTAGAAAGCGTTCCTGTAAGCACTACAGTTTTGTTGGAGAATAGGTGGTCTAAGTTCTCATCTATTTTTTCAATCACTGGCCAAGTGATGCCACTGGCAAGTAGCCTTTGGATGTTTTGCTGATTAAGCTCATCGGCAAAGAATTTGATGATTGCCTGGGCGACAATTGGGCCTACATCATCAACATCTAGCAACTGCTCTTCGGTTGCTGATTGCAGGTTTTCCAGGTTGTTAAAGTGTTGCGCTAATTGTTTAGCAGTTTGTTGCCCTACCTGTATAATCCCTAGTGCATAGATGAATTTTGGCAGAGAGGTGTCTTTGGATTTCTCAATTGCGGCGATGGTGTTAGCAGCAGATTTATCCCCCATACGCTCCATTGCGGCTAGCTGTTCTGCCTGAAGGTCATATAGATCTGCTGGAATGGATATCATCTCTTTAGCAGCGAGCTGTTCTATTAACTTATCACCGAGGCCATCTATATCCATAGCATTACGACTAGCAAAGTGAATGATGGCACCGACTCTTTGTGCCGCACAGCGGATACCACCGGTACATTTTAGAGCAGCCTCGCCCTCAACCCTCTCTGCTATTGAATTACAAATTGGGCAGTTCTGTGGCAGCTTCCATGGCTGTGTGTTTGAATCACGTTTTTCTTTTACTACGGATACCACTTCGGGAATCACATCTCCTGCTCTGCGGACGATTACGGTATCGCCTTCACGCACATCTTTACGATCAACTTCGCTTTGATTATGTAGTGTGGCACGACTGACAGTTACCCCGGCAATATTAACTGGTTTTAGATTAGCGACAGGAGTTATCACTCCAGTTCTTCCAACTGATGCTTCTATCGATTCTACTGTTGTTATCTCTTCCTGCGCTGGTAGCTTATGTGCAATTGCCCAGCGTGGTGCGCGCGATGTCATCCCTAGATCTTCACGAGCATGGATATCATCAAGCTTATAAACAACCCCATCGATCTCATAATCTAGACCAGATCTTTGCTCTATTATTTCGGCACAATATTGCTTTAGCTCTTCCGCTCCAGAGACCTGTTTTACAGCTGTACTAGGTGAGAACCCCCAGCTATCAATTTGCTGCAATATTTCCCAGTGGGAATCAGATATATCTTCCGATACATCACCTAATCCAAACGGGAAGAATGTTAGCGGTCTAGTTGCGGTAATTCTTGAATCCAGTTGGCGCAGGCTCCCTGCTGCTGCATTACGAGGATTAGCAAATAGGTTTTCACCTGCTTCTAATCGAGCCTTATTAAGCCTTTCAAAATCATCTTTACGAATTACAACTTCACCGCGCACCTCTACCACTGCCGGGACATTTTCCCCTTCTAGCTTTAAAGGTACTGTGTTAATAGTACGGATGTTTTCTGTAATTCGCTCCCCTTTACTACCATCACCGCGGGTTGCTCCTTCAACAAAAATTCCATTCTCGTATCTTACTGAAACGGACAAGCCATCAAGCTTTGGTTCGGCTACGTATTTAATCTGTTCTCTTCCCAGACCTTCACGGATTTTGCGATCGAAATCATCAACCCCTGCATCATCAAAAACATTATCGAGGGAGAGCATAGGAATTCTGTGCTGTACTTGGCCAAACTCTTTAAGTGGTTCTGCACCGACACGTAGAGTTGGGGAATCTGGAGTTTGTAGTTCTGGATACTCTTTTTCTAATGCTTGCAACTCGCGCATTAGGCGATCGTATTCAGCATCTGGAATAGATGGGGTGTCGTGAATATAGTAGTTACGATTGTGCTGAATTATCTCTTGGCGAAGTTGTTCTATGCGAGTTTGAGCTTCTGGCTTGGTTATTTGTTGGAGCATGTTTTATCCAGTTAATTCTTTGAGGATTTTCGCAGGGTAGGCAATGCCTACCCTACGAAAAAAATTATCACATTATATTTGTTTAGGAATCTAACTTGCGGCAAGCAAACTTCTCATCTGTTCTAGCCACGATGGCGTTACAGGGTTTTTATTCTGGGTAACCAATTCTCCATTGATACTTTCTGCAAGCTCAACTGAAGTTTTAAACATATTATTAAAAGCTGAGAGATTGCCTGTAACAGCTGGTAACTGTAAAAATACTGTTACCCCTGGTGTGTCTGCCTGCTCCATTTGCTCTAGATTAAACGTTCCTGGTTCCACCATATTTGCCACACCAAATAACGGGGTTGATACTCCATTTTTATCATCGGCCATACGGTGGAATATTTTCATATCACCATATTCCAGACCTTGATTGATTAATGATTCTTTCAGCTGTTTACCGGATATCATTTTTCCAGATGAACATCTGACATAGAGTACAATCACTTGGTTATCTTGTTGGATGTCTTGTTGCTGGGGCTGCTCTTCAACTACCTCTTTAACTTTCTCTTCAACCCCTTGGTTTTGTGCACTCTGCTGTTCTAACTCATTTAGATTTACAGCTTCTGGTTTCATACCATGATTATTAGGATTGGTTTTTATTTTACTTTGCGACAGCTCTTCTTGACGAATGCTATCTTCTTTTACAAAGACTGGCTCACCAAAATTGATCACTTTATCATCTTCTATATCAACATCATTTATATCTTGAATGATAGTTGGTTCAAGCTTTTCTGTAACTGGTTTAGAGATTGCTAGCGACTCTATATCATTTACCAACTGATCTTCTAAATTTTGGCCACTGCCGTCTAAATCAAAATTTTCGCTACGTTTCTGGGATTTATTTTCGGAACTAAAAACAGTGAGTAGTTTCTCGCGCATTCCCCAAAGAATTATTACCCCTAATACAACCAGACCTGTGCCTAATAATATCCACCTAAGCTCTGACATTTTTATCCTCTCTCACTAGCATTGCTAAACCGCTACCATCTCAACTGCTTCATCTACATCTACAGACACTACTCTAGAAACTCCTGGCTCGTGCATGGTTACACCCATTAAGTGGGTGGAAATTTCCATTGTAGATTTGTTGTGCGTTATAAAAATAAACTGTACGCGATCTGACATCTCTTTCACCAGTTTTCCAAAACGCCCGACGTTAGCCTCATCCAGTGGTGCATCAACCTCATCCAACATACAAAATGGCGCAGGGTTAAGCTCAAAGATAGAGAATACTAAGGCAACTGCTGTAAGCGCCTTCTCCCCACCAGACATTAGCTGGATGCTGGATATTTTCTTGCCTGGAGGTCTTGCCATAATTGACACCCCAGTATCCAACAAGTCTGCACCTGTAAGCTCTAGGTACGCATGACCACCACCAAACAAGCGCGGAAACATTGCCTGCAAACCTGTGTTTACTTTATCAAAGGTCTCTTTAAATCTGGTACGGGTTTCTCTATCGATTTTTTTAATCGCATTTTCCAGCGTAGCTAATGCTGATTCCAAATCATCATTCTGATTATCTAGGTAGGTTTTACGCTCTGACTGCTCTTTGTATTCATCGATTGCAGCTAGGTTAATCGAGCCTAACCGATGAATCTTAACCGAAATTTGCTCTACCTTATCTTTCCACTCTTGCTCGGTTGCTTCTTGCGGCAGCTCTTTATCTACTTCATCAAACAACTGCCCGGTTTCATGCATCTGCTCATCGAAGGTATTAAAGTGCACCGTTATCTCTTGATGTTTAAGGCGTAGTGCTTCTAGTTTTTCCCGTACTTGCTGCACTTGCTGCTCTGCCGTATTTCGTGCATGCTCAACATCACGAATCTGCTGCTCGATATCTCCGGTCTTTTGGCGTGATTCAGTTAGGGAGTCCTCTACCAAAAGTCTATCGTGCAGCAGCTCTTCTAGCTTTTCTTGCAGGTCACCATCCGGGTCATCTAACACTAATAGAGATTCATCTATCTGAGATTTTTTCTGCTGCAATTGTTGCAACTGCTGTTGCATCCTCTCGATATTCTGCTGGATCGAGCTTTTAGACATATTTAGAGACTGCTGCTCTAAAGCGAACTTATGCGCTTGATCTTTACAGCTGCGAACCTGCTCCTGAATCTCCTTAAGGCGTTGCTGAATCTCATCACGCTGCCGAGACTTGGTTTCGCGCTGCTGATTTAACTCTTCAGCTATCGCAAGGGCATCATGCAGTTTGCTACGGGAGATCTCCATCTCCTCTTCAATCTGGGTAGTTTGCTCTTGAATCTCGGAAAACTCTTTTTCAATACGAGCGATACGCTCTTCAATCTGCTCTAAACGCATCCTCTTGCCGCTTAGCTTAGCAGCAATATTACCTGCTTCACGGTGCTGCGTATTGATACCACGCTGCAGCTCCTCTTTTTGAGTCTCCTGCTCTGCCAGCTGCTGCCTTCCCTCTTCTAAAGATAGGCTCAACTGCTCTCTGATATCTTCTTCACCCTTGATGGTTTCACGCAAAGATTTTATCTCTTGCTCGCGAGCTAACACTCCGCTACTACTATCTTTATCTGCACAGTAGTTAACCCACCCTTTTCCAAAAACCACACCATCTTTGGTGATAATTATTTCTGCTGTATCAAGACCTGATTGCAACTCGATAGCTTGCTCTACCGTTGCAACTGCATAGATATTTCCAACTAAGTCATCCAATGACCAGGGCGACGCTATGTAATTTGTGATTGAAGTAAGATCAGCACGCTTTACCAATTCTGACCTTTTTTGATTATCAATTAACGTGAGTGTTCCATCTGGAATTTGTGAAATTGATGCTGCAATCTGGTCTATATTATCTAGACATAAAGCTTCAATATTCCTACCCAAAGCAACTTCTACCGCTTTTTCCCAACCGTTAGTTACCGAGATATTTTCCGCAAGGCGTGATACTGAATCGATCTGCTTTTCAATAAGCCAATCATTTAGCCTACCTTTTTTGCCTTTACCTAAAGCTTCTTGCTGCAGCACTTCAAGCGAGGTTAGAGTGCCCTGCTTCTGCTGCAATGAATTTTTAACAACTTCCAACTCTTGAGAGGTTTCACGATTTTTACTACGACGCTGATTAATTATCTCAACAGAGTCTTCAAGTTTTAGCTTTAGTTCATCTGTTTTTTCATTGAAAATTAACTCTTGCTCAACTAACTCTTCCACCTCTTGACGCAATTCATCTGTAGATAGATTTTGCTGCTCTTGCTGAATTCTATCAATACGTTGATTTAGTTGGGCATGCTGCTTTTCCAACTGGTCAATTTTGGCACGTTCTACCTGCGCAAGCTGGACTGGCTCTGTAGACTTGCGATTAAACTCTTCCCAGTCATCTTGCCAATTCTGCCACTGCTCATTAACAGTATCAAGCAGCTCTTGTAGCTCTTCATCTTTATAACGAGACTCTTCCAACTGCGGCTCAAGATCACATAGTCTCTCAGCGACATCTTCACCTCTTTGGGTATCTATCTGGATCTGCTCAGTAATAGAGGTAAGGTTTTCGCTAATCTGTTGTAGCTCTTCCTGTTGCCTTGATTTTAACCCTTTGTGATGCTGAATTGTTTGTTCAGTTTTAGCAATCTCACTCCCAAGGCTATAAAACTTACCCTGAATCTCGTTAAAGGACTCAGTTTGTTTTATGTATTGTTCGCGGGTGGTTTCGATTCTATTTTCTGCGGCACGTTGTTCAGATAAGCGTGCTTGAAAAGCGGTGTTCTGCGTCTCAATCTGTTTCTCAACCTGTATTTTTTCACTTTGCAGGGTACGCAGTTTGACCACTATCAACTGTGATTTAGCTAATCTCTCTTCCTGTTTATAGTTTTTATAACGCTCGGCAACTTTAGCTTGGCGCTTCAATTTTTCCAGCTGATTGCCAATCTCTTCACGCAGGTCGGTTAGTCGCTCCAGGTTCTCTCGGGTATGCTTCAGGCGATTTTCTGTCTCTCTTCTGCGGTCTTTATACTTTGAGATGCCAGCAGCTTCTTCAATATAAACCCGCATCTCTTCAGGTTTGGCATCGATAATGCGGGATATCATCCCCTGCTCGATAATAGCGTAACTTCTTGGTCCTAGACCAGTTCCTAAAAATAGGTCTGTTACATCTTTTTTACGACATTTTGAACCGTTGAGATAATAATTTGATTGACCATCACGCGCCATCACGCGACGCACAGATATCTCATTATAGGCAGAGAATTGGCCACCGGCCGACTTATCAGCATTATCAAATACCAGTTCAACACTAGCCTGACCAACTGGTTTCCTGGTGCTTGATCCATTAAAAATAACATCGGTCATGGATGCGCCACGCAGGTATTTAGCTGAGCTTTCACCCATTACCCAGCGCACGGCATCAATAGTATTTGATTTGCCACATCCATTTGGCCCTACGACTCCAACCAGATTACTCGGCATTGAAACGGTGGTTGGATCAACGAAGGACTTAAATCCTGAGACTTTGATCTTATTTAATCGCATGGGCCTAAGATACAACCACCTAGACGATTAGGCAAGTGGGTTTCTACACAATCTAGCTGCAATGCAAAAAGTTTCCGCAATATGTATAACTATCATGCAATTAAACTTATTAAATGCATGAAATAATCCATATTTTATAGCTTATGGGCTATTTACCAATTATCTCAAGAATAGTTATCTCAGGTTGAGCTAGGAATCTAAACGGAGGCCCCCAGGTACCAGCACCGCGATTTACATAAAGAATTGAATTTTTCTCCAGTTCAAATCTACCTTCCATCCTCGGAAATAACATTTTCACAAAATAGTAAAACGGGTAGATCTGCCCTGCATGGGTGTGACCTGAAAGTTGTAGATCAAAAAACTCTTCACTTCCTTTCTCTATATGTGGCTGATGTTTTAGTAAAATGGTATACCTATCCTGCGTCTTGCGATTCATAAACCCTTTGACAGGAGGAGGAACTGCCTCTTTAACTCGTCTTATAGCGGGGTCATCAACACCCCCGACTATTAAATCTTCACCAACCTCTATTGTTCTATCTCGCAATAAAGCAAAGCCAGCTTCAGCGATGAAGTTTTCACTGTATTCTACGGTTGAGTAAAACTCATGGTTCCCCATAACGGCTAGTTTACCTAGCCTTGGTTTGATGTTATTTAATATGGCCACGATCTTATTACGGTCTATTATTCCTGGATCTAGCAAATCGCCAGTTGAAACCAATAAATCTGGATTGTTATTTTCTGCAATTTTATTAATTTTCTCAGCCATTGATACTCCAATCAATGGGCTAAAATGCACATCAGAGATCTGCATTATCTTTATCTTTTTATTCGGTGCTATTTTGTCCGTTTGGATCGATATATTTTCTACCTGGATATCTTTGGCTTCAAAACTTCCATAAACCAGAATTGATATGCAAAGCAGCAGAGTGGTAATTGATATTAACCGTGTAAATTGTTCACTGGCCTTAACTCCAAATCTCTCCGCGGTAAATAAGGAGATATCTGCCACACCATGAATCCCGAGGAACAGTCCCAAAAATGCTAACCAACTGTAACCTGCGAATCCGGTTATTGCTGCAATAGCTGGCTGGTCATACCTACTAAAAATAATTGTGGCTATAGGGGTTAAAATCAATGTAATTAATACAAGGCGTAAAAGTAGTGCTGGAGTAGTTTTTAGGGTAAGGATGTTTCTATGTTTATGAATAAAATAATAATTCAACAAACTATATACAGCTAATACCGCCGTAATAAAAATTGCAAATGAGATCCATCTATTCATCGGTTATCCTTTTGATTTCCCTAGTACATAATAATAGAGATTTTAACCTGAATGATCTACCCCATAAAATTGTATATCGTAGAAATAGAAAAAGCCCCCAGCTTGGTGGAGGCTTTTGGGTATTTGTTAATAGATAAGATTACTGTGATTTTAAAGTTTCTAAATATACGATTAAGGCCTTTGATGTTTTCTCTAGCATATCTTTAGTTTGTGCTGCACGAACTATTGAGGTAACACCTTCAAATGCGGAAACTAGAAACAATGCACTCTGCTCTGGGTCAATATCTTTCCTTACTGTTCCCATCTCCTGCCCATGTCTAATCGCATTTGCAATTAGCTCTTTCCATAGTTCAAACAATTTTCTTATTCGTAGAAGGAATGTTTTATCAAGAGGAGCCATCTCTTGCACAAAGTTTCCAAGTGGCAACCCTAAAACAGGGAAGTTCTCTGATACCCTTTGGTCTACCATTTCCCAAATTCTATCAATCATACATGATATTGGGTCATCTTGATTTTCAAGTGATGGCCCCCACTGTTTGTATAAGAAGGTTTCTATGACCTCATCAAGTACGGCAATACCGAGTGCGGCCTTATTGGTAAAATGGTGGTAAAGTGCGCCCTTGGTTACTTTTGCTTTTTTTAAAATACGCTCCAAACTACACCCCTGATACCCATACATATGTATCTCTTCAAATGCAGCCTGAATTATATTTTTGCGTGTTTGTTCTGGGGCTCTTACACGTGCCATTTTGTTCACCACCTCACTCTAGACAACCAGGCTATATTCCTGACTCATATTTAATAATAGCAATAGATCCAAAGTATTTTGGATTATCTTAGTTAATTCTTGTTGAAATTATTATATTGCCGATAATACGGTATTTTTCTTTATATTTCATCAATTTTTAACATTCTTTTCTATGAACAATCTTTAGATAATGGACTAGTTATTTATTAACTAAAGTCTAACAGATACCGCATGGAGCACGATTCTAACGACCATATCAAAGCGCATAATTTACACTTAATATAATTATGGATATTGGGCTAATTCGAGAATTATTCCCTCTGGACCGTAGAAATAAACCAATCGCTTACCATTTTTTGCATAAGTTTGAACATCATTAAAACAATCTATTCCAATCCCTTTTAGTTTTTCAATCTGTTGTTCAATATCGTCCACTACAAATGCAATATGGCGTAATCCGTATTGATTAGCTTTTTCTTGTTGTTTGTTCTCAGGGGATTGCGGAGTAAAATATTTTATTAATTCAATATTTGTTTGCCCTTCTGGCAGACAAAGCATCGAGTATTTTGCGTGCACATCATCCAAACCAACTATTTTGGAGATCCACTCCCCTTCCAACTCTGAGCTATCTCGCTCTTCAAAACCAAATAGAAGAAAAAAATCACGTACAGCATCAAGATCATTAACTACAATATTTACATGATCTATAAATTTCATTGCTATCCTTTTTCTACTATCTCTTTTAATGCTGAAATAAACGAACTATTCTCACTTTGAGAACCAACTGTTACTCGCAAACAATTCGTTAATAAACCACCGCTTGGATGCAAGTTCTTTATTAAAATCCCTTGCTCTTTTAATTGCTGAAATACTTGATTTGCATCGGCAGAAGCTAATTTAATTAATATGAAATTAGCTTGGCTGGGGAAAGGTTCTATACCCTCAATCTGCTGCAGCTGCTGAAACAGCTCTTCTCTATCTGCAATAATTGCCTGTGTTTGCTTATCAAAAAGGTGCTTATGTTCAAGAGCATACTCTGCAACAACCTGCGTTAATATATTTATATTATATGGCAAACGCACTTTTTCTAGTTCATCAACCCACTCTGGCTTGCCTATAAGCATCCCTAATCTAAGGCCAGCTAAACCCATCTTTGATACTGTACTAATAAGTACTGCATTTGGATATTTAGAGATGTCTTGTGTAAAGCTATAGTCAGAAAACGGCTGGTAAGCTTCATCAACAACAACTAGGCCATCGGTATACTCAATTATCTTTTCAATATCTTTTTGAGAAAACCTATTACCGGTTGGGTTATTTGGATGAGCAAGAAAGATCAATGCAGGGTTATGCTCATCTATCGCTGCCAACGTTGCTTGCATATCAAGGCTAAAATCACTCTGCAATGGCACATCAACATATGGCATCCCAATAGATATCGCAGATATTTTATACATCACAAAACTTGGTGAAATTGAAAGCACTGGTCTACCACTTCCTGCCAGCGCCATCATCAGCATCAAAATCAATTCATCAGAACCATTACCTAAGATCAAACCCAAATCAGATGGTATCGACATCGCATCCATAATGCGTTGTTTTAACTTAATAGCATTTGGATCTGGGTATCTATTTAGTGATGCTTGTTTGAGCCTGTTTGCACACTCTTGAGTTACTTCTGCTGGAAGCTGGTATGGGTTTTCCATCGCATCAAGTTTTATCATTTCACCAGGGTCAGCTACATGATATGCAGTTAAATCTCTAATCTCTTGCCTTACTAATCGATCTACGTACTCGGATGCTATTTTCATTTGTTTCCTAACCAAACAAGTTGATTATGTGCAGTAGAAACCACCTTGTTATAACATTATTTTTTAACGCCCTTCTGCCTTGGTTTATTTTAAGCTGAGTCGAAGGGTTCAGGTATCTTAAAATCACTTAAGCCTATATTCAGCAGAACGAGCATGAGCTGTTAACCCTTCGCCCCTAGCAAATACCGACGCTATTTTCGATAGATTAGCTGCGCCTTCTTCAGAGCAATTAATCAAGCTCGTCCGCTTTTGGAAGTCATAAACTCCTAACGGTGAAGAAAAACGTGCTGTTCTTGAAGTTGGTAATACGTGATTTGGTCCGGCACAGTAATCACCAAGAGCTTCTGAGGTATATCGCCCCATGAAAATAGCTCCAGCATGTCTAATTTTTTCAACATAGTCTTGTGGATTTTGAATTGACAGCTCCAAGTGCTCTGGAGCAATATAGTTTGCTACCTCAGCTGCTTCATCCAGATCTTTCACTAAAACCAACCCGCCGCGCCCAGCAATTGATGTTTTAATGATGGATTCACGTTCCATAGTTGGCATCAGCTTTAGAATTGATTCTTCAACTTTTTTAAGAAAATCTTCATCTTGTGAAATAAGGATTGATTGCGCAATTTCATCATGCTCTGCCTGTGAGAACAAGTCCATCGCTATCCAGTCTGGATCAGTTTTACCATCGCAAATAACAAGTATTTCAGATGGACCGGCAATCATATCGATACCAACAATGCCAAAAACCATACGTTTTGCAGTGGCTACGTATATATTTCCTGGACCGACAATTTTATCAACTGCTGGAATAGTTTCTGTCCCATATGCTAACGCTGCTACAGCCTGCGCACCACCAATTGAAAATACTTTATCTACTTCAGCAATATAGGCCGCCGCTAAAACCATCTCGTTAATGACACCATCAGGAGTAGGAACTACCATCACCACTTCTGGAACACCTGCGATTTTCGCAGGAATAGCGTTCATAAATACGGATGATGGATAAGCTGCAAGACCACCAGGAACATATAACCCAACCTTATCCAATGGCGTTACTTTTTGACCAAGTAATGTGCCATCTTCCTCAGTATAACTCCATGATTCCATTTTTTGATGTTTAGCATAAGCACGGATACGTTGTGCTGACTTTTCCATTGTCTCACGATGTTCAATAGAGATAGAGTCATATGCCTGCTTCAGGCGATCTTTGCCAATTGTTAATTGCTCAATATTCTCACAATCTAAACGGTCAAACTTTTTAGTGTATTCAAGAACTGCTGTATCACCATTATGCTTAACATTAGATAACACATCCTTAACTACCTGCTCTACACTAGCATCTGCAGTTTCGTCCCATGCTAGTAGCTCTTTTAGCTGTTTCCAAAATTCTTTATCTGATGAAGTGAGCCTGGTGATATCTAACATTTTTTTACCTTAATTCTTTGTTTCTAACTTATCCAACCGCTTGTTGTACTGAATCTATTATTGATTGAATTCTTGCGTGCTTCATTTTCATTGATGCCTTATTAATTATCAATCTAGAGCTAATATCTGCGATATGGTCTAACGGAACAAGACCGTTTGCTTTTAAAGTATTTCCAGTATCGACAATATCTACAATCATATCGGCAAGATCTACAATTGGAGCTAACTCCATTGACCCGTACAATTTAATAACTTCTACCTGCTTGCCTTGTTCTGCAAAATACTTTTTTGCAACGTTTACAAACTTAGTTGCAATCTTTAATCTTCCAGGTCTTTCATTTGCGCCTGGCTTTCCTGCAGTCATTAAGCGGCATTTAGATATTTTAAGATCGACTGGTTCGTAGATCGATTCCCCACCGAACTCCATCAACACATCTTTTCCTGCTATACCAATATCTGCAACACCATATTCAACAAATGTTGGCACGTCAGTAGCTCTTAAAACAACCACTTTTACGTCTTCATGGTTAGTATCAAGAATCAATTTTCTGCTCACTTTCGGATCATCAATCAGCTCTATGCCCGCATGTTGCAATAAAGGCAATGTCTCTTTTAATATTCTTCCTTTTGACACTGCTATGGTGAGCTCTTGTTTCATAGTTGACACCTTTCTTTCATCTCTTTTTTCTATATTCTATATATTTACTTCTATCGAATCTCAGTGATACTGCCATAATTCACTAGCGATCAGGAACCCTGCGAATAGTTGCTCCCAACTGAGTCAGCTTCTCTTCAATACGCTCATAACCACGATCAATATGGTAAATTCTTAAGACTTCGGTTTCACCTGTAGACATTAAAGCGGCTAGAACCAAACTAGCAGATGCTCTTAAATCAGTCGCCATGACAGGAGCACCTTGTAAACACTCTTTACCGGTACAAGTAGCAGTATTGCCCTCGATATTAATATCAGCGCCCATACGTTGCATCTCTTGCACATGCATAAACCTATTTTCAAAAACGGTCTCAACTACCGTTGAGGTACCTTCTGCAATAGCATTCATGGCTACAAACTGTGCTTGCATATCAGTTGGAAAGGCGGGGTAAGGAGCAGTACGAATATTAACAGCCTTTGGACGTTTTCCTTTCATATCAAGGGCAATCCAATCTTTTCCTGTTTCTATCTCTGCACCTGCATCACGCAATTTAATAATGACAGCATCTAGTAATGATGCATCTGTATCTTTTACTTTTATCTTGCCACCAGTCATAGCTGCAGCAACTAGATAAGTGCCTGTTTCTATTCTGTCAGGAAGAACATTGTATTCTGAACCATGAAGTGATTCTACACCCTCAATGGTTATGGTATCTGTACCAGCACCAGTAATTTTTGCGCCCATGCTATTAAGGAAGTTTGCCAAGTCTACAACTTCTGGCTCACGTGCAGCGTTCTCAATTAGGGTTGTTCCATCTGCCAGGGCTGCTGCCATCATTAGGTTCTCAGTTCCTGTAACTGAAACCATATCCATCAGGATAACGGCACCTTTTAGCCTTTTTGCTTTGGCTTTGATATATCCGTTTTCTACATCTATATCTGCACCCATCGCTCTTAAACCATCAATGTGCAGGTTAACTGGGCGAGAACCAATTGCACAACCTCCAGGTAGTGATACCTCAGCTGTTCCAAATTTTGCCAACAAAGGGCCAAGCACTAATATAGATGCGCGCATGGTTTTAACTAAATCGTATGGAGCAACCTGACTCTTAATAGTCGTAGGATCAACTTCAATAGTCATCTTATCGCCAAGGGTAAGGTTAACCCCCATGCGACCAAGGAGTTCCATGGTAGTTGTGATATCTTGCAAATGGGGAATATTTCCAATAACAACTGGACTGTCTGCTAGCAATGTTGCTGCAAGAATTGGAAGAGCTGCATTCTTAGCTCCAGAAATTCTTATCTCACCTTCAAGCGGTTTACCACCGCTAATCAATAACTTATCCATCAAATATTAACTTTTTCACATTAGTTGGTAATTTAATAATCCGATACAGCTAAGCCTCGGGGAAGACTTAAACTATCTTTCAGTCAACTGAATCGGCTAATCAGACTTAATTTCAAAAATATAAGAATTATATTTTGTAAGTTGCGATTTTACGCTAAATCTACATGAAGATATAGTAGATTTATCAATGCTATAATCAACTGCGAAATAGTGGTAATACTAACTCTAGACTACTTACTCTTGCTATTGCGCATAACTGCTCTGGAATATTGAAAAACTTAATCTCTTTTTGTTGCTTTTTTACTTCTCTCACCCATTCAATTAATAACGCAAGACCGACACTATCAACTCTTTCTACACCGGAAAGATCAAGCTCAATTAACTGTATAGAGTCAATAACTGGCTTCAATATTGATCTAGCTAATTGCACGGTATAAAGATCTAATTCTCCGAAGAGATTATACCTACCGTTTTCTTGTGATTTTTCTACCCACACTGGAGCATTATCAATTTGCATCTGAGCGCCTATTTATCTTCTTTATTCTCTTTTGTTGTTTCCGCCGACTTATTTTCCTGCTTAACCTTAATCACTTCAGTTTCTTTTTCAGCTTGATCTGAATTTAACTTGTCAATAAGTGCGGACACCCCTTTCTTTTTAATTATTGAAGAGAATGTGGTGCGATAATTTGCGATTAAACTAATACCATCTATTAGAACATCATATACTTTCCACTGATTTTTCTTATTCTTTCTTAGTTTAAATGCTAATGGAATTTCAGGACCTTCAGTTCGCTCAATCTCCATTCTAACCGAAACTTTTTTAGCTTTTACATCATGTTTATAAGGAAAATAGTTAATCTTATAATCTACAAATTCTGATAGAGACCCGGCATATGTTTTAATTAAAAGTTCTTTGAAAAGAATGGTGAACTCTTTCTTCTGGCTTTTGGTCATTTTGCGCCAATACTTACCTACCACCCAACGTGACATAACAACAAAATCAACACTTGGAATTACAATCTCTTCTACCAATTCCTTCATACGTTCATTTGGTAGCTCTTCAATCTTTTGCTCAGCCTCTTCTCTTCTTATAGTATTAAATAAGGCATCAATTGTTGATTGAACTATCTGATTTGGCAAAGTTGTTTCTTGAGCTTTTGGTTCTATCTTTTCTGCCTTATCTTTATCAGCATCCCCAGCATAACTAACAGAAGAACATAAAATAATAAATACCGATAGAGTTATTCTCTTTACCAACCATTGAACTGAAAAAAAGCTCTTTGCTTCCATTTTCATTCTACTCCTCATCATCAGCCGTCTGGCTAAATAAAAACTCGCCAATTACTTTTTCCAAAACAATTGCTGATTGGGTTATTGATATCTCGCCACCCTCTTCCAAATAATCTTCTGCCCCACCAGCATCCAGCCCAACATATTGCTCACCCAGCAATCCTGCCGTAAATATACTTGCTGATGTGTCTTCAGGCAGCTGGTCATATTTGGCTTCAATTGCCATTTTGACCTTCGCTTCATAATACTCCTGATCGTAAACTATCGATGTTACCTCACCAATTTTTACACCAGAAATGGTAACAGGGGAGCGTACTTTTAAACCACCAACATTGGTAAACTTAGCGTTTATTGAATAGGTATTTTCACTATTACTATGGCTTAAGCTACTAACTTCATAAGCAAGAAATACCAGCCCCGCTATTCCGATGAAAGCAAATATACCAACCCAAACTTCTATCAATCTTGTTTTATGCATCTATATCTCTCCATACATCAATGCTGTAAGTACGAAATCCAAAGCCAGTATAGCCAGCGAAGCATATACAACTGTTTTAGTTGTTGCCCGACTAACGCCTTCGGATGTCGGCACAGCATCATATCCTTGGTAGAGAGCAATCCATGTTGCTACAAAACCAAAAACCAAACTTTTAACTACACCATTCATAACATCTGCGAAAAAATCTACCTTAACCTGCATTTGCGACCAAAATGCTCCCTCGTCGATACCTAAAAGATCGACACCTATTAAATGCCCACCAATAATACCAAGAACACTAAATGTGATTGCTAAAACGGGCATTGATATAATCCCAGCCATAAACCTTGGGGCAATGACTCTTTTTATTGGATCTATTGCCATCATCTCCATACCAGAAAGCTGTTCAGTGGCTTTCATCAATCCAATCTCTGCCGCAAGGGCTGAGCAAGCTCTTCCACTAAATAACAGCCCAGCAATTACAGGCCCTAACTCCCTTACCAAGGAAACCGCATTCAACACCCCTAAGGAGTTCTCGGCTCCGAACTTAAGTAATTCATAATAAAGCTGGAGTGCCAAAACAGCACCAACAAATAGTCCTGAAACTATTATGATTATTAAAGACAAAACTCCAACCATATATATCTGTTTTGTCAGCAATAAAGGGCGCATCAGCACACTTGGAATACCTAGCAAGGTATGAAATAACAATATATGACTTCGCCCTATGCGCTCAAAAGCCACCGACATAAGGTGCAAAAAAGAATGAACCATATATTGTAATGATTTGATCAAAAACATTTAGCCACGCTCAAGCTGTTTATTTTAAATATCATTTATTCATTCCATATAAATCTTCTGCGTAATCAACAGCAGGGAATTGAAATGGTACAGGACCGTCTGGCATCCCAAACATAAACTGCTGAACCCATCGAGACTCAGTTTTCTTTAGTTTTTCAGGGGTACCATGCTCTACAATTTTTCCTTCAGACAGTACATATATCTCATCTGAAATAGCCGCTGTTTCTTTCACATCATGTGAAACAACAATCGATGTCATTCCTAACGCATCATTCAATAAGCGAATTAGCTGTACCAAAACCCCCATTGAAATAGGGTCTTGCCCAGTAAAAGGCTCATCGTACAAAATCATCATAGGATCAAGAACAATTGCTCTTGCCATCGCTACACGCCGCGACATTCCACCAGATAGCTCCGCAGGCATCAGATCTCTTGCTCCACGCAATCCAACCGCATGAAGCTTTGTCAGCACGATGTCACGAATCATGCTTTTCTTTAATTTAGTGTGTTCTCTTAATGGGTAGGCTACATTATCAAAAACAGAAAGATCTGTAAGAAGAGCTCCGCTTTGAAACAACATCCCCATTTTTTTTCTTAATCGGTAAAGATTGCTTCGACTTAATTTATGAACATCCTTACCGCCGACTTTAATTGTTCCAGAATCTGGCTGTAATTGACCGCCAATTAATTTAAGAAGAGTAGTTTTTCCGGTTCCACTTGGTCCCATAATAGCTGTGACACAGCCTCGACGAATATCGATATCAACACCATCAAATATTTTTCTCTCACCTCGAGAAAAATGTAGATCTCTGATCTCTATCAGAATATCGTTTGATTCATCAATCTCAAAACTCATAGATTGTTCCAGCCAAGTCCTTTGCTCTTATAAATTTTAGCTAAATTCCATTTCAAGAATTCAATAGCCCCACTATTGAAATATAAACCATATATATCAGTTATGGTAGAAAATAGAGGGGAAAAAGTTTATTAAACTTAAATAAAGTAATGCTTATTGCCAGCAAAGTTAACATCCAAACGTTTTCTACAAAAAATACGCTGGAGAATAATAACTATTGGAGACATCTCTCTTTGACGGTAACATATCTATTTTTATTCATGGAGAAGAGATGGATATTGCAAGTTATATTGCAGCCATTTTAATTGGTTTTATAGCTCTTGCCTGGAGCGCAGATAAGTTTATTGCTGGCGCCAGCAATATCGCGCGCAGCCTTAATATATCACCTCTAATTATTGGTATAACTGTTGTCGGCTTTGGCACTTCTGCTCCCGAGATTCTTGTCTCTGCAATAGCCTCATTACAAGACACTCCAGGAATAGCCATTGGTAACGCTTTAGGTTCTAACATTACCAATATTGCTCTTGTTATCGGCTTAACCGCTCTCATAATTCCTATTTCAGTCCGTCCACAGATTATCAAACGTGAAATGCCAATACTTTTCGCAATTATGGTCATCTGCTTTATCTTCTTCTTTGATTACGACCTTTCACGTACTGAAGGGATAATATTCTTAATTTTACAAATAGTTGTACTTGCATGGGCAGTCCACATAAGCCGCAAAGAGAAAGACCATAGCGCTGAGGAGCTTGCTGATGACCAAGCAAAAATGCCGATATCCAAAGCAATATTCTGGTTGATTTTTGGCCTTGCAGTGCTCTTAGGTAGCTCAAAAATTTTAGTGTGGGGCGCAGTTGAAGTCGCCAAATTATTTGAAGTACCAGAGCTTATCATCGGCTTAACAATAGTAGCTCTTGGCACCAGCCTGCCAGAGTTAGCAGCATCTATTACATCAGTCAAAAAAAACCACCCCGATATAGCTATAGGAAATATTCTAGGATCAAATATTTTTAATATCCTATCTGTACTTGGAACTGCAGCAGTAATTTCACCAACACCAATTGAAAAGTTGGTTCTGAGTAGAGATTTCACTATCATGGCAGTTCTGACTATTCTTTTACTGCTTTTCTCATATAGATTTGGTAAAAAGTCAGGGGTAATAAACAGGTTTGAAGGCTTTTCATTACTTTGTGCCTATTGCGGTTACCAGGTTCTACTTTTTCTTTCAGTAAGCGGTTAATAAGATGTCAAATAAACAGCTAATTTCATATGCAGTAAAATCCCTAGAAATCGAAGCGGAAGCAATTACAGACTTAATTTCAAGAATTGATGAAAGCTTTATCAAAGCTTGCGAAATCATCCTGCAATGCAGTGGGAAAGTTATTGTAACTGGCATGGGAAAATCAGGGCATATAGGTAATAAAATTGCCGCTACCCTCGCAAGTACCGGAACACCTGCTTTTTTTGTCCACCCAGCAGAAGCTAGCCACGGTGACCTCGGCATGATCTCAGAATGCGATGTAGTGCTCGCTATATCAAACTCAGGTGAAACTGAAGAGATCATGACCATCATTCCGATGCTAAAGCGAATTGAAACCTCATTAATTACTATGACTGGAAAAGCCTCATCTAGCCTGGCAAAAGCAGCAGATGTAAACCTTGATATCAGCGTAAAAAAAGAGGCATGCCCTCTGAACCTAGCACCAACCTCAAGCACAACAGCCACATTAGCCATGGGGGATGCTTTAGCCGTTTCCTTACTAAAGGCTAAAGGCTTTACCGAAAATGACTTTGCAAAATCTCATCCAGGTGGAAAGCTTGGCCGCCAGCTTCTACTAACTACGAATGAAATAATGCATACCGGAGACTCAATCCCCGCTGTAAATAATAAAGTAGCTTTAACAGATGCTCTTATGGAGATGACAAAAAAAGGGCTCGGAATAACAGCTATCACCAACGATGATAATGAGGTTTTGGGTATATTCACAGATGGCGACCTTCGCAGAATTCTTGATAAAGAGATAAACATCCATAAAACCAAAATTGAAGATGTAATGACACCAAACTGTATTACAGTGAAACAAAATACTCTCGCTGCCCAAACGTTAGCGATTATGGAAAGTAAAAAGATAAACGCCTTACTTGTTGTGGATGATTCTAACCGATTAATTGGAGCTCTTAACATGCATGACCTGTTAAAAGCCAAGGTAGTATAGATGAGCAATATAACGGAACTGGCAAAAGAGATTAAACTATTAATCCTAGATGTAGACGGCGTGCTTTCAGATGGAATGCTATACATTGGTGAAAACACTGAAGATATAAAAGGCTACAACATCAAGGACGGCCTTGGGATGCGCTTATTGATGGATAATGGTGTTGAAATTGCAATCATAACTGGCCGCACTTCAAAATCAGTTAGCAATAGGATGACTGGACTTGGAGTTAAACACCTATATCAAGGGCAGATGGTCAAAATAGATTCCTTCAAAAAACTGATAGATGATTTGCAACTTTCACCAGAACAAGTTGCCTATATTGGTGATGATTTGATTGATATACCGGTAATGAGAAGAGTTGGGCTCCCAGTTGCGGTTGCTGACGCACATATAAAGGCAAAGGAAGTCGCAAAGTTAGTTACTGACAATAAAGGTGGAAAAGGCGCTGTTCGGGAGATATGCGACCTTATCTTAGATGCTCAAGGCAAATTAGAATCTATTTACAACAAATACTTAACTGAATAATGCTAAAAAAAATCTCACCAAATCTTATAGCTTTACTTATGGTAACGATAGCGTTTGGTGGGATTGTTCACTTTTATTCCAAAGATGAGAAACAAAAACTTGTAGCAGCTAAAAATATAGATCGTCCTGATTTTTTTATGAATAATATTCAATCAAGATCCATGGATAAGAGTGGTAAGCTTCGCTATATATTGACTGCTGAAAAAGTTGAGCACCAACCCAAAGAACAAAAATCATTCATTACAAAACCTGAAATTCACACCTACAAACAAAATATAAACACATGGAAAATTCTAGCTGATAATGGCGAAGTTCCAGATGGAAACAGCAAGGCAATACTTAAAGAAAACGTCATTGCTAATCAAAATACTAGCGACGTAAAGCACCCTATTTCTGCCAAATCAAATCAGCTAATATATGATATCGATGAAGAAAAAATGATCACAAAAGGAAAAGTAATCATAACTACTCCATCTTCCATAATTCAAGGGAAGAAAATGATTGCAGACATCAAAACAGATACTCTGGAGATTTTCACCAATGTTAATGCCCGTCATGAACCGCAGAGCAGCAGTAACCTCAGCAAAAATAGCCACCTCAAGAAAAGCAGCCATCTCAAGAAGAACAAAAGTGATTAAATCCATTTTTTGCTTTGTACTCCTTAGCATAACATCACTTAGTCATGCTCTATCATCAGATAAAGAGCAACCAATACAGATATCTGCTGATAAAGTTGAGATTGATAACGCCTACGGGAAAAGCATCTATAGCGGCAATGTCGAAATGATTCAGGGATCAATTAAAATCACTGGTAACACTGCAACCATATACACAGATATAGATGGCAATCTAAAAAAAGCTGACATTCTCGGCACACCTGCATCTTTCCAACAAACCCCAGATAATAAAGAAGAGATAGATGCCAAAGCGGACCACATTGAAGTTTTGTATGAAAAAGATGAGCAAGTAAACCTATATAAGAACGCCTCTCTCATTCAGGGAACAAATACATTTACCGGTGACAAGATAAAATACCTAATGGCAACCGATCAAGTTTTTGCAGATAGCCAGAAAGATAAAAGGGTCAAAGTTATAATTACCCCACGCAAAAAACCAGATAACAAACCAGATAACAAACCAGATAACAAACCAAAAGTTTCAACAAAAAAAGAACCAAAGGCCTCGGTAGAAAACGTCGAAAAAGAAAATACAGAACAGAAGCAGGCGGCCGAATAGATGAGCACATTAAAAGCAATCTCAATTAAAAAAAGATACAAATCTAAAACCGTTGTAGATGGTGCATCATTCCAGATAAAAACTGGAGAAGTTATTGGGTTACTTGGCCCGAATGGCGCAGGTAAAACCACTAGTTTCTACATGCTTATTGGGCTAGTTCCGTGTGATGAAGGGCAGATACTACTTGATGATGAAGATATTACCCGCCTCCCTATCCATTTAAGAGCCAGAATGGGGTTAGGATACTTACCTCAAGAAGCATCTGTCTTTCGTAAACTCACTGTAGCTGAAAACATATTTTCTATCCTGGAACTACGAAAAGAGCTTAATAAAAAACAACGGCAAGAGATCCTAGACTCTTTACTAAATGAATTTAATATAACTCATTTAAAAGACCAGACAGGAATCAGCCTTTCCGGTGGTGAAAGGCGTAGAGTTGAAATTGCCAGATCACTAGCCATGGAGCCTAAATTTATCTTTCTTGATGAACCATTTGCAGGCGTAGATCCAATATCAGTTGGAGATATACAACAAATAGTAACTCACCTAACTGACCGCGGTATTGGAGTTCTAATAACAGATCACAATGTTCGTGAAACATTAGGAATATGTGAACGCGCATATATTTTAAACAAAGGGCATGTAATCACTGAAGGCACAGCAGATCATATCCTTAGCCACCAATCAGTTCGCGATATATATTTGGGTGAAAACTTCAAGCTTTAGAAGTATGAAAACCGGACGCAATGCATATTTTTTTAAATTTGGCACTAATTTTGCTGGACGAATGAAATTGATGCATTAGACTTAATATTAAGTTTACAGTTCGAGATGATGAATGAAGCCATCCCTTCAGCTCACAATAGGCCAAAGCCTTACAATGACTCCCCAGCTGCAGCAGGCTATTCGCCTATTGCAACTTTCAACGCTTGAACTGGAACAAGAGATACAAGAGGTCCTCGATTCTAATCTAATGCTAGAAAAGGTTGATACTGATACGGCCAACCAAGACAGCGAATCAACAGCTGAAGCCAAACAAGAGAAACAAGACCAAGCTGCAGCCGAGCCAAAACAAGAAGCAGACCAAGAGATACCTGAAGACCTTCCAATCGATGCGGGGTGGGACGACATTTATGATGGTAGCACCTCATATAGCGCACCAGCTGAAGATTATTCCAACCTTTTCGAAAACCAATCTGGCGAAAGCGAAACCCTAAAAGAGCAATTACAGTGGCAACTAGAGCTTTCCCGTTTTTCTGATATAGACAAAATTATTGCAACAACAATAATTGATTCTATTAGTGATGACGGTTATCTATCGCAAACTACGGAACAAATTCACGAAGGACTTTCACAACAATATCCGGAGCAAGAACTAGAACACGATGAGATTGAAGCCGTATTAAAACAGATTCAAAATTATGACCCTATTGGGGTTGCTGCCCGCAACCTTCAAGAGTGCCTACTAATTCAACTTAACGCACTACCAGCAGAGACAGAGTGGCTCGCAGAAACCAAGAAACTACTAAAAAACTACCTAAACCTTCTAGGAAGCAGACAATTTACAACTTTAATGCGCAGACTAAAGGTTAGCGAAGAGCAACTTAAAGAGATCATTGATTTAATCCAATCGCTAAATCCGCGCCCAGGATCCCAAATTAGTACCACAACCACTCAATATGTTGTACCAGATGTATTCGTTTTCAAAAAGAGTGGCAGATGGGTTGTTGAGTTAAACCATGAAGCTCTACCTAAAATTAGAATAAACAGTGGATATGCTAATCTTGTAAAGCGTGGTGATACTAGCTCAGACAACACCTGTCTAAAAAACCACCTCCAGGAAGCAAAATGGTTCCTAAAAAGCGTTCAAAGCCGTCATGAAACTCTTTTCAAAGTAGCCTCAAGCATCGTAAGAAAGCAGGTGGATTTCTTTGAATATGGTGAAGAAGCTATGAAGCCAATGATCCTAAGAGAGATTGCCGAAGAGGTGGAGATGCATGAATCAACTATTTCACGTATAACCACACAAAAATATATGCACACCCCAAAGGGTGTTTTTGAATTTAAGTATTTCTTTTCCAGCCATGTATCTACAGTTTCTGGAGATGATTTCTCCGCAACAGCGATAAGGGCTAGAATAAAAATATTAGTTGAAAATGAGCCCCCACAAAAGCCACTTAGTGATAGCAAAATATCTCAGATTCTTAAAGATGAAGGTATAAATGTAGCTAGAAGAACTATCGCCAAATATCGTGAATCGATCAACATACCACCATCTAATGAGCGTCGTAGATTAGGTTAGTTCCTCCCCTGCACTCCAAACCTCCAATATTGAAAGCGTATATCGAATACACCAGCTTTCTTCACAGTATAGAAAGCTATAAACACTATCAATATACACCACACCTACACTAAACCAGCGCAATTAACGCCTAAGAAAGCAGTAAATAACGAACGGACAACTATCACGAAACACCCTCCAATCAAAGCGCACCTTATATTTCAACAACTTAAAAATTCACCCACTAAAAACTCAAAAAAACCGGCAATCTTACTAGATTTAGATGACAAAATGAACTAATTTATAAGTAACAAAACAAAAAACATAATGATTAAGATCATTAGTTAACAGAAGAACGAGGTAAAAATTGATAAAATACCCTATAAGTTTAATGGATTTGAAGTCAATTAATGCTACTCGTAATAACAATAATAAGTTTTATTCAACTGTTTTTTCAGCCAGCTAAGAAAATGTCCTCCTTATGCCTGCATAAGGGGTATTACGCTTTGCAACTGAAAAAACACTAACTAAAGAGAGGTACGGATATGCAAATTAACCTCACAGGTCATCATGTAGAGATAACTGATTCACTTCGTAATTATGTTGATTCTAAATTTGAGAAGCTAGAGAGACACTTTGATAACGTTACAAACACCCATGTAATTCTTACTGTTGAGAAGCTCAATCAAAAAGCAGAAGCTACGCTGCACTTGAGCGGCAATACACTCTTTGCCGATTCTACTGAAGAGGATATGTATGCAGCTATTGATACTTTAGTTGATAAGTTAGACAGACAAGTAAAAAAACATAAGGAAAAGAGAAAAAATCATAAGCATTGTAATATCGGCTTAAAAAATATGGAGCATGAGCTCGCATAAAGTATACTAGAAACCCAAAGAAGGCCCATTTTTTATTGGGCCTTCTTTATTTACATAGATTAATGGAAAAATTCATTTTTCCTCTTCAATATCCCATTAAAAAGTGAGATCATCCTCTTTTCGCATTAAAAGATATTCTCTTTTTGCATTTATTGTATACACTTAAATTAATGATTTATTGATAACTTGGCATTAAAGTACATTAACCTCTGGTTAGAAGATTTTTTATCTAAGGAAATAACCTGATAATGTGCTTAGTTTTCCTAATAATGCTATCGAAACGCATGGAAGAATTTCGATACAGGAATAAGTACTATTTTTTATGCTAATAGGTGATTTACTAACTGTCGATCGCATTATATGTAATGCAGATTTATCCAGCAAAAAAAGGGCTATAGAACTCATTAGCGAGCTTTTTAGTCGTTCAATTGGGGCTGAAGCGACATCTAAGAAGGTTTTTGAAAGCCTTATCAACCGCGAAAAACTTGGAAGCACAGGCTTAGGCAAAGGTATTGCCATACCACATGCGCGCCTTGAAGGACTTAATAACGCCATAGGCATACTTATTAAGCTTAAAGAATCTATATCTTACGACGCCATTGACGGCGAACCAGTAGATATAATGTTTGCACTCTTAGTCCCAGAACACTACACAGATGAACACCTGAATATACTTGCAACCCTTGCAGAGATGTTCAGCGATAATGACCTCTGTAATTCATTAAGGCTTAACACTACTGCAGAGCCCATGTTTAACCTTCTCGATGACTGGGCTAAAGCCAGAGCAGAATGAAAGAGATAATCACTGCCAATACCATATTTAATTCTCATTCTACAAAACTTGAGATGAATTGGACGGCAGGGAAAAATGGTGCAGATCGTACCGTCTCTAATTTAAATAACGACAAAACCAAGCACTCCCTAATAGGCTACCTTAACCTAATAAGACCTAATAGAATCCAAGTGATTGGTGAACATGAGCTCATTTTCTTAAGTAATCTATCTCAAGATGAGAGCGACTCATTCATAGATGAGCTATTTTCCAATCAGCCAACTGCAGTAATATTCTGCGACCAACAAATACCAAGCCAAAAGATCATAACAAAAGCAGAATCATCAGGTACTCCACTTTGGACTAGCAATTCCAATAGCTATGAAATTGTATCTCTGCTCCAATATGAATTGATCGACAAGCTAGCTAATAAAATCACTCTTCACGGAGTATTGATGGATATTTTTGGTATTGGCGTATTGATAACAGGCAAAAGTGGCATTGGGAAAAGTGAGCTTGCCCTGGACTTAATCAATCGCGGACACACGCTAATCGCTGATGATGCACCAGAATTTACTAGAATTGCACCTGACACCCTTTCTGGCAGCTGCCCAGAAACGATTAAAAACATGCTTGAAGTAAGGGGGCTAGGACTATTAGACATCGAGGCAATGTTTGGTGACTCTGCAGTACAAGTAAAGAAGAATCTTCGCTTAATCGTTGACATGATACCCTCAGAGTCCATCTGTTTTGATAGTGAAAATAGACTAGAAGGGATTAGGCGAGAAATAACAATTCTTGATGTAGTTATACCAGAGGTAAAAATTCCAGTTGCTCCAGGGCGTAACCTAGCTGTAATCACCGAAGCATCTGTTCGCGATCATTTGTTGCGCACTAAAGGCCACATAACCACAGATAAATTCAAAACAACCTTACATGAAAAAATCAGGGCGAATGAAATATGCGATTAATAATAGTCAGCGGGCTTTCGGGTTCAGGCAAATCAATTGCACTTAATACATTAGAAGATGAAGACTTTTTCTGTGTAGACAACATGCCACTTGGGCTTCTTGAAGCGTTTTCCCAACAGATAACGCAACCTGCGTATGCTGGCTATGAATCATTTGCCATTGGAATCGATGCGCGCAACCACACCCGCGACCTACCAGAATTTGAAGCAATTCTTACAAATTTACGCAAACAAAACATCGATGTAGAAGTTATTTTTTTAGAATCAAGCCTACAAACATTATTAAAAAGATTCAGTGAAACCAGGAGAAAACATCCTCTTTCATCTGCTGAGATCCCTCTGGAAGATGCAATCAAGTTTGAACACGTCATCTTAGAATCTATTCATGACTATGCTGATTTAGTAATCGACACCTCAAATACCAATATTCATCAACTTCGAGAGCTTATTATTAACCGATTAGGGAAAGAAAAAGCCCCCCTATCCATGCTTTTTAAATCATTTGGGTTTAAAAATGGCCTTCCAATTGATGCAGATATGCTTTTTGATGTACGCTGCTTACCCAATCCACACTGGGAACCTGCCCTTAGGCCTCACTCCGGACTAGAACCAGAAGTCATTGATTTCTTGGATAAAAGTGGCACTGTAAAAGATATGATCGAAGATATTGCTAATTTTATTCAAAAGTGGCTACCAAAATATATTGAACAGAACAGAAAATACCTTACAATCGCAATCGGATGTACAGGTGGATTTCACAGGTCAGTTTATATCGTGGAAAAATTAACAACGCTCTTTAAAGAAGAGGGAAACAATATCAATATTGTATCCTCTCACAGGGAACTCACATGACAGTCGGAGTGCTAATAGTAACGCATAACAACAGTGGTAATGAGCTACTGGGGTGTTGCAATTCAATTTTTGGCGAGCCTCCGCTTACGATTAATGCACTAGGGATCTCCTCCAGCGATAATCCAGATCAAGCTTTAAGTTTAATTGAAGAAAACATCTTGAGTTTAGATGACGGTTCTGGGGTGCTTATACTTACTGACCTTTATGGCGCAACACCATGCAATCTTACTTTAAAAGTGATGCAACAGATTAAAAACAAAGTAAAACTTATTACCGGCGTCAACCTACAAATGGTGCTTAAAACATTCAACTACCATAATTTAGAGCTTGAACAAATGGCAGCAAAAGTTCTTTTTGGTGGTGCAAATGGAATTAACCTAATAAACCAAGAGAAAAAAGCTTGAAGACAATAACTATAGAAATCATCAACAAGCTTGGCCTACACGCAAGAGCTGCTGCTAAATTCACAGGGGTAGCTTCAAAATTCGATTGTGAGATCATGGTTACCCATTCAGAAAAGAGAATTAATGGCAAAAGCATTATGGGGTTATTAATGTTAGCGGCTTCTAAAGGCTCAAAAATTACAATTGAAGCCGATGGTAAGGATGAAGATGATGCAATTGATAGTATTGCAGAATTGATCAACGACCGTTTTAATGAAGAAGAATAGAAAAACCACTCACTAATCAGCCCCATACACTACTCATAAATTCAATTTTAAACCCCGCAATAATAAATACCTAAAATTCCCACTTTAAACTGTTATAATTTTCTTACCAATAGGATAAAATCGCCGCCGTTAGAAAGTATTTTTTCAGGTGTTGCCGCACCTTCAAATAAGCAGTCTGAAAATGCCAAATACAGCCATAGAGACAAATAAAAGCACTAGATTAAGAGACTTTAATAAGGCTCTTGATAAAGGTGTGCCTACGTCTCCCGTCAGGCTAATGCTTAATGCACTCCATCCGGCTGAAATAGCACATCTTGTTGAATCACTTCCAACAGACAAACGTGAAATAATTTGGGAGCTTGTCGATCCAGAATTTGAAGGTGATGTGCTGCTTCATGTTAATGATGAAGTTAGAGCTTCTCTTATCAAAAAGATGGAAACCGAGGATATCGTCTCGGCAACCGAAGGTATGGACATGGATGACCTTGCAGACTTTATGCAAGATGTTCCATCCTCAGTATCTAAAGCTATTATCCAATCAATGGATGATCAATCCAGGCAAAGACTAGAGTCAGTGATGTCCTATTCAGAGGACACCGCCGGCGGCCTGATGAACACCGATACAGTCGCTATACGGCCAGATGTAACCCTTGATGTTGTTATGCGCTATCTGCGCCGCCAAAATGACAAAATCCCTGAGAATACTGATAACCTCATTGTGGTTGATCACCACAACAAATACCTCGGAACCCTATCCCTGACAGAGTTGGTTTCAAACAATCCAGATCTAAGAGTATCTGAAGTATATAAACAAGATGCTGAAGGGATACCGGCAACAATGCCAGAGATTCAAGTCGCACACCTTTTTACCGACCATGATTTAATCTCGGCCCCGGTTGTTAATGAAAACGGTGTGCTACTTGGGCGTATCACCATCGATGACGTGGTTGATGTTATCCGCGACAATGCTGAACACTCTTTGATGAGCATGGCTGGTCTGGATGAAGACAATGATATGTTTGCTCCTGTAATAACAAGCTCTATGCGCCGCGCTGTATGGCTAGGAGTAAACCTTCTCACAGCACTCATGGCATCTGCAGTTATTGGTCTTTTCGAAGCAACTTTAGAGCAAGTGGTAGCGCTTGCTGTTCTAATGCCAATTGTTGCCAGCATGGGTGGAATAGCCGGCAGTCAAACCTTAACTCTAGTTATCCGCGGTCTTGCCTTAGGGCAAATTGGATTTACCAATGCTAAGTCCCTACTTTTCAAAGAGCTTGCTGTTGCTCTTTTAAACGGAGCGTTATGGTCAGTAGTCGTTGGCTGTATATCAATTTTTTGGTTTGAAAATATCACGCTTGGAATAATCATCGGGTCTGCGATTATTATAAACCTGATTATAGGCGCAATTTCAGGCATTGGCATACCGCTACTTCTTAAACAACTCCGTATCGATCCGGCCCTTGCCGGTGGTGTAGTATTAACTACAATAACGGATGTAATTGGATTCCTTGCATTTTTAGGTTTGGCAACGATAATTCTTATATAAAAGAAATTAGCTTTGCATAACTAATCAAGCCCTGCTTATATACTTTTATGCATACAAAAAAATATCAGCTTTGGAGCAAATGTGAATAAAAAACAAAAAATTGAACATCGTGATGATTCTGAAGATATTATCGAAGTAAGCAAATCAGAACTTAAAAGAGATGCTCATGCCCTGACAGAAATGGGTGAAAAGTTGATAGCATTAACGGCAAAAGATCTAAAAAAGATCCCTATTCCCCCCGAGCTTGAAGATGCAATTGAGCTTGCGCATAAAATCCATAATAAGCGCGGAGCTTTAAAGCGCCAAAGACAATTCATTGGCAAAATAATGCGTAAAATTGATACCGCAGAAATCGAAGATGCTCTTAAAAAAATCGAAGGGCATCACGATCAGGAGAATGCAAAATTCCACCGTTTGGAAAGATTCCGTGAATTACTAATCACTGAAGGTGATAGTGCAATTGGAAAAGTTACAGAACACTATCCCGAGCTCGATAGGCAACACCTGCGCCAGCTCACTCGCAAGGCACAACAAGAAAGAAAAGCCCTTGAAGAAGGAAACGATAAGGCAAACAAAGGTGCTGCAAAAACACTATTCAAATACCTAAAAGAGATAGCACAATGACCAATCACGTTAAAGTTACTTTTGATGACGGTTTTGAACTTAATATAGCTAAAGTTGGCCAAGGCCCTGCCCTAATAATACAGCATGGTTGGACAGGCAATACAGCGGATTGGAACCCTATTATCAAACAGCTCGAGCAGCATTTTACATGCTATTACTGGGATGTAAGAACGTATTACCAAGAAAATGTAACGATCGATCGCTTAGCGACTGATGTGCAGAACCTTATAGATCAAGAGGGACTTAGTGACGTTACGCTGGTAGGCCACTCTATGGGCGCTTTAATCTCTTGGGAATACATCAATCTATTCAGCTGTGATTATCTAAAACTACTGGTAATTATCGACCAAACACCAAAACTAATAACTGATTGCAGCTGGCAGCTTGGGCTTTACCGCAACTACCCTCATGAAGACAACGTCATCTTCGAGCAAGAGCTAGAAGAGAACTTTTCCCACGCAGTGATCGATCTTATCTTAAATGGACAAGAGATGAGCGATGAAGAGCGTGAGATGATAAAAAATTCAAACTTCATGCAAGACCGAACCCAGCGTCTAAAAGACTTTAACCCAAAAGCATGGATTGATACTTGGAAAAGCCTATCCAGAAAAGACTTCCGCGAAGTATTAAACCACATCTCCATCCCGGTATACCTAGCCTATGGCGACAAAAGTAATTTCTACGGGATAGATATCGCCAACTACGTAAAAGAAAACACCCCTAATTCAAAACTTCATATATATCCTGGATCTGGGCACCACCCACATATGGATCACGTTGAAGATTTTGTCTCCAAAGTAATTGAATACGCTGAATTAGATAGTTAAATTTCAACCCAGGCAGTTCAATATGTCTAATGACAATGATGACTTTGATCTTTTCCAACAAGAGATGTCTGGAATCAAGAAGATCGATGAGAAAAATATTCAGAAGTCTTCCAAGCCAAAACCTAAGCCAATCCCTTTATCTCAGCAACGGGATGATCTTGATGTATTGGCGCAGTTAGACAATGATCCTTTCAGTCATGAATATATTGAAACAGGTGACGAGATTCAATATTTTCGCCCTGGAATTCAGCAACGGGTAATAAAAAAACTAAAGCGTGGGCAATACTCAATTGAGCGGGAACTGGACCTACACGGTATGACTTCCGAAGGTGCAAAAAGAGCAATTAATATCTTCTTCCATGACTGTGTACTAAAAGATACCAGATCGGTCCTCGTTATCCATGGCAAAGGTTATAGTTCAGAAGGGAAAGAGCCAGTTTTAAAAAGTATGATTAATAGCTGGTTACGCCATAGAAATGATGTACTGGCATTCTGTTCTGCCAGAATCGAAGATGGTGGAACTGGTGCTGTTTACGTTTTATTACGGAAGACTTAATTTCTAGACAAATAAAAAAGGGCGAACAATCTGCCCACCCTTTCTTTTTCTAGTTTTAAACCAGCTTAAAACAATAGCTTGTTTTAAAACTTAAGCTTCAGCCTTAATTTAATCGCATCAACTTCTTTATTGGTTTCATACTCTTCTCTTTGGTATTCCGCACCAAAAGTTAAGTAGTCAAGCAATGGCGTTTGGTAGATGATACCGAAAGTGTTTTCTGCGATCACATCACCACCATCTTCACCAGCTTCGATACGGCCAGCTACGAATGCATCGCCACCAAGATCATATGCCGTTTCAAAAGTGAAAACTTGAGGCTGGTACTTATTGCCTGCATCAAATGCAAGTTCACCAGCTTGAAACTCATCTAATGCAGTTATATATTCAGCATCAAATTGTAGTTTATTAAAGGTGTAAGAAACGTTTGCACTAAAACCAGCTACAGCGTCCTGAATGCTATTCGTTCCAGCATCTACACCGTCAGAACTTTCAAGCGTATCACTCTCGGCAATGTTTGAGATTAATGAAGCTCCTGCTGATAGGTCATCATTAAAATTCAGATCCAATCTAGCAGCTATTCCATCAATATGATCATCATCATCTCCAGTTTCATCCACATCACCTTTATAGATAGCACCTGTAATTGTTGCTATCCCTGTGGTGTAGGCTACGTGAGCTGAGTGTTCTTTGGTTTCACCAAGCACAATACCTTGTGAGTCAGTCATGAAGCTGCTGTTATAAGCACCAAAAGGAAGTGTCTGTTTTCCAAGTGAGAATTCAAATCCAGTATCTTTTGGCTTAATTACGATAATAGCTTCATCAACTTCAACTCTATCATCATCGCTTCCAGCCCACTCAAAAGTAACAGAGCCTAAAACTTGCTCTGACATCTCAGCATCAAATGTTAATTGCACTTTAGAAGCTTTAATATCACTTGAGCTTGTTGATGCTCCACTTGCTGATTCTTCATTTTTATATGTTCCATCTACTCTGATATAACCAGAATATGAGACCTCAGGAAGCTTTAGTTTTTCCCCTGCCTGCGCAGTTGTCATAGTTGATGTCGCTGCCAACATCGCTAATACAGCAACGCTATTATGTCTAAACTTCATGTATACCACCTCTTTATAACTATTTAAAAATTAATCAAATTCTACATTAAAAAAACTACAAGTATAGGTCCGACCAATACTTATATATCCTTATAATTTCGTTCGAAGAACTTTATCCATTAATTAATTTGTTTGCTCACCTAATGCGGAATTTTTTTAGGTTACCCTAACTTTTAAGGGTTGTAAATAGATTGCTGTTCTTTTTTAACATTAAGACACCATAGTTAAACAGACCCACGCTTAGCATTAAGCAATGCAAATAAACAATAAATTACTTACGACAGCTAAACATAATCTGAATTCTAATGACTTTGTCATCACACCCCATATATAATCTATAAACAATATAATTTGTAATAATAAGCACCTATGAGCATCATCGAAATAATCTTAATCTCAATTGGCCTAGCGATGGATGCATTTGCTGTTTCCATTAGCCTTGGTGGTTGCCATGTAAAAAGCCTGTCATCAAGGCACATTCTAGCATTTAAGGCTGCAATTTTATTCGGACTATTTCAGGCAGGAATGCCAATATTAGGTTGGGCCTGCGGCCGCCAGTTTCAAGAATATATTAAAGCGATTGACCATTGGATCGCTTTTTTTCTTCTAGTAATTATCGGCCTTAAGATGTTATATGAAGCATGGCAAAATCACCCGGAAGAACAAAAGCAGCGCAATACAATAAAAGCATTGCTGATACTTGCTATCGCAACCAGTATAGACGCTCTTGCTGTTGGAGTAACATTTAGTTTACTGCAAATTAATTTGCTAATGGCGATTGGCACAATAGGAGTTATTACCTTCATTCTGTCATACATCGGTGTAGATTTTGGGTGCCGACTTGGGCAAAAATTTGGAAGGTGGTCTGAGGTTCTCGGTGGTATTATTTTAATCTCTTTGGGGACAAAGATACTTATTGAGCACACCCTCTTCTAACAGCTTTGTTTTAACTGCTTTCTTTTAACCGCTTTGCTATAACTTCCCCCGTTAAAATAGTTATTAGATCTCAAAAGAATTACTTCTTTTATTTTGAATTGTCCACACGTGTGGACAATCTCCACCTTCAGCTATGCATCTGATAAATAAGCAAATCATAAAAATAAAAACTAGCCAAAAAACCATTTTATGTGGTTTTTTATATCAATCAAT
This sequence comes from Gammaproteobacteria bacterium, assembly GCA_033852135.1. GTDB lineage: Bacteria > Pseudomonadota > Gammaproteobacteria > QZLD01 > QZLD01 > QZLE01. Next base: position 141,934 of record JAWSVB010000010.1, on the reverse strand, counting down.
ACCCAATAAATGATATCAGTTTGCAAATCCATACCTGTTGGGGCAATATCAATAGTCCATACACACTTAGTGCTTTGCATAGCCAATGACTCCCAAACTAGATACTGAAGATTTTTTACAATTATCTGAATCAATACCTATGGTTGACGTACGCTCACCCGCAGAATTTGCCAAAGGACATATCCCCGGAGCCATAAACATCCCTATATTTAGCAATGATGAGAGAGCTGCAGTTGGTACTGCTTATAAACAACAGGGAAAAGATGAAGCTGTACAACTTGGTCTAGAGTATGTTGGCCCTAAGCTTAAAGATTTTGCAGCTAAAGCTTCTAGCATTGCGGTGAATAAAGAGATTCTACTCTATTGCTGGCGCGGTGGAATGCGCAGTGGAAGTATGGCATGGCTATTTCAGACTATTGGTTTAAAACCAAAGCTACTTCAAAAAGGGTATAAGGCGTATCGTCGCCATGCAAAATCAATGCTCTCCCAAGCATCCAAGCTCATCATACTTAGCGGGTCTACAGGAACTGGGAAGACAGACATCCTCAAGCAATTAAAAGCTGCTGGAGAGCAGATGATAGACCTTGAAGGTCTTGCACATCACAAAGGATCTGCCTTTGGCACTATAGGGCAAGAGGAGCAACTCCCAAATGAGCAGTTCGAAAATAATCTATACCAAGATTGGAAAGACTTAGACCTAGATAAAACTATATGGGTTGAAGATGAAAGTGCAATCATTGGTAGAAACTATATACCAAGGGAGCTATTTGATTGTATGCGCCAAGCTCCAGTGATCAAAATAGATCTTGATATAAACATTCGCATTAAGCGTTTAGTAAATGAATATACTGGTGTTGCAAAAGACCTCCTTGTCTCCACCATCGGACGTATACAAAAACGCCTTGACCCAGTTGAAGCAAAATTAGCTATTGAGGCTATTGAAGCTGGTAATTATGCAGATGCCATAGCCTATGTCCTAAAATATTATGATAAAGCCTATAACTTTGGGCTAGCAAAACGTGATCCTTCATCTATCTTTGAGTTAGATCTAACTGAAGATGATCCGCAAATTAACGCGCAAAAGCTAATCAGTTTTAAAAACACAATCGCTTCTTAAACTTATTTAAAAGAGATAATGCCAATATGAGTGAAACAATTAAGTTGACCCAGTTTAGTCCAGGAGCAGGATGTGGCTGCAAAATCTCACCCAAAGATCTTGAATCCATACTCAAAAGTGATAGCTCATACGCAGATATCCCCAATCTTCTTGTTGGCAACTCATCAAAAGATGATGCTGCAGTTTATGATACTGGAAACGGGCAAGCGGTTGTCAGTACCACTGATTTTTTCACCCCGATCGTTGATGATCCATTTGATTTTGGACGCATAGCTTCAGTAAATGCAATCAGTGATATCTATGCAATGGGTGGCAAGCCTATCATGGCAATTGCAATCCTTGGCTGGCCTATGGACAAACTTTCAACCGAAGTTGCTCAATGTGTTATTGAAGGTGCAAGAAAGGTTTGCGCTGAGGCGGGCATTGCTCTTGCTGGCGGACATAGCATTGAGATCAGCGATCCAATTTTTGGTCTTGCTGTAACTGGCACTGTGCCAACAGACCGCGTCAAACAAAACAATAAAGGGACTGCAGGTTCCAAATTATTTTTAACCAAACCTCTGGGAATTGGAATAATTGCGACAGCAGAAAAGCGTGGCGTTGCAGATCCAAAAGATACTCAGAAAATTGTCGAGCTAATGACTACGCTGAATAAAGTTGGCGAGCAACTAGCAAACTTTAGTTCAGTAAAAGCTATGACAGATGTAACCGGATTTGGCCTGCTTGGGCACTTGCTTGAGATCTGTGAAGGGAGTGGGCTAAACGCAAAGATTAATTTTTCTCAGGTTCCAACTATTGATAATCTGCAAAAGTATATTGATCAAGAGGTGTTACCAGGTGGACTATTTAGAAATTTCAAAAGCTATGGCCACAAGGTTCACGATCTAACTGAGCAGCAAAAAGCTATTATGTGCGATCCACAAACCAGTGGCGGCTTATTAGTAGCTGTGGCACCAGAGGGTATTGCAGAGGTTACTGAGTATATGCAAAGTATCGAACACCCATTCTATGAAATTGGTGAACTAACAAAAATGGAAGATAAAGAGAAACTAGTAAAGGTTATTTAACCAAAATCAACTTCTGTCTTATTGCACCCTAGAATTTCTTTTTAGGGTGCAGATAGCGCCACTGCCCTACTGGAATTTTACCCATCGATACGCTGCCGATTCTAATTCTCCGCATAGCAACTACAGTTAAGCCTACCTCTTTACACATAAACTCTATCTGCCCAAGGCGTACACCGTTTGATGCAAACCGTAATACATTCTCACTCTGCCAGCTCACCTGTGCAGCAGGTAACATGTTGCCCTCAAACACCATCCCTTTTTGCAGCTTCTTCAGCCCATAGGGAGCAATCTCACCACTAACCTCAACAGCATACTCCTGCTGAATTCTTGCGGTATTTTTAATCAGTTTATTCTCAACTCCACGGTCTTGTGTAAATACCAATAATCCACTGGCATTAGTATCCAGCCATGTTGTAACAGTTAAATTACGAAAATGGCGATAGAGTATGCGTCGTGCTTCAGGATCATCTGCATCGTGTGATCCAGCAGTTAATAGCTCACTGTGGTCATTACTTGTGACGTCATAACCTACAGGTTTATTCACTAAAAGAGTAACTGGCTCCAATGACTCTAAAGTGGCATTTGGATCGATCTCAACCTTTTCATTAGTGACTTTATAGTGCGGTTTTTCCATCACACTGCCATCGACACTAACCCAACCACCTTCGATATATTGCTCCGCCTCGCGGCGCGAACAAGGAACCAACTCAGCAACATGTTTAGATAAACGAACTGGATCAACCATTATTCTGACAACTTCAGTTCAAGGCCATCAAAAAACAGATCCAACAATCTATCATCACAAGCGCGATAATGCTTATTACCATGTTTACGGAAAAAACTGCCTAATTCTACAGCGGTTAATTCAACCTCACCCATTTCAAAAACAGATAGCATTGCTTCCTCTTTCATATCTAAAGCGATACGCAATTTCTTTAGAACTGAATTATTAGTTATTTTTTGCACTTTCTTTTTATTATCTTTTTTAGAATCGCTAGGTCCACGGCGGTCAGTTATCAAACCATCTAAAAAATCGCTAAGAATATTTGCACCGCAGTCTTTTTTATTATCATCTTCTGCCTGATCCAATAATAACTGCAAATCATTAAATGAAATATCATTATTCGCCAAAGCAAACACCTCTAGTATCTTTTCATTATCTAGTTGAAGTGCAGTTTTAATACGGCTTAATACATAGCTATTTTTCATGAATATCTCTTTGTTTTAAAAAACGATCAAGGGCAGACCATAGGCCTGCCCTCTCAACTTTAATAACTTTAAAATCAGATTAGAACTTTTTATTTGCTATAGCATCTTTTTCTGATTTTCTAATCTGTCTTTCCCTAAGCTCTCTCTCTTTTGCTTCGGCAGATTTTTGCGATATCTTAACTTTTTTGCGCTTAACCACTATCTCTTGGTTTAGCCTTTGTTTTTTCTTCGGCGCTCGATTGCCCATCTCTTTAACGCGCAGCTCAACCCTGTCGGCCATGCGATCAATCACACCATTTATGTACTTATGGCTTTCATCTGCTCCGAATGCTTTGGCTAGCTCCACCGCTTCATTAACCAAAACTCTATACGGTACATCTATACGTTTGATTAACTCATAAGCCGCTATACGCAAAATACAAATCTCAACTGGATCAAGCTGGTCAATAGGACGATCTAGTAAAGGTCCTATCTTTGCATCTAGCACCTCTTTATTTTTTGGAATGCCGTGCAATAGCTCTTTGAAATACTCAATATCTACACGGCGCATATCCTGGTCATCATGAAATTGATTTTCAATATCATGTAGATCATGCTTTGTAAGCTCCCATTGATAAAGAGCCTGCAAAATTCTATGACGCGCTCTTGTACGATGAACGGTTGGGATTTTCTTTTCAGTTGTCATTAGGTACTGCTCTAAAGGTTGCGGAGAAGACTTACCATTTCGATAGCAGTCAATGCTGCCTCTGCTCCCTTGTTTCCTGCTTTCGTCCCTGCTCTTTCGATCGCTTGTTCAATAGTATCTGTAGTAATAACTCCATTACTAACTGGTAGATCTGCATCTAGCGATACTGTTGCCAGCCCCTTAGTACACTCTGAAGCTACAAAGTCGAAATGAGGGGTTGCACCACGAATCACTGCGCCTAATGCAATAACTGCATCAGCTTTTTTGCTAGCTACAATTTTTTTGGTAGCAAGAGGAAGTTCAAATGCGCCTGGTACTTTTACCAGTTCAATGTTCTCTTCCGGTACACCATTGCGCTTTAAAGTGTCGATAGCACCTTCAACCAAACGGTCAACGATGAAGCTGTTAAAACGCGCAGCAACCAAGGTAAATTTAGCTCCGTCAACGCGGAAATCACCTTCTATGATATTTATAGAGCTCATAATTGTTTCCTCTTCTTTCTTTAACTGTTTATTTGCTGTTTAAACTTTCTTGACCCTTTTGAGGAGTCACATATTCTTCAATCTCTAACCCAAAACCAGAAAGAGCATGCATTCTTCTGTTACTTCCTAGTACTCTCAACCTTTTAATTCCGAGGTCTGACAGAATCTGCGCACCTAAACCAAAGTTTCTTAGCTTAGCGCTTTGCTCACCCTCATTTTTAGATGTAGGTGGAATTGAGCATTGATATTCATGCACTGAACGTAACAGATCTTCGTTGTGATCATTTTTGCGCAGGATGACTACTACACCATTCTCTTCTTCAGAGATATATTTCATCGCCTGACGTAACGGAAGCTTTTCTTCACGGCGCACGCCATAAAGCAGATCACAAAGTGGGTTTTCCATATGCACACGAACCAGTGTTGGCTCTTCTGGATTGATATGCCCTTTAACTAAGGCCAAGTGAATCGCTTTATCAATACTGTCTTGATAGGTGATTAATTGGAAATTGCCATATTCAGTTGGGAATTCACACTGACCGATTCTTTCGATCTGCTTCTCATTAGCGATTCTGTAGTTAATCAGATCAGCAACAGTTCCGATCTTCAGGTCATGCTGCTCGGCAAATTTAATCAGGTCATCACGACGAGCCATGGTGCCATCTTCATTTAAGATCTCTACAATCACTGCTGAAGGATCAAGCCCTGCTAATCTAGCAAAATCACACCCTGCTTCGGTGTGCCCGGCACGAGTTAACACTCCACCAGGTTGAGCCATTAATGGGAATATATGCCCTGGCTGTACGATATCATCAGCTACTGCAGCTGGAGAAACTGCTGCTTGTACTGTCTTCGCACGATCTTCAGCTGATATACCAGTGGTAACACCCTCTGCCGCTTCAATAGAAACAGTAAAGTTTGTGCCATGCTTACAGTCATTGCTCTCAACCATCAGTGATAGTTTAAGCTTGTCGCATCGTTGTTGGGTTAAGGTAAGGCAGATGAGTCCACGGCCATAACGCGCCATGAAATTGATATCCTCCGGTCTGACCTGGGAGGCAGCCATCAATAGATCTCCCTCATTCTCTCGGTCTTCATCATCCATTATGATGACCATCTTACCTTGGCGGATATCTTCTACTATCTCTTCTACGCTGTTTAACGCCATTTTCTCTTCTCTTCTTTAAAGAACTTTTACTACAACTATTGTTGTAAAATTAACTATCTAGCAAAACCATTTTCTGCAAGAAACCCTAATGACAAACCTGGATTACTTGCCGCACCTACCTCTGTATCACTCCCCCCTTGGAGAAGCCTTTCTAGGTAGCGCGCTATTATATCTACTTCTAGATTAACTTGCCTGCCTATATTCGCATTATTTAATGTGGTCTCTTTTAGGGTCTGTGGAATTATATTCAGCGCGAATACATCTCCTTCAACCTCATTTACCGTCAGGCTAATGCCATCAATGGTTATCGAGCCTTTAGCTGCTATATATTTAGCAATCTCACTTGGTGCTTTGATCTTAAATTTTACCGAGCGTGCATCAGTTTCGCGGCTGACAATTTCACCTAAACCATCAACGTGACCACTAACTATATGCCCACCCATACGGCTATTCGGCATTAATGCCTTTTCTAGATTCACACTAAAACCAGCTTTAGCCGCTGCCATCGATGTTTTACTTAAACTCTCTTTGGATACATCAGCCCAAAATGTTTTTGCTGTTAGGTCCGTAACCGTCAGGCAAACTCCATTAACCGCAATACTATCGCCAAGCTTTACATCACTCAGAGACATATTTCCGACACTTACTTCAAGTCGAACATCACCGCCGCTATTTTGCAGCTGCTTTACCTTGCCAATATCTTCAATTATTCCAGTGAACAACCTATTAACCTCAATCACTTCTGCTTGGACAATGCCAAGCTTACTTTTCTAACCTTGTGGACAACAAGTTATACGCCAATCGCAACCAACCGCTGTAATATCTTTAATATCCAAATTAATTTTATCTGCCATTTTATCAAGCCCTGGCAGATTGAATAACCCTTTAGCACTATTGCCCATAATATGGGGGGCCATATAAACAATCAGTTCATCAATCAAGCCTGCTTGTAAAAAAGCTCCTGATAGAGTTGAGCCAGCCTCAACCATGACTTCATTAATATCGGCAGCAGCTAAATATTCAATTAACCAATGTAAATCGATAAACTCTGCTTCATGTTCAGCAGCTACTATCTTTGCTCCAACATTTTCTAATTGCTTAACTTTGTCTGCTTTTGCAACAATTGCTTCGCTACTTGCAAAGATCACTGCTTCACCACATAAATCAAATATTCTTGCTGCTACTGGTATTTGCAGATCAGAATCAAGAACCACCCTAAGTGGCTGTTTAACTTTTTCACCTTTTCCAGCTGAGGGCTGCTCTTTATCTTTACCGGCTAAGGGCTTATCTTCAATTCTAGCATTCATTTGCGGATCGTCATGAAGTATCGATCCGATGCCAGTAATAATTGCACTACTTCTGGCGCGCATACGATGTACATCTGCTCTCGCATCTGCAGCGGTGATCCACTTACTTTCACCCGATGCCATAGCAGTTCTACCATCTAAACTCATAGCCATTTTACAACGCACGAATGGCTTAGCACCAACCATCCGTTTAATAAAACCAGGGTTAAGTGCTTCTGCTTCTTGCTGCATCAAACCAACTTCAACTTTAATTCCAGCTGCTTTAAGCTTTTCAATCCCTCTACCTGCTACCTGCGGATTTGGATCCTGCATGGCAATAACAACTCGTGCTACACCTGCTTCAATTAATCTATCGGTGCACGGAGGGGTTCTACCATAATGGGAGCATGGCTCAAGCGTGACATAAGTTGTGGAGCTTTTTGGGGACTGATTACAATTTTGTAGGGCATTGACTTCAGCGTGAGCCTGGCCAGCAGTTTGATGCCAACCTTCTCCAATGATTTTGTCGTCTTTTACAATTACACAGCCAACTCGCGGATTAGGATCCGTGGTATAGATACCATTTTGCGCCAGGGTTATCGCTTTGCGCATATATTTAAAGTCAGCAGATGTAAAAGAGCTCATATCCAAAGAATCATTTATCTAGGGGTAAACAAGTTGGGCATTTTACTATATATCTATTTATGTTGCTAATTTATGTGGGTTTTATGCTCGATTTCAAAGAATTAAGATCAAACCCTTGACCCTGGAGTTAACTCCATAGTTTATAATAATAGCTATAGAGTTAATCAAGGCAAGAATATGAAGCATTTGAAGATTGGTGAATTAGCCAAAACATCAAATACCCCAATTGAAACAATCAGATATTACGAAAAGATTGGTCTATTGAACAAACCTGAACGCACTGCATCAGGTTATCGCATCTATTCAAATGAATATATTGAAGGGCTTAAGTTTATCAAGAGGGCTAAACACGTGGGGTTCTCGATCAAAGAGATCCATGACCTGCTTTATCTACGCCATGAAAAACACAGCAAAACCTGCCATGACGTAAAAGATTTTGCTAGTAAAAAGTTAATCGATATTGAGGAAAAGATCTCCGAGCTTACCAATATTAAAAATGCTTTAGAGAACATCGTTAATAGCTGCGATGGTGGTAATAGTAGCGCTGACCATTGCAATATTCTTAATGCTCTAGATACCTGTAAAGATTTAGAGTAATGACCAATTTCAAAATAGCTGCCTTGGAGCACCTCCCATGTTAGAAAACACCTTAAATATCATCCTAGAAGTAGCTCCATTTCTATTATTGGGGTTATTTATATCAGGTTTAATCAAGTCATACGCCTCAGACAAATTGATTAAAAAGCACTTATCCGGAACTGGCGTTAAACCTGTTGTAAAGGCCGCTTTTATTGGGATGCCATTACCCTTATGTTCTTGCGGGGTTATCCCTGTTGCCCTTGGCCTGCGCAAACAAGGCGCATCCAAAGGGGCAACCGCATCATTTATGATTGCCACACCTGAAACCGGAGTTGATTCAATATCGGTTTCATACGCATTACTTGGGCCATTTATGGCAATAGCCAGGCCTATAGCGGCCCTATTATCTTCAATAACCGCTGGGATTCTGGTGGATAAACTTGCTGATAAAAATACTGATACCATTGTAAGCGAAGCAACTGTTGAACCAGTATCACAATCTTGCTGCAGCAGTAGCGCAGACAAACAAGACCCAACCGAATCTATAGGGAAGTTTGCACGATTTGTAACAGGGCAGAAATACTCTTTTACTAACCTATATGACGATACATTTAAGTGGTTACTAATTGGAATAATCGCGGCTGGAGCTATTTTGACTTATGTTCCATCTGACTATTTCTCCGAGCTTGGACATAGCTACCTCGGCATGTTACTTATCATGCTAATAAGTGTTCCAATGTACACCTGCGCAACCGCTTCCACCCCTATTGCAGCTGGACTTATTGCCATGGGGATATCGCCTGGGGCGGCATTAGTTTTTCTTCTTGCTGGCCCTGCTACCAATATCGCAACACTTGGTGTAATCAGCAAAGAGCTAGGTAAGAAAGCGATGGTTGCTTATCTGTCGGCTATTGGTTTTTGCGCCCTTGGATTTGGGATCTTAACCGATGAGATATCCAGTAGACTTGGAATTGAGGTGGTTTCTACCCTGCAAGATCAAGAACACTTAGTTCCCCATTTCGTTGCTTGGACTGCGGTAATAATATTAATCCTAGCACAGAAGCATATTCGCAAATTATGGTTGCCGATCTTTAGCGCTAAAGGTGAGGCGTTGGAGAAAAGCACTGAAGAAAGTTGTTGCGGCAGTAAAAAAACAATTGAAGATCCAATAACTGAAAAACCTCAAAAGAGCTGTTGCTGTGGAAGCAATAAAGCAGCTGCTGAGACAGTTATTGAAAAACCTGTTATTGAGGAACCTGCAAAAAGCTGTTGTAGCAGCAAGAAGGCTGCAGCAAAAACTGAGAAAGGATGCTGCGGGAAGTAGCTTTCCAACAGGCGCAATCAGTAGCTGCAACCAAGTATTTGTGGGATTTATCTATAATTGTAAATTCTGAGTATATTTCTTCAAAGACAAGGCATATCGAAGCCTTATAAGGGCGCATATTTTTAATATGTAACCGAATAAGGCTGGAGATATAACACAGCATTTGAAGAAATAGGCCAGAATTTTAGCGTTCTAAGATTCTACCAACCATAAAATCTAACGACGCATCAACACAATCAAGCTTAACTCTATGAATTGCACCAGCAATATCTGCAATCTCATCTGGGATATCTACAGCAACGCGAATGTAATTATCAGAATAACCAAAGTATCTTTTCTCATGCGAGTTAAGGTTCACACTATACGATTCAAAAAGGACATCAAATATATTGCCTTGATTAGCCCGCATCACCTTCTCACGCATTTTTTTGGCAACATGCTCTAACTCTTTACAGCGCAGCTTTTTCTGATCTGAATCAATCTGACCATCCATCTCAGCAGCTCTGGTTCCTGCCCTAGGTGAATAAGAGAATATATGAATATGACTAAAGCCGATCTCCTGTACAAACTCGAGCGTTTGCTGCCACTCCTCCTCAGTCTCACCTGGAAAGCCAACAATGATATCTGTTGTAGCAGTAAATTCAGGGATGGCATCACGCGCTTTTTCAATCAACCTACGGTATGTATCCCGGTCACACTTTCTACCCATACGCTTTAGCACGCTATCACTTCCACTTTGAAGAGGAAGGTGCATATGTGGAAGCAATCTCTTATTTTTAAATAACCCTAGAATTTTTTCTGTTAAATCCCAAGGTTCTAATGATGAGATTCTGATTCGCGGAATTGAAGTTTGCTCCAAAATCATTTCAATCAGATCACCTAATGAGCTGCCAGTATCGCTACCGTAACCACCAACATGAACCCCAGTTAAAACTATCTCTTCAATATTGTGAGAACTGATCTTATTGATTTCAGCAATGATATCTTCAGAGCTTCTACTTCTCTCTTCACCTCGAGCGACTGTGACAATACAATACGCACAGCTATTACGGCATCCATCCTGAATTTTAACAAATGCTCTATCTTTACCTCTTGAAAAAAGTACAGATTCATTTGCTTCAGCAGCATAAACCGAGCTTGTTGCTAGCTCGAAATTATCCCTTACAATTTTGGCTAAATTATCTTTTTGGGAATTATCAACAACTAAGTCTACCCCTAATTTTTCAGCAACATCATCCGGACTTAATGTCGCATAACACCCAGTTACAACCAGCTTAACGCCTGGTTTATCACGATAATACTTCCTTATGGCACGGCGTGATTTTCTCTCTGCCTCTTGCGTAACAGCACAACTATTAAAAACGACAATATCAGCCTCAGCTAAGCCATTTACAACCTGATACCCATAATCCTGAAATTCAGCGGCACATGTTTGCAACTCTGCTTCATTAAGCCTACAACCAAGCGCCTTAAGATATATTTTCATCGCCAATACCAATTCAAAATGAGAAGTGATTGTACACCATTGATAATAGAAGCTGAATAATATTATGTACAGACATTCAGCCACAAAATATCATCTTATTCAACACGACAAAACATTAATATTATCACCAAATATCCAAGGTAAATTATTGTTTAAAAAAACCTTCATCTCGGAATATTATTTGAAAATCGGCTACAATATTAAAATAACATAACACATATTAAGCTTTTGGAGCATACGATCATGGCAGACGATATTTGTGCAGAAGGTGATTTTACTGAGTTACTGGAGATCCCTAATTCAACCATTAAAAAATGGCAAAATACAGTAAACACCATGGCAAAAATAATGGATGTACCAACAGGTCTTATTATGCGCCTAAACAAGCCTGACATTGAAGTTTGTGTAGCAAGCGAAACTGCAGGAAATCCCTATAAGGTTGGAGATCATGAGCATTTCAACAATTCTGGTCTTTATTGCGAAACTGTAATAAAAACAGACAAAATGCTGTTAGTTCCAAACGCATTAGCGGATGAAAACTGGTGCAATAACCCAGATGTAAAACTAAATATGATCTCGTATTTAGGCTTTCCATTAAAGCTTCCAGATGGAGACCCATTTGGAACAATCTGTGTTTTAGATAATAAGAAAAATGAATATAGCCAAACATTTATTGAGTTGATTAAAAATTTCATCTTGATAATTGAAAGCGAATTAGACCTAATCTACTCTAACCACCTTTTAGGAGAAGAAAATAAACTTTTAAGTGATTATATTGATGAAATAAAAGACCTGCGTAAAATTATTCCCGTCTGCGCCAACTGCAAAAGAGTACGAAACGATGATGGGTATTGGCAACATGTCGAACATTACATTGAAAAAATTTCAACAGGCAGCAGGTGCTCTCACGGTCTTTGTTATGATTGCGCTGAAAAACTATATGGAAAAGAAATCGTAGATGAAATTAAGAAGCAGGCTAAAGACGACAAAATTTAACTTTTACTTTCTTCAGCATTGCTCTTATTAGATTCTTATACAGTTATAAATACACTCTGGGAACTAAGAAGGTAGAAAGTTTAGCTGAGCCTTCGCGTAAATCTTTCCATCTTGCAGATGTGATTTCTAATTTAGCGTATCCGCATGTCGGCATATTATCGATATACCTATCACCAAGATAATTACAAAATTCTGTCAGCGCAGGGTTATGACCAACAATCACAACTTCATCTAGCGCATCATCTAGCTTCATGCACCACCTTAAAATTTCCTGTGAGTCAAAAGTATAAAGTTTATCTTCTACAGCCCAGCTAACCTCTTTTTCCTCTAAAGCCTGACTGATCCCAGTTATCGTTTGCTGCGCTCGATTTGCTGTACTACAAAATACATGATTAAAGCTGCAACCAGCATCTACAATACGCTGAGCCATCACTGCACATGCACTCTTTCCCTGATCATTTAAAGGTCGGTCAATATCACTAGTAGATAAATAACCGCTACAGGCTTTTGCATGACGAATTAGATGAAGAGTTTTCATTTTTATATCTTCCTTGCAGTTTTTTCTTGTAGAATATCAGCCAATTTATATACAAGCTATAGCAGGAAAATGAATGGTTTCCAAAAACATGATCAAAAAAAGTAAATACCTATTAATTCCTATTTTTTTGGGGTTTGCTTATCTATACCAATCTCAAGGTGATTTAGTTTTCTCTCCACAAAAAATGGATTTTGCTGAGAGGGGAAAATTTGCACAGCATGAAATAGCTATTTTTCGTGGCAATGAATCCCTACATGGTTGGTTTATTAATAGAACCGAAGTTAAAAACACTCCCCTTTTAGTAATCTACGGCGATAGTGATCAAGAGATATCTCAATACCTGCAACGCATAGAAAAAATGAATAATATCTCCGCTCTATTAGTTAACTATCGCGGTTATGGTGAGAGTAGCGGTGAGCCAACTCAAAATTATTTAATTGGTGATGCGCTTGATATTCTGGATCAAATAGCCGTGGATAACGAAATTGAATTTAAAGATGTTGTTGTTTATGGGCATGGCCTTGGCACAGGTGTCGCAACCGTTATAAGCCATTATAGAGATGTCGGTGCATTAATACTTTCATCGCCATTTGACAGTATGGTTAGCGTAATTGAAGAGCAGCACCCTTACCTACCTGTACGTCATATTTTAAAGCACTATTTCTCTTCAATTGATCTGGCTCCAAGATTAGAGCTGCCAACAGCTGCACTAATAGCTGATAATGATGAGCTATACCGCCCTAAACTGGCAGATAAACTACTTTCGCGCTGGAAAGGCGAAGTGAGAAAAATAAACTATTCGAACGACCGCAAACAGATGCAGGAGAGTGATAAGTACTGGGATGATATCTCTGATTTTATCGCTGAATGGCACCAATCAAATCAGAACTCTTTGAATAGCCAAGCTATGGAATCTGCCCCCATTGATCCGGCTACAACTGATTCACCTGAAGCAAAAGAAGAGATCGAAAAAAAATCGTTCCAAAAAGAGATAAAGATAATATACGCAGCAAAAGAAAAATAACTGCTAATTTAATTATTATCACACCCCGACTTATTTAACAGATAAGTTTCGGGGTGATGATATGAGCTTAATATTTAACTAACTCTAAAATGCCAAAGAATATAATACGTTTACTGCAAATGCGTAAACTGGGGTAAAAATTCTACTAAATATCATCCAGGCAACAAACATCCCAAACATGCTAAAAGTTGGATGACGAATAAGCTCCCGATAACGATGCAGAACTGTTTCCTTCATAAACAGGGTAATAGCCTCGCTTCCATCTAATGGAGGCAGCGGCAAAAGGTTAAAAACCCCAAGCAGCAGATTAAGGAAAAAAGTCATACTGATTAATACTGCTGCGCCATTTGCAAAACCATTGGCCCCAGCAACTAGAGAGTATACTGCCCACTCTTGCGGCGGAACAAAAAACCCAGATTTTAAACCAATCACCATAATAATCATGGCAATTAATGCCAATGCGAAATTCGACGCAGGTCCAGCCAGTGCCATCCAAGCCGCCTTGCGCGGATGCCTTACCGCCCAATATGGGTCATAAGGGGCACTGGCATAGCCAAGCGGCCAACCTATGGCAACAAGAGATATCAGCGGTAAGATTACCATTCCAAATGGTTCACGCCGCATATGGGGAACTGGATCAATCGAGACCTGCCCCCCATAATAAGCAGTTAAATCCCCACCTTTTTTTGCCGCCCAAGCATGTGCTGCCTCATGTACCGTTGCCGAGAACACAAAAACCACATACCAGGATACAAGAATCAATATCATCTATTTTGTACCCTCAACAGCACCTTCAATAGCACTTTCAACAGCAATGCCACCAGCGCTGCCAGCTAATTTTAACTCGTCTGGAACGTGAAGAGTTGATGTTGGGAATGCCATCTCAGCACCGTGCTCAGCAACAATATCTATAATTTTCAAAAGGACATCCTGCTTTACCTCATGAAACTCAATCCAGTTTGTGGTTTTTGTGAACGTATAAATAAAGAAGTCGAGTGATGATGGTGCAAAGCAATTGAAGTTAACAATTAAGGTTTGCGATGTATCTATATCCTTATGGTTTTGTAGCATCGATTTTACGCTAGAAATGATGCTGTTCATTGAGTCAGCATCATCATAACGAATCCCAATTGTTTCTTTGATTCTGCGGTTGGTCATGCGCGATGGATTCTCAACCGAAATGTTGGCAAAAATACCGTTTGGAACATATAGCGGACGTTTATCAAAAGTGCGGATACGGGTTAATCTCCACCCAATATGCTCAACTGTTCCTTCAATATTTTTATCAGGAGATCTGACCCAATCACCAATTGAAAATGGACGATCAAGATAGATCATCAAACCACCAAAAAAGTTTGCTAATAGATCTTTTGCAGCAAAACCAATCGCGATACCACCAATACCACCAAAGGCTAAGATACCTGAGACACTTATTCCGAGAGTCTGCAGAGTAACTAATCCTGAAGTGATAATAATTGCCAAGCGTATAAGTTTGCTAATTGCATCTACTGTGGAGGCATCAATTTTATCCTCCTTAATCCCCTTCCCTTTTAAAAGATTAGCCTCAATCTCTCGCACCAAGCGAATAAGGAACCAGGTAATAATTAGGATCGCACCTACATTACGAATCACCCAGACTTTTTCAAATATCTGAATTGGGTTTTGTGGATCCTGCGCAACCTCTGCAGCGTAGGTTATCCCCACAATCCAGGTTAACCAATTAAGCGGCCTGCCAACTGCCTTAATCAGAGCATCATCCCAAGGGTTTTTAGTTTTCTCTAACTTTAAAGCCAGTTTTTTTAGGGATTTTCGCACCAAAAAGTTAATTATAACTACAGCAAGAACAACGATAAATACCTGAGTAATATCAGCATACTCACCAGTCATTCCACGAACAATAGCCTTAAACTGCTCTATAAAATTTTCACTCATTCTAATTCACCCACTTTCTTAACCACATGAATTTTCTAATTTAGCTTTCCATATAAAATGGAAAAGTCTTGTGTGTCCTGCACTAAATCTTTATATATACTGCTCTCAGATAGAGCTTTTTTTACAGCACCTCTATCATTACAGATCAATACCATATCACAACCAGCTCCCAAGGCCATCTTCACCCGCTGAGCTATAGAACCATAATTAGTTGTTGCCTTCATTGATATGTCATCACTAAAGACAATACCGTTAAAGCCTATCTGCTCGCGTAAAACATTTTTAATCCAAAACTCTGAAAACCCTGCCGGCTTGGAATCTATTTTTTCATAGACTATATGAGCTGGCATTATCCCAACTAATTTGTCAGCCAATCTTTTAAAGGGGAGAAGATCCTTCTCATCTATTTCATCCAATGTTCTGGAATCAACCGGCAGCTCATGATGGGAATCCTCTGCTACAAAACCATGCCCTGGATAATGTTTTCCTACTGATATCATTCCCGCAGCACTAAAGCCATTAATCATCGATGAAGTAAGATCAATAATCTGCTCTGGGTCTGTTCCAAAGGATCTATCACCAATCACTTGATTGTTCTTATAATCAACATCCAAAACTGGAGCAAAACTAAAATCAACTCCAACCTCTAATAACTCAACAGCTAAAAGAGACCCAGTATCAAAAGCCATCTTTTTAGCTTGCTCAGGATCAACCTTATATGCCTTGGCATATTCACTTGCAGGAGGAAACCGGGTAAAACCTTCTTTGAACCTTTGTACGCGTCCACCTTCCTGATCTACTGCTATAACTAATCTCGGCGTTTTTATATCTTTAATCTGCTGAGTCAATTGCTGCAGCTGATCTTTATCTTTGTAATTACGGGAAAACAATATCACGCCACTAACCAGTGGATGTGAAAGAATTTCTCTATCTTCAGCGCTTAGTTCATATCCTTCAATATCAACCATCAAGGGGCCAAAAGTCATCTATAGTTCCTTCCTGATTTTTATCTATTTCTAAAATATCCATTATTTATGTTTAGTTATCACCAGCGACAACCAAGCATTCATTTTCTTAATCTCAATCCATATCCTTCACATCAAGATAATCTCTAATCTGATCCCCAAGAAGATTAACTGACATCACTACCAGCATCAATATAACTCCTGGAGCAATCACCATATGCGGGGCTACCAATAAGTATTGAGAACCATCTCTTATCATACTCCCCCAAGATGACGCCGGAGGTTGCACCCCAAGCCCAAGATAAGACAATCCTGCTTCAGCGATAACAATCCCAGCAATACCAAATGTACCCTCAACAATCAATGGCGCCATTATCAGCGGTAAAACATGGGCCTTAATTATCTGCAAATTACTGGTTCCCAAAGCATGGGCCGCCAGTACATGTTCACGATTTTTTAAACTAAGAACCTGCGCCCGCGATAACCGAGCATAACCAACCCAGCCAACTATTGATAAAGCGATAATTACATTTTCAATACCTGGTCCCATCACCCCAGAAAGAGCAATCGCTAGCAGAATCCCTGGAAAAGCGAGAAATATATCAATTATCCTAACGGCAACTGCATCAACCCAGCCACCAATATAACCACTCACACAACCAACTGTAGTTCCAACAACAACTGAAATAATAGTCACGAATGCAGCAACGATAAATGAGGTAAAACCACCAGTTATCGCACGATCAAGAACCGAGCGTCCAAGATCATCTGTTCCCAAAAGATTATTCCAATCTGGGGTAGCTAAAATCTGACTCAGATCAATTTGATTCGGATTAAATGGAAATATTAATCCTGAAATAATTATTAAAACCCAGAGCACCAGAATTGTTATAGGGAAATATTTTCTAAACATCACTGTTCCCTATACCTTATGCGAGGATCAACTACAGCGTAAACGATATCAGTAAGCATGTTCACCATTACGTAAGTGCTACTTATTAACAACACCGATATCTGCACTACAGGGTAATCACGCTTCTGAATCGATTCCACCACCATAAGACCAATACCAGGCCAGGAAAACACCTTCTCAGTAATAACGGCGCCAGCAAGAAGAGTCCCTAACTGTAGTCCGATCAAGGTTATCACTGGCAATATCGCATTGCGCATCGCATGAAACACAATAACCCGTGTCTGAGTGCACCCCTTAGCTTTAGCTGTACGAATATAATCTTCCCCCAGAACCTCCAGCAAAGTACTGCGAATCATGCGCGATAATATAGCTGCTAGCGCAGTTCCAAGAGTGATTGCTGGCAATACAATTGCGCCATCTCCCTGATAACCACTCACCGGAAACCAACCTAGTAGCAAAGAAAAAATTAGAATCAGAATCTGTCCCATCCAAAAATTTGGTATAGATACACCGAGTAGAGAAAATCCCATCGCAGCATTATCAGCGATACTATTTTTCTTTAAGGCGGCAATCGCCCCCATCGGAAAAGCAATCAACACTGCAATCAAAAGGGAAACCACAGCTAGAAGTGCCGTGGCTGGTAAACGATCAAGAATCATTTGTGTAATCGGCTCACCCGTTACATATGATTCACCAAAATCTAAGGTAAAAATTCCATGCACGAAACTTAAAAATTGCTGCAGCATAGATTTATCTAAACCAAGTTTAGCAGCAAGAGCAGCACGATCAGCAATACGTGCAGATTCCCCCAGCATCATCTCCACTGGGTCTCCTGGCACTAAATGGATCAATAAAAAAACTAAACACACGACACCAGATATTGATATAGCAGCCCCAACTAGCTTTTGTAGAATAAATCTAATCATAATCGCTAGCTTTCCCTTCCCATCAGGCTAAAGTCGTCTTCAGATCCATCACCTTCAAAGTCATCGCCTTCAAAGATATGCACCCTTGTTCCGACATCAACCATAGAGAATAGCTCCACCACGTCAGCACAGTTCATCCTTATACACCCATGGGAGGCAGGAGTTCCAAGTTGCTCTTCATCGGGAGTACCATGAATATAGATATAACGACGTAACGTATCGACATCGCCAAGTCTATTCTTACCTTTTTCTAGACCACTTAGCCAAAGGATCCGTCCCAAAACCCAATCTCTATTAGGGTGACTATCAGCCAATGATGAGCTGTATATCTCTCCAGTTTCCCTTCTGCCAACAAATACTGCATTTTTATCAGCAGCTGTGCCAACTTTTATACGGATATAGTGCCAACCTGTTGGAGTGCCACCGCTTCCATTCTGCTCTGAACATCCATTTTTTCCTGTTGAGATCACAAAGCTTTTAATTGTTTCACCAGCCTCTACAACCTGCAATGACTGCTTAGCAACAGATATCTTTATATAGCGCGTTTTATCGACATCAAAAACCATCAGTTACCCCCCCTTTTGAACTGCCAGCTTTTCAGCTACCACCCTTTCAACTATCGTTCTTTCAACCGAGGCCAACGAGTCATAGCTCCCATCCGCTGCTAATTGATATCCGCTTAAGTCATCTGTGGTAGCAGCAAAATGCCCTTCATACCAAAGAGGTACATATGGTAAGTCATCAAATACTTGCTGCTGTATTTCACGAAATACCTCAATCCTATCATCAAGAGATTCATAGCTTTTGATGGAATCAATCAAACCATCGACTTTCTCACTCATATAGCGGCCACGATTTGCACCAGTTGGCGGTATATTTTTGCTATGAAATACGTAATCGAAGATATCAGGGGTTTTAATTCCAACCCATTTCAAACTAAACATTTGAAACCTGCCAGCTTTAATATCACCGTAAAAGGTTCCCCAGTCATAGCTTTGAATCGACATATTGATACCAACATGCCGTAATTGATCCTGAATAACAGTTGCAACCCTGATACGAAAAGGGTTAGTGGAAGTTTTATACGATATGTTTAATGGATTTTCAGGGCCGTAGCCAAGCTCTTGCAAAAGAGAGATTGCAAGATCACGGTTATGTTTAAAAGGTTTTATATCAGGATTACCAAACCAATGCTCAGCGGGGAAGAATGTTGTAGCCAACTTTTCTTTACCACCATATAGATGTTCTATAATTGCTTCTCTGTCTATAGCATAGGCTATAGCCTGCCGCACCTTATGCTGCCCAACAACTTTATCCTGTAGATTAAAGCCTAGGTAAGCAAAATCACTTCCATCAAGATATGAAACTTTAACGTTTTTATCTTTAGCTAAAAACCTTTTTAGCTCTGGCATCACGCCATTTTGAAGAATATCGATCTCACCACGCAGAAGCTTCATCACCCTTACTTCAGGAGATGCAATTCTAATAAACTCAAACATACGCTGATCTCTAACTCTCTTTAATCGCAAGAGGTTTGGATCAGGTTTAGATATATAACTAAATGGTCCACTGCCAACTGGGTCTTGATTGAAGTCATGCCCTTTAGATATAAGCTCTTCTGGCATAATCCCTATGACCAGATAGGCTGGAAATAATGGATCTGGATCGCTAAGGAAAAAATCTATTACATTAGCACCATCGGTACTTATCTTTTCAATAATGCTAAGTGACTGCCTATGGGGGGAGGCATTTCTCGGATCAAGCACCCAGTCATAGGTTGCCTTCACATCTATTGCATTCAGAGGTTGGCCGTCATGAAAGCTATGCCTTTCACTCGATAGGGTGAACCTATAATGAGTTAAAGAAACCTGCTCCCAACTAGCAATACCAGGAATAAATTTAGACGATTCATCAAAATCGACAAGAGAGGAATAAATTAGGCGATTGATTCTGTAGGAGGTAGCATCTGTCGCTTCACGTGGATCAAGTTTGACCGGCATACTATCCAAGCCAAAACGGATAATACTTTTATCAATACTTGATCGACAGGAAACCAGCAAAGAAAGCGACAGTACTACACAGGAAACAAAATAGATCCATCTACCTAGTTTCGACATTCTTAACCTGCTTTAACATTCTTACCTTGGATTCCTTTCACTTAGGCAGTTTATGAGCGGTTTTATTACCGCATTTTCATTTACCAGTTCTTATAAGGGTTATTCACCAAGCATACATTGTAATATTTTGGTTCATCAGAGACATCTTCTCCGACCCAGTTCGGTAAGTCAAATGGTTCATCAGGATCACTTAGTTCAATCTCTGCAACAACTAAACCAGCATTATCCCCTTCAAACGCATCTATCTCCCAAGTATGCGCACCCCTTTCTATAAAATATCTGCGTTTTTCAATAAATGGTTTTTCACAAAGGGAGTCCAACATCTCATTTGCATCTTTAAGAGGGATCTCATATTCAAACTCTTTGCGTGTAATACCTAAAGTTGCGCTTTTAATATTTATATTAGCTTTATCTCCAGCTACTCTGATGCGAACAGAGCTCCTATTACTTCCTGACATATAACCCTGGCGAAATAGATCCCCTTTTCCAGCCTCTTTCTTCCAGCTATCATTCTTCAATAGAAATTTCTTCTCGATCTCAATTCCCATAAAGCTCCTCCCAAAACCAAATGCTATTTAAACATAAACTACAGAATACAAAACACTACTAACATAACTAATAGTATGAACCGACATATATTAACAGTGCATTGCACCATAGGAAATGCTGTTTATTAATTATGTTGCTAATATGCTTACGCAATCACACTTTGACGTTTTCTTTACTAATAAAATCTACTGAAAAACAAGGTTTCACACCCACAACTTGCACTTACAAGTTGAATCCAAGTAAAATACCTCTTCATTTTTTATGATCCTTTTAAATTCCGCAGTAGAGGAAGCAATATGAAGAAACTGGTACTGATAAGACACGGGCAAAGTGAGTGGAACCTAGAAAACAGGTTCACCGGCTGGAAAGATGTTGACCTAACCCCAAAAGGTAGAGAAGAGGCTAAAGCAGCCGGACAACTTCTTAAAGAGCATGGTTTTCAATTTGATTTTGCTTTCTCCTCATATCTAACCAGAGCTATCCGCACCTGCCTTACGGTTCTAGATGAGCTTGACGAACTGTGGATCCCAATGACTAAAGCATGGGAGCTTAACGAGCGTAGCTACGGTGGTCTACAAGGATTAAATAAAGCTGAAACAGCAAAAGAGTACGGTGATGAGCAAGTGCACATCTGGCGTAGAAGCTTCGACGTACCTCCTCCTGAACTAGCTGAAGACGATGAAAGACATCCAAGAAATGATCACAGGTATAGATATCTTGATCAAAGCATATTGCCTGGTACTGAATCTCTTAAAACCACCCTTGATCGTGTTCTTCCATACTGGGATAAAGAGATCGTCCCTGTACTAAAAGAGAAAGACTGCATTATCATTGCCGCACATGGCAATAGCCTTCGCGCTCTAATGAAACATCTAGATGGTATTTCAGATGCAGATATCACCTCTCTTGAGATCCCAACTGGTCAACCATTCGTATATGAACTTAATGATGATCTTAGCGTTAACAATAGCTACTACTTAAAAGACAAGTAAGCACCTAGTTACGCAAGTATCAAAACAAATGGCTGCAACACAAATTTCAATATTGTGTTGCGGTCAATTCCTTCTACATCTAATACGCACAGGCCTTCGCCACCTTTCTTAATTACCACCTAAAAAATAGATAAAAAACCTCTGCATCTCCTAACATAGTCCAAAACCACCATTCCCATTAAGAAAATAAGATAGGTTTATGTTTACTAAGATATTGCTGCAGCGCGACACAAATATCATAGTAATTATATACATAGATAAACTTGACTTGTAACGGCAGATTACCTATTTTCTGACTAGCCATAATGTGAATTCGGTCAAATTTCTTATATTAACCAGTTCACATTAGCACTATAAATAAAGGTAATTTGCATCGTTCTTGGAGGGAAATGCAATGAGAATAGGAAAAAAACTGTCAATTCTGGCAGGTATAGTTTTATCACTTACAGTTTCAATCTCACACGCAGCTGAATGGAGCCAAGAAAGCTTCCCTGGTGGGCTGAATAAGGTTCATGTTTATGTCCCAGAATCAACATCACCGATTGGAGAAGGCCGAGCGCTATTTGTAGTACTTCGTGGCTGCCTACAACCAGCTAGCGCATTCAAAACTGCAAATTTAGATAAAATAGCCGATGAATACGGCATGATAATCGCTGCTGCCGAACCGAATACATCTGCAGGTGCTGATTGCTGGGGTTATTATTCAGGCATAATATCGAGAACATCTGGTGACTACAAAAATGTTATCTCAACAACTGAAACATTAATCGCCGATACATCTTTAGATATTGACCCAGATCAAGTTTACATTGGTGGTTTATCTTCAGGTGGCGCATTCGCAATGATCACAGGGTGTCTTGCTCCAGAGATATATGCAGGTATGGCTCTTGATGCGGCTCCAAGTGCTGGAACAGGTATGATGGGAGCTTTCTCCCACGAAGGAACAGCTGCTTCTACCAAAGCTAATTGCGAAGGTTATGCAGGCAGTAATAAATCTTATTTTGCGACTCAAATAACAACAACAGCATACGGCACAATTGATGGCACAGTACCTAAAACATATGGCCTGCAAAATGCCGAAGCGATGGCTCTAATATACGGCGAGACTCAAACTGACGAAGAAAATCAAGTACAAGGATTCAGCGACGTAAAAGAAAGCACATGGACAAATGGCCGCGTAAGCATGGTTGAATTCGGTGGTGTTGGTCATGCATGGCCTGCTGGTTCAGGTGCATCTGGATCATACATCGATGCAACAAGTGCTGATTATGGCAAATACATGGCTGAATTCTTCGTAACTAATAATCAAAGAGTTGAAGATGAGCCACCTGTTGAAACTTGCAATAACGTTACCATCAATAACGTAACATATAATGAAAGCACAAAAATCTTTACCGCTAACGGCAATGTTACTGAAAACTGCGATGAAGCAATGGTATTTCTTAATGTAGCGAATTCTGCTGATTTCACTAAACCAGAGAATGATTTCTATTCTTTTGAAGTTGGCAATGTAGATTGCCCAGCTGAGATTAAAGTTACCCTTGAAAATGCTTCAGGCGACCAATTTCAAGAAACATTGACGTACACAGGTTCATGTGGAAATGAAGAAATTGCTCCTGAGATAACCTCATTCAACGGCATCACAACTACAGGTACAGTATCTTTAACTGGTACAGCAAGAGATACAGATGGAACTATCGTTTCAACAGTGATCACTCTTGATGGCACAGATTACCCTGTTGAAATCAACTCAAACGGTGTTTTCACAAAAACGATTTCAGGCCTAGCTGCTCGTGAATACACAGCAAGAGTTATCGTTACAGATAATGACGGATTGACTGATGATGCATTAACAACATTTGAAATCAAAGAGTCTGAGAAGCTTGGTCCAACACTTACCCTTGGTCAGATAGCAATTGATGACACATATGCTGTACTATGCGGTAATGCAACAGATGCAGATGGTGAGATTATCGCCGCTGTATACTCTATTGACGGTAGCAGCAAACAGATCAATATGAACCCTGATGGCAGCTTCTGTGTTCATATGCCTGACCTTGAATATGGTGAACACGAGCTTATTATTGCAGTGGCTGACAACGATGGTCTTGGAGTAGAAAAAATAGTTACATTTACTACTACTGAAGTTATCCCAGAACCACCAGTTGTAACATTGAACTCTGTAATAGTTGAAGGTAAATCAGCTACTATCACAGGAAACGCAACTGATACAGATGGCACCATCGTATCAGTAACTCTTGATGTTAACGGCGTTGCTTACACAGTTGTTCTGACATCAGCTGGCGATTTCAGCAAAACTCTTACTGATTTAGAAGTTGGGCAATACACTGCTACAGCAACTGCAGAAGATAACGATGGTCTAACGGCTGCAGATTCTGCTGACTTTGAAATCAAAGAGATTCCAAAAGTAGCTCCTGAAGTTTCAGTTACAGCATCTGTAAACGGTACTACAGCAACAATCTCTGGGTCAGCAACTGATAGCGACGGTAACGTTGTATCTGTAGTGATCGAGGTTAATGGTACTGAGTACACTGTAGCTGGCGGCAACTTCAGCAAAACAATTACTGACTTAGAGCCTGGTCAATACGATGTAACTGCTGTAGCAACAGATAATGATGGATTAACTGATACTGCGGCAACCTCATTCACTATTGAAGAAGTTGGAAGCTGTGTAGCAGTAACAGGAAAAGTTAACCCTGATCTTGTAAATGCAGGTCTAGTTAAGAAGAGTGGCTGGTACTACTTTACTACAGGTGATAACAACCTTGTATGGTCATGGGTTTCATATACTTTGTACCAAGGTGCAGATGGCAAAGGTTACAAAACTGAAGCTACTTGTACAGCAATGAACTAAAAACTTCAAAACCGTGTGAAAGCACGGTTTTCTGAAGACATAAAAAAACGCCACAACTCTATGTGGCGTTTTTTTTGCTCTAAAATTAACGATTTTTTATACTACATCCAGATGCAACAAAGCTTTATGGTAGAGTTTTTATCTAAGTAGATAACTGTCCTTCAGCTTTAGCTTATCCCAAGATAAGTAGAGTGATTCAGAAGCCTAACTTAGAGTTACAATACTGTACTTAAAGTTATCACTTTGACATTTAAGATACGACAACCTTAACCCTTAGTCGCTGTCATTATAACCCTCTTCGGTGCTGGATAACCTTCTACAGTCTTGCTAATATCATCTGGGTCTAAATAATCATCCAACGACTCAAAACTCATCCACTCGGTTGATCTCTGCTCATCTCTAGATGTAACCGAAACATCGGCAATATCAACATCAACAAAGCCACACCTTTCAAGCCATGATTTTAAAGTCAAACAGCTTGGCAAAAACCACACATTGTTCATTTTAGCGTATCGTCCAGCAGGAAGAAGTGAATAACCATCATCACCATCAACCACAATCGTTTCCAACACCAGCTCGCCACCTTTGTTCAGCAAAGATCCAAGCTCCATTATATGATCGATAGGAGATCTACGGTGATATAAAACCCCCATACTAAAGACTGTATCAAACAGCTGTCGATCACGCGGAAAATCCTCTAACACCAGCGGCAATAGAAAGAAGTTTGGATCAGCGATGTATTTCGAAAAAGCCAGATGCTGCATCAGGAATTGCCAAGATGGATCGATACCTACCACCATTTTCGCCCCTGCACCTAGCATGCGCCATGCGTAATAGCCATTTCCACAACCGACATCCAACACCAATCTATCTTTAAGCGGGGAGATCACCCTTGCAACCCTATCCCACTTCATATTCGAGCGCCATTCGGTATCGATATCAATTCCAAACAGAGAGAACGGGCCTTTACGCCAAGGCTTAAAACTCATAAGCCCATCGCGCATTTGCTCACGTTGCTCATCATCGCAGTCATTTTCGGAGCCTATAGTTATCGCATCTGCATTAAAGTCTATGACAGATGGATCGATGGACGGCATAGAGGCAATAATATCTAGCCACTTAGGCAGATGACCATGAGCACGCTTATGCAGTTTTTGCTCAAGAACTTGCTGCAATTTATCCTCAATTTGTACTAGAGGAGTTTCCGCAACCTTAGTAAAAAAATCACTATAATCGATCATTTAATCGCCACCAAAGATACAAAATTACAACACTGGAACCACTTATAACATTCAGAAAATCCAGCATCCAATAACCGCTGGCGATGTTGATCAATAGTTTCTGAAATCAAAACATTTTCCAAAGAGCTACGTTTCTGGCTAATCTCCAAATTTGAATAGCCATTAGACTTCTTAAATACCAAATGTTGATCATTTAGATACTGCCCTTCTTGCTCATCATCAAATAATATTTTTTCAGAAATAACCAAGCACCCACCAGGAATGATGCCAGCATATATTTTTTTTATGACATTTTGACGCTGCTCAGGTGGTATGAATTGCAATGTGTAATTTAGAACTACCATCGATGCAGTTGATATATCAATATTTTGAATATCGTCCTGCAAAAGGGTTATACAATTACTCGCGGTATCAAACCTAGAAATATTTTCACGCAACTGAGAAACCATTGCAGCAGAGTTATCTACCGCAATCAGATCAACATCGCTATTTTGCCTAATTGCTTCCAGAATAGAGACCGAAGCAGCCCCCAAAGAACAGCCCAGATCGTAAACATTAGTCTTATCCTTTACAAACATCTTGGCCAAAACACCAAGCATCTGCACCACCACCTGATAACCAGGGACAGACCTATTTATCATATCTGGAAATACTGCAGTTACCGCCTCATCAAACCTGAAGCGATCAACCTCCTCATAAGATGAAGCATAGATTTTATCAATATTACTTGTTTGTTTATCAGTATCGTTCATTTACTTATCAAGATATAAAATAAAAATTGAATTTTACTAGAAAACAGAAGGGATCGTTATTTTTTATATGTTTAAAATTGATTTGGTGAAACAAACAAAAGCACAGAGTATTGCCGAAGTTCTTCATAGGGTAAGTAATACCCACCAATTATGCGCTAACCAAACCTAATGGTGGGCAATGCCCACCCTACATTTTATTGCCTTCAATACAGTATAAGCAATCTTAACAAGCTGTAATTCGCAGCATACTTTTTTAAAGACGCGGCGCAGATAATATCTTTTAATGGAGTTTACGAATTGTAAATGACTGCCCTTCGACTATACTAAGGAACCTTGCTTTAAACAACAAAGAATTTATGGAAATGGCGTCAACACCTTAAAAATTTAAAGTGTCATAAGCGCACTTCGACTACGTTCAGCACAAGCAGCTTAAGCGAGGTTAAAGGTAGTGAAAAAAAGAATTCAATTCAGTAAATGAACATTTTTACTGTCTTTCAACAAAGTATAAGCAACCTTAACAAGCTGTAATTCGCAGCATACTTTTTTTAAAGACGCGGCGCAGATAATATCTTTTAATGGAGTTTACGAATTGTAAATGACTGAAAAAAGATATTATCTGCAACAAAGTATTTGGGGAAATGGTGTCAACACCATAAAAAATTAAAGCGTCATAAGCGCAGGTTAATCAAGGCGAAAATGGCTAAAAACATGTTGAGTGCACGAATAGTGCATGACTCATTTTTTAACCATTTTCAACAAAGAGTAACCAAGCGCAATAGCTTTAATCGCGTCCTTCGAATAAAGGGGATGACAAATAGCGCTCTCCCGAGTCCGGAATAATAACCACTACCGTCTTATCCTTATTCGCATCTTCTGCTGCAACTCTAACTGCTGCTGCAATTGCTGCCCCACCAGAGATACCGCACAAGATACCCTCTTGCTTCATCAATTGATGTGCATACTCAATTGCATCTTCGTTACTTATTTTCTCCACTCTATCAACAACTGACAGGTCAAGATTTTTAGGGATAAACCCAGCGCCAATCCCCTGTATCTTATGTGGAGCAGGTTGCAAGTTTTCACCCGCTAAAGTTTGGCTGATAATCGGAGATGCTTCAGGCTCTACTGCAACAGATGTTATCTGTTTTCCCTTAGTGTTCTTTATGTAGCGAGACACACCACTTATAGTACCGCCTGTCCCAACCCCAGATATCAATATATCTATATCTCCATCTAGATCATTCCAAATCTCAGGACCAGTAGTTTTCTCATGTATCGCTGGATTTGCCGGATTATCAAACTGCTGAAGAAGCACGTATTTCTCCGGTTCTGCATCATATATCTCTTGCGCCTTATCAATTGCCCCCTTCATCCCTTTTGCTGCCTCGGTTAAGACAAGGTTTGCACCAAGCGCTTTAAGAACACGTCTACGTTCAAGGCTCATGCTTTCGGGCATGGTTAATGTAACCGGATAACCTCGCGAAGCGCCAACAAACGCCAGTGCAATACCAGTATTCCCACTTGTTGGTTCTATTATCTCCTTACCAGGCTTTAGTTCACCTCGCTCTTCAGCATCCCATATCATGCTGGCACCAACTCGGCACTTAACGGAATATGCAGGATTTCTCCCCTCTGTCTTAACAACAATATTTCCATTTCCAATTCGATTTAATCGAATCAATGGGGTGTTACCAATTGATTTAGAATTATCTGAATAAACATTTGCCATTTTTTTCTCCTAAGCAGAGGTGTTTTTTAAGATATTATAGTGTTAAGCCGTACAATGATAATATTTCATAGTAATTTAGTAGTTTTCTACTAAAAAACCAACAATTCTTATCAGCCACAAACATGTAACCATGATTTTAAACCAAACATCAAGATTTTAAATATACACTTATTAATCAAACCATTAAACAACCACATCTTTTATAAAAAATCTCTTCAAAACACTAATAAATGATGAATTATTTTACAGCTGAATAATCCATCATAAAACTAGACTAATCGCAATATGATTTTAAAAACCAACTTTCAACCACCAAAACACATCAGCCTACATTAAATTTTAAAAAACAATTTGTTAACCAGTTTCAATATTTACTCTCTATAGTTTTATATGACATACACATTATTGTAGAATACCCCTACACTTATTTGATCAAATAACATTAGGTAATAGAAATATGGCTAAGGCAAAAATTATCGGAACTGGACTCTATGCTCCTGGCGAATCTCTAAGCAATGAAGAAGTTATGGAGCTTGCGAACGTTGAGTTCGACGCTGCAAAAATGGAAGAAAGACTTGGCATGAAAAACCGCCATATCGCTCACCTTCGCGGCATTGAAGAAACAACTGCTGACTTCTCAGAAAAAGCTGCTTTGGCTGCTATAGAAAATGCAGGTATCGACAAAGACGAGATTGGCCTTTTTGTTGTTGGAACTGATACACCAGAATACATCTCTCCAAGTACTGGCGTTTTGGTTCAAGGTCGAATCCAAGGCAAAAAGTGCAAAGCAGCATCTTTTGATGTAAACGCTTCATGTGCTGGTTTCACCATTGCACTAGATATGGCTGCTGCAAAACTGGCAGCCGACCCTACAGTTAAATATGCGGTTGTAGTTGGTGTTTACAACATGCCAGCCTTCTTTACTGAAGGTGATGCATTTGCTTACTCAATCTTTGCCGACGGCGCTGGCGCAGTTGTACTTGAGAGAGTTGAAGACGACAACGAATCTGGTTACATCAACGGCCTCCAAATCACCGAAGGAACCGAGTGGGACTACATTGGCATCTATGCTGGTGGCGCTAAAAACCCAATCACAAAAGAAAGACTAGACAACAACGAATACGGCCTGCAGCTTCTTAAGCCACTCCCTGGCTCAAGAAATATCGAGCTTTGGCCACCAATCGTTGAGCAGCTGGTAGCAAAAGCTGGCATGAAAGTTAGCGATGTTGACCACTTCATCTTCACACAGATCAACAAGTCAGTGATCGAAGAAGTTGTTAAGATCCTTGGCGTTAGCATGGACAAAACCACAACTGTCATGGATAAATACGGTTACACCGGTTCTGGCTGCGTACCTATGGCTCTTCATGAAGCAGTTGCTGCTGGCAACATCAAGCGCGGTGACACAGTTGCATTTGTAGCTTCTGGTGCTGGACTATCTGTTGGATGTAACATATTCAAGTTTTAGTCAACGCTTTAAAGACGGGGGCTAACACCCCCGCCTTTTCAAAATTATAAAAATCCCTCGAGAAAATAATGCCATTTGTAGTTCACGACAACCAAAAGATCTTCTACCAAGTACATAGCCATAATGGAACCCCTCTTGTTCTAATCATGGGACTTGGAGGAACATCTGACGGTTGGGTACTTCAAATAAATGACTTTTCTCAAAACCATACCCTAGTAACTCCAGATAACCGTGGTGCTGGCCTCTCATCAATGCCGGACGAACCATACACCATGGATATATTTGCTGATGATCTAGCTGCCATTTTAGACCAAGAAGAGATCGAGCAAGCAATTATTCTTGGGGCTTCAATGGGGGGCCTTATTGCCCAGCAGTTTTACCATAAGTATCCAGAAAGAGTAAAAGCGCTAATCTTAGCTTGTACAGGAGTCGGACCCAATGACACAAATTTTGTAATGTCCGAACAAAAAGTTCTTGATGTATTAGGCACCCCTATCCCTGAAAATAAAGAGGATCTGCGTCAATATCTACAAGAATATATCTCAGTTTTTTATCACCATAATTATTGTGATGAACATCCTGACCTTGTAGATAAAATGATCCACAGAAGATCTGATCATGAGCAACCTGATTACGCCAACAAACGTCAGTTAGCCTCATGTTTCACCCACACACCAAACTCTATAAGATTAAAAGAGATCTCTGTACCAACTCTGGTTATTCACGGGGATGATGATCGCATTTGGCCTTTAGAGAATGCGCATTACCTTGCAAACAATATCACCAATGCAGAATTAAAAATAATGCAGCAAACCGGACATATGCTTTTCATAGAGAAGCCAACTGAGTTCAACGAAGCAATTCTTTCATTTATAGCCAAAAATATTTAAGAACATCCAATCCAAATTCAAGAATAACTTCAAGATATAGCTACCAACCACTATCAACTTTTTTCTAAATCCACCGCATAGATCCAGGCTTCTTAAAAACTCTCTTCATAGCTTTTACAATCAATGGATCAAAATATTTCACAATCAAAAATGAATCTAACAACATCAAAGCACAAACCCCTAGCAATAATACATACTTATTAGCTTCTGGCCCCAAATAATTTAATAGCATATATCCAATATTTTGATGAATTAAATACAGAGGATATGTGCACGCACCAAAAACAACAAACACCTTAGGAAGGTTTAGATTCCTCTTATTCACACTCACAAAAAGCATAAACAGATATATCCCTATTACCGATAAGATCACTACTCCTAACGAGATATCAGAACCATATTTTTGCTCGAATTCAGGCAAGTCTAAACCAATTAAATAAAGAGCAAAAAGCAATGAAACCAGAACAACTACAGCCTTAAAAAGATCCCACCCCTCCTCTCGAGCGGCATAAAAGATCATACCCGCGGCTAGAAATGGTGAATATTCAGGGATAAGGAAAAATCCAATCTTAGGAATCTGCCACACTGTCGTAACTATTGAGATTACAAGCCAAATACCAGCTACATATTTATAAAAGCGCTTAAGCCCAAAAACAAGCAACAAAGTGATAAGAAAATAGAACTTCAAAATCACAAATAAAAACCAATAAACTCCATCCACTGGTTTAGCACCAATAAACCCTCCAAGCATAGTAAGATTAACTAAAACCTGATCCAGCTCAACACTAAACCTGCCTCCTCCAAGTAAAATAGTAATTACAGAAGTAAGGCAAACTGCTATCCAAAAAGATGGATATAAACGCAGCATACGTGAGAATATAAACTTCACCCCACCTTTACTACCCATAGACATAACCACAGTGTAGCCACTCATGATAAAAAACAGGTAGATCCCTAAATATCCATACTTAAAGATCGACCCGAGAACCGGAAAGTGCAAGATTGACAAGTCGTTAGCAGCAAAACCACGAAACGTATAATGAAACAGGACTACACTTAACGCACCAAAAATTCTGGCCAAGTCCAACTCTGACTGATGCTGCGATTTAACCATTAGCTTCCCTTTAACTTATCCTGCAATATATCCATTTAGTTTGCATGCAACTGACTGATAACTCGTCGCAACTCTTTAATCCAAACCTCATATCCAGCAGCACTCAAGTGCACACCATCACCAATATGGTACTCTCGAACCAGATTACCTTCCGCATCAGCCAATTTGTCATTCACTGTCAAAAACTGTGTATTTGGCCATCTATCACTCAACCTTTTTAAACCAGCATTTACCAGATCAATACGTTGCAGCGTCCTGCCACTAGCCTGCCTAACCCGCCAGTCCACTGGTTTTACTGCACAGATAACAACTTCAACACCTCGCGGAATTTTAGTTAAAATAGTATTGTAGTTTTCTAGAATCTCAGCAGGGTCTCTGCGTTTAAGATCATTAATCCCAACTGCAAGCACTACCGCTTTTGCCGAATTTAAGGAGTGATAATCACCAATCCTATTTAATACCCCCACTGTCGTATCATTACCAATACCATAATTCACACTTAACGGTGTGACTGCAGAAACTGCAAGCCCCTGAGTAATACTATCCCCAATAAAAACAACCGTTCCTTTTAATAGGTTGTCATCCATCCTTTTGTGAAAAGCCACTAACTCATGATAGTTACGGGTAAGCTCTTGCGGATCGGTCAAACCAAACCTGATTTGCAACTGACTAACCACATCTGTTTTGAATAAAACAACAGCCAACAAGAGATGGGTAATTATAAGATATAAGACTAAGAGCTTTTTCTTCATTTAGCTGCACAGGTTAGGTAATTAATATTGAGTATAATTACTCAAACCTGATGCAGCAATGCAGAGGCAAAATTAAATCTCAACTAATACATAATCTTTCTTCTATGATACAAAACATGATCATTTAAGGGCTCCACAACCCCGTATCAGGATAAAACGCCTGCCAGGCAAACCAGAATACTACTACTGAGGCTATATGCTCTCCGCTTGCATCTGTAACTTGGGGAAATTGTTTTTCAGCATCATAACTAACCATGATCTCTTGCCCCCCAATTTTTTCTTTAAGAATTTTGCCTGAGGGCAGATCATTTAGCGGATAGGCTTTTGCCTTGCCATTGATAAACACCCCAATCACCTTGGCCTTATTAGGCAATTCTTTCCGGGTATATGGCACAGGGAACATCACTATATCTGAAGCGAAATAGGCTGCATATGCCTCGCCACCATAATTACGAGAATAACCTGTATTTATTGATAGCACTTTTCCTTCTGGGTACTTCTCTCTCCACGCTTTCCAGGTTAAATGTTCACTAGGTATCCAGGTTAGCTTTTGATCAACGGCAGCTCCACTAACCCCTTTCATCGCTAGTTGCGACCACAATGACTCGGTCTCTCGATCATACATAAGGACATCACTCTGATACAACAAGCCGGAAACACCAAAGGTTCTCAATTTTCCAGCAACATTGCGATCAAACACCATCCCTGTGCCACAAAGAGGACAGTAGGTCACAACAATTGAATCATCACCAATAACATCGTTAACTATCTCATGCCAAACCAAAATTCTTGTGGGGTAGCCTCGGACTTCATTACCACGCTTAACACTCAGGATAATATCTTTATCACGCAGATAATCTACTCTTGGAACAAGGATAAAGTCCGGGTTATCTATCGATGGAATTCCGTCTCTTGGGGGGCCGCCAAACATGATTTTATCTTTATCTATTGAAGCATTTGAGACAACAAACCCATTCATTTTTTGCTCTTTTGCAGAGCATGAAGCACCAAGCAAAGATATTAAAGCAACGAATATTAACAGCCCGATAAATTTACTTATAACCCCATATGATGATACTTCTGAATAAAAATATTTCATAAAGGCAATCCTCCTATTTTAATAATTGGATTACATATAAGAAACAACCTAATAAGTAATGCAACTATTAAAACTTTGGACTACTTGAATGGACAATAGTGCAATAATATTACAAACACCTCAGATAGCAACCCCCTATCTGAGGAGAAAAAATAAAACCAAAACAGATGAAAGTTAGCTAATTAAATCTTCCACTTCTTTGGGCCGGTCTCGTGAATTGAGTTTCCTTCAGAATCAACCGCTACAGTTACTGGCATATCTTTGATCTCGAACTCATACACAGCTTCCATCCCTAGATCTTCAAAGGCTACTACTTTTGAGCTTACGATTGATTTGGCAATTAAATAAGCTGCTCCGCCAACTGCAGATAAGTAAACAGCTTTATGCTCTTTAATCGATTCAATTGTCACTGCACCACGCTCGGCCTTGCCTATCATGCCGATCAATCCTGTCTTATCTAGCATATGCTCGGTAAATTTATCCATACGCGTTGACGTAGTTGGGCCTGCAGGGCCAACAACTTCACCGGCAACGGGATCTACTGGACCTACATAGTAGATAAAACGATTTTCAAAACTAAGTCCGTTTGGTAGTGACTCTCCTGACTGCATAATATCAACTATACGTTTATGTGCTGCATCTCGTCCGGTTAAAATCTTACCTGATAGAAGCAAGGTCTCCCCTACTTTCCATTTAGCAATATCTTCACGAGTGATGTTATCTACATTTACTGGTCTTCCCTTATCCGCATCCTGCGGTTCTTCAATCACTGGCCAACTATTTATATCTGGTGCGGCAAACTCTATTGGCCCGGAACCATCAAGTACAAAATGGGTGTGCCTGGTTGCAGCACAGTTAGGGATCATTGCTACCGGCAGCGATGCTGCATGAGTTGGGAATTGCTTTACCTTCACATCTAGCACTGTTGTCTGACCACCAAGGCCTTGAGCACCAATACCCTGCTGATTTATTTTAGCAAACAGATCCAAACGCATCTGCTCAGTTTCATCCAGATCAGCTTTATCCTCTAATTGATCAATATCTATAGAATCAAGCAACGACTCTTTTGCCATCAGCATAGCTTTTTCCGGTGTTCCACCAATTCCAACACCAATAATCCCAGGTGGACACCACCCTGCCCCAAGAGTTGGAATGGTACTCACTACCCAGTCAATAACGCTATCACTTGGGTTAAGCACAGCAAACTTGGCCTTATTTTCTGAGCCTCCACCTTTGGCTGCTACTTTTACATCAATAGCGTCACCTTGGACTAATTGCTGATAAATAATTGCTGGAGTATTATCTTTAGTGTTATCTCTTGTTGATGCTGGGTGTGCTACAACAGATTTACGTAATACATTCTCATCATAGCCATATGCATTGCGCACAGCCTCATTCACTAAACCATCAATCTCACGTTTAGTGTCAATCTTTGCCTCCATACCGATCTTTAAAAATACCGTTACAATGCCTGTATCTTGGCAAATCGGGCGTTTATCGGTGGCACACATACGGGAATTTTGCAGAATCTGAGCTAGAGCATCTTTTGCTGGGACGGACTGTTCTTTGTCATAAGCCCGTTTTAACGCCTGAACGAAATCAAGAGGATGGTAGTTGGCAATATGTTGTAGGGCATTTTCAATACTCTGGATAAAATCTTGCTCAGATATAATTGTCATTTTATTTCCATTTTAAATAAAGCAGCCGGCATTATACTGGAGATGATAGCAGTTGATCAAAAATAGGATTTAATTATGCTAAGCAGCGCTCACCAAACAAAGCTAAGATTAAAACCTAACTTTCTGCCGTAGCGCTGTATTTTAGAAAATAGACGCTAATTACAGTGAGTTATCCTGGCAAAAAGAATCACCTAATAACTCTTTTCTCCATCCAGATGCTAGTATATTTGTGCTCTTTTTCTTTTTAATCATAGATACAACTTCTTTTTTGCTAGTTATCAGCATTGGATCTAAATCGCGTTGTTCACAAACAGTTCGGATAGCGGCAACGACACTACTGGCCTGGCGCCCTATCTTTTTATCTTCAGCGGTTAAAAGCTTTGGTTGTGGACATTGATCTTCAGTTAATGACAGTGCTTTTTCTATACATGCAGTTAGCTTGGGGGCAAACTGTTCAAGGTTTTTACCCCAGTGTCCACGGTAAACCTCTAGATTTTTTGAATTGCCTTTAACCCCTCGCGCCAGCTTAAGCATATCCTGATCTGAAATCACCCAACCTTTTGGGTAATCAATACTCTTTGCCGTTTCATCACGCAAAGCAGCTAGCTCTCTGACAATTGCTATCTCACGAGCATTTAAACTGTTTACCCCTTTCACTTTTTTATATAGCTGATCATCAGGTTTGCTAAAAGAAAATATATTATCATTAAAATATTCCATCTCTTGCTGCATCCAGCTCAGCATCCCCTTTTCTTGGGCTTTATCAATCTGGTGTTGATAGATCTTATGTAGATGCCTAATATCTTCTAAAGCATAATCAATTTGCTGACTAGAGAGCGGTCTTTTAAGCCAATCTGTTCTGGTCTCTGTTTTATCCAGTTCAATTTGCAAAACTTCAAGCAAAAGATTGCGTAATGATATAGTAGACAGTAGTCCGGTAAATCCAGCTGCTAGACGAGTGTCATAGATATTCTGCGGTAGCGCTCCAGTCTCACGGCACAATATTGATAAATCGCCCTGTGCATCATGAAAAATTTTAATGGTCTGCTTTGATTCCAGCAGTTGTTTTATCAAACTTAAATCGTTTAAAGCAGGGACATCAACTAAATGAACATCATCTTCTGATATGCCAATTTGGATCAAACCAAGCTTAGGGTAATATGTCCTTTCCCATACAAACTCGGTATCTACAGCAACTCTTCCAGAGGCAATAGCTCTTGTTATCAGTTCTTGTAGCTGCTGTTGGTTATCTATCATAATATGGTCCGCATCGTTTTTTTAGGTGGACAGTCTATAGCATAGGAGGGGTATTTCAACCACACTATAATATATTAACCATTAAATGGTGATGAAGTTCAACTTTACTTATAAGAACAATAAAACTACATGTGCAAAAAGCTAATCTTTATACATTAAAAGGGCATTTCTTACCCCTTGGTAATATTTATTAAACTCTTCAGTAAGATCCGCTAAATCTGAACCATTACCGTTTACCACACTTGCAGCTATATTTGCAGCCATATCAGCTAATATATCCGCCCCAACATTACCACAACTAGATCTCATTCCATGAACTACTGCTGACAATATCTCATCATCCTTCTTTATTACCGCTTTATTAATTTGCTCAACATATTCATCAGCACCATCTATAAAAGTATCAATAAGTTGAGGAAACATATCTCCAAACTCATCTCTCATCATTTCAACTTTAGATGCATTAAGAAATTCCAGTTTATCCTGCTCAGTTTTTAACCCTGATATTTGCTTATGTTTTATCTCAGTTTTAGGTTCTGGGAATACATCTACCTCTAAAATTTTATCATCCGCCTGAGTTTGAAATAAAAACTCTGATCCTTGTCGCCCCTGCATATATTTTTGCAGCATCAAAGCAAGATCAATACGTGCATACGGTTTTGACATATAGTCATCCATACCAACAGCTTTACACTTCTCATCATCACCGGCCATTGCATTTGCAGTTAATGCTATGATGAAAATAGGTTTTAAATTGTTTGCTGCCTCTTTTTTACGGATCTCTATGGTGGCATCATAACCATTTAATATGGGCATCTGACAATCCATTAAAATCAGGTCGTAACCACCATTCTCCCACATCTCCACAGCAATTTTTCCATTCTCAGCCACTTCAACCTCAATCCCCATGCGGTTCAACATTGACTTAGCAACTTGCTGATTAGTTTTATTATCTTCAGCAATCAATATTTTTCCACTTAAAGATATATCCTTTTCACGATCATGTTTTTGGCTTTCAATAACGCTATGTTTTGTCAGTAAAGGAGTCTTTTTCCCACTTTGTTTAGATGATATTGCCGTTGTGACAATATCAATAAATATGTCTTTTTTAACTGGCTTAGTAATAAATGCATCATAACCCAACTGCTGCGACTTTCTAGCATCTCCGGCAGTTGCATTTGCAACTAAATTTATTAGAGATATAGCTGTTAAGTTATCTCTTTCTTTAATAAACGCAGCAACTTCATATGTATTAGCATTTTCCACAGAACCATCAACAATGATAAAGTCATATAGACTTGGACTATTAAGTACAGCATCCCTGACCGCCCCTACACTATTTACCATATCAACCAACATACCAGAGCTGATCAGCATCTCTTTTATTACTCGGGCTACGATCTCATGCTCAACAAACAGCAACCCTTGCTTGCCGTGTTTAATATTAACCTTTTCGCCCTGCAGGTTTTGAATAAACTTTAAGGACAGATCAATCTTAAATGTTGACCCTACTCCGTATTCACTCTCAACAAATATATGCCCGCCCATCATCTCTATTAGCTGTTTACTAATAGAAAGACCGAGTCCTGTCCCACCGTATTTTCTGGTAGATGAAGCATCAACCTGACTAAATGAATCAAATAGCCTTTTTCTATCCTCTTTCTTTATCCCTATTCCAGTATCTTGAATCATTATGGTTAATGAAACATCATCACCTAATATCTTCTGCACCGAAAGATCTAAGAAGATATGCCCGCTATTGGTAAATTTGATTGCATTTCCAATCATATTTACCAGAATCTGCCTAAACCTACTTGGATCACCCATTACATTACTTGGACAATCCGCATCAAACCTAACTATTAACTCGAGCCCTTTCTCGCTTGCTTTTGTTTCTAGTAACTGCACAACTTCATATATAGATTTTTCAAGATCAAAAGGTATAGACTCCAGTTCCAAACGTCCGGCTTCGATTTTAGAAAAGTCTAAGATATCGTTAATTATCTTGAGTAGTGATTTACCAGATTGGTCCATTATTTCTAAATATTCACTTTGCTCACTATTCAACTCTGTATCTTTTAAAACTGAAGACATCCCTAAAATACCGTTCATAGGGGTCCTTATCTCATGACTCATCATCGCAAGGAATTCACTTTTTGCTCTACTAGCTTCTTCAGCATCGATCTTAGCTTTTATCAACTCTTGCTCTTCATTTTTGCGAGCTGTTATATCGCGGAATGTTGCATCAAATCCAGATGGCTTACCTTTATCATTAAATTTCTGAGTTGCATTTAGACTAGCTATAAATTCAGAGCCGTCTTTACGAAAGAAGACAACTTCATAATCACTTAACTCACCATCATTGTTAATCAGATCGTTAGAGAATCTTTTGTACTCATTAGAATCACCCCAAATAACTTCAGCATGTAATCCAATCACCTCATCATTTGATATCCAACCAAGCAACCTCAAGGCATAAATAGATAGCATAGATATTTTTCCATTATCTATACTGATAAACCCTTCCCGCATATTCTCAAATAATAGGCGCAGGGTTTCTTCACTTTTCCTTATCCGCTCTTCTGTTTGCTTATTATTGGAGATATCTTGAATTGTACCCAG
The DNA here is from genome assembly GCA_033852135.1 of Gammaproteobacteria bacterium. Classification (GTDB taxonomy): domain Bacteria; phylum Pseudomonadota; class Gammaproteobacteria; order QZLD01; family QZLD01; genus QZLE01. The sequence continues at coordinate 102,456 of JAWSVB010000010.1, read as the reverse complement.
CAACACCTTAGGGTTTCCATATTCATCATATTGGCTCACCTCAGGGGTCATCGCCTCAACCCAGCGCACTTCACCGTTACGTATAATTCTATAAGCCAATGGGGAATAGCTTTTCCCTGAGTGGTGATTAATGGCATATTCAACTGCAGCACTAACCTTCTCATGATCATCAGGATGTACCAACTCATTAACCATTTTTTGTAATGACGCGTACTTTTTAATTTGAGATAACCCATATATGCGGCGCAACTCATCAGAAAGATAAAGATCTTTTGTTTTAAAGTTATATTCCCAACTTCCTACCCTTGCAAGCTCCTGCATTTTGGTAAGATTATGTTCACGAATACGAAGTATTTTTTCTTTCTTAGCCTGGTCAAATATATTTTGTTTAACCCTTCCAAATACAAAATCAAGCAGCAGCCCCAACTTATCCAGCTCATCACTGGCATCAAACCGTTTAGAAGACCCTAAAACCTCTCGGGTCAATTGCTCTGCACTATCATTTAATCTCTGCAATACATTACGAAAATAGAGTAAAAAACCACCACCGACAGCACATAAAAAAACAGTAGTTATCAAAATAACCAACCCCATAGCTAACTGCTGGCTATTATTAACATATAAAATCTTTTCAATATTAATAGAGATCAAAGATGCAAAATCTTCACCCCCAATAGCAATTGACGACTTAACCTCAACTCTATGCTTTTGATTATCAATGACTACATCTTTTGATATAACAGACTTAATTTGCTGCCCAGCACTTCGATTCTTATTCTCTCTTAACAAAAATTCATCTTTGCTTAAGATATTAATTTTGATGTCTGCCCCATCAAAACTAAGCTGTTGCATCTCATTTATAATCGTTCTTAATTTGATTCCAAATATTATCTGCCCCTGGGGAGGCTTAATACCATCAGTTATAGCTACTCTTTTGGATAATACTCTAACGCCACTCTCTTTGACCAAAGCTACGTTTTCTTTATATAGCTTTAAAGCTTGTTGGCCAGAGTAGTTTTTTATGTCATATCTATTACTGAATAATATTTTTCCATCACTAGCTAAAACCGTAATGTAATCGAAGTGAGATCTTATTGTGCTATCTGCGAGCACCTTTCTAAGTTTTACAGTATCAATTTTGCCGCGAGCTGATACAGCAGTGTAATAAATTTTATTAGATACTAGCTGTGCATAGTCATTAAGTACTGATTCTTTATGTTTTATCTTTTCAGAAAACCTTTCCAGAACATATTCTGGCAGCTGCATTATTCTGCGCTGATTCTTTTCTTTTGCCCCAATATGATACACATAAAAAACAACCCCACCTACCAAGCACAACATAAGTAACATCGTAGCAATCGAGCTAACGAACAAACCTATCGATCTTAACCTATCAATAATTTTGTTAATAACCATCTATTATACGCTTATAGAACCTGTGGTGATTGGTATGTATATAGGATGATTATAGTTGAATATATAGCTTTTGCTTTAAGTAAAGCATATGTTTAAAAGTGATTATAACCGCCAGCAACAATAACTTTTCGTTGCCCAAGTTCACTCTCCAAAATAAGCTCATCACCACTCACAATTTCCCCAATTTCATAAATGGTAAAAGGTAAGTCTAGTAAAGAATCAATGTTGGGCGGAGAAACAGTAAAGCATAAGTGATAATCATCACCACTATACAACGCATATTCTAATGGAGTTTTAAGTGTCGATCTGGGAAAATTTTCAGAAACAAAAGGGCATGGAATTTTATCAGAATATATAACTGCACCGACTCCACTTGCATTCAGTACATGTGCTAGATCAGAGGCTAAACCATCGGATATATCTATTGCTGCACTGGCAACACTTATCAGGCTTTTCCCTAACTCAGACTGTGGCTGAGGGTAGTTTAGCCTGTCATGGAAATATTGCGATTGTTCACCTAAGGTAACTTTCTTTTGCCAAGAGTCTAGCCCCATGCCAGCCTCTCCAAGAGCGCCAGAAACAAATATTTTATCTCCAATACTTGCTCCGCTTCGAAGTAGCTGCTTGGTTTTCCCTACGGTTCCCATTAATTGCACTGATATAGTCAAAGGGCCACGTGTAGTATCCCCACCAATTAACTTTATCCCATGTTTTTTTGCTAAGGAGAAAAAACCAGAGGCAAATTTTTGCAGCCAATCATGATCGTATTCAGGCAATGTCAACGCTAAAGTAGCCCACTTAGACACCCCACCCATAGCTGCAATATCACTGATATTTACCGCTAATGCTTTATGCCCGATTGATTCAACAGGAACATCTTCAGGAAAGTGAACCCCAGCAACCATAGTATCAACACAGGTAACCAATGCTTCTCCATACTGCAGAGCAATAACAGCTGCGTCATCACCATTACCAACGAGAAGTTCACTGCTATCCGCATCAGTGCAAAAATATTTTTGAATTAGGTCAAATTCACCTTGAGCCATGTTCTATCCAGTTACAAACCATATTTAGCCTCAATATACAGCCAAAACTACATATTTATAACTGGTTGTGAAAAAGAATCATATATAGCTTACTTCTATTTTCCAGCTTGAATCTTTACATACTCTTGATCTACTCTTTGAATATGCCTAAGAAACCAACTGACTAAATACTCCATAACATCGATAGAAAGTGCCACTCTTTGCTTTTTATGGTCTAATTTAAAACTTGATATTTTATCTTCAAATTCACGATGTTTGGCTTTATGCGCTTCTGCCCCGGGGTAGTCCAATTGCTCAAACATCTCTTCCTCTGCTGAGAAGTGCACCTGAGTATACATTAAAAGATCAGCAAGAATTTCATCCAGTATATCGCTACTCTTCCCTTTGAGTAAGGCAAAATGCAGTTCATTAATCAGGGAAATAATTTTTTTATGTTGTCCATCTAACTCTACATTTTTTACAGATAAACCATCACTCCAATCTATTAAATCCATATCAAATCCCTCTATTAATACTGCCAGTTATCTTTCAATTTAATTGTATAATCAGCTATCTTCACTAGTTTTACGAAAAAAGAAAGATATATAGAATAAGTTATAACTTACTTTAAACCATTATCATTAAAAAACTTTGTATACTTTTGATCTGTTCCTTTTATGTGTTTTTGTAACCACGCACTAAGGAACTTCATCACATCAATCGATACAGATATCTTTCCGCTATCAAAATCCGCCTTAAATTTAGTGATCTCCTGAATAAAACCAGCATGCTCTTTTTTATGCTCTGCAGTATCAGGATAACCAAACTTTGTAAAATACTTCTCTTCCGCAGCAAAGTGTGTTTTTGTGTAAGCTAATAAATCAGCAATTATCTTACCTAACACCTCATTTCCTTTACGTGCCTTCATCGCATCACTTAAATCATTAAGCATGCCGACAAGCTTTTTATGTTGATTATCAATCTCAACCACGCCAACACTTAAGTTTTCATTCCAGTTTATAATTGCCATAACCGCACCACTCCATTTAAATATCAAACTACCAGAAAGCAGCCCTAGTGCTCTCTGTGAATACAAACAATTGCATTTATAAAATATAGTATAGGATGATTATTTGATTATTTCTGTGACGAATTATTAAGGATTTGCGCATTCAAACTCTAATAACAAAAAGGCAGCCGAAGCTGCCTTTTTCTATACTTTCACAATGGAAGATAGCTTACTCTTTATCGACGCTATCAGGTAAGGTGATGTTTAATTCAAGAATCTCACACTCCCCTGCCTTTTCCATCTGTACCTTTACTGCATCATCATTCACAGATACATATTTTTTAACTACTGCAAGAATCTCTTCCTGCATTGCTCTAAGGTAGTCAGGGCCGCCAACTTCCGCACGCTGTTGAGCAATAATTACCTGCAGCCTTCCCTTTGCTACCGATGCGCTTTTCTTTTTATTTGCGCGAAAAAAATCTAATAAACTCATCTTAAACTAACCTCCAAACAGTCGCCCGAAGAATCCTTTCTTCTCCACTTCAAGGAATCTATGCGGAATTTCATCCCCTAATAGTCTACCTACTGCATCTTCATACGCTTTACCTGCATCACTCTCTTCATCCAAAATTACAGGTTGACCTGAGTTTGAAGCTTGAAGAACCGATTGCGACTCGGGAATAACGCCTAGTAGAGGTATAGCTAAAATCTCTTTTACATCATCAACACTAAGCATTTCACCCTGTTCTACCCTTTCTGGAGAGTATCTGGTAAGCAATAGCGACTCTTTTACAGGGTCTTGATTGTCTTCTGCTCTTTTAGTTTTACTTGCAAGAATACCAAGGACACGATCTGAATCCCTTACAGATGAAACCTCTGGATTAGTAACAACGATAGCTTCATCAGCAAAATACATCGCCATCATCGCACCTTTCTCAATACCAGCAGGTGAATCGCAGATTATATAAGCAAAATCTTTTGCTAGGTCATCGATTACGCGCTGAACACCCTCAATATCAAGTGCATCCTTATCTCTTGTCTGAGAAGCAGGGAGGATGTATAAATTATCGACACGCTTGTCTTTAATTAATGCTTGATTAAGGTTTGCCTCTTCTTTGATCACATTTACAAAGTCGTAAACTACTCTGCGTTCACAACCCATGATTAGATCAAGATTTCTTAAACCCACATCAAAGTCTATTACAACAGTTTTATAACCGCGTTTGGCCAATCCTGTACTGATAGCCGCACTCGTTGTAGTTTTACCCACACCGCCCTTTCCTGACGTTATGACAATTATTTTTGCCACTTATCCACCTCCGTATTTAACTGCGTCTACCGATCGTAATAGTTAAAGCCCACTAGAGCTTTTAAACTTACAGACCTCTAAACCTATAACTCTTGAATCTTCATTTGTTCATTATCTAAATATATCTGAACTAAACCATTTTTTGCATCAGCAGGAATATCATCGCTTATTTTGTATTGACCTGCGATCGATATCAATTCCGCATCTAGATTATTACAGAATATCCTTGCTTGGGTATCACCTTGCACACCTGCAAGAGCTCTACCTCTTAAGCTACCATAAATATGGATATGCCCATCAGCTAGCACTTCTGCTCCAGCCCCAACCGATGACATTACAACCAGGTCTCCACCTTTTGCATATATCTGCTGGCCAGATCTTACAGGCTGCTTTATCAACATAGTTGGTGATTTAGTTATCTCTACTGCTGGAACTAGTTGTTCCTGAGTACTTTCAGCTGTTTGCTGTTTCTCATCACTATTATTGGTTAAGCCTGCTTCAGACTCATTATTATTCTTAGTTTTTATATCAGACTTATCACTAGATACAGCTTTAATCTTTGGGAATACCCCTAGACCAATATCAGCAGCTAACTGCTCTTGATTTAGATTTCCACCAATAATTCCAACTGGCACCATATGGTGATCACGAACAATATTAGCAATCTGTTTTAGATCAATACTATCAAAAACATTTGCATCAATAACTATTGAGGAGTTTCTAAAAAATTCTGGTGCTTGCGCAATCTTTTCTCCTAGTTGCTGATCAATAGCAGCTAGATCATTTTCGATCACATTTAGCACTGTAAGTGTAAGCATCCTACCTTTGAACTCAAAGGCCCGCTCCACTTGTACTTTATTCTTTGACTTTAAAACCATATAACAAAATGCTTTCCATTTATGACGATTGTCTGGCCATGTCCATTAGGCCAATTAGTTAATGCATAAGTTACACTGACTATCCTAAAAACAACCTTAAAAAAAGGAGTGATTATGGCAGTGCACAATCACTCCTGAGACCTATTTTATACTCTCCATCTTACAATGGTTCAAGTATAATTTTTCGATATTTTAATAATTTGCTTAAGACTTTGCCAATAAGCTATTCATTCTTCTGACAAACTCATTTGGATCATCTATCTGCCCACCTTCAACAAGCAGCGCTTGGTCAAACAGTACATGCGCTAAATCAGCAAAAGTTTCACCAGCAAGGTCATCATTCATTCTCTTAACCAAAGCATGCTCTGGATTTATCTCTAGAATTGGTTTTCCTTGAGGCATAGCATGACCAGCTGATTTAAGCATTCTTTGAATATTAACCGCCATCTCATGCTCTTCAACAACTAAGCATGATGGAGAACCTGTTAGACGACTGGTTAAACGAACCTCTTTCACCTTGTCTTCTAATGACTCTTTCATCTTATCTAGCAGATCTTTTAGCTCAGTCTCATTCTTCTTAAGCTCTTCTTTCTCTTTCTCATCATCGAACTCACCCAGATCAAGAGAACCTTTAGAAACTGCTTGTAGTGACTTTCCACCAAACTCAGTCACATGTGAAGCCAACCACTCGTCTACTGGGTCTGATAGAAGCAGTACTTCTAACCCCTTCTTGGCAAACACTTCAAGGTGAGGGCTGTTCTTAGCACCAGCAAAACTATCTGCAACAATGTAGTAAATTTTGTCCTGACCTTCTTTCATACGAGAGATGTAATCATCAAACGATACATTTTGCTCGTCAGTGCCAGTATGAGTTGAGGCAAAACGGAATAGTTTGGCAATTTTCTCTTTATTACTGAAGTCTTCGCCAGGACCTTCTTTAAGAACGCGCCCAAATGCCTTCCAGAATTCCTGGTACTTCTCCGGCTCTTTCTCTGACATTTTTTGCAACATGTCTAAGATTTTCTTCACCGATCCACCGCGAATACTATCGATAACTTTATTGTGCTGCAAAATCTCACGCGATACGTTAAGTGGTAGATCATCAGAATCAATAACACCCTTCACAAAACGCAGATATCTAGGAAGAAGCTTATCCGCTTCATCCATAATAAACACACGCTTCACGTATAATTTAAGACCATGTTTACTCTCACGATCATATAGATCGAAAGGTGGGTTCTTAGGGATATAAAGCAGAGATATGTAAGACTGAGTTCCCTCTACACGGTTATGGATATGCGCTAATGGAGCTTCAAAATCGTGTGAAACATGCTGATAAAATTCATCATATTCCTCTGCAGTGATATCTTTTTTAGCTCTGGTCCACAATGCAGAAGCAGAGTTTACTGTCTCATCAACTGGCTCTTCTTGCTCCTTACCCTCTTCAGCTGGTGCTGGAATACTTTTCATAATAATTGGCAAAGAGATATGGTCAGAGTACTTCTTAATAACTGTTCTTAGACGCCAATCATCAAGGAATTCATTCTCATCATCGCGCAGATGTAGAATTACTTCTGTACCTCTGTCAGCTTTCTCAATATTCTCAACAGAGAAATCACCTTTGCCACCTGATATCCACTCAACACCATCAGAGCTTTCCAGCCCCGCTTTTCTTGTTCTAACCGTTACTTTATCCGCGATTATAAATGACGAGTAAAAACCAACACCAAATTGACCAATTAGCTGAGCATCTTTTGCTTGATCACCAGTCAATGAATTGAAGAATGACTTAGTTCCAGATTTTGCAATAGTACCTAGATGATCAATCACTTCATCTCTAGTCATACCAATACCATTATCGCTAACGGTTACTGTTTTTGCTTCTTTATCGTAAGAGACTCTAATCTTTAGTTCAGAATCATCTTCGAATAGCTTGTCATTAGCTAAGGCTTCAAAGCGTAGCTTATCCGCTGCATCTGATGCATTTGACACAAGCTCACGTAGAAAAATCTCTTTATTGCTATATAGAGAGTGGATCATCAGATCCAATAATTGGGTTACTTCGGTTTGAAACTCATGAGTCTCTTTTTTTGCAGAAACAGTCATTTATTACAGCTCCTAATTTCTATTTTCCATAAATAATTATTCGGTTTGTTAACTTTATGGGGGCTGTTTGCGAGGTTTCAAGGGGAATTATTTATTTAAAAGTGGTGTATTTTAATATCTGACTAAATCAATAGGCAGTGCTAATAGATATGTATGACCTAAATTTATGCAAAATCTACGCTATCTAAACATACTCGATAACTTAAAATAAAAAAGCCGCACTAATATGCGGCTTTTTAGACAACTTTTCAGCTAAGAGGTTAGCCTAATGACTCTATGAAGACTTCATTAACGCGCTCTCTTAACTCTTTCCCTGGCTTAAAGTGAGGAACATATTTTCCTGGTAGTGCTACCGAATCACCTGTTTTAGGGTTTCTTCCAATCCTTGGTGGTCTGTGGTGAAGTGAAAAACTTCCAAATCCACGAATCTCAATTCGCTCTCCAGAAGATAGGGCTTCACTCATATGCTCAAGCAGAGTTTTTACAGCTAGCTCAACATCCTTAAATGCGAGATGCTGCTGACTATTTGCAACTACTTCGATCAACTCTGATTTTGTCATTGTTTTCTTTGTATCAACCATCGAACCTACCTAATCAAAAAAATGTATTAATTGACTGCACCAGAACCATCCTGGTGCAGCTGCTCAATATTAGCCTTCTTTCTGGCTATCCATTTGTGCCTTAAGTAGATCACCAATTGTGGATGATCCAGCAGATGCAGAAGCTTGAGACTCACGATTGTAGTCACTAATCGCATTTGCTTCTTCCGCAGCATCCTTTGCTTTGATTGAAAGAGTAATTGCTCTGCTCTTACGATCAACACCAACAAACTTGGCTTCAACTTCTTGACCTACTTCAAGAGCTTGACGAGCATCTTCAATTCTCTCACGTGAGATTTCAGAAACTCTTAATTGACCTTCAATACCTTCACCTAGGTCAATAATAGCGCCTTTAGCATCAACTTCAGATACTACACCTTTTACTAGGCTGCCTTTCTCGTTCTCAGCAACAAAGTTCGAGAATGGGTCTCTTTCAAGCTGCTTAACACCAAGAGAGATTCTCTCACGCTCTGAATCAACAGAAAGTACTACTGCTTCAACTTCATCGCCTTTCTTGAACTGTCTTACCGCTTCTTCACCAACGTCGTTCCAAGAGATGTCTGAAAGATGTACAAGACCGTCAATACCACCGTCAAGACCAACGAAGATTCCGAAGTCTGTGATAGATTTGATGTTACCTGAAATCTTGTCACCTTTGTTATGAGTTGCTGCGAACTCATCCCAAGGATTAGTGCGACATTGCTTCATACCTAGTGAAATTCTGCGACGCTCTTCATCGATATCAAGAACAACAACTTCAACTTCATCACCAAGCTGTACAACTTTATTTGGATTAACGTTTTTGTTAGTCCAATCCATTTCAGAAACGTGAACAAGACCTTCAACGCCATCTTCAATCTCAACAAAACAACCGTAGTCAGCTATATTAGTAACTTTTCCGAATAGTTTTGAGCTTTCTGGGTAACGACGAGCGATATCAACCCATGGATCTTCACCCATTTGCTTAAGACCAAGAGATACTCTGTTCTTCTCTTTATCAAACTTAAGTACGCGTACTTCGATCTCTTCACCAACTTCAACAACTTCTGATGGGTGCTTAACACGCTTCCAAGCCATATCTGTGATATGTAGAAGTCCGTCAATTCCACCTAGATCGATAAATGCACCGTAATCTGTAAGGTTCTTAACAACACCTTTAGCAGTATGTCCTTCTTGCAGGTTCTCAAGTAGAGCTTCACGATCTGCACTGTACTCTTCTTCAACTACTGCACGACGAGAAACAACAACGTTGTTTCTTTGACGATCAAGCTTGATAACTTTAAATTCTAGTTCTTTATTTTCCAAGTAGCTTGTATCGCGAACTGGTCTAACGTCTACAAGAGATCCTGGTAGGAATGCTCTGATGTGCTTAAGCTCAACAGTAAAGCCACCTTTAACCTTGCCGCTGATGATACCCATTACGGTTTCATTTGCTTCGCTAGCTTTTTCCAGTTCAATCCACGCTGATGCACGTTTTGCTTTTTCACGAGAAAGTCTAGTCTCGCCATAGCCATCTTCAAGAGAGTCAAGAGCAACATCTACTTCATCGCCAACTTGAATTTCTAATTTTCCACTCTCATCAAAGAATTGGTCAACAGGGATAACGCCTTCTGATTTTAATCCGGCATTTACAATTACAAAATCGCCCTGAATATCCATAATAACCCCTTTGACAATCGATCCTGGGGCCATTTGTGTTTCTAGAAGACTTTGTTCAAATAATTCTGCAAAACTCTCGGTCATACTCTTAATATCCTATGGATTCGTTTGAATCCAAACTTTCTACCGTATAATTGCACTCCATTTTACACGGGTTAATTAATGTTTTGGTCATTCACATCCTTATGATCAACCTCAAAATAAACAACTGATTCACTTATTTATTTTACAAATGATTCCATAACAAAATGCACAACCTCATCTATGGTCATGCTAGAAGAATCAATTATCAAAGCGTCATCAGCTGGCTTTAAAGGGGCAGAAGTTCGGTTCATATCTCGCTCGTCCCGTTCTTCTATCTCTTTCAAAAGTGCGTGAAGGTTAACATCGAATCCGTTTTGCTTCAACTGGTTATATCGTCTTTTTGCTCTTTCTTGTGCACTAGCTGTCAAAAAAACTTTAAGTTTTGCATTAGGAAATACTACTGTTCCCATATCGCGACCATCAGCGACCAATCCTGGTGCACAGGCAAAATCCCTTTGTTTTTGCAGCAAAGCCGCTCTGGCACTAGGTATAGCGGCTACTTTTGATGCCGCATTTCCAGTTTCTTCGGTGCGAAGCTGCAACGTAACATCTTCATTATCAAGGAATACTTTTATTTCCTGACTTTCTTTACAGTTTTTGAACTCTATCGCCATTTCTGCGGCTAATTTCGCCACTGCCACTTCATTTTGTAGATCAAGGTTGTTTTTTAAACAATCTAAAGCAAGAAGGCGGTACATAGCACCACTATCCAAGAGCCCCCAACCTAACTTTTCACTAATAATTCGACTAAGCGTACCTTTACCTGATCCACTCGGGCCATCTACTGCAATTACCGGAATATTATTATGCATAAACTAGACTTCTACCTCTTGCAGCTTAATTCCAACTTGCTGCGCCAACTGCGCAAAACCTGGAAATGAAGTATTAACATTAAGACAGTCATTTATCTCTATCTCAGCGGTAGACCTTAAGCTTGCTACTGCAAATGACATTGCTATACGGTGATCACCATGACTTGTAACTGAGCCGCCACCTATTTTACTACTATTAATAATCATCCCATCTGCTGTTGGTTGCGCATCAACACCAAGAGCTTGCAAGCCATCTGCCATAACCTGAATTCGATCCGATTCCTTAACCCTTAACTCTTCTGCACCGGTCAATATAGTTGTACCTTCAGCACAGGCTGCTGCGACAAATATTACCGGAAACTCATCTATTGCAAGTGGTACTAGCTCTTCTGGAATTTGAATGCCTTTCAAGTTAGAACTTTTAACCCGGATATCTGCAATTGGCTCACCACCAACCACCTTTTCATTCTCTAGGGTAATATCTGCCCCCATGAGTTTAAGAATATCTATTACTCCAGTACGAGTAGGGTTTATGCCGACATGTTGAATCACAACTTCTGAATCTTGGGCGATTGCAGCTGCAACCATAAAGAACGCTGCCGAAGATATATCTGCAGGGACATCAATATCAGTAGCTGTTAGACGACCGCCACCATTTATAGTCACCTTTGAACCATCAACCACTACTTTATACCCAAAACCTGAAAGCATTCTTTCAGTATGATCTCTGGTTGGCGCAGGCTCTGTAACCACGGTTTCACCATCAGCATATAAACCTGCTAATAAAAGGCACGATTTTACCTGGGCACTTGCCATTGGCATCTCGTAAGTTATCCCTTTTATATTACTAGCACCGGATATTTTAATAGGTGCAGTGCCTTTTTCTGTAGTAACAATCTTAGCCCCCATTATGGCAAGCGGATCAGTTACACGCTTCATCGGCCTCGATGATAATGACTCATCACCTATTAATGTGGCATCAAATTTTTGCCCCGCAAGTAGCCCGCTCATAAGACGCATAGATGTACCAGAATTACCAAGGTCCAGCGGTTTTGCAGGGGTATTTAGACCATCAATCCCAACCCCTTTTATTTTCACATTACCATCAACGGGTCCTTCAATCTCAACCCCCATATCTTGAAATGCTTTAAGGGTTGCCAAGCTATCTTCACCACTAAGAAAACCGGTTACATTAGTAGTTCCATCAGCCAATGCTCCAAGCATAATTGACCTATGGGAGATAGATTTATCTCCTGGAACACGGAACTCACCATTAATTTTATTGCTTGGACTTACTATATATTTGATGTTTTTCATAAATTTTGCCTTAAAAAAATTGGCTAAGCATTCAACATTGCATTAAATTTGTCACGAATAGCTTTTGCTTCTTCAAAAGAAGATTTAATTGCTTCACCATCTGACTTATCGATCAAATCATACATCGCTTCCATATCTGTTATATAGTTGCGCATCACCTTCAAAACTGCATCACGATTATTTATACAGATATCACGCCACATTACCGGATCACTGGATGCAATACGGGTAAAATCACGAAATCCTCCAGCAGCATATTCGAAGATCTCTTGCTGTGAATCCATCTTCGCTAGAGTATCAACAATTCCAAACGCCAAAACATGAGGTAAGTGTGAGGTAGCGGCAAGAACTTCATCATGGTGCTGCACTGTCATTTGACGTACTTCAGCCCCTGTTTGCTGCCACATCTGTTCAATCTTTTCTACTTGCTTTAAATCGTTTTGCTTCAATGGTGTGATAATAACTTTACGGCGCTGAAACAGCTCTGCAAATGATGCTTCAACACCACTTTTTTCTGTGCCTGCAATTGGATGCCCAGGAACAAGGTTTGCAGGTACTTCTCCAAATGCCCTCTGCGCAGCATCAACAACACTCTGCTTAGAGCTACCGACATCTGTGATGATAGTATCTGAAGTTATTACATCTTTAATTTGAGAAAAGACTAACTCCATCGCTCCAAGCGGCACACATACTATTACTACATCTGCACCTGCTACAGCCTCTTGCATATCGGTTGAATAGGAATCTATCACCCCTAAATCGACCGCCTTTTGTAGATGAGCAGCACTTCTACTACTGCCAACTATATTTTTGCAATAGCCTTTCTCTCGTAGAGCACGAGCTAAAGAGCCACCAATAAGGCCAACACCAATTATGCAAAGTTTATTTATCATCTATGATTCCTCATTATGATCAATGGGGTCAGAGTCGTTTGATTTTTATATTTTGCTATTTTCCCGCAGCTGCTGCGCAGAAAATCAAACGACTCTGACCCAAGTTGATCTAAAGCTCCATTATACTTTCTAGTGCTTCCAACAATCTTGCATTCTGCGCCTCTGTTCCTACGGTAACACGTAGATATTCTGGCATGTTATAGTTAGCTACTGGGCGTACTATGATCCCATTCTGCAGTAATTTTTCATCTATATCCGCTGCCCCTAGCTTTTCATTATGAGCGCCTACCTTTATACAGATAAAATTACCTACTGATGGGATATATGCTAAACCTTTGTTCTCACAAAATTTGGTTATTTGTTTCAATCCTGCACTATTTACCCGAACAGATTCAGCTATATGTTCACTATCACCTAAAGATGCTACAGCAGCAGCCTGCGCCATTGCATTAACATTAAATGGCTGCCTCACACGATTCAAAAGGTCAGCAACATCAGCACTAGAGAATGAGTAACCAACCCTAACACCAGCCAACCCATGTACTTTAGAGAAAGTACGTGTAACTATAAGATTTGGATATTTAGCAACCAGCTTTGAGCAATCTGGATAATCTGCTTCTTGCACATATTCAAAATATGCTTCATCAAGAACCACTATAATATTATCTGGAATCGAAGCGATAAACTCTTCCAGCTCGGTGGCATTTAACCAGGTTCCGGTCGGGTTATTTGGGTTAGCAACAAAGATCACTTTTGTGCGATCAGTGATAGCTGCACGCATCGCTTTAAGATCATGCCCCAATGGCATTGGGGCATCTTCTGGCAATGCCGGAACTATATTCAAACTTGCACCAACTGCTTGGGTTGCCAGCGGATAAACTGCAAAAGAGTATTGGGAGAAAAGTGCCTCGTCATTAATTGTCAGGAATACTCTAGCTATAAGCTCCAAAATATCATTTGAGCCATTGCCAAGGGTAATTTGATCTATCTCAAAACCAAATTTATCTGCAATTGTCTTCTTTAATTCAAAACCATTTCCATCTGGATAGAGATGGATCTCCTGCATTGCTTCTTGCATTGCAGATATAGCTTTTTTGCTTGCCCCCAATGGATTTTCATTTGAAGCCAGTTTAATGATGTTGGTCACACCATATTCGCGTTCTAACTCGGCAATTGGTTTTCCGGGAACATAAGGTTTCAAACCCCTTACGCCCTCACAAGCAAGATTTAGGTATTTGTTCTGATTCAATTTTCGTTCCGCCTAATATCAGTAATTGACGCACCAAATATTCGTCATCCCCGCGAAAGCGAGAATCCATAAGAGTTAGCTATAGTAACGAAAAATAGCTTTTATTCCCAGCAAGAATAAAAAAGGAGTTCATCATCTAATTTTGACGACAAGTATATTAAGGAGTTAGTTTTAACAGTTATTGTTTTAAATTTTGGCTCTTAATAGAATACAGAGCTATGAGCGCAATTTCCTAAGCCATTTATATGCTTCTTTTATATCTGCAAAAACAGTTAATTTATGTAGTTCATCTGCGCTAAATGACTCATATTTTGCAGCCAGCTCTTTTACCAGATCATCTGAAGCAATAAGTACTGAATTAAACTGTTCACACTTACCATCAGTATGACTTCTAACCAAAACATGAAGATTATAAAGGCCTTTATCGGTAACTAAATCTAATCTGGCATTTCTTAGATCAATTATACCATCATAGCCTGGCTGCCATGACCCACCCTCAAATAATTTTTTATAGGATGAAACTAGCTCTAAATCAGATACTTCTCCGATCCATGTACTTAATGTAACTTTTTTTTCATTATCTATTGTAAATACTATGGGCATTTAAATTCCATTAGTTTGCTTACTTATAACCTAGCACAAACTAAAGTACTTACCATGCGAAAACAAAACTATGTATTACTAGGAAGCACTTAGTTGAACATACAATATGTTTAACTAAGCATCTACCAATAGAATAAGGGGAGAGGTAAAAATCAGAGAACGGCTAAAGGGTATGACCCAAGAATCTTAAACATACTTGCTCTTTTTTCAACTTGCTCAAGAGCCTGCTTAACACCAGCATCCTGATGATGCCCCACAATATCTATGAAGAATACGTAATCCCAAACCCTTTCCTTTGAAGGTCTTGATTCGATCTTAGTCATATCCACTTCGAATTTTGCTAGTGGCTCTAGTAAGTTATAAAGTCCACCTGGAGTGTTATTGCTGGCAAGAAGTATTGAAGTTTTATCTTTACCACTTGGCTCTAAATTTTTAGTTCCAACCACTAAGAAGCGGGTAGTGTTATTTGGGTTATCTTCGATACATGGAGCGAAAATTGGAATTTCATATATCTCTGCAGCTGTAGCTGAAGAGATAGCCGCAGCAGTTTCATCTTCAGCTGCAAGGCGAGCAGCCTCTGAAGTACTACTGGTAGCAATGCGCTCCACATTTGGCAGATTATTATCTAACCAAGTTCGCACTTGAGCCAACCCTTGCTGGTGCGAGTACACACACTTTATATCTTGCAGCGATTTGGCTTTAGTCAATAGATTTTGATTGATTCTAAGCTCAACCTCACCATTAATAATCAGGTTCGTTTTCATAACACAATCAAGAGTGTTACTAACTACACCTTCTGTGGAGTTTTCCACAGGAACTACACCATAGTCTGCAGCACCAGATTCAACCTGATGCAGGATTGTTTCGGTATTTAACATGGGGAGTTCTTCAACCCCATGACCGAAATGTTTACGCGCTGCTGCCTGGGTATGCGTTCCTTGTGGGCCAAGAAACGCAACCTTCAGCGGCTGCTGTAAGTTTAGGCAAGCAGACATGATCTCACGAAAAATCACAGCAACTTGAGAGTCAGCCAGAGGACCTTGGTTGTTTTGCATAACTTTCTGCAAAACTTGAGCCTCTCTCTCCGGACGATAAAAGTTACTGGTCTCACCAGATTCTCTTTTAACACGCGCAACTTCACTTGCACATTCTGCCCTTTGAGCGATTAAATTCTGTATTTGAGCATCGATACTATCGATTTGAGCTCTTACAGTTTCTAAATTGATCTTCTCTTTCTGACTCATATCTTTCTACAACAGATTCCTACAGCAACTAACTAGATAACACGTACTTTGATAATGCCTTCAATCGCTTCGATCTTAGCAACTGTTTCAGCACCAATCTCTGACTCAACATCAACGATTGTGTAAGCAATATCTCCACGAGACTTATTAGTCATATCAGCGATGTTCAAACCTGCATCAGCAAGCGCTGTTGAGATTTGGCCAACCATGTTAGGGATATTTTTATTAACTACAGTTAAACGTGCTTTACCAGCTCTTGGAACGATTAGCTCTGGGAAGTTTACAGAGTTAATAATGTTTCCGTTTTCTAGATAATCTTTAACCTGATCAGCAACCATGATTGCACAGTTATCTTCAGCTTCACCAGTTGAAGCACCAAGATGAGGTAGACCGATAACTTTAGGGTGATTCTTCAGCTCTTTAGTTGGGAAGTCAGTTACATATGTGTGAACCTTGCCGCTATCTAGAGCTTCGATCATCGCTTCGTCATCAACAACTTCGCCACGTGAGAAGTTAAGAACAACAACGTCATCTTTCATCATCGCGATACGATCACGGTTGATAAGGCCTCTAGTGTGATCATTTAAAGGTACATGGAAAGTGATAAAGTCAGATCTTGTTACTAGATCATCAATACCGCTTGCCTGTAGTACTGAAGCAGATAGCTGCCACGCAGAACGTACAGTTAATTGTGGATCAAAGCCAACTACATTCATGCCAAGTGATTTAGCACAGTTTGCAACCATTACACCGATAGCACCAAGACCGATAACACCAAGAGTTCTGCCTGGAAGTTCGAAACCGCCGTAAGTTTTCTTACCCGCTTCTACATCTTTGCTGATCTTTGCATTGTCACCTTCAAGGTCACATACATAGTTCCAAGCTGGGCAGATGTTTCTTGCTGCTAGAAGCATACCAGCGATTGTTAGTTCTTTAACCGCATTTGCATTTGCGCCAGGAGCGTTAAATACAGGGATACCAAGATCTGTCATTTTTTCTACAGGTATATTGTTTGTACCTGCACCTGCACGTCCAACAGCTTTAAGTGAAGCTGGTACTTCCATATCGTTCATTTTGAATGAACGCAGAAGAACTGCATCTGGAGCAGATGACTCTGAAGAGATTTCATATTGATCAAGCGGTAAACGCTCAAGACCAATTGGAGCGATATTATTAAGGGTTAGTATCTTTTTCATTTGTGATTCCTATTAACCGTTTCGGTAGTCTTTTCGGATCACGAGGAGGATAACCCTCCTCGAATCTTTCATTAATTTAGTTTATCTAAGCAACTAATTATGCGTTAGCTTTTTCAAACTCTTGCATGTATGCGATTAGTGCATCAACACCCTCTTCAGGCATTGCGTTATAAATACTTGCACGCATTCCACCAACTGAACGGTGACCTTTAAGAGTTACTAGGCCAGCTTTCTTAGCGCCATCCAGGAATGCCGCATCAAGATCTGCACTTGGTAGTGTGAAAGGTACATTCATAACAGAGCGGTACTTAGCTTCTACTGGAGTTGCATAAAAATCTGAAGCATCGATACAGGCATACAGTTTAGCTGCTTTACGATCATTGATCTTTGCAACAGCCTCTAGTCCACCCATTTTTTTCAGATTTTTAAACGCAAGACCAGCCATATACCATGTATATGTAGGAGGAGTGTTTAGCATTGAATCAGCATCAGCTTGTTTTTGGTAGTCAAGTACACTTGGAGTGATTGGCATTGCGTTGCCAATTAGGTCTTCACGTACAATAACGATAGCCATTCCAGCTGGACCGATGTTCTTCTGAGTACCAGCATAGATAAGACCATACTTAGTCACGTCGATTGGACGACTAAGGATGTTTGATGACATATCAGCAACTAATGGAACATCACCACACTCAGGTAGATCTTTAAATTCAACACCTTCGATAGTCTCATTTGAGCAAATGTGCAGATAAGCAGCATCTGGGTTTAATTTCCACTCTGATTGATCAGGAATTGTGTTAAATGCATCTGGTTGAGCAACAACATTTACTTCGCAATATTTCTTTGCATCAGCGATTGCTTTTTTCGACCATGATCCTGTGCATACGTAGTCAGCAGTTTTCTTATCGCCAAGAATGTTCATTGGGATAGCTGCGAACTGAGCAGAAGCTCCACCTTGTAAGAAAAGAACTTTATAGTTTGCTGGGATATTCATCAGCTCACGCAGATCAGCTTCCGCCTCTTCTGCGATAGAAACGTAGTCTTTACCACGATGACTCATTTCCATTACTGACATGCCAGTTCCATTCCAATCAACCATCTCTTCTTGAGCTTGTTTTAGAACGTCTTCTGCCAATGTTGCTGGGCCAGCACTAAAGTTAAATACACGGGACATCTATATACCTCCGGGTTAATATTAAAAGTTAAATTAAAATCTATTCTTCGCCTGCACCATCTTCGTCGGCTCCACCTTCTACTGAACCGCCTTCGGTTTCATCATCATCCTCATCGTCGGTGCTAAGCACACGATCGATAGCTACAAGCTGATCTTTTTTATCTATAGAGATAAGGGTGACGCCCTGGGTATTTCTACCAACAACAGAGATGCCATCAACCTTAGTTCTAACAAGAGTTCCAGCCTTACTAACAAGCATTATCTCATCTTCATCGGACACTTGAATCGCACCGACAACTTTGCCGTTTCTCGCTGAAACCTGAATACCAATAACTCCGCGACCACCTCTGCCTTGTGGTGAGAATTCAGATACTTTTGTTCTCTTACCGTAGCCATTCTCGGTAGCTGCCAGTATCTTACCTTCCTCATCGATGATGATTAGCGAGATAACTCTTTGCCCATCATCAAGCTTGATTCCGCGCACCCCAGAGGCTGTTCTACCCATTGAGCGCACATCGCTTTCATTAAATCTAATCGCCTTACCCGCGCTACTAAATAGCATAACATCACGGCTACCGTCAGTTATCTCAACATTGATCAGGTAATCATCTGGGCGCAGCTCTAGAGCGATAATTCCGCTGGCTCTTGGGCGAGAAAATTGTGGTAGAGGTGTCTTTTTAACCGTTCCATTCGCAGTTGCCATAAAGACGAACTGCCCTTCCTCAAACTTGCGCACAGGAAGCACAGCATTGACTCTTTCGCCTTCATCAAGCGGCAACATATTAACAATCGGCTTACCCCTGGCATTTCTTCCTGCCTGTGGTAATTCATAAACTTTAAGCCAATAAACTTTTCCTAGACTTGAGAAGCACAACAGCCAATCATGGGTATTAGCCACGAACAACTTATCTACAAAATCATCATCTTTGATATCTGTAGCACTCTTACCTTTTCCACCACGTTTCTGCGCTTTATATACATCAAGTGGCTGTACTTTAGCGTAACCAGCATGAGAAAGCGTTACCATCACTTCCTCTTCTGTAATCAGATCTTCTAAACTTAAATCAAGTTTTCTATCAATAATCTGGCTTCTACGCTCGTCACCAAACTGCTCTTGCATTTCGGTAAGCTCATCACGAATTACCTGCATCAACTTAGTCACGCTGCTTAAGATTGAAATAAGTTCAGCAATGCGTTCAAGAAACTCTTTGTATTCCGCGACAATCTTGTCCTGTTCCAGACCTGTAAGCCTGTGCAGCCTCATCTCTAGAATCGCTTGCACTTGAGCTTCAGAAAGTCTATATCTTCCATCAACCAGACCAATACCTGCCGGTAGATCATCAGGTCTAGATGAGTCAGCGCCAGCTCTTTCCAGAAGTTCCATCACTCCACCTGGAGCAAAATCTTTATCTAGAAGTTTTATCTTAGCTTCAGCAGAATTTGATGAGCTTTTAATAAGAGCAATAATCTCGTCAATATTCGCTAGAGCAACAGCAAGACCTTCAAGTATGTGCGCACGCTCACGCGCTTTACGCAGATCAAAGACAGTTCTACGAGTAACAACTTCACGTCTATGACGCACAAACTCTTCAAGAATTTGTCGAATATTCAATAATTTTGGTTGGCCATCAACAATGGCAACCATATTAATCCCAAACACTGACTGCATCTGAGTTTGTTTATATAGATTATTTAAAATAACTTCAGCAACTTCGCCTCTGCGTAACTCAATAACGACACGCATACCATCTTTATCAGATTCATCACGCAGCTCAGTAATGCCTTCAATCTTCTTATCGCGCACAAGCTCAGCAATCTTCTCAACCAAGCGAGCTTTGTTTACCATATACGGAAGTTCAGTAACGATGATTGCTTGCTTAGAAGAGTTTTCGATCTCTTCAATATCACAACGTGCACGCATAAACATACGCCCACGACCAGTTCTATATGCCTGACGTATCTCCTCTACACCATTAATAATGCCGTGAGTAGGAAGATCAGGAGCTGGAATATATTCAATAATTTGATCTATTGTCAGTTCAGGGTTATCAATTAAAGCAACGCAAGCATTGATAACTTCATTTAGGTTATGTGGCGGTATATTTGTTGCCATACCAACCGCAATACCAGACGAACCATTGACTAGCAGTGAAGGCAACCTGGTTGGAAATACGACAGGTTCAGATTCAGATTCATCATAGTTTGGAACAAAATCTACAGTCTCTTTTTCAAGATCCAGAAGCATCTGATGGGCAATCTTTGCCATTCTAACTTCCGTATAACGCATAGCAGCAGGTGAATCGCCATCAACCGAACCGAAGTTCCCCTGACCATCAACTAGCATATAACGCAATGAAAACGGCTGTGCCATACGTACGATCGTATCATAAACAGCAGAGTCACCATGCGGGTGATACTTACCGATCACGTCACCGACAACACGAGCTGATTTTTTATATGGCTTATTCCAATCATTCCCTAATGAGTTCATCGCATATAGAACACGCCTATGAACTGGCTTTAATCCATCTCGCACGTCAGGTAGCGCTCTTCCAATGATCACGCTCATCGCGTAATCCATGTAAGATTGCTTCATCTCATCTTCAAGACTTACCTGGCTAATCTCTTTTGCAAATTCCATAGATAAATAATATTCCTGATTTTCGCCCTATCCACCTGTATTTGCGACTATTAACGCGGCAATTCCAGGTTGCTATACGTATAAAAAATTCCGCAGAAATATTACCACAATCGACACTTTACTTACAGCATCCAAGGCAATTATTTCAAGACATAAATAATGGATTTTTTTAGATGTAACTAGAACAAAACACACACTGAAACATACAACAGCAAGATACTGTTTTAAAACAACTTTAACCAGAGAAAATACAAATTTAATTTATAATAAATATTTCAAAAAAAGCACATCAAAAACAAATCTACTTAAAACAACAAAACACACGGTGTAACACACTCACTTTCTGCCTTTTTACATCCTATAAAAAGACAAGCCATTACCCCCTAGAATTTTCCAACTCTGCCTTTTCCATAAACTCTTCAGCAAGCTCTTTCTTGGTGGTGGCACCTAACTTTTTAAGATTATTAATTCTGGTTGCAAGATTACCCCGCCCATCAACCAGTCTCTTTTGCGTCTGCTCATATGCTTTATGCGCTTTCTCTAACTTATCCCCAATATCATCCAATGACTCTACAACCAAGAAAAATTGATCATATATCTTACCTGCTTCTTCAGCCATCTTCTGCGCATTCTTATTTTGCCTTTCAAAGCGCCAAATACGCTCAATAGTACGCAATGTTCCCATTAGAGTTGTGGGACCAACTATCATCACCCCAGCTTCGAATGCTTCCTTAAATAATTTTGGTTCTGAATCCAGTGCTAGCATTAAGGCACCCTCTACTGGAATAAACATCAACACAAAATCAAGAGAACGCACCCCTTTCAGATCTCTATAGTCTTTATCCTTTAACCCTTTCACATGCGCCTTAACTGAAATTATAAGATCCTTTAGGGCTACACCTTTTTCAACCTCATCCTCAGTACTGCAGTAGCGCACATAAGAGTCAAGGGTGACTTTCGAATCAATCACAACATCTTTATCTTCCGGCAGATGCACAATAAAATCCGGCCTCAGCTTGGCACCATCCTCATTTTCATACACCCCCTGAACTTCGTACTCACGCCCTTTAACAAGACCTACATCTTCCAGGATTCTTTCTAGCTGCATCTCCCCCCAATCACCCATAGCCTTATTATCTTTAGTCAATGCATTGGTGAGGTTTTTTGCCTCCTGGTTTATCTGCTGATTAAGCTCACGCAGATTAGCAATCTCTGCTTTTAAAGAAACCCTATCGCGCGTTTCTTTTTCATAAGAGTCTTCAATTTTCTTCTTAAAGTCACCCAACTGTTCACGCAGAGGATTAATAAGTACACCAATGTGCTCTTTATTCTGTTCGGTGAATTTTTTACCTTTCTCTTCAAAAATTTTATTGGCAAGATTTTGAAATTGCTCTGATAGCTTTTCCTGAGCATCTTCCAGCAGCTTTAAATTCTGCTCCGACTGCTTCCGCTCTTCTTCTATTCTAGTTGTTAGCTCTGTGTTTAGTACGCGAATATCTGCAATATCTACATGCAGTTGATTTATAGCTTTATCTTTCTCTACAACAATTGCATTAACCACATCCTGCTGTTTTTTATATTCCAGCTCTTTCTTCTCATACTCCATTACCTGCTGTTTGTGCGATGCTAGAGAAGAAAGTGACTCCTGATATTTTGGCTTAAGTTGCACATAATCGCTTTCAATAATACGAAAGTTATCCACCCTCTCCTGCACCACAGCAAGCTCTATCTTTTTCTCTGACAATTCATTATTAATGGTTTCTGCATGCTTAGACACACTCTCAAGCTCATGCTGCAGCTGACAAACAGCCTGATCATTCTTCTCAGCCTGCTCAGCTAATTCTTGATTTAAAGTACTAATATTTTTTTTAAGGGGACCACTTATTATGCGAAATATAATCACACCAACAATTAAAACACCAATAAACCCAACTAAGAAACCATATATTGCTGACTGCATATCCATAAGATGAAGATCCATTTAAAAGATACTTAACGATATTAAGGATAGTACTAGTGATTTTTCTTTGTAACAACCAGTGAAAGCAATGCCAACACCCTTAATTAACAAAACACCTCAATGTGAAGCGTAAAAAATAATCTGAAAATAATTTATTAATTAATGGTCATGCTTGCATTTAGAGCCGCCGCCTCCATCTCTGGAGTTGTCAATTCAGAATCGTGTTTGAACAAAAAACTTTTAATCATCTTCCCTAGCTCGTGCGGTTTCTCGTTTATAACCGCATGGCCACTTTCTTTTATAACATGCATCTCTGACCCTGCTATTTTTCGAGCCATTATCTCACTAAAGCAAGGTGGCTTAATCACATCTTTTTCACCTGCAACTAGCAAGGTTGGGCATTTTATCTCCCCTAAACGATGGGTTAATTTCTCATCCGTTCTTAATCGGAAAAACATATCACACAGATACACATGCCCACGGAAAAAATCTCTATGGCAATTCTCTTGAAACACCATATCTCGCTGCTCAACCACATCATAATTTTCTTCAAGAAATGAGTTTGCATATAACTCAGGTATTGCTCCCTGATAAAACTTATGCCCCCATTTCTTTAATACAGCCTTCTCACCATTTGCCTCATCAATCTCTTGCACTGCTTCCTGCGCGATAGTGCGCCATCTACCAACTTGGCGTTGAAGCAGACTTGTA
Source organism: Gammaproteobacteria bacterium (assembly GCA_033852135.1). Lineage (GTDB taxonomy): Bacteria > Pseudomonadota > Gammaproteobacteria > QZLD01 > QZLD01 > QZLE01. Next base: position 78,571 of record JAWSVB010000010.1, on the reverse strand, counting down.
ACCTCTGATACAGAAGCCACCACAGACAATGTCTTAACCTTTTGCGGATACATTAATGCATACCAAAGAACAATCTCTCCCCCTAAACTTGTTCCAACCAAATGCGCATTTTCAATAGAAAGCGCATTCATTAATGCATCCAAATCATCAGCCATACCACGAAATGAATACGGAGTATCATTAGTTACTTCTGAAAACCATTGCCCACGCAGGTCATATGTAACGATCTTGTAACATTTTTGCACACTCTCTTTAACCAAATTCCAAGTCTCTAAAGAGTTAGCAATGCCATTTACAAATATTATTGTGTCTTTAGCTTCTAAGTTACCGGTTACTTCATAGCGACACTCAAAACCGTTTATTTTTATAGTTGACATAATATCCTCAATAACAACATCTTTGGGGGTAATATTTGTTAAGCCACATCTTTTGCTTAACTACAGCTATATTTCATCATACTGAAACCCTCTTCTATATAGGAATATAGCTATATTTGAAAAGCATTATGTTAACCATTAGTCAACATGATAGAAAAATAGCACATAAATTGTCATTTATGAGACACAGAAGGGGTTTTAAGGGTGTTTAAAAAATATTATTCTTGATCTTCTTCGTCAGGAAGAAGAGATATTTGGTGTTTTTTTAACTCAACAGAAGGAGCTTTTTCAATTGACTCAATTAATTCACGAAAACTATCTGAATCTTTAAAGTCTAAATAAACTGAAGCAAATCTAATATAGGCAACCACATCTAAATTATTTAACTCTTCTAAAACAAGCTTACCTATCTTGTTACTCTTAATTTCTCTCTCACCTGCAACTATTAACTGATGCTTGATTCTATTAATCGATTCCTCGACCATCTCTGTTTTAACTGGTCTTTTTTCTAAAGACCTAGCTATTCCCGCCCTTAATTTTTCTTCACTAAATTGTTCTCGACTTCCATTGCCTTTAACAATGCGAGGTAAAATTAATTCCGGATATTCATATGTAGTAAATCTATCAGAGCAAGACATGCACTCACGACGGCGACGCACTTGGTCACCATCATGAGCCAATCTTGAGTCAATCACTTTTGTTTCACTTTCACCACAGAAAGGACAGCGCATTAACTATGATTCTCCATAATTACTTTCAATCACTTGATGATAATAATTAGTTCGCATAAACCGGGAACTTAGCGCATAGCTCAATAACTTTAGCTTTTACAGCTGCACTAACTTCTTGATTGTCGATATCATCAAGCAGATCACAAATCCAGTTAGCAAGATCTTTACACTCTTGCTCTTTAAATCCTCTGGTTGTAACTGCAGGAGTACCAACACGCAAACCACTTGTTACAAATGGAGATTGCGGGTCATTTGGAACGGTGTTTTTATTAACTGTAATATTAGCAACACCAAGCGCTGCATCAGCTGCCTTGCCTGTAATCCCTTTCTTAACAAGATCAATCAGGAATAGGTGATTATCTGTACCATTGGATACAACATCAAAACCACGGTCCATTACAACTTCAACCATAGCTTTAGCATTTTTCACAACCTGCTTTTGATAATCTTTAAACTCTTGGCTAAGCGCCTCTTTAAATGCAACTGCCTTTGCTGCGATAACATGCATCAAAGGACCACCTTGAGTCCCAGGAAATACAACAGAGTTTAATTTTTTCTCAATCTCTGGATTTGCTTTAGCAAGTATCAATCCACCGCGTGGTCCACGAAGTGTTTTATGAGTTGTTGTTGTTGTAACATCAGCTATCTGAACTGGAGATGGATATTCACCAGCTGCAACCAAGCCAGCAACGTGAGCCATATCAACAACAAGATATGCTCCAACTTTGTCAGCAATATCTCTGAATTTTTGCCAATCCATAATCTTCGAATATGCAGAAAACCCTGCGATGATCAACTTTGGCTTGTGCTCAAGAGCAAGACGCTCAACTTCTGCATAATCAACTTCACCAGTCGCGTCATCAAGACCGTACTGGAATGAATTAAAGATTTTGCCAGAAAAATTCACTTTTGCACCATGAGTTAAATGACCACCATGATCAAGGCTCATACCAAGAATAGTGTCTCCTGCTTCAATCAGAGCAAGATATGCTGCAGCGTTTGCCTGCGAACCTGAGTGTGGCTGCACATTTGCATAATCAGCACCAAAAAGTTCTTTTGCTCTTTCAATAGCTGCTGCTTCTACAACATCTACATACTCACAACCACCATAGTATCTTTTACCTGGATACCCTTCTGCATACTTATTAGTTAGCACGCTGCCTTGAGCTTCCATTACTCTTGGGCTGGTATAATTTTCAGATGCAATCAACTCGATATGGTCTTCTTGACGACGAGCCTCTTGTTGCATCGCTTCCCAAACTTCTGAATCAAAGCTTTCAATATTCATATCTTTTGAAAACATAGGAAACTCCTCAATACATACTGTGGCGGTTAAATTAGGTAAATATAGAATAAATCTAAATATTTTGAAGCAGCGTAGGATACCTGATTTATGATCACTTTGCATGCAAAATCATAATTTTTTTAAACTTAAAAAATTCAGGGTAAACGCATACTGTTTGCAGGTTAAATGACATGTAAATACAAGCATCATTTAACCTGCAAATACTAACTTAAATAAGGTTAAATCATTTGCACTGCAAGCAATATATAAGCAGCACTGACTGCTATAATTTCAACCCTTTTAAATATTCTGCAAACCCATCCTTTAGCTCTGGATGTTTAAGACCTAGCTCAACAGTAGCTTGCAGGTAACCAAGTTTATCACCACAATCATACCTTATCCCTTCAAACTCGTAGGCATATACATCTTCATATTCCATTAAGCTAGCAATAGCATCTGTAAGCTGTATCTCACCACCTGCACCAGGTTTTGTCTTTTTTATTTCTTCAAAAATTTTACCGGAAAGCACATATCGCCCAATCACTGCTAAATTTGATGGCGCTACATCTGGCTCTGGTTTCTCAACTATGGTATTAACTGTTTCAATACGTTCCTTATATGGCTTAGACCCCACGATACCATATCTTTTAGTGTGCTCTTGCGGTACACGCTGCACCCCCAAGATACTACCTTGCAATTGGTTATACTGCTCAACCATCTGTTTCATACAACCGTTACTGCCATTTTCAACTAGATCATCTGCAAGAATTACTGCAAAAGGCTCATCTCCAATAACGCTTTCAGCACAACCTACGGCATGCCCTAATCCAAGGGCCTCTGACTGACGCAAATAAACGCAAGTAACTCCATTTGGCAGAATTTCCTGTGCTTGTTGCAACATATCGGTCTTGCCACTTTTTTCCAGTTCAGCTTCAAGCTCATAAGCTTTATCAAAATGATCTGAGATAGCTCTCTTATTACGACCAATAATAAATACTAAAACTTCTATCCCTGCTTCTGCAGCTTCTTCAGCCGCATACTGTATTAATGGTTTATCAACCACTGGCAACATCTCTTTAGGATTGGCTTTTGTTGCAGGAAGAAATCTAGTACCTAATCCTGCCACTGGGAAAACTGCTTTACGAATCTTTGCTGTCATATTCAATTCCTGCTGTATCTATTCCTGATAAGAGTACCCAATTAATAAACTAAGAACTATCAATCTAAGCTTAGCGGCACAGATTATATGTAGATGCTTACCCTTTTGAAAGCACTGAATCAGGAATATCCAATAGAAACCAAAAGCCGCCCATACTTTTACTGCTTACAAAAGATATTACTAGCTATGGCAAGGTAAGTTTGCATGAACGTTTTTTAGTATCATTAAATAAATCGCAAATATCTACAGCTGAATATCAGAGCGATTTTTCTCTATTGTTTTTTCCCCAATACCTTTGACATTCGACAACTGCTCAATCGATATAAAATCACCATGTTGCTTGCGATAAGCTACAATTGCAGCGGCTTTCTTTTTCCCTATACCAATTAAAGCTTCTGCTATCTCATCTGCAGAAGCAGTATTGATATTTACTTGCATACAAAAAGCGCTGACTGAAAAAAGACAAAGTACAACAAAGGCGATAACCTTTCTAATTAACATATTTTTTTACCCCATAAATAATTTGTATAAATTTACTCGTTGATCTTTTTATCAGATCAACAACAAATCAACATTCTATTTTTTAACTTTTTCTTGGTCAATAAAAAAGGCCATGCAAATGCATGGCCTTTTCATAAGAAATAAAATTCTATTTCTTTGGAGCTGTAGCTGTTGGCTTAGCTGCTGCTGCCGGCTTAGCTGCCGGCTTAGCTGCTGGTTTAGCAGCTGGTTTTGGCGGAGTAGCCTTTTTTGATACAGTTTTAACTGCTGGCTTAGCTGGAGCTTTTTCTGCTGCTGGCATCAATGCCGCAATTGCAGGCTGGGAAGACATGTAGATTTCAAATATTTTTCTACCTTTGGTCGTTATCTTCTTAGCTGACTCTGAAAAATATTGGTTTTGTAACTCAACCATATCCTGAGGTTTTTTGACATCTTTAAGTGCGTCAAAATGTTTCATTGTTCCATCTATTAATTCATTAACTAGTTCCATTTGACCTGCTGCTAGTTTCTGAACAAAATCTGCGTTGGCTTTTTGAATCTTTTGCATTTGAGCAAGAGTCTCTTCCATATCAACTGCCAACTTAATGTCTTTTCCTGTAGCCATTAAATATCTCCTAAATTGTCCCTGGTACCATAAGTAAGAAAAGGCGCGCCTAACGCCTAATTTATACAAAAGAAGATTACACCCTGCAGATATAAAATTCCAGTGCACAAACTATTTTTTTTGTTAAATTTCAATTAAATGTAAGTTAAACTGTGAGCTCCACGACATATTTTTTCACACCACAAATTCACAAAAAAACACCACAACCCAACAATTACCCATTAAATTCAACAACTAACCACAACCCACAGAGCCCAACACTTTGTTATGATTCACAATAAAAACAACGACAAACACACCGACATAACATGGAAAAACGATAGCACTCCTGTATCAACTTACTATGGAGATGTGTATTTTTCTGCAGATAGCGGCATTCAAGAGTCTGAGTATATTTTCATAAATAACAACTTTTTGCCTGAACGTTTTAAAAACACAGCAGATTTTTATATTAGCGAAACAGGGTTTGGTACTGGCTTAAATTTCGCCTTAACCTGTAAGCTATGGACTGAAACATCTATAGCACCATCAACGCTTGTTTTTACAACTTATGAAAAACATCCTCTTTCGAAAAACGACTTCATAAAGGCCGCAAAAAACTGGCCTGAGCTAAGTGAAATATACTCTGAGTTAATACCCCAATATAAAAACTTACAGCCAGGGAAAAATAGAATTAAACTTGATAGTTTTCGCATTGAGCTAATTATAGTTATTGGAGATATTAACAATACAATTAATATGTCACCTAGCAATTCTTGTGATTGCTGGTTTCTTGATGGATTTGCCCCCTCACTAAACCCACAAATGTGGAACGACCATGTCATAAATAATATTGCAAGAATAGCTCGTAATGGCTCTACCTTTAGCACCTTCACAGCAGCTGGAAAAGTAAGGCGAGCACTCATTAAATTCGGTTACTGCGTAGAAAAAACCAAAGGTTTTGGAAAAAAGCGCGATATGTTGCGAGGCTATTTCTCGACTAAAACTATTTAAGCTAGAAAACGAAGTACTTCCTGTTTTTATCAAATATTCAGGCTAGAATATTCCTATGCCAATAGGATTTTTTTGAAATGACGAAATATTATTTTGATACTTCAGCAACCGCAGCTATTACCGAGATAAAGTCATCTCTGGAAAGCATTGCTCATGACATTGAGACCTTTCACCATTCTGGTGATAATAGTCTAATTGAAAATAGCATCGTCAATTTACAGCAAATTTCTGGCACTCTTAAATTCCTTAATATTGATGGAGGAATTGAAATATGCTCTCAAATGATTCAATCACTTGAATATGTCACCAAGCTATCTATTACTGACTCAGGGCAAATAGTTGAACTGTTAATTACCGCGATATTTTTTCTTGAGCGCTACATAGATTTTGTATTCAAAAATAAAACTGATAATAAAGTTCTGGTTTTAGATACTATCAACCTCTTACGCAAAGCTGGCGGACAAAAAATAATTGCAGAGCATAAATTTATCTTTGCTAATTTTAATAACAGATCTAATTTAACCACTGAAAAAACAGCACCAAAAAACATCTCTAAAAAAACTCAAGTTATGCTTAAAAAAATACAGCATGCTTATCAAATTGGGCTCTTAGGAGTTATTAAAAATGGTGGTTCACGCCCCCATCTTAAGCTGATGGCCCAAGCTCTCAGCAAGATTTACAAAGTAACACAAAAGTATAATTGCGGAGAATATTGGCTTTTAACCCGCTGTCTAATAGATATTATCTACAAAAAACAAATTGAATTTGATCATTCAATTCAAGGTCTTTTAGCGTCTATTAATTTTGAATTCTCACATCTTACTAAGTACAACTCTAGCTATATGGACAAAATTCCAGCGGATGAAAAATTATTTGATATCTACTACTACTTAAAAAAATCAGGCTCTGAAAATCCTGCTATAAACCGTATATGCAATCGCTATGAACCATCCACACCAATCTTTACCACAGATAAAATAATCGCAGATAAATCTATTTTAGACTCCCCTGATAGCTCTATATTAAATAAAGTATCCGTTGAAATTGAAGAGCAATTAAATGTTGTAAGAGATAAGCTTCTCTCGCTCTATAGCAGTGGCGCATTGAATGATGACGTCATATCTGAATTGCGTGAAAACTTGTTTGACATTAATAGCACCCTATCATTACTTGGGTTAAATGATGCAGCTATAGCAATCCACGATATTGATGATGATATATGTGCAATTTTATCTGGATCAAGCGATAACTTTGATACAACCATAGCTTCTGCAGCTGACTCAATAGAAGCTGCTGATTCTATGATTAAAAACTATGGAAGTAGCCACCAGAACCAAAGCTGCCAGAATAATACAACTAACTCTCATTTCGATGATGCATTAGACATTGTTATAAAAGAGAGCCGCTCAAATATGAGCAAGATAAAAGTTAACATGGAAGATTATATGGATTCTTATATGGATCCAAGCCAAATTTCTCAAATTCCGTCACTTCTAAATGAAATTCATGGTGCTCTTTTCATCCTTGAATTTGATCAAGCAGCTTCGATAATTGCTGATTGTAACAACTATATATTAAACAGTATTATCGAAAGTGGGTCACACCCTAGCAATACAGATATTGATTATCTAACTAACTCATTAGCTGGTATTGAATGGTATTTAGAAAGCTTTGGAGAGTATCGCTACCTTGATACAGGCCTTTTACAAATGGCAGATCAAAGTTTAAATGAGCTGAATAGCAGAGCCAACTAAATCAAATATAGATTTAGTATAAAACAACTGGGGAATAATTCTTTATTATTATGGTAGATGCTGTTGTTGCCGCCCACCATCCTTAGTAGGCAGCTTGGGAACAACGAGAATCAATAGGCTATCAAAAAACCGATCTCTTGTCAATAATTCCATATAAAACAACAAGTTATATTGTGCGCCGCACAACACACTCATGACTATACACAGGTGTTAGCGGCGCTAGCTGCTCCCTATTTATTTAATCTTCTCTAGATCGCGAACAGCACCTTTGTCAGCACTAGTCGCCATAGCTGCATATGCTTGTAATGCAACAGAAACTTTTCTATCCCTGCTTTTTGGCTTCCAAGCATCACGCCCTTTAGCTTCCATTTCTGCTTTACGTTCTGCAAGCTCATCAGCAGTGATATCAATATCAATAGTGCGATTTGGGATGTCGATTTTAATTGAATCTCCATCTTTAACTAGTGCTATATTTCCGCCACTTGCTGCTTCAGGAGAAACATGCCCAATAGATAATCCAGAAGTTCCGCCAGAGAACCTACCATCTGTTATCAAAGCACACTCTTTACCTAAGCCAATCGATTTTAGATAAGATGTTGGGTAAAGCATCTCTTGCATGCCTGGGCCACCACGTGGACCTTCATAACGAATAACAACCACATCACCAGCCTTAACCTTATCATTAAGGATGCCAGCAACTGCATCATCCTGACTTTCAAAAACTACAGCTGTACCAGTAAAGGTGAGTATGCTTTCGTCAACTCCAGCCGTCTTAACAATACACCCATCATCAGCAAGATTACCATGTAGTACAGCAAGACCTCCATCTTGGCTATAAGCATGCTCTATACTACGAATACAGCCGTTTTCTCTGTCATCATCAAGCTCTGCATACCTAGCCTTCTGGCTAAATGCTTCATTACTAGGAACCCCACCTGGGCCTGCACGATAATACTCTTTTGCTTTTTCTGTACAGGTTGTACGAGCAATATCCCACTCATCCAGAGCTTCACCTAATGTAGCTGAATGGACTGTTGCCTGATCTCTGTGAATAAGGCCAGCATTATCAAGCTCTCCTAGAATTCCATATACGCCGCCAGCGCGATGCACATCTTCCATATGGTATGACGATGAAGGGGCAACTTTTGAAAGACAAGGAACTTTCTTTGAAAGGCGATCCATATCCTGCATAGTAAATTCAACTTTTGCCTCATGTGCAACAGCAAGCAAATGCAGAACTGTATTGGTTGAACCACCCATAGCTATATCAAGCGACATAGCATTTTCAAAGGTTTTAAAATTAGCAATTGATCTAGGAAGAACTGAATCATCACCATCTACATAGTATCTTTTTGCAAGCTCTACAATTTTATGACCTGCTTTTACGAAAAGCTCTTTTCTATCTTCATGGGTAGCAACTACAGTAGCAGTACCAGGGAAAGATAGACCAAGCGCTTCAGTTAGGCAGTTCATAGAGTTTGCAGTAAACATACCTGAGCATGATCCACAAGTTGGACATGATGAGCGTTCAAGCTTATCAACATCTTCATCACTTACGCTTGCATCAGCTGCTGAAACCATTGCATCAACCAAATCAAGAGAAACAACATCACCTTGAATTGTCGCTTTTCCAGCTTCCATTGGGCCGCCAGATACAAATATTGCCGGAATATTTAAGCGCATTGCAGCCATCAACATCCCTGGGGTGATTTTGTCACAGTTAGAGATACACACAAGTGCATCAACACTGTGAGCATTAGCCATATACTCAACTGAATCAGCAATAAGATCACGCGAAGGAAGACTATAAAGCATGCCGTCATGCCCCATTGCTATCCCATCACAGATAGCAATTGAATCCATCTCTTTAGCTATACCACCAGCTTTTTCAATTTCACGACAAACTAATTGGCCGAGATCTTTCAGATGCACATGCCCTGGCACAAATTGAGTAAATGAATTACAAACGGCAATAATTGGCTTTTTGAAATCTTCGTCTTTCATTCCAGTAGCACGCCATAGCGAACGTGCACCTGCCATATTTCTACCTTGGGTTGTGGTTTTTGAACGATAATCAGGCATGCTATTTCCTCAATTTTTAAACATTTAATGGCGCATAGGTTAACAAAAAACTGTTTTTGTTCCCATCAATAAAAAATCAATTTTAAACTATTCAGATATCAGAGTCGCTATTTACACCGGCTACGGTTTTAATCTAATTAATTTAGCAGTTTATCATCGGTAGAACCATAAAATCCATGCGATTCTACACCGATTGGTTAAAGCGTATATCTTGTTTCTAACCAAACGGCCAAAAACCCCAACCTGAATCAAGGTTATGCTTGCACTTAGCATATTGAGCGCGATATTTATCTGCTCTACGCCCCACCTTAGAGGCAACTTTTACCAACCACGGTTTCTTATTATAAGTTTTACGTTTAAAGCCACCATGCCCCTCATGATAAGCCAGATACTGTTTCTCGGCATCCCACTTGGAAATACCTAACTTCTTCTGTGAAATATTTCCATACCAACCAATAAAATCAACGGCATCATCAAATTCGTTTCTATCTGCCCAACGATTTCCTGTCTTATCTTTATACCAATCCCAAGTTTGATCAAGCACCTGGGCATAACCATATGCTGTACTTGGTCTCTTCCACGGAATCACCCATAACAACTTTGTTCGTTCTGGTTTAGCTTCGGCCCTAAATTTTGATTCTTGATGGATTATTGCCATCTGCACATGTACTGGCATTCCCCACTTCTCAAATACATCGACAGTCTCTTCATGCCAATCATCTTTATCGCGAAAGATCTCACAAATATTATCTATATCAGATGGTGGAGTTGATGAGCAACCTATCATTATTAATGAAGTGAAAAATAAAATTATTATGGCCTGTATTTTCATTAAATCATCCGTGACATTTAAATATTAACAAGTGTTAACTGCTTTATTTATATTTCCATATTCTATACCACTAATCATTTTATTACTTTATTTGATCGCATTAACATTTTAGAAATATATTTAAGGCTTTTTTGTGATTAATAACCTATCTTTATAATAAATGAATACATAGCATCTAAAAATGTCCTTTTAAAGCGATTTAGTGAATTAAAAATATAAAATGGAAGAAGAAAACAAGTTATCCGCTGGGGAACAAGCCCTAGAAGTAGTTAAAGAGAAAGAGAAAGCCTTAAGGGCTTTGATTGCAATCGGTAGTGAACTACAAAACCAATCTGGAGCATTATCCTTAGTTGATACCGTTGCATCTGGAAAGAAAATTCCCATAACACAACAAGCCTTTATTGCAGCCCAAGAGAAAACCAAAGGGTTATCTCTTGATGACATGGCCCGCTATTTTAAAGGGATGGAGCAGAAAAGCGCAAAGTGCCTTAAAATCATCTGTCTTCGTACTGAAATCCTTGATGAAGAGGATATTGATGGTCCCAAGGTTGACCTTGCAGAGAATGTCTCTCTCCTAAAAGTAACGCAAGCCTTCAGAAAGGGAGCTGCTAGTACCCAAGCAATACAAACTCTTATTAGCAAGCGTAATCCGATGGCAAAACTGCAAAAATCGGATGAATTAAAAGTTCCTGTTGAAAAAGTTCGAAACAAATTAAAAGAATTAAAAACTGAAGCCTCAAGCCTGCGCAAAGATGCTACCAGTAAAGCTGGGTCAATTCAGGATGACCTAAAGAAAATAATGAATGATCCAACAGTTTCTGAAAAAGTTCGTGAAGCTGCTAAGCAGATGAGTGTACAAGTTGCAGAAGTTGAAACTCAGCTAAAAGATAGAAAAGGGATAATGTCTACCCCAATGATCCATGTTGAGGAGATCACTCTTTCTGGCGATGTTCTTGAAGAAGCCATGGCAGTACCTGAAGTTGAAGAGGTAGAAGAGATCGTTGCCACTCCTGCTCCTGAAATTGAAGAAAAAGAACCTGAAGAAGAGCCAGAAGCTACAGAACAGGTTATACCAACAAGAAAGCCAAAGCAGCAACCAGATATAACTGAAGAAGATGAACCGGAAAAACGTAAAGGTATAATTGGTAGATTAATATCATGGTTGATGGCAGATCTAACAATATTCAAAAAATAATGTCATTTATAAACGACTAATAATTATTAAAATAAGTTTAAAATATGAAGCATAAAATACCCAGGAAGGTTACTTTAGCCACAGTCATTATATCTACGATAATAGGAGTGCTCACCGCACTCCTTTTTTTATTCCTAACGAGTCACGAGTCAAATTTGCTTAAGCAAGCTAAAAGTAAATACCTCACTGAAATAACATCGACCCCAGAAGAAAAAATCAAAACCAAAATAAAAGATATGGCTGAAGATATTTTCATTGAAAACATCTGGATTGTAGATACAAACTACGCGGTGATTTTTTCCACCACCGAGCAAAGATTAAACCTTAAAAAACAGCTTATATCAAAAACCATAACTAGCGGATACACAATTAGCAGCGAAGGCCATGAGTTCTGGATAAATCCTTTAGTTAAAAATAAAGTTACTGTAGTTACCAAAACACAATCACCGTTTAAGATAATATATAAGATCATTACAGCAGTTATTTGTTTAACTATTCTTCTCCCAGTTTTAGTTTATATATTTGCCATTAAAGAGATAGCAAAACCGATTGCTGTTTTAGATAACTTTATTAAAAACATTGATAAAAAAGGAACCGCAAATACACAGCTACCAATAATTAATGGGCTGCTTTCTTCAACAAACCAATCTGTAACTAAATTAGCTAACCACTATATCGATTCATTAAAATCCCAACGCTATCTAAACTCAATAATCTATTCGGCAGCTGAAACCATCATTGTTACCGATAACAATTTTCGTATAAACATTGTTAACCCTACTGTAACAGACTTGCTGGGGCACTCTTATGAAGAGCTACAAGACAGCCATATACAGCTTATCTTTTCAGATGATTTAATAAGTGAAATCAAGTTTAAAATCGAGCAAGAATCAAATGTTAAAATAAACACTGAGCTAGTAATGAAATCAGGTGAAAATTGCCCGGTACTGATAACTATCTCTGCTATTCACTATAACAGCGAAAATATTGATGGTTATATCTTTCTAATTCAGGATACATCTGCGGAAAAAAACCATGAAAAAGAGCTTAAACTAGCGGCGCAAAAGGCAAACCAGGCATCTCAAGCAAAGAGCGCTTTCGTAGCCAATATGAGCCACGAAGTAAGAACTCCAATGAATGCAATTATTGGAATGACCGGGCTGTTACTTGATACTAAATTAAGCAAAGAACAAAATGAGTACACTGAAACTATCCGCAACAGCTCAGATGCTCTGCTTACAGTTATTAATGACATCCTTGATTTTTCTAAGATCGAAGCTGGAAAGCTGGATATGGAAATTATTAATTTCCAGTTACTAAACACCATTAGTGATGTAATTGACTTACTCTCTATTAAAGCAGAGCAAAAACAACTTGAGCTAATATGGCATGTAAATGATGATGTTCCTACCCAACTATTGGGAGACCCTGGACGCCTTCGGCAAATATTAACCAACTTATGCAACAATGCTATCAAGTTTACTGAGACCGGTGAAATTGTAATTAGAGTTACTCTTGAAACAGAAAGAGGGGAAGACGCGGTGCTGCGTTTTACTGTTTCTGATACAGGCATTGGAATTGCAAAAGATCAAATTGGAGAGCTTTTTGACTCCTTTACTCAAGCTGATGCATCCATCACTAGAAAGTATGGCGGCTCTGGACTTGGCTTAGCAATCTGCCAAAAACTGGTTGCATTGATGGGCGGTGAAATTGGAGTGGAAAGCCAGCTCCAGGTTGGTTCAAATTTCTGGTTTACCACAACACTAAAGAAACAAACATCTAAGCAACAACATATTGATTTAGCCCCTGCTGACATTAGAGGTAAAAAGATACTTGTTGTAGATGATAATGAAACTAACCGCGAAATCTTACGCAACCAATTATCTAACTGGGGCTGTATGCCAATAGATGTGCCAGATGCTGAGTCGGCGCTAATCCAGCTACGCATGGCAGCTGAAGATGGCAAACCTTTCCCATTAGCGCTACTTGACTATCAAATGCCTGATATGGATGGAGCACAACTTGGTAGGGCCATTAAGCGTGACCCTAACCTCGATGATACAGCTTTAGCTATGCTTACATCTGGAGGGCAAAAAGGTGAAGCTGCAATGATGAAAGAGATTGGCTTTGCCGGATACTTAAGCAAACCAATAAACCCATCTATTTTACATGAAACTATCATAACCATTTTATCTGAAGTTGATACAGTACCAGAAGACCAGCGCGAATTTGTAACCCGGCATACAGTGCAGGAAAAACAGCATTGGCTAAAAATCAGAATACTTTTAGTAGAGGATAATTTTGTTAACCAAAAAGTTATTGTGCGCCAGCTGGAAAAGCTTGGATACAGGGCTGATATCGCAGGTAATGGCCAAGAGGCATATGAAGCGGTAAGCACAATCCCTTACGACTTAGTTTTAATGGATTGCAATATGCCGGTAATGGATGGATACGACGCAACTAAAAAGATAAGAGAAACAGAAGGGATCAAAGATATCCCAATTATTGCCTTAACTGCTAATGCAATGAAAGAAGATGAAGAAAAATGTTTAGCTGCTGGTATGAATGACTATCTTACCAAACCGGTAAATAGAAATATTCTAGGAAATACAATTACCAAGTGGGCCAAAGATATTATTGAGAAAGAGAAGCAGATTTTAACCTAGGGGTTATGAGATCTCTTTTTTATACACCTAAAAAAGGCGGGGATCACCCGCCTTTTTACATTCTAAATAATTTTAGAATACTTTAGCCTGCGTCAATAGGAGCAGTGGCAGTACTATACCCATTATCAGCATATAAAACCTGACCGGTGAGACATGAAGCCATATCACTACCTACATACGCTGCCATATCTCCAACTTCCTTGATAGTTACACAGCGAGGTATCGGAGCTGTTGCCTCAAACGAGGACAATAGCTTCTTAAAATTACCTATTCCAGCTGCTGCCAGTGTACGGATCGGGCCAGCAGAGATAGCGTTTACACGGACATCCTCTTTCCCAAGGCTTGCTGCCATAAACCTTACATTTGCTTCCAGTGATGCCTTTGCCAATCCCATTACATTATAGTTTGGCATAGAACGAACAGCACCAAGATAGCTAAGTGTTATCAAGGATGATTTTGGGTTAAGTAGTGGGCGTGCTTCTTTCGCCATTGCTGCAAAGGTGTATGAACTTATATCATGAGCAACCTGAAAACCTTCACGAGTTACCGCATCCAGATAGTCACCATCAAGTTGTCCGGCTGGAGCAAATGCAATTGCATGAACAAAGCCATCAAACTTTTCCCATGTCTTAGATAGCTCTGCGAAGCAATCTTTTATCTGCTCATCTGAAGCCACATCCAAAGGCAATATAATATCTGAACCACAGCGTGCTGCTACTTTTTCGACACGGCTCTTTAGCTTATCGTTCATGTATGTAAAGGCTAGCTCTGCTCCCTGCTCATGCATTGAATCTGCGATGCCTGCTGCGATTGACCTTTCACTTGCAATACCTGTAATCAGAAACTTCTTACCTGATAATATACCCATCTCTTTTTCCTTAAATCTGATTGAATTCTTCACTTGTTTTCCCTATTTAAATAACAGATGGAAAAACAATAAGGTGCGCATTATACATTAAAAAAACAAAAAAGCGTTAATTGCATATATCCAATTGATATCAAATCATTTAATTGAAAACCACGCATAGTTAAGTACACGAGATTTAATTATATAATCTTATTAATTTGAAGGATTAAAATAGGCGGGAGGAACTTTTAATTCTAAAGATCCCTAATTGAAAAAAACCAATCAGGGACCTTTAATATACAAACTAATTATAAACTAGTGTTTACCGCAGCCACTGCAGCCACCGCCGCTGCCACAGCCGCCTGTTTTTTCATGAAAAACAACACCACTTTCTTGCAGCTCTACCAGCTCAATTGAATCAAGCATAATCTCTTTGCAAGCTTCAATATCTGTAGCAAGGTTTACAGGTGACATACCTACATTACGTTTGAATGTGGTCAAAATACTCACGCTCTTTGCTTCAGTCATCGTTTTATCTTCTGAAATACCAAGATATTCATAATAATCTTCTAGGGTCTCTAACTTATCTACATCTATTGGCATAACCATTCCTCTCTTAGTTAAAATCACGCAACCTGTATATCAATCAATGCTGAGTGAATATTCTGTAGCTCTATCAATTATCGTAGCACAATAGAGAACTGGCGATAATAATAACTGTTGATATTTTTATTCTAAAAAGAATTCTACCTAGCATTGCTTTAGACTGTATTTAAAAAAAGTAACCGCCGCTACTCCCCAGCTTTTACCTAATTATTATTAACTTTGCACACATAAAATAAAGCCTATAAAACAAAACCGGGAAAAGATCCCGGCTTTGCAGTATTTGTAATATTCTGTACAAATTAATGAACAGACTTATCCCCCCAAATCTGTTTTAAACGCTTATCACGCCCACACCCCCATCGATAATAGTTATAGCGAACGGGGTTATTTTTATAATAATCCTGATGATAACTTTCATCGCCTTGAATAGGGTAAAATGTAGCTGCATTTAAGATTGGGGTTATTACTTTTTCATTAGGGAACTGTTCTTCAACTTTTCTCTTAGATTCTTCAGCTATATTTCGTTCCGTATCATTAGCCACAAAAATTGCGCTCAAGTAACTTGGTCCTTTATCGCAAAACTGCCCCATTGAATCAAAAGGATCTATATTTACCCAGTAATAATCAAGCAACTCTTTATAGCTCACCTTTTCAGGATCATAGGTTATTTCAACCGCCTCGTAATGGCCTCTATGATCACCGTTATATGTTGGATTCTTTATAGTTCCACCTGTAAATCCAGATACAACATCCGTCACCCCTTCAAGTTTTTCAAAATCAGATTCCATACACCAAAAACATCCACCAGCTAAAATGGTTTTTTCAGCATAAGCATTAGAGGTAAAAGAAAGAATAACTGCCGACAAGGCTAATAAAAGTTTGTTGTTCATAACGCTAGTCCATTACATCAATCGTTAACATTTGGACATCTTTGAGATAAAAGGGTTCGGGTAAATTATTAAAAATTGATTACTGCCACATATAAAACCGTATCAATGCGCACATTGTGTAAATGTAATCTAAAAAGCACCATCTTTGAAAAATGGTGCTCTCAAATAAAACTTAAACTTTCTACTATAAAGGAAATTTCTCTATTTAATCATTCCCAAAATTTATACCATTTCTTTCTTTTTTGACGAGACTCCTGGCCTTTCTCTGAACCTTTGCCTAGCTCTTTCTGCTCTTGCTCAGCCTTTTTAGCCTTCTGTTTCTCAAGGCCCTTTTTATCACCTCCCTCTTCCACCATCATATCTTTTTTCTCTTGCTGCATTTTTTCTTCTTTATGCTTTTTTTCTTTTTTCATTTTATCTTTCTTATGCATCTTATCTTTCTTATGCTTCTTCTCTTCCATAGCCTTATCTTTTATTTCATCGCCAATATCGTCATCGTCCATCTCTTTCTTTTCTTGCATGGCGCTTTTATGCTCCTGCTTTTGTTCCATAGTCGGTTTGCCTTTACCCGCCCACGTCGGTTTAGCTGCAAAAGCAGGTATGCTAAACAAAAAAGAGATCATAACTATTATTAATTTAATTTTCATAACAAGTCCTTTTTAAGTGATTTAACAACAATATTTTTACTACAATAGTAAATTACATCCATGGCTTCATATTCAATCAATTTAAGTCCAAATAGCTACCTTCACCAAACAATAGTTCAATGCTCTAAACCATTTGATTCAATCATATTTAAAGTCATGCATGAATCTGAATAATAAGTAGGGATAGTGATATTAAACGTTGTCCCTCTGTCTTTAGATGATTTAAACCAGACCTTTCCCTTTAGATACTTCTCGCCAAATAATTTCATGCTATAAGTTCCAATCCCCCTACCATCTCCTTTTGTGGAAAAGGATCGCTGAAATACCTGAAGCTGGATTGAGTGTGGCATATGTTTATGATTATGGACGCTAAAATTACAGCAATCATTCCCCTGTGAGCAGGTTAATACTACCTCTTCCCCTTTTTCTGTTGCTTCCAATGCATTTTTTATCATATTAGCTATAACTCTATTTAACAGCGATCTATCAGAGCAAAATTCAAATTCTTCCGCATTATCATCAACTCTTATCGACTTATGCTGCCAATTACTATATTCAGAGAAAATTTGAGTTATGGCTCGAATAAAATTAATTGAATTAATTTGTGATAGATCTATAGAAAGATCACCGGCTTCAGCCTGAAGTAAGTTTCGCTGCGATGAGATCTCATTTATCAAATGGTTTGTTGCCGACCTAACCATTCCAACATAATGCTCAGTTTTCTCCGGTTTTTTACCCTTAATAAGCAACTGAGAGTAATTAGATAAAACTGAAAGGGTGTTATTCACATCATGAAAAAATGTATGCTCAAGCGCCTGCCTTCTTTTTTCATCTGCATTATTTAGCATGGTAACTAGCGTGTAGTTCTTTTCATCAATAGTATATGGTGACGCCCATATTTTATAGTCTAGAGCTATGCCTTCAGCTGTGGTAACTCTATAATCATCCTCTTCCCTTACTTTATTTTTTTTAACCCCTAAAATAACTTTTATAGCTCCACATTCATGGCACGATTCAGTTGCTCCACAACCAGCATCATGCTTTTTAGCATGTACACAATTGACAATTTCACCAGGGCGCCTACCTAATAAATTCTCTGATAATACACCAAATTCATCGGTTAACCTCTGGTTCATAAAAACGACTTGATGATGAGGATTAAGTATCATCAAAATTGTTGGTATTTCATGAATTATATTTTCAACTAACCCAGTCCCTTTTAGTTGTTCTGCATCCTGCAACACCTCTTTAATACCGGATCTTTCTGCTGGTGCAAACATTTCCTCAATATTACTCATCACCTTCTCCATAAACAGCAGACTCAACTTTGTTCACTTAAAACTAAACATTGAAAAAGCTAGTTATACAAACTTATAAGCCTGATTCCAATTTTGCTATTTAAGTGAAACATTCCTTATGCTTCCCAGATATAAACTATAGTACACTTAAACACTAAACTACAACATCACTATTAAGAATGACAATACAATATCTAACTTAATACTACCGTTATAAATAAAGATCATCTAAGTGGTATAGAGATATAAAATGTAGTTCCTTTACATTTATCAGATTCAAACCACACCTTTCCTTTTAAGTACTTTTCTCCAAACAGTTTCATGCTATATGTTCCAATCCCCCTACCACTACCCTTAGTTGAAAATGATCTTTCAAAAACCTGCAGTTGGATAGAGCGTTCCATATACCCAGTATTATGGACGCTAAAAATAGCTCTACCCTCATCTTTCATGCAGGAGACAACTACTTTTTGGTACTCAATGGATGCCTCAACCGCATTCTTAAGCATGTTTGTTATTATTCTGAATATTAATGAGCGATCACTATCGAAGCTAAAGTCCTGTGCGTCTTCATCTATTAATATATGACTTGTTTGAATCCCGGTATTATAAACTGTAGTTTTTACTATCCCTTTAATTAACTCCAGCGAATTTAGCACTGACACATCAACTGCTAAATCTCCATTTTCAGCAGCGCTTAGTTTACGGTGTGAATTTATTTCATCCATTAATCTTTTACATGCATGCTGCATAACCCCTGCATATTTAGGGAATTTTTCAAATTTATGTGATTTTTTTAGTAAGCCGGTGTAGTTTGAGATACTAGTAACTGTATTATTAATATCATGGAAAAAGGTTCTTTCAAGTGCACTCCTGCGCTTCTCATCACCAATATCTAAAATGCTAAAAATAGTAAATTGCTTATCTTTAAACTCATACTTTGACGCCCAAACCCTAAAATCATAAGCACTACCGCTTTTAGTATTAATTCTACATTCATCTTGAAAGATTTTATCACTCTTCTGCGATTCAAGAATCACCCGTACAGCACCACATTCACGACAAAATTCTGTTGTGCCACACCCCCCAGGGCTTTCTTGAGCATGTATACAGTCAAAAATTTCTCCGGGGCGCTTGCCAATTATAGTATCAATACTATTTTCAGTATCGGCACTACCTTCACCCAATAACTGCATCAACTTATTACTCTTATATACAACTTGACGCTGATGATTCAATATTAACACTGTAAACGGAATCACATTTGATATGTGATGAGCCAAGTCAGAATTACTTATCAAATCAACATCTTTAAGCACACTTTCCATATCAGCACTTTCAGCTGGTGCAAACATAGTACTGATTTCATCCATAGCAAATCCCCCATGCATTAAACCTGCATACCTAATAAATGAGTTAACGCCTCTATTAAAGATAGACTATTCTATAAAAAATTATTGTTAGACAGATAAACACAGTAGAATTCAGTTGATTCTATAATCAATTATTAACTGATAATTATTCTTCTATTTGCAAAATAGATTTTGATGTCGCGCTAGAAAGTACATCAAATATTTTATTATTTAACCCCAAAGTCGCCATCATATTCCACACGATTTCTGCCACCTTCTTTAGCTCGATAAAGAGCCTGATCAGCACGCTCAATAAACTCAGTCATCTTTTCATTAGGGTTATAAACTGAACAGCCAAGACTAATTGTTACTGGCACATCAACATCATCAGTTTTAACTGGAGTTGACGCCACATCCTCACGCAACCTTTCAGCAAAGCGCACCGCTCCTTCAAGATCACATTTAGGTAGAATAACGATGAACTCTTCACCGCCATAGCGACAAACAATATCCATTCGGCGTGCAGCATGTTTAATTCTGCTAGAAATATCTTGCAGCGCTATATTTCCGCCGGTATGCCCATAGGTATCGTTAAACTTTTTGAAATGATCAACATCAACAATCACCAAAGATAAGCTCATTTGCCCTTTAAATCTTTGATATTCATTGATTAGTCTGCCCATTTCCTCTTGGAAATGACCAAAATTGAATAACCCTGTCAACTTATCTTTACGAGCCATATCAGCTAGCTTACGATTTTGCTCTTCAAGGTTATCAATCAAAACCTCAATTTGCTTATTTTGCTCATCAACTTTGGTATATAGTTCTGCATTACGAATAGCAGTACCAGCAAAAGAGCTTAACATTTCAATTAAATCAATATCTTGTTGTGAACATTCTACGATTTCATTCAAACTATATAACCAGATAATCCCTATCGCTTTTTCACCACGGCGTATCGGCATTATCATCAATGATTTGGGTTCAAGCATATCTAAAATAAACTTGTCCCGAGGCGCCATTGGCAGCTCTCGAATTTTATCTACGTGAGGGAAATAGAAATGGATATTATTAATAAATGCCATAGCTGTTGACCCTTGAGTAATATCAATCTCATATGGGTTTGCAATACTCCAAGCACAAAAATCTTTATTGATTTCAGCAAATTCATTATTGATTACTGTGCTTTCAATAGTCACTAACTTTTCATCTGTATGTAAAAGTATCGAGCCCAAATCAAAATTAAACACAGATAACAGTTCCGCTAGAATCATGTTAAAGATTTCATCAGTTGATGTTATGTTATTAATATTATTAATAACTTCCAACATCCTCTTATTTCTAGAGCTTGCGGTATTTATTAAAGCTTCTTTCTCTTTTAGTCTACTGTAAAAAATAGCATTGTTAATTTGATCATAAAATAGTGAAGCAATAGACTCGATGTAATTAACTTTTACTGGCTGCAGGTTCTCTTCCTGCTTAAATACCAAGATAGTTCCAAGTGGCTCTGACTCCCTTATGATTGGAATAATTGCTAAATATTGCATTTTCCATCGTTCAAAACGATTCCTTGTGCTACCAACTTTATCTCGAATGGTATCGGAGTCGAAATAGAGAGTTTCACAACTATTAAAGGCATCAACAGTTATATCTTTAGTTTTTAACGGGTAATTCATTTTATAAAATGAACTTTCAATCTCTGAGAACTCTTCTGGAAGCTTAATTTTTTCACAAATTAAGTTCTCTTTCTCATCATCAACCAAGTTTATAAGGTAGCCATCAAAATGGTTACAGTTTTCAATCTCATTGCCCATTATGGTTAATAACCCATCTAACTCAATATGGGAGCCAATTAACTGGACCTGTTCAATTACCCTTTGTTGCTCAACCTTTAGGCGTTCAAGCTCAAACTTATCAATTTCGCGCTTAACATGACCAACTATGCTTTGTACAAAATCCTGGATACTAACAATATCCTTCTTTCTTAAGCCTAAAGTATTATCTTTAGATATAAGGTGCAGTACAGCAATAGCCTCACCGCTATCAGCAAGTGGTATCAATAGGTTTTCTGCCATTCCTCCAGCTATTACTGCTTCACGATCCTCTTTTGGTAACTTGGCAAGGTACCTTGGTGTCATCTTAGAGACATCTGCATAAAAATACTTACAGTCACGAGCAACTTGTGCCGCTATCGATTTTCCACCCAAATCGATATCAATACTTAATTTAGAAAATGGGTCGTTTGTAATGTCTTTATCACTGGGATCTTTATCAAAATTAAATGACTTTTTTTCAGCCTGATCTTCACCATCATACATTCCATAACTACTTAGGAACCTTAATAAGTGGTCTTTATGATCGACAAGTTGCACACCAAATGAATCAAAGCCCCAACGTTCTTTCAAAAAAATTGCTATCTCTTTAAAAACCGCTTCAAGTGATTGAGCTGCAGCTATTTTCTGCAATAGGTTTCTTTCCTCATCAAAGTCGACAAGGCGTTTTTTTAGCTGGGCAATCTCTTCTTGTGCTTTTTGCAACTCTAGATTTTGACTGGGTGTCACCGTGATGAATCCTTAATAAAAATATCTATTTATCCCTAAATTTACCTTTATGCTAACAAAGTATATACCGATTTAATGACAAAACAGCAAATGTGAACAACTTCTTGCTCATAGTTATATCTAGATCACATTTATCATATATAAAGGGCTTAAAATATGCTCTCAAAATCTGTTTTCTGAACATGGTATTAGATATTCAACAAATGCGTTAGATCACTGTTGCAGCGCAAAATTCACCATGTTAGTATTAACAACGCGATTATATTACTGGATGTATTCTGACGCATGGAAAATAAGTATAAAAACAGCCATGAAAGCACTGCAGGAAGTCAGAGCACGGATACCTGGGAATCTATAAAAAAAGAATTCCACAATATTCTACAAAACCAATTTAATATAGACACTGAAAAACCTGATGAGCCTCAATATGTAACGGATTGCGATGCAATTCCAACTGCTCTAATGGAAAACGGTCTCGGGTTTTCCACTGTTCAAAATGCAATCCTTAAAAATATCGACAAATCAGAATCAGACAACAAACAAAACAGCTGGAACGGTATTGCTAATAACCTACTGAGCGAACATTCCAACATTGCTAATCATAGTGCAGTTCAAAACAGTTCAGACAACGAAATACCTGTTGATAAACTTACTCCGTTTTTCATCAATATTGATAAAACACTTCCGTTTAATCCGGCAAACGTAAGCAATATTGAAGAATCACTGAACACTATTCGAACTAAATCTCTTGGATCTTCATGGCAGCATGAAATCTACAGCGGGTTACAGTTAATGAATACCTTTTATCAAAGCTATCATAAGCTACAAGCCATTGTATCTTTAGCCATCCCGCAGGCAGCTCTTAATTTTGAAAAGAGAATTGCCGATGATATCCCTACAGAAAAAGATATTTTCAGTATTTCTGATTTATACTCTATATGGATAGAGTGCTGTGAGGAAGCGTACCTACATACAACTGCATCTGAAGAGTTCTCAATGACTTATGGGGCTCTAATCAATAATTATTGTGAATTAAAGCTCGCAACAGCTAACTGTACAGAGACGATATCTACATTTTCTGGTCTACCAACTCAAAAAGACCTGGATTCTTCTTATAAAGAGCAATATATCCTACGTAAACAGCAACACTCCATCCAGGAAGACCTTAACACCATTCAGCATCAGCGTATTATCGACAATCAAGTTAATACCGATAAAATTGATAATCTAACCAGTGAAATAGAAATCCTAAAGCAACAAATTTCTCAATTAAAAGGGCTTCTTGATAATTCCCCTAATGATGAGCAAGAAACAAAAACTTGTGATAACTTTCACTAACATCCGCTCCTGCACATCTCTTCTTACGTAGTATTTCCCCATAGCTAATAACTAGCCAGACCTAGTAACACCAACTGAAAGTATAAGATTAGATTGATTTCACTGCGCTCATGTGAAATATTGAACAATCTAAATTGTGGCTACCCGGAATTAATATTGATTTCTGCGCTTTTGAATTAAGTTTGGCACTCAATTAAGTAGTTTTAAATTTTAACAAGATTGGGTTATACCATGGATAGATACTCTTTTAATGCAAAGGACGTAATTTCCGAGCTGAATGAATTTAATCGCAAAATTTGCGATGCATCTACTCTCATGTCTAAAAAAAATGATATTGATATCGCTCCATCACCACGAGATGAAGTGCTATGCAGTAATATTTTTAAGCTTTACCACTACCATCCAACCACAAATAAAAAAGCAATAACCCCAATTCTTATCAATTATGCTTTAGTCAATCGGCCATATATTCTAGATCTGCAGCCAGATAGATCATTTATCAAGCAGTTACTTGACGAAGGATTTGATGTTTATCTAATTGACTGGGGATATCCGCAGCAAAAAGACAAATTTTTATCCCTTGACGACTATATAAATGGATTTATGCATACCTGTATAAAGCACATCCAAAGAGAAACATGTTTAGAAAAAATTAACCTGATGGGGATATGCCAAGGTGGCGTGCTTAACTTATGCTATACCTCTATTAACCCAGATAGCATATCAAACCTTATTTTCCTTAACACCCCTGTTGATTTTAGCACTCAACATGATCGACTATCTCATTTTGCTAAACATATTAAATTTGATCAGCTTGCAAAATCACACGGCCTCATACCTGGAGCTATGCTAAATCTTAATCTAATTAGCACAAATCCTCTCGATTTTGTTACCAAGAAATATGCTAATTTTTCAAAGAATATTGATGATAAAGATAAAAGTGATGTTTTCTTAAGAATTGAAAAATGGAGTTTTGACTGCCCAGACCAACCAGGCACTGCGTTTAGTCAATTTTGCACCGATTTTTATCAACAAAACAAACTGTTATCTGCTTCAATTATGGTTGGCGAGCATAATATTAATTTAAAAGAAGTTAGTACCCCCATACTAAATATATTTTCAGACAAAGATAAAATTGTTCCGCAAGAAGCATCAAAAGCCCTGAAAGGTGCCACATCAACTACCGATTACCATGAGATAATCTCTCACGGTGGACATGTCAGCTCATTTATCAGCAAAAAGAATCTTGCAACTCTCCCCAAAAAAATTAGCAAATGGTTAATGCAAAGAGATGTATTTTAACTTTAAACACCACCTAGAGCACTATGCGCCAAATAGCTTTTTACTAATTTAAATTCTTGACCAATTTATCAATATTCAAATTTTAAACATCTCTAACAATGCGTTTTTTTGTTCAGCAACTACAATAATATTGGTAGTAATGGATAAAGTATCTTTGCTTGTATTAGGGGTTTTTTATTATGACACAACCTACGATCTTAACAGTTGACGACTCATCTATTAACCAGATGATAATCAAAGAGATTCTTGAAAGCGAATATAAAATTGAGTTTGCTTTCAGCGGTGAAGAGTGCTTAAAGATAGCGCCTGTAGTCGCTCCTGACCTAATACTACTTGATGTTTCCATGCCAGGAATGGATGGGTATGAAACCTGCAAACAAATCAAGCTCAATTCAGATCTTCAAAACATACCTGTAATTTTTATATCGGCCAAAGTAACTAAAGATCATAAGCTTCAAGGTTATGAAGCTGGAGGTTTTGACTATATAACCAAACCATTTGAATACGATGAACTAACCATAAAAATTAAAAACGTTCTGGATGCTGCAACAGAAAAAGCGACATTAGAGAATAATTTACAAGAGTCATTTAATGCCGCAATGCAGGCGATGACATATTCCAGTGACCTAGGAAATATTCTGCGCTTCTTTGAATCAAGTCATAGCTGCAAGAACTTTGAAGAACTTGGCAGCACTATCTTTCAAACAACTACGCAGCTTGGCCTGTCATGTTCTATTCGAATAGAGATTCAAGATAGCCCTATTTATTTTTCTGATACAGGTATAACTTCACCGCTTGAAACTGATGTCTTTGAAACTGCAATAGCAAAGAAAAAACGCTTTTTTAATATGGGTGAAAAAACCATTATTTATTTCCCTCATATTGCCCTACTTGTAAGAAATATGCCTATTGATGATGAGGCGCGCTATGGAACACTTAACGATACTATTTTCACTCTTGTTTCTGGTGCAGAAGAGCGAATAAAATCACTAATTCTTGAATCAAGACTAGACCAAAGTAGAGAGCAAATGCTTGATAAGATCTCATCTACTTTGAATGATTTTAAAGAACAGCATAATGATCTAACCGAAAAAAATATCAATGCAATTCGCTCTATGATATCTGATATTAATGCTTCTCTAATTGCTCTTGACCTTTCAGATTATCAAGAACAAAACATAGTGCAAATCATTGAAAACTATGCAGCTAATAGTAAAGGGATACTTGCAGAAACATTTAAATTACATGAGCAAATAGGCTCACTTGAAACAACATTAGATGATGAATTTAAATCTCTAATCGAATTACGTGATAGTAAAATTGAGAGCCATAACGATATTAGCCACTAATACCAATAATATTCAACCTTGTGAAACCTTTATATAAACCTTAGCTCTAATTATATAGTTAAGTCATTTTCAATAGTATATTCTCTATAGATTACTGATTTACATCTATTCATTTATCTATTCTGGTGACAACATTGATTTGCAGATTATTAATTTCACTCTTTTTCATCCTAAACTCATTTTTTATCAGCTCCAGCTGTTTAGCTTTTGACATCAAGCAAAAGCCAATTCCCGGTGGTATTGCGATCATAGATATTGGCAAATCAAAATCAACACCTATCGCTACCTATAAAAACAAAAGAGTTTTAACATTCAATAAAAATGGTATCTGGAAAGCTGTTATTGGAATTGGATTATCCGCAAAACCCGGAATACATAAAGTTAAAGTTACCACCTCTAAATCCACTAAAAATATCAATTTCACTCTAAAACAAGCTGAGTATGAATCTCAATACATCACGCTAAAATCCAATAAGCATGTAAACCTAAGCAAGGCTAATCTTGATAGGCATAAAAAAGAGAAAGCACGAAGCAGAAAGGCTTTAGATAACTGGGACCCATTTGATATAGAATCACTAACTCTAAAATCACCAACTAAAGGTGTAATCAGCAGTCCATTTGGACTGAAAAGATTTTACAACAACCAGCCTCGTAAACCTCATAGTGGTCTTGATATAGCAGCCCCTAAAGGCACCCCAATATACGCACCACTTGCAGGCAAAATAACCGAAACTGGCAACTTCTTTTTCAATGGCAATGTTGTATTTATAGACCATGGCAATAGCCTTGTTTCTATGTACTGTCATATGGACAAAATAACTGCATCCAAAGACTCTATTGTCAAACAAGGTGATCTAATTGGTTATGTTGGCAGTACAGGAAGGGTAACTGGTCCTCACCTCCACTGGGGAGTTTCTCTGAATGGGAATATGGTTGATCCATTGTTGTTAACACCGGAGTTGAGAAAGCAAGTTAAAGAGTAAACTGGATACCAGCCTTCGTCCGCTAATGACCCATAAGAACCATAAAATAAAAAAGTTGGTTAAGCCTTTTGGCCTTGGCTTATCTTGAGCGTAGTCGAAAGAATCAAGATAAACTAAAGTCGAAACCACTTTTTAATTTGCATTTTCATTACCCTTTGACTGCGCTCAGGCGGCTTAAAAATTCAATTCCAAAGTTCTGCAACCTTATTAAAAAAAACCTAATACCGATCAAATCAACAGGGATCTGCAATAGATTGATTCATCTCATTGATCCCCAGACTAAATCAGGTATCACTACTTATAACGTATTAGCAGTAACGTCTGTTCTGAGATTATTTTTCCAAGACCGAGGTGCAATTTGTAAAAAAGATGTTGGGAAAATAGACCATAATAAAAAAGGGCTCCAGAAGAGGAGCCCTTTTTTGCTTAGTACCGAAGTACCTTACACTAATTGATTAACCAACTAGAGCAGGAATACCTGGGATTAGACCTACAGCAGCCATAGAACCTACACAGATAACAAATGTTATTCCAGGAATAATCAGCTTATCACCTAATGATAGTTCTTTAGCACGCTCAGTGTCTCCAATCAAACCTAAGTTATCAAGAAGCATTGTTATAGCCCAACCAAATACTGGGTTAACGATTGCACAAGCGAAGATACAAGTACCAGCACTTAGAGAATCTTGCTGCTTGTTAACCATCTGCATACCAGCTTCTAGAAGCGGAAGGAATACACCTACAACTAGAGCGATAATTAGAACAGGAGACCACATTGCAACATCCATTGGGTAACCAAGTAGAGCAGTTACAATACATAGAATACCTGTTAGCATAGCTCCACCAGGAATTGGACGCTTAGCGATAGCAGCTGGGATCATGTATGTACCCCAAGAAGAAGCAAGGTTACCACCACCTAGGAATGAACCAATACCTTGACGGATAGAAGCACCGATCATTGTATCATCAACATCCATTAGAACGCCTTTAGCTTCTTTAGGATAGTTCATCTCTTGGAATACACGGTGACCAAGATAATCTGGAGACCACATAGCTACAGCAAGTAGCGCAAATGGCATTACCGCTAAGAAGTGCTCAATTCCAGGCCAACCCATGTGCCAACCTGTGTTTTCACCCCACCAGTAGAATGGGCTGAACTCTGGAAGTCCAGGTCCTGATTTAAACGCAAAATCGTCAGCGCCGCACATAAGTGCCACAACACCTGCTAACCCTGAGCAAAGAGGAATTGCCAACCAGCGCTTATTAACCTTTGCAAGGTATGTATAAACAACAAGGGTAGCGCCGATAACTGCAAGGAAGATAAATCTTGTAGAGCCGTCATCTGACAAACCAGTTGCCCATGCATCAAGTTTACCAATGAACTTAAACAAGCCAGTGGCACCGAGATATAAGAGGAGACCACCCCGCACCCCGACACCGGTGAGGGTCATCAGTTTCGATCCACCTTTAGTAAGACCGAGAATCAACCCAAAGACACCCACCATAATACCCAGAGCTAGTGGGTGACCACCAGCAGCTGCAATTACTGAAATCAATGGGATCATAGGACCATGCGTACCCGCAAGGTTAGCATTAGGATTAACAATCGCTGAGAAAAGTATTACAAATAGAAGACCTGCAATTATAAGCTCATAACGCACGTTCTCTGCAATAAATGCAAGCTTGTCAGCTTCTGGAAGATTATAAAGGTCAAACCCTGGAGCATATGCAAATGCAGATACACAAGCTGCTACCATTACAACCTTACCAATTGTTGCAGCAATAGCTGGAATCAAATCTTCCAGTTCAATGCTGTAGTCTCTAAAAGGTAGGTGAACGCCCCATCTTCTAAAGCTCATTATTTTTAATTCATGATTCAGATACTCTTCACGCGTGTCAAACTCACTGGCTTTCTTGCGCAAATCTGAATAAAACTGTTTTTCCTCTTTTGCCATTGTTAACTCCATGGGTCATTGAAAGGGAGGTTAAACCCCCTTCTAAATGGTCTTTCAAGTGTTATGAAAGGTAGCAATTACCCCAAAAGGGTAATCCAAATAGCCCAATAGTAATTCGAATAAGCCTCCTGACGCCTTATTCTGTACTAGACCAACTTTTTCGTACTACCAATTTGTCACTGATATGCATAACTATTTGTATAACAAAAGTAACGAATACAGTAGTCCGAAGATGGCAGCATTATATGCATTACCCCCTAATTGTCAACCTAGAAGAAAATGGGGCATGCATGTCTCATGATGTTTAATTCTGAACCTTGGCAAGATAGGCTTGCCCCCTTATTTATCAAATAGGGAAGAAAATGGGGCAATTTTGTTTATCACGCTTAATTTTGAACACTATAAACATAGGGATAACCCTTACTACTTCCATTCACATGCATATTTAAGGCAAACTAATCTTAAAAAGCATAATATGATTCCCAATAAAAAACTCCCTAGAGGAGATCTAGAGAGTTTTTTATTATTCTTAAATTTAGATAGACTTCGCATAAATGCAGGGCTTCTATGCAGATATATCGCCTATAGATTTATTATTACGCCCTACAACAATAACTTTTATAATTCCAGCTATAGCCATCAGCAAAAAGAACAGCCCTCTATATATTGGTGGAGGTTCATTACCCTCATGGATAAAGACAACTTCTTCTGGAACATCCATTCCCGTTTCAGAAGCAAATTCAAATAAAGTATCACGATTTCTATTTGCTATTAGACCTTGAACCACCATCCCTGACACAGGTCTTTGCATTCTAAATGTATCCAGATTCTCTTGAAGAAACTTAGCTTTTTCAGGTTCAGATTCAAGCGCAAGATGATAAATTGTAAATGCTTCAACCAACTTAGGATCTCTAGTCTCTATTAATACAAAAAACTTTTTCTCATCGATGTCACGCACATATGGTACAAGCAATGCGTCGATTTCAAGCTCACCGGAGGTAGAAATGGCCTCTTCAAGCATTAATACACCACCATTAAGAGTCAACCACTCTTTGCTTGGTTCAAGAGCACCTGATTTAAGATCCCAGGCAACAACTTCTGGTTCATAATTTCGTAAAATAGAATTAATATCTGCACCACCAAGGGCGATTAAAATACAACAGACAACCAAAACTGTAATGCGATAACGATTCATAATTCCCTCTTTATTTACATAAGATTAGGCCACCCGAAGGTGGCCTAATTCATCATTTAAGATTTAACTAACCTTAAATTAAGCTTCTTCAGCTTCCATCTCTGCGTCAGTTTTACCAACACCATTTGTCATTAGAGAAACAACAATCAATGCTATAAAAGCTAGAGGGATGGAAACGATACCAGGGTTGTTAAGAGCCCATGGTGCATCGCTTGCTAGTAGACCATACTTATCATACATTGATGGTGACAATAAGATGATACCTAGTGAAGATACGATACCAACGATGATTGAAGCAGCTATGCCTTGAGAAGTGGTGCGTTTCCAGAATAGGATCATAAGGATCGCAGGTAGGTTAGCAGAAGCTGCTACCGCGAACGCCCAACCCACTAGGAACGATACGTTCATACCCTTAAAGGCAATACCAAGAACAATAGCAATACCACCAACTACGATGGCAGCCATCTTACCAGCACGCACTTTTCCAGCATCGTCAAACTCGATGCCCATGAAGTTGGTAAGCAAGTCATGCGCAACAGCACCAGATGCTGCAACGATTAGACCGGAAACAGTACCAAGCACCGTTGAGAATGCAATTGAAGAGATAATGGAGAACAATACCACACCAAATGACAGCGCAACCAACGGGGCTGACATATTACCTTCAAGAACATTAATCACACCATTTGTCATCGCACCAATACCCATAAACAGGGTCAAGATATAGAAAAATCCGATCGCGCCAATCGCAACGATAGTTGATTTTCTAGCATCAGCCTGGCTAGGTACAGTGTAGTAACGGATAAGGATGTGTGGAAGAGCAGCAGTACCGCAGAATAGAGCAAGCATAAGAGAAACGAAGTTCAGCTTGTCTACAAATGTACCTTCAACCTTGAATTTCATACCTGGACGAAGAATCTTGGAACCTGGAGTTGGTTTTTGATAGTAGATATCGTATGTATTGCCACCATCTAGAATTCTCTTCTTACCCCAGAGTATGATCTCACTCTGACGAACATTTTTTAAGAATTCAAATGGACCAACAGCTCCAGTCTGAGTAACCTCTTTGCCATCAACAACAAGCTTAGAAGCACTACCAACTTTGAAAAATCTGTTAGCAGCTTTTTCCGCACCATTATAAAGAACAGTGCCATCAGCCATGTCGATTTTGCTTAGAGTTTCTTTCAGCTGGTTACCTTTGATCTGCCAGATAGAGTTAATTCCATCTTTAGCAAGCATTACATAACCTTCTTTAATGAAAGCATCACCTGGCTGAGAAACAACGGTGTAGCTTGCATCAGCAACTGTAACCGCACCACCTTCAACAGTAGCATCAAGAGTTACAAAGTTATGATATGGAGTATCGCCACCAGCATCTGGATCAATCTGAAGGCCACGAGTCAAGATAGCTATAACAAGTACAAGTGAGAAGATAAGCAGCAAGCCACCTTTAAGGAACTGTACGTATGTTGTAGAAGCCATACCAGCAGTCGCAACAATAACTGTTACGATGATACCAACGAACACAACACCAACCCAGTGAGGAAAACCCAGCAGAGGCTCAACCAATACACCAGCACCAACCATCTGCGGAATCAGATAGAAGATAGATACGATAAGTGTAGATATCGCAGCAGTAAGCTGAATTGCTTTAGAATTAAATTTGCAATCAAGTGCATCAGTAAATGTGTATTTACCAAGGCGTTTCATTGGCTCAGCAACTAAGAATAAAGCAACCATCCAACCTGCAAGGTAACCGATGGAGTATAGGAAACCATCATACCCTTTGGTTGCGATCATTCCGCAAATACCTAGAAATGAAGCAGCAGACAGGTAGTCACCAGCAAAGGCAACACCATTTACCGCCCAGTGAATTGAACCACCAGCAGCATAATACCCATCAGCAGACTTCGTTCTGCTACCTAAGTAGAAAGAGATACCTACTACAAAACATACAAAAGCTAGAAATAGAACAATAGCTAATATGGAGACGTCATAATTCATAATATAATCCCCTTAACCGTTCAGTCGTTTCTCTGCTTTATTGCAGAGTGCGTTATAGATAAGAGCCATGATCAACGCTAGAACGATAAGACCAAAGCCATAAACAACAGCAACGTTTTGTCCACCAACCAGCTTATCCATGATTGTTGCATCATAAACGTTAATAGCAACGAAGATTGCATATACTATTGTGTAAACGATAAATAATTTGATACCGAGAGCTCCCTTATAATCGGAAGCATTATCCTTGCCAAGCTTGACAGCTGGTCCATGACCACCCATACCCTACTCCTTTAAGACTTTAGTACTAGACACCTACCACAAAGGGTAACCTAATTAGCCACAATAACGACAAGCCTCCTGACGCCCTATTCGTTACCGCACCAAACTTCCAACACATCCAATTTGTCTCTGATACATATAGTTTTTTATATACAAAAAAGAACAAACACAGCAATCGGAAGATCCCAGCATATATGCCTTTCCCAGTAATTGTCAACCAAATGAATTAACCCCTAATTTTAGCTGCAATAATTTTCCTAACCCCCTTATTTATTTTAAAAAAAATAACAGCTTATCTTTCTTGCTTTTCAACCGTTAAAACCATGGCTAGAGCATCACTAAAGCCATCTATAATCAGACCGAATAACAAGTTCGGTTTATCCACAGAAGCTTTTACCTTATAATGGCCTCAATTATATTATCGACTAATTGATCTATGCAGCTTCCAAACCTAGTTAATACCTTTGGCCATGCAATGCAAAAAAAGCATGGTTGCAAGGTTCACAAACTCACCATAAACGCCCAATTCACCTGTCCTAACAGAGATGGTTTCAAAGGCGTTGGCGGTTGCACGTTCTGCAATAATGAGTCATTTAACCCCAACACCAACGAGCCACCATCTATAAGCAGTCAACTAGAAAGCGGTAGGACTGTGGTACGCAAAAGAACCGGGGCAAGAAAATATATCGCCTATTTCCAAGCATACACCAACACATATGCTCACGTTGAACACCTAGATAAAATGTACAAAGAGGTGCTGGATGAACGCGATGTAATAGGTCTTTCAATTGGCACTAGACCCGATTGCGTACCCGATGCAACTTTAGAACTATTGGCAAAGTATAAAGATAAAGGGCACGAAGTATGTTTGGAATTAGGCTTACAAACAGCTCTAGACAGCACTTTAAAAAAGGTAAATCGTGGCCATACATTTGCTGAATATGAAGACGCTATCATCAGAGCACAAAAATTTGGACTGGATATTTGCACCCACCTGATTATCGGGCTACCAGGAGAAGATCCTGCAGATAGCCTTACCACCCTTAAAAAAGTTATAGATGTTGGCACCAACGGACTTAAATTACATCCGCTACATATCGTACGCAATACACACTTGGCCGATGAGTGGAAAAAAGGCAACTACACCCCACTTAAACTCTCTGAATATACTGAGATCGCTGCGGAGATCATAAGGCACACTCCAGGTGATGTAGTTTTTCATAGGGTTACTGGCACAGCACAGCTGGATGTACTGCTAGCTCCAGATTGGTGTAATAAAAAATGGCTTGTGCTCAATGAAATTGCAGCCAACCTACACCAGTTCGGTGGCCAAGGCAGCGCCACAGACACCCCATTTGTCTCGGACAAGGTCTATAAATAATGGAGTTGGTTTGCCCTGCAGGAAACTTCCCCGCCCTAAAAGCCGCGGTTGATAATGGTGCAGATGCTGTTTACTTAGGGTTTAAAGATGAAACCAATGCCCGCCATTTTCCTGGGCTAAACTTTTCTGCAAAAAACATTAGTAAGGCAGTTGATTATGCCCATACAAAAGATGCAAAAGTACTAGTTGCGATAAACACATTCCCGCAACCGGAAAAGTGGCAAAAATGGGCAGATGCAGTTGATCTAGCTGCAGACTCAGGGGTGGATGCCATTATAGTAGCTGACATTGGCGTTCTTGATTATGCAGCTAATAAACACCCGCAGTTAACTAGACATCTTTCAGTCCAGGCATCCGCATCAAATATTGAATCACTCAATTTCTATATCGATAACTTTGGCATCAAGCGAGCAGTAGTACCTCGCGTACTAACGCTTGAGCAAATCACCAAAATCTGCTCTGAAGTATCGATAGATATAGAGATATTTGGCTTTGGCAGCTTATGCGTTATGGCTGAGGGGCGTTGCATGCTCTCCTCCTACGCCACCGGTGAGTCACCCAATACATATGGCGCCTGCTCACCTGCAAGCCACGTTAACTGGGAAGAGAAAGATAACAAGCTCGAGTGCCGTCTCAATAACATTCTACTAGACAGTTATAAAAAAGATGAAAATGCCGCCTACCCTACACCATGTAAAGGGCGCTATAACGTAAATGGCGAAACCACATACGCCTTTGAAACACCAGTTAGCTTAAATACCATTGATATTCTTGACCAACTTATTGCCACAGGTGCAGCAGCACTGAAGATTGAAGGCAGACAACGCAGTCCAGCCTATGTTGCCAAAGTCACCAAGGCATGGCGCATGGCTATCGATACAGCCGCTAACTCAAACTATTGCGCCCCAGAGTCAGCAATATCTGAGCTAAAAAGCATCACTGAAGGCGTTGACTCCACCACCGGCCCATACAAAAAGGAGTGGCGTTAATGCAGATATCATTAAGTCAGATCCCTTTTAACTGGAGCGAAAAAGCCATTACTGATTTCTATACAGAGATGGCGAACTTACCTCTAGATACTATATATATCGGTGATACAGTCTGCAGCAAACGTGAAGCTACTATACCTATAAAAAAATGGCTGGAAATTGCGGATAAGCTCCAAGCTGAAGAAAAACAGGTGATTTTTTCTACCTTAGGCATGATCGAAACAAACCAAGAGCTTAGCCAGCTTGCAAAAACATGCACTGAAACCCCATTCATACTGGAGGCTAACGATATTAGCTCAGTTAACATCCTTAGCCGTTTAGAGAAAGAGTTTGCCTGTGGCCCAGGGGTAAATATCTATAACCACCACACATTAAAAATCCTAGAACAAAAAGGGGTGGTACGCTGGACCCCACCAGTTGAACTTTCAATCGAAGCAATTGCAAACATCAAAAGTGCCGCTAAAAACTCAAAAATTGAGCTGGAATATTTCGCATTTGGTTATCTGCCATTGGCTATCTCTGCTCGCTGCTACAGCGCACGCCAAGAAGGTTTAGATAAAGAGAACTGTAAAAATATTTGTTCCAAAACACCTTATGGATATTGCGTAGATACAACTGATGACAAAGACTTCCTACGCATCAACGGTACACAAACCATGTCTGCAGCTATCCACAATGCACTAAATGGCTGGAAAGCAGCTGAAGCCGCTGGAATAAACTCATTACGCATCTCACCCGCAAATGCAGATATGAAGAGCGTAATTGAACAAACGCATGCAATGCTCGAAGCCTCTATTGCTTCTGTAAACATTGATTTAGACCCGCGAGAACGTTTTTGCGATGGATTTGCGTTTGATAAAGCGGGAATTGAATAGCTATTAACCGATGAGCAACAAGCAAAGAAATTTAAACAATCATTAATTCATAGAATGTTTTTTCAAGATCAAGGCGCAGTTTGCTAAAAAGATGTTGAGCCTACAAGCAGTAGGTGACTCATTTTTCAGCGAATTACAACACAGATATTGAGAAAACAGTCCTGAATTAACAGAGTTTTTCCACATAATCGGCCGCACATTGAAGAAAAACATCCATAGGCATAGGGATTTTGTCTTCATCTACAGAATCAAGGAGGTTTTTTACCTGCAAACCTAGCTCAGTATCTCCGGTTATCTCTAACCTACGTTGAAAAAACAGAGTGTCTGGATCAACTCTCCTACTAGCTAATAAGATAAACTCATTTACCTGCCCTTGAATTATTACTGCAGGGTCTTCAACCCAATTAACAAGCTTAAAACCATCATCTTCGAAAGTAATGAACCATTTTAGCCCTATGTCCTGCATATGTATTAACAAAACATTATTTAGCAAAAATTCAACGTCTCCATCTTCAATTTGCTCTTGAAAGATCCCCCTCAAAACCCTTTCAAGGCAGAACCCCTGCAGCGGTAAAGGGAGAAAATTTACAGGAAACATCATCAAAGATGGGACTTTTTTTAATATTTTATCTGGAAATCTTGTGCTATGAAGTGTCATAATACGCCTGTTTTGAAACTTGGTTATTGAAACAGTGAAAATATCTATGTCAAATTCGATACAGATATAATAAATTAATCTGCTGCGACCAAAATTTTGAAACAATGAAGTCGTAATTATTACAGGTTTAGTATTCTTTGGCACTAACAAAAATGCCAACACATATATGGATAGATAATGACAGATAAGATAAGCGAAGAAGTTGTAAGGCAATCAAGTTACAACAGAGAAGAACTTCTAAAATGCGGAAATGGCGAACTATTTGGCCCTGGCAATGCACAGCTTCCTGTTCCAAATATGCTGATGATGGACAGAATCGTAAAAATTTCTGATGAAGGCGGAGCTTTCGGTAAAGGTGAAATCATTGCTGAATTAGATATAACTCCAGACCTTTGGTTCTTCGAATGCCACTTCCCTGGCGACCCAGTAATGCCTGGTTGCCTAGGCCTTGATGCCCTTTGGCAGCTTGTTGGCTTCTATCTTGGCTGGCTTGGAAATCCTGGTAAAGGTCGTGCCCTTGGCGCAGGCGAAGTTAAATTTACTGGACAGGTTCTTCCAACAAATAAAAAGATCACCTACAAACTAGATATCAGACGCGTCATTGCTCGTAGCTTAACAATGGGCATTGCAAACGGTACAATGTTCGTAGACGGAAAAGAGATATATACCACTAAAGACCTTAAGGTTGGATTATTCACCTCAACAGAGAGTTTTTAATGAAAAGAGCAGTTATTACAGGCATGGGCATCGTTTCATGCCTTGGCAATGATAAAGAAGCGGTGAAAGAGTCATTACTTACTGGCAAATGTGGCATTAAGTTCAATGAATCTTATAAAGAAAAAGGGCTTAAGAGTAATGTTTCTGGTTCTGTTGATATCAAAATTGAAGATTTGATCGACAGAAAAGTAAGACGTTTCATGACAGATGCATCTGCCTACGCATATATTTCTATGGACCAAGCTATAAAAGATGCTGGTCTTACTGATGATGATGTATCAAACCCAAGAACAGGCTTGATTATCGGAACTGGCGGTGCGTCCCCTGAAAATGTTGTTGCATACACAAATACTGTAGAAAAGCGTGGTGCGCGTAAAGTATCCGCCTTCATGGTTCCAAAAGTGATGTGTAGTTCTACATCTGCAGCACTGGCAACACCTTTTAAAATTAAAGGTGTAAATATCTCTATCAGTTCTGCATGCGCAACCAGTGCTCACTGTATCGGTTCAGCTTATGAGCAGATTCAGATGGGCAAACAAGACATCGTTTTTGCTGGTGGCGGCGAAGAGGAAAACTGGATACTTTCAGTAATTTTCGACGCAATGGGTGCACTAACATCTAACTATAATGACACTCCAGAAACCGCATCAAGAACCTATGATGCAAACCGCGATGGTTTTGCTGCTGCAGGTGGTGGTGGTGTGGTTGTAGTTGAAGAGCTTGAGCACGCACTTGCACGTGGCGCGAAAATCTATGCTGAGATCGTTGGCTTCGGTTCAACATCTGATGGTTTCGATATGGTTGCTCCTTCTGGAGAAGGCGCAGCACGCTGCATGAAGCAAGCTATCGAAAATATCGATGGGCCTATTGATTACATCAACACACATGGCACCAGCACACCTGCAGGTGACATTCCTGAGATCAAAGCGATCAGAGAAGTTTTCGGTGATAACATTCCAAAGATCAGCTCAACAAAGCCTCTATCTGGCCACTCACTTGGTGCAGCTAGTGTACATGAAGCAATCTATTCACTGATTATGATGGAAAACAATTTCATCACCGCTTCAGCAAATATTGAAGAGTTAGATCCAGAAGTTGAAGGGATGCCGATCGTCAGAGAAACTGAAAAAGATGTTGAGGTTAATACTGTTATCTCTAACAGCTTTGGTTTCGGTGGCACTAACGCAACCCTAGCCTTCCAAAAATATAAAGGCTAAAGCCAACTCAATCATTCTAAAATCCCAGTGTCGCAAGGCACTGGGATTTTTTATTTTGAAAACACCTTTCTTAAACACTCAAAAAGAATAATCACGCTATTTAACCTCTTTAAAATCAACTCCTCCACCGCGACTAGACTTTAGTATAATAAACCAAGGTCTAATTGTTACCCCCATTCCCCCATGTTATTTTTCAAGAAAATATCAAGTTGCCCAGCTGCTCCAGTAAAACCAAAACAACAGCATTAGCGCAACTAATAATTTCTTAGCTTATTAAACCGCTAAAAAAACTTAGCACCAGTTGTCATTAAGCCAGAACAATAAAAGGACCCAACATGAAACGGATAAAATCCCTAGCTATTTGCTTGCTCGGACTTTCAAGCATTCCATCCTATGCAGGAATAGTTGCCGACCACAACGTAGTTGACCAATATGACCAAATACCAGACTACTACATCGAAGAAGTGAAAAAGATGCTGGTAAATATCCCAGGTGAATCACATGGTCGCGGATATCTTTATGGAGCTGAACAGTTAGCAATCCAAGATCCAACATTTGCTGCAACCACTAAATATTCTGGTGCTCCAGAAGCTTATACCAGTGACCACTTAAGAGTTCACCGCCCTATATGGTTTGACGCTGGTTGGGGCATGACATGGCTAGCAAGCGCTGGTGAAGCACACATATGGACAAGTGATACAGCAGTTGCGGGGATAAATAATAACTTCACCTACTCTGCTGGGTCTTTAAGTAACAATATTGATGTTTTTCTTTGGGGTTGGTGCTGGGATATGGGAGGCACAACTCCAACTGGAACCATTCTTGATACCGAACATCATGTCCATTGGGGTGGGCGTCATTACGTTGGCAGTCTTGGCAACCAAGGAGTCTGGGGACTAGATGACACAGATACAACGGAACTTGGGGCAATGGCTAGCATGGACGACTATCTTAGAGCCTTTGACAAATACAATGCAGACAATCCAAACACTACAGCAGTATTTACTACAGGGCCTGCTGATTATAACGGTGAAAGAGGATATGCCGTATATCTAAAGAACCAGCATATCAGAGATCATGTAGCAGCTGATGCAAACAGAGTCTTATTTGATTATGCTGACATCCTTGCACATGACAGCGAAGGAAATCAAAACACAACAACTTGGAATGATACTGCTTTTGGCGATTCCCACACTTACGAGCGGATGCTAACTTCATATAGAGTTGAGTGGGATGGTGGCCAAGGAAGCGCTCATATTAGCCAAGAAGCATCACTACGGCTTGGAAAAGCGATGTGGTGGATGCTGGCAAGAATCGCAGGTTGGGATGGTGTAGCTGCTGATAAAGTTAGCACCCCTTCAGTTACCCCTGCTCCTGGCAGCTATAACGATAACGTCACCATAACTATTTCTGATGCAACTGAAGATGCAGAGATATTCTATACAATAGACGGAAGTGAGCCAACAGAGGCATCTACTCCATATACTGGCCCGATTACATTAACCTCGTCTACAGAAGTTCAAGCACGAGCATTCAAAGATGGAATTGAACCAAGTAGTATTTTCAGCGGCAATTATACAATTATTGTCGATACAACTGCTCCTGAAGTAGCCTCTACTAAGGCACTGTCAGCAACCCAAGTTGAAATTATTTTCAATGAAGCAATGAATTTTTCTGATATCACCAATATAGAGAACTATACAATTGGAAATGGAATAACCATAGAATCCGTTCTGGTAGAAAACCCAACCAATGACACAGTTATTTTATCTACAACAGAACTAACACCAGATACTGTTTACGCCATAACAATAAACAATGTCCGCGATGAAAGCGACAACGCAATTGCTCCAGACACACAAGCACAATTCACCCATACCGTGACCGAAATACCAGGTGGATTACAGCAACACTGGGACTTTGAAACCACAAGCGGAATAGTAGTTAATGGAGCAACTCAAGTTGATAACGGCAAATCTGGCAAAGCATTCAGCTTTAATGGCGGCACTGATTACCTTAGCCTTGGCACATCAACCCACAACATTGAAGAAACCAATGAGTTCACCATCACTGCATGGATAAACTACGAAGGAGCGCTAACAGGAAATATAATCATCCGCGGCCCATACGTATATCCTTATAGAATGACCACATCTGGCAGCTATATGCGCAGTGTAATCCGTACTGATAGAACCAACTATGTCAGAGGGCTAATCCCACTAACAGCAAGCACATGGAACCACGTCGCCCTCTCCTATAAAGATGGTGAGCGCACCATGTACGTAAACGGTGAGATCGACCATCAAAGCGCAGTAACAGGAACTCTATTCTTCCGCGATAATGCACAAGAGATAAAAGTTGGTCAAGGGTTTAGTGGAATTATTGATGAGATGCAGATCTACAACAAAGCGCTTACCCCAGAGCAAGTTAACGGTCTGTATTCAGGTGATATGCCGCAATACACTCAAACTCCTGAAGTCACACCTACAGGGGGAACCTATGCAACTGCGATAGATATCATCATCACATCTGCAACTGATGAAGCTGAAATCTATTACACCTTAGATGGCTCCGATCCTGATGACAGCTCTACCTTATACCAAGGAATATTCTCACTAGATCAAGATTCCACACTAAAAACCATTGCATACAGCGACGGAAAGGAACCGAGTCAAATCACCAGTGTTGATTACACCTTTGATATCGATACCACTGGGCCAGAGATTGTTTCACATAAAGTACTTAATGAAACCACTCTAAAAATCGAGTTCAATGAAGAGGTAGATCAAGATTCTGCACAAGATCCAAGCAGCTACAGTATTTCACCAATATTGAGTATCGAAACGGCTCAGCTTGAAGATGACCAAAAAACAGTTATGCTACAACTACAAACAATTCCTGAAAACGTAACTCACTCCATAATAATCTTCGGAGTTGAGGATCTAGCTGGCAACCCTATTGCTGCATCAACCGCAATTGAATTTATCTATGTTCCACTATCAACCGAGGATAGCCTAACAGGCTATTGGAGCTTTGATGAAACCAGTGGTGATACTGCTAATGATGGAACACCGTATGGCAATAATGGGCAGATAGTTGGAGCAACGAGAATCACCGCAGGAAAGTCAGGTGGTGCGTTACAATTTGATGGAGATGATATTGTTAATCTTGGAATTTCAGAATTTGAAATCCCAGGCACTAATGAGTTTTCTCTATCTCTATGGTTTAAATTTGATGATTCATTTACCGGTCACCTGATTCGCCGTGGACCATACGTCTATCCATATCGCATATACTCAAATGCAAATAGAATCAGTACCACAGTTAGAACAAGCCGCACTAACTACATGTCTTCAACAATGTTTCCACAAGCTGGAAGCTGGTATCACTGCGTACTTACTTACGGAAATGAAGAGCGAAGACTGTATGTTAATGGACAACTAGACAACAGTAGCGCATTGACCGGAGATCTTAATTTCTTTAGTGACTTCGACACCAACCTTGGCGAAGGTTATATCGGTGTTATGGATGAGGTTAAAATCTACAACAAGGCTTTATCGGCTGAAGAGGTGGAAGCTGTTTATAACCAGTAAACTACTCTAATTTTGATTTATTGTTTTTGCATAAAAAAGGCAGCCATCTCTGGCTGCCTTTTTTAATA
Organism: Gammaproteobacteria bacterium; assembly: GCA_033852135.1. Taxonomy (GTDB): domain Bacteria; phylum Pseudomonadota; class Gammaproteobacteria; order QZLD01; family QZLD01; genus QZLE01. The sequence goes on along the minus strand of JAWSVB010000010.1, from coordinate 36,285 downwards.
TCACTTCACGTTATTTAATAACTTGCTCTTCTCTAAATCATGGTGGTAATTTTTTACTTATACCACCACGACTTAAACCATTACTAGCAGTTATCTGGGTCTGTTGTATAGCCCTTACCATCTGTACCAATATATAGAGTTTTCTCAACCCAAGACCATACTAGTTTGCCATCACCCGTTGTGTAGTAAAAATAGCCTCTCTTCTCAACTAGGCCTGTAGCAACAAACTCACTAGCTTTACCAGTTACCGACTGACACTCACCACCCTTTTCTTCTTCCCATCTATTTGGGTCATCTGGGTATGCATCTGCGTTATCACCAACACCATCACCATCTGTGTCTTTGGTTTCTTTTGGATCATAAGGGAATGCATCATCTTCATCTGCAACACCATCACCATCACTATCTATCAACGCATCACAAGCATCACCAATGCCATCACCATCAACATCTACTTGGTCTGGATTTGCATCTACAGGACAGTTATCTTGTGAATCTGCAATTCCATCACCATCCGTATCTACCAACGAGTCACAAGCATCGCCAATACCATCACCATCAACATCTATTTGATCTGGGTTTGAAGTGTTTACACAGTTATCAATCGAATCACCAATGCCATCGCCATCACTGTCAGGATCAATAAATGAATCACAAACATCACCAATGCCATCACCATCAACATCTACTTGGTCTGGATTAGCATCTACAGGACAGTTATCTTGTGAATCTGCAATGCCATCACCATCAGTATCCACCAACGAGTCACAAGCATCGCCAATGCCATCACCATCAACATCTTTTTGATCTGGATTTGATGTGTTTATACAGTTATCTAAAGAATCCTCAACACCATCGCCATCGCTATCTATCAACGCATCACAAGCATCACCAATGCCATCACCATCAACATCTGTTTGATCTGGGTTTGAAGTGTTTACACAATTATCTGCAGAATCCTCAACACCATCACCATCTCTATCTATAAAAGCATCACAAGCATCACCAATGCCATCACCATCAACGTCTGTTTGATCTTGATTTGAAGTGTTTATACAGTTATCTAAAGAATCCTCAACACCATCGCCATCGCTATCTATCAGCGCATCGCAAACATCACCTACGCCATCACCATCAACATCTATTTGGTCTGGGTTTGAATCTACAGGACAGTTATCTATTGAATCGATAACACCATCACCGTCAGTATCAACTGGCTCTTTATCGTCACAGATTCCATTATCGTTAGCATCTATACATTCAATAATATCAATACGTCGGTTATTATTAGCAAAGTACTTAGCTAGATACATGCCGTAGTTAATAGTACTACTATCGATATAACTACCAGAAGCACCTGTTCCCCCTGGCCATGCATGACCTAGACCGTCAAACTCAAGCATTGAGACTCTGCCCTTTGCCCATCTGCTCTCTGATGCAGTCTTACCAGTGTAATCTGTAACTGAGTTAGTTATTGAAGTTTTTATAACACCATAAACCTTAGCCATCGCTTCAGCGTTTTGATTTCCGTAACCCTGTGGAACTGTGTGATCACCATTACCAAATGCTGTATTCGTAATCTGTGTATTAAAATACTCACTATTTGAACCAGCATAACGCATACATCTTGAAGCTGTGTCTGTTGAGTTAGATTCTAAAGTAAACGCTCCGTTTGATGAGGTTCCTGCACTTGGAGCTGCGCCTAAACCCATCCCCGCAAATACGTCAGGAGCAAGACAACCTACAGACATTGCGAAAGCACCACCAGCAGATAAACCTGCTACATATACTTGGTCTGGGTCGATGCCATACGCAGCATCATCTCTTAGGTTTTTCGCTAGATCAATTACGTTTTTATAATCTTTATTGGTTCTAGAAATTGGACCTTCCCAGTAACCCCAGCAGTTGTATCCAGTCATATATTCAGCTAAAGGTACGGCAATTACCATTCCATACTCATCACCTACAAGATCAAGATTAGCTGTTTTAAAGTTGGTCGCAGGTTGAGTACAACCGTGTAACACAATCATTAATGAACGACCGGTACCTACAGGAGATGCAGTTGGTGGTACATATGTATGTACTTCAGAAAAACCTACAATACTTGATTGGGTCCATGTTCCATTGACTTGACCATTACCTTGGCCGCCACCATCAATATCATCTGAACCGCCGTCATCACCTAAACAATCTACATTAACAACCCAAGAATTATTTACAAAATACAGAATCAGATTGGTGTTGTAACCATACTCAGCCCCCATTGAGGTAAAGGTATTAACGTCAAATCTACCTGCTGTATAGTGACCTGTTACTGTGTCATATGCTGATTCGGTATAGCATGATTCTACCGAAGAAACCTGAGAGAGTTCACCACTCCCTTCGGTCGACAAACTCGCTGCACTCGAAGCCAACGAGAAAGTTAATGTTAATACACCTAGCGTTAACAAACTTATTTTTTTCATTCTAATATTCCCATATAAGGGCAACTTAACGTTGCAATTTACATTTAAAACCTGATTTCATATGCTACCACAAACTGTGAACCATTTCGCAATTATTGCGTGAACTAATTCACCTTTTATCAACCACCACCCAACAAATCAATTCATACCGCATACAACAATCTTATTTTTTCTTTACGCATCAATAGCTAATAAAAACATAAGAAAATCAGTATTTTGCATTGCAGCAACAAATTTATTTTTCCTTTATATCTCAAACTATGTCATAAATTAACAACATGTTGCAGACACATATAAAAGTCATTTTTAATAAAAGTTAAAAAACAGAAGAATGGAGGCAATTCAAGAAGAACTATTAATTTATAATATAGTAATGACAGCACCTAAGATAACTAAGATAACTAAGATAAAAAAACAAAACCAACGATTCAGACATCGTTGGTTTTTATCTAGAAATTAGTTAATTTATAGATAGTTATTTGAATAAAACAACAATACCAATAACTAAAATAACCGGTACCAAACCAACCTCACTCTTGGCCCTTGTCAACAAAGCAGATCCAAACCCTGAGACCAATTCAGAAACCCCATTAATATCTTTTTTATTTTTCATCGACTCCACCAGTGCTACTCCGCCCCTAATAATTACACTACAAAATATAAGCATCCGTGCCTAATGCTTCATACTTAAATATATATTTAGGAAAGTTAATTAGATGATATTTTTAGACCTGGGGCAATCGTACTTTAGTATGAGTCATTATTTTTAGTCGTAAGCTATCAGATTACTATCCAGATTAAGGCCATTTACATTGGTTCTAACAACCCATCAAGCCACCTCATTTTTCACTAAAAACAAATTTATCATTGCATTCTTTTTTTGGGGCTGATAAAGTCAGCTGCAGACATGGGGAATTTTCCCCATATTTATATGGGGAATTTCTTATTAATGAGAATTTCAAATATGGGGAATTTTTTATTAGTATTACCTTTCAAATATTGCGGGAAAGGGGTTAATGAAAAATACAATATATAAAATCGCAATTACTATTTTAAAGCCTTTAGTTAGAATCATGATAAAGCATGACATTTCATATTCTGAGTTATCAAATGTTTTAAAGCACGTATATGTTGATGTCGCAGAAAACGACTTTACACTTGAAAATAAAAAACAGACGAACTCTAGAATTTCAGTTCTAACTGGCATACACCGCAAAGAAGTGTTGCGCATAAAAAATGAACCATTGGCTGAATTAAAACAAAAGAAAGAGAAGAACTCATCAACACGCATTATCAGTAGTTGGGTGATTGACCCAGATTACATAGACTCTTCAGGCAACCCCATTAACATTCCCAAAAGAGGCTCGAAACCTAGTTTTGCTGATCTTGTTAACCGCTACGGAGCCGACACCCCCCCCAGAGCAATATTAGATGAGATGGTTCGGTTGGGACTGGTAGAGATTCTCCCAAACAGTCAGGTTCGCTTATTAAATACGGTAAACATTCCTCATGAGGATATAAAAAAGAAACTTACTGTTGCAAGTCAAGCTGCAAGCGACTTATTGACAACGATTGATCATAACCTTGAGCAGAACGGTGAAGAAAGCAGATTTCAATTGAGTGTTACATACGACAACATTCCCGATGATGCAGTCAAACAATTCAAACAAATCTCAACAGAGCGTTCTATGGAGCTTCTTGAACTATTAAATGAATGGCTTGCCCAGCATGATCGAGATGTTACGCCAACCGTAAAAGGTGACGGGCAAAACCGTATTGGTTTAGGGATTTACTATTTTGAAAATTAAAGAAATTTATATCAGGAGAATAAGATGAAAACTTTCACTTTGGGGATCTTGTTTGCAAGCATAATAAGCTTGTTTGGCTGTGGTGGTGGCGTTGAAGGATCTGGCGGTCCGGCGCCACAAGAATCTACTACAGTTGATGGATCTGCTCAAAAAGGTCCATTCGTTATTGGCTCTTCAGTTGTAATAAGTTACCTCAATGATAATGGATCAACTACTACTAGCAACATTCAGACTGAAACACTAAATAGTATAGGCAACTTTAGTTTCACCCCTATACAAACAGGCCCGGTACGGATTCAGGCTCAAGGGTATCACCTCAACGAGATAACTGGTGAATTATCCTCAGGCGAGCTTACATTAAGAGCAGTTTATAACATTACTTCTGAACAAGGTCAGGCCGCTTTCGTTAATATCCTTACACACCTAATTCACAACAGAGTATTGACACTCATGGCTGAAGGAAATAATGTCACTGCAGCTATTTCTCAAGCTCAAAATGAGCTATTAGAGGAACTATCCCCTGTTCTTGAAAAACCTACAGACCTGCTTTTTACATCACTAAGTGTATACAATGTTGATGGGTCCGATATTGAAAACAACGATTACTTACTTGCGCTTTCAGCTGTTGCATATCAACATGCCATGACAGCCAGTACTATAAACTCTTCTTCTGTTGATGCAGAACTCACACTACTATTAAACAACCTTTCTTCAGATCTTGCTGATAATGGTGAGATTGACCAAACAGAATATATAGAAAACCTAAATCAGGCCAAAGCTCAGCTCGATAAAGATCAAATTGAATCAAACCTAATTGATACCTCAATTGCAGCTACAGGTTCTGCACTTGATGTTCCCGATATTGGTGGTTTCTTAGTCGGCATGATTGTTACATCGCCAGCAGATGAAGCAACGATTACAAATGAAACAACGATTCGTATATTATTCCCTAAATCGCTGTCGCTATCTGAAGGATCTCTGTTGGTTGATGGAGTCTCTGTAATAGATAATATTGATGACTTATCAACATTTAATTGGAATCCATATTATTGGGGTGACAATAACCGACATTCATTAATGATAACTGCAGAAAACGAAACAGCTGGACAGGTTATCTCTAATCTAATATCCGTAACTGTTAATGATTCTGTTAAGCAGTTACTAATCCAAACAACACCAACTAACGGCGCAGAGCTTGATCAAATCAATCAAACCCAACTTAGTTGGCAAGCGTTAAGTGGTGCAAGCAACTATGAGGTTCAGGTTAGTACAATTCAAAACTTCTCATCTGACGTGACTACATACACCACTACAGAGACATCTATTACAGCAACAAATCTGGATACAACTAGATACTACTGGCGAGTTCGAGCGCAGAATATTTTCCAATGGGGGCCTTGGACAAATCCGCTATCATTTTCAGTCATGGCACCAAAGCTACCAACATTAAATGAAGCACAAATAACAAATTCAGAATCAGAATATGATATTTATCTTTCTTGGGAAGATATGGGGAATAGTAATACCTATACGGTATATCTGAAAGATCCTTCAAGTGAGCCTCAATCAATCACCGAAGAAACAACTACGGAAAATTCGTTAACAATCTCAGGATTAAATTTAGGCAAGTACGAATGGCAGTTAAAACGAACAAATTCACTAGGGCAAGAATCCGACTTATCTAACCCACAAGAAATTGAGGCTGGCATTTTTACTAAATACTATGGAGGATCAGCAGATGACAAAGCCAAACAAATATTATCTTCAATATCTGGTGGCTACATAGTATTAGCATCAACAAAATCACCAGAGATATCTACAGCAGTAGATCAAGATGGTGATGACTGGATATTTAAGGTTAACGATCAGGGAGAAATAGTATGGCAATATATTTCTAATGCTTATGGAAGAGATAGGTTTAACGATATCATTGAAATGTCTGATGGATCAATTATTACTGTTGGTAATAACTGGGACTCAAATAAAGCTGTCGCACTAAAATTAGATTCGGAAGGGAAAAAGATTTGGGAGGTACTATATAGGCCTGACGACATCTCTGAACGGTATGATTTTGAACAAATAGTTGAATATAATAATACTATACTAGCATCAAGTGCAGAATGGGGGGATGGGGACTGTAATAACTGCGCCTTAATTGTAAACAGTTGCCTTCATGAAATATCAACAATAGATGGATCAGTTTCTGATCCTATCGATATACCAACAATACCTGATATAAATATATATTCCGTTTCAGAACTTGCGATAACGAGCACTGAAAAATTGTTAATTTCTGGCAAGGCAAACATTGAAGGAGGTGAGTTTTATGATGCAGGGGTGTATTTACAGATATTGGATGCAGACTTCAAGCCTACTATGACATGGAGTAATGCCGGTGAATACCTACAAATTACTGCAGGTGATGCAATTGAGTTTTCAAATAACCATTTCGCCGTTATTGGACAACATAGGTCTGGAGGACATGTTACGATTTCTGCAATAAATAACGATGGTTCAATTTTTAAGAATTATGTCTCTGTTAATGAAAATGAATATTATGGTGGCGAACCAATTGTCGCAGGTGAAAATGGTGCTATTTATGGGATATTTCAAGATCATTCGATCAGTTCCTTCAATGGAATGACATTTATGTCGTTTAATTCTGATTTGTTTGTTGATCAACAGACTCATTTTTCAAATTTTAAGGAGTATGCAACCCCTGTCGGACTTGTCCAAAATAATGATGAATCATTCACATTTGCTATTAATGAAGCTCAAAATAACAATCAGAACTACGATATAGTTTTGTTTAAAAGGGGAAAAACCAACCCTGTATTCTAAGCATGTACGCAATATATTGATCATACTACTACGACTATTTACGTCACAGCATTATCATCAAGAAAACACCAGTCAAACAAAAATTGATGGGCAACTATTTATTAAGTAACGGCCCTTCGGCTACGCTCAGGAGCCATGCCTGGAGATATAACGCCGTATTTGGAAAAATGAACACCAATGCATTGATTCGTAGAATATTTGGCTAAAGACAAGGCGCAGCAAGGATTTGTGAGGGAGTTTACGATTAGTAAATGACCGAGCAAATCAGAAGCTGCAACACAGTATTTAGGCAAATAGGCCCGAATCAATTAGTGAACGCGCCTGATTCCTATTACAGCACACCCCGCAAAAAACAGCGTCGGCACAACCGCACAAACAATCGCACTAAACCCATACACTAAACCTGCAGTCCCAAAGATTTTATTCAGCAGGAAAAAGCCTATTCCAATCAAAACCCCTATCATCAGCCTCTGCCCTGCTCCGGTACTGCGTTGCGATCCAAATACAAACGGGATCCCCAGCATCAACATAACCAGGGTTGATATAGGTGCAACGATCTTATCCCAAAAGGCGAGTTTGTAGTTTTGCGATTCCAGCTGGTTTTCGGTGAGGTAATTTACGTACTCTTTTATCTGCCACACTGACATCATCTCTGGCCTTGATGTTACCACCTGCAACATCTCTGGACTCAGACGCGAATCTATCTGTAGTGTATCAAGCTGCTGCTTGGTGTTTTCCATAGCGCCATATTCAAACTTAGACAACTGTTTTAGGTGCCAACTTTCATCTTTATAATTGGCATTTTCAGCATTGAAGATAGAGGTTAGTTGCCCATTATCAGAGAATTCTATTCCGTGTACATCTCGCAGCTGCCCCTCTGTTACCGCATCACGCACAAACAAAAAACGCTCACCATCCCTAACCCAAAAACCTTTTTTATAAAACAGAGAAACATCACCAGATACTGCGTTCGCACGCATTGAGTGCGCTATTTGTTCCGCAGCTGGGGTTAATAGCTCTCCAATTATAAATGAGAGTATCATCAGAATTACCCCCGCATGCAGAACTGAACGTACTATCCTTTCAATAGATACTCCAGCGCTACGAATAATCACTATCTCTGAACTTGATGCCATTGAACCAAGACCTAGCAAGGCACCTAAAAGTGAGGCTATAGGGAATAATTCTACGATCCTACGCGGGGCGGTCAACAAAACATATTTCAGTGCTAATCCTGCGGTATAATACCCTTTACCAACATCACCCATCTCATCGATAAATGCGAACACCAATTGCAGCACAACCAAAACTAACAGTGAAGCTAGCGCATAAGAGATTACAGTTCTACCAATGTAGCGATCGAGGATTCTCATAGTATTAAGCCTTCCCCTTTGACCTTAGAAGGCGCCTTTTTTTGGGTACAGCAAAGGCTTTTTTATACAGAAACCACCCCAGCCCAATAAATATCGCGTGAATCCACCATAACCCCATAACTGCGGGGATTGACTCTTTGGCAATCACTCCACGCCCAAAGGTTAAAAGCTTTAAATACACTAAAAACACTATTATCCCGATAAACAGCCGACCAAAACGACCTTCACGCGGAGATCCTTTACTTAATGGCAGTACTAGAAATACCAGAACTACAAACATAAATGGCATCGCTATACGCCAATGCAGCTCCCCTTTGTCTTTCGGCAAAATCGAGTTAAATAGCTCGGGTGATGTTTTACTTTTTGTATAGTTATAATTGGTTGGGGATTTGCTCTTGGCTATCTGCATCCCATGCGCTGCAAATTTAGTACTGGTCCAATCAAGTTGCCCTTTTATTCCTTCATAACGATAACCGTCATAAAACACTATATATTTTGCATCAAGCTCCGGTAGATCCTCTACTTTTGCTGTCTTAGAGCGGATTATTGTGTCTTTATCATTAATAACGGAATAGAGAAAAAGATCCTGCATCTCACCAGTTTCACTATCTATTTTTCCTGCGTAAAACGCCCCTTCTCTCCCTTTAACACTGACGAATCTGCCTGCCTCTATTGCCGCAAACGGCCCCTTTTTTTGCGCCTCAATCTGCACTATTTGCGACTGATTTGTTGCCCAAGGCACTACGTAAAAAGAGAGCGCCATAATCATGATTCCCAAAGGAACCGCGATGATTGCGAAAGATTTATAAAAGATTGCAGGGCCAGCGCCGCAACCGAGTAGAACTGGCAGCTCATTATCGCGGGACATGCGCCCGAGAACCATCATCACGGCAAGAAAAAATGTAAACGGTAAGATTAGCGGAAGGTAAACTGCTGCCTTAAGCCATAGCAGGGTAAAAACAATATCTGCAGGGATATCACCACTGGCGGCATCACCTAAAAAGCGCACCAATCGATTAATCAGCAAAACCAAGATAAGCACAACAGAGACCCCTACCCATGTAAGACAGACCTCTTTAGCTATGTATCGATTAATTCGGTTAAACAATGCCGGTTTCCAGTTATTAATAGTTGCGCTCATTTTAGCTGAATAATTCGACAATACCTAACGCGGATAATTCGAAAAGTAGATAAATCACATGCATTTCAGTCAGTTTTTTACTTTAAAGTTAATCGTGTTCACAAAGTTATTTATATGATTATAAAAAATTCACCTTCACCCTATCACTTAACGGATGATTTTCTGATAGAATACGCGCACTAAGCAGTGCAACAAGCCAACTATTAGCTAACCAGATAACAGGGATTTTCATGAAATTTACAGCAAAAAATATCGCAGCTACCAAACAACTAAGCTCATGTCTTGTTGTAGGTATCTTTGAGGATGGGGAATTATCTCCAACAGCTGAACTTCTTAACACTGAATGCAATAGTTTAATTAGCAATCTAATTGAGCAAAAAGATATCGAGGGTAAATCTGGTCAGTCACTGCTGCTACACAAGGTTCCTGGACTTTCTAGCAATAGACTTTTGATCGTTGGTTGCGGCAAAAAAGATAAATTTGATGACAAGGCTTTTATCAAAGCAGCTAAAGCAGCAGCAGCTGGCATCAAAGATAACATTGAAGATATTGCATGTTACCTTACTGAGCTAGCGGTAACAGATAAAGATATCAGTTGGAATGCTCGCCTTGCTGCCCAAATCATAACTGAGTCGGCATACAAATTTGACCAACTAAAAAGCGATGCTGACAAGCCTCGTAAGTCGCTGGAAAAAATTATATTTCCTGCTGACAGCAAAGAAGATATTACACTAATCGAAAAAGCTGCAAGCGAAGGTAATGCCATCGCTAATGCAATGAACTATGCCAAAGACCTGGCAAACCTACCGGGTAACATCTGCACCCCAACCTATCTTGCAGAAAAGGCCAAAGAGCTAGCTAAAGCCAATAAGAAGCTAACATGCAAGGTGCTTAATGAAGCTGAAATGGAAAAGCTGGGCATGGGTTCACTTTTATCCGTTTCTAAAGGTAGCCGCGAAGAAGCAAAACTAATCACACTAGAATACAAAGGTGGCAAAAAAGATGATAAGCCATATGTATTTGTTGGCAAAGGGCTTACCTTTGATGCTGGCGGCATATCTCTAAAGCCTGCCCCAGCTATGGATGAGATGAAGTACGATATGTGCGGCGGCGCATCTGTATTTGGTTTGATGCATGCAGTCACTGCATTAGAACTACCAATCAATGTAGTTGGCATCATCCCATCGAGTGAAAACCTGCCTGACGGCCAAGCTAATAAACCGGGTGATATTGTCACCAGCATGGCTGGCAAGACTATTGAGATTCTTAACACCGACGCTGAAGGTAGACTAATCTTGTGTGACGCTCTTACCTACGCAGAAAAATTCAACCCAGAAACAATTGTTGATATAGCCACTCTTACTGGCGCTTGTGTTATTGCTCTGGGCAGCGTTGCTCAAGCCGTAGTTGGTAATGACCAAGAGCTAATTGATGATCTTATCGACTCTGGTAGCCAAGCGTGTGACCCAACATGGCAGCTGCCTCTGTGGGATGAATACCAAGAGCAACTAAAAAGTAACTTTGCTGATATAGCTAATATCGGCGGTAAAGAGGCTGGAACTATCACTGCCAGCTGCTTCCTATCTAGATTTACCGAAGAGTACAGATGGGCTCACTTAGATATAGCAGGAACCGCTTGGAAATCTGGCAAAGACAAAGGGGCTACAGGCAGGCCTGTTCCTCTACTAACCAATTACCTACTGAATAAGGTTGCTGAGAATAGTTAATGACGCGCGTTGATTTTTATATCCTCCCTGATGATTCCAGCCAAAGCTTGGAGGTTTTTGCCTGCAAGCTGACTGAGAAAGCATATACCCAGGGGTTAAAAATCTACATTCATACTCAAGATGAACAGCAAACTCAAAGTCTAAACTCACTGTTGTGGACATTTAAAGCAGAGAGCTTTTTGCCACACGAAGTTGTAGTTAAAGGGGCAACTGCTGAAGCTCCTATTATGCTAGGTCATACTGAAGAACAAGAACAAAGCATCCCCGAGCATACGATAGATGTATTAATAAATCTAAACTCTGCAGTTCCACTTTTCTTTAGTCAATTTGAGCGTGTTGCTGAGATAGTCAACCAAGATAAACAGATAAAAGAAGATGGTCGTGATAGATTCCGCTTTTATAAAGACCGGGGCTATCAAATCCATTCACACGATATGTCACAAAAAATGGGGAGCAATAAATGAGTGATTCTGACGACATTAATGATTTTCACATTCCTACCCTTACCGATATTATCGGTGATGATACAAATATTGCCGCTGACAATACCGAGAATAAGGCTGAGGAAAAAGTAGAAACTATTGGTGGGCTAACAGCTGAACAAGCACTCAGCAAACACCAAAAAGAATTTGAAGTACTTATCGAAGATATCGCCGAAGATGTCAAAGATGAGTTAAATATGCATATGGAGGGGATCGTACGTAAAGCGATAAATTCAGCTTTAAATGAGATCCTTGAGCAAAGCTCAACGCTGATGCAAAAAAGTATGATGCACCAGCTTACCTCCAGCCTCCCCCCTATCCTCGACATAGTTGCCGAGGATATGAAACCAATTGAAAAGTAATAGAGAAACAGAAGAAATCTAAATCATGGAAAAAGTATTTAATCCAACTAGCATCGAGAAATCCTGGTACCAGAAATGGGAAGATAATGGCTATTTTCAGGCATCAGGCACTGGCACCCCTTATTGCATAATGCTCCCTCCACCTAACGTGACCGGAACATTACATATGGGTCATGCATTTCAGCATACCATCATGGACAGTTTGATTAGATATAAACGGATGCAGGGGAACAACACCCTTTGGCAGGCTGGAACTGACCACGCAGGAATCGCAACGCAAATGGTTGTGGAGAGACAACTGATTGCCGATGGCAAGACTCGCCATGATTTAGGGCGTGATGCTTTCATTGATAAAGTGTGGGATTGGAAAGAGGAATCTGGCAACACCATCACTAAACAGTTACGTTGTAGTGGCGCCTCAATGGATTGGACTCGCGAACGCTTCACTATGGATGAAGGTCTATCTAAATCTGTAACCGAAGTATTTGTTCGCTTGCATGAAGAGGGTTTGATCTATCGCGGCAAAAGATTAGTTAACTGGGATCCAGTTCTACACACTGCCGTCTCTGACCTAGAGGTAAACTCTGCCGAAGAAGATGGCCACATGTGGTCAATCCGCTACCCAATTGTTGGTGAAGATGGTTATCTAATAGTAGCTACCACCAGACCAGAAACCATGCTTGGTGATTCAGCCGTTGCAGTTCACCCTGATGACGAGCGCTACAAGCACCTGGTTGGCAAGATGATACAACTACCATTAACCGGTAGAGAGATCCCGGTTATTGCCGATGACTATGTAGATCCAGAATTTGGCACCGGTTGTGTAAAAATAACCCCAGCACATGATTTTAATGATGCTGAAGTTGGTAAAAGACATAACCTGCCACAAATCAATATCTTTACTATTGATGCGCGCATCAATGATGAAGCTCCAGAGCACTACCGCGGCATGGGACGTTTTGATGCTCGAAAAATGATTGTTGAAGATCTTAAAGGGGAAGGGTTACTAGAAGATATTAAAGACCATAAACTAATGGTTCCGCGTGGAGATAGAACTCATGCGGTTATCGAACCATTCTTAACTGACCAGTGGTATGTTAAAGCTGAGCCTCTAGCAAAACCTGCGATTGAAGCGGTTGAAAGCGGCAAGATCAAATTTGTTCCTGGTAACTGGGACAAGACCTACTACGAGTGGATGCGCAATATCGAAGACTGGTGCATCAGTCGTCAAATTTGGTGGGGACACAGAATTCCAGCTTGGTACGATGACCAAGGCAATATCTACGTTGGTCGCACCGAAGCTGAAGCAAGAGAGAAAAACAATGTCAGCGCTGATGTTGAGCTTAAGCAAGATGATGATGTGCTGGATACCTGGTTCTCCTCTGCCCTATGGCCTTTCTCAACTTTGGGCTGGCCAGAAAAAACACCTGAGCTAGAAACCTTCTACCCAACCAGCGTATTGGTAACTGGTTTCGACATCATCTTCTTCTGGGTTGCCAGAATGATAATGATGGGGATGAAATTCATGGATGGCGAAGTTCCATTCAAAGAGGTTTATATCCATGGTTTGGTAAGAGACAACGAAGGGCACAAGATGTCCAAGTCGAAAGGCAACGTACTTGACCCACTAGACCTTATCAATGGTATTGAACTGGAAGATCTAGTTAAAAAACGTGTTACTGGACTTATGCAGCCACAGATGGCTCCAAAAATTGAGTTCAGCACCCGCAAAAACTTCCCTGATGGAATTGCTGCCTACGGTACCGATGCGATGCGTTTTACCTTCGCATCTCTTGCAACCACTGGGCGTGATATCGCCTTTGATGTTGGCCGTGTAGAGGGATACAGAAACTTCTGCAACAAACTGTGGAATGCTGCCAGATACGTACTGAGTAATACCGAAGGGGAAGATACCGGAATCAACAGTGATGATGTAATCCTCAGCACTGCAGATCGCTGGATAATATCTAAGCTACAAAGCGTTACCACTGAAGTTCAAGCGGCGATGGATAACTACCGTATCGACTTGGCGTCACATGCAATCTACGAGTTTATCTGGGACGAGTACTGCGATTGGTACATCGAGCTATCTAAAACAGTTCTATATAACAGTGAAGATGAGAAAGTACTACGTGGAACCAGGCAGACTCTAATCAAAGTATTGGAAGAAACCCTAAAACTGCTACACCCAATCACTCCATTTATCACTGAAGAGATATGGCAACGTGTAGCACCACTTGCTGGTATCGAAGGTGATACCATCATGCTACAACCTTACCCTGAGTTTAATCAGGAGAGTGTTGATAAAGAAGCTGAAGCAGATATTGAGTGGGTGAAAACTTTCCTCATTGGCATCAGAAGAATTCGCGGCGAGATGAATATCTCTCCAGGAAAACCACTACCAGTTCTTCTCGCAGATAGTTCAGAGCTTGATCTACAGCGTCTTGAAACCAATAGAGTCAATGTCACAAAACTGGGTAAGCTTGAAAGCATCACCATCCTTAGTGCAGATGACCAAGCACCTGAATCAGCTACTGCAATTGTTGGCAATATGAAAGTATTGGTTCCAATGGCAGGTCTTATCGATAAAGATGCTGAGCTTGCAAGGCTAAATAAAGAGAAAGATAAGATCGATAAAGAGCTGGCAAAAGTTCAAGGCAAACTTAACAATCCAAACTTTACCGATAGAGCTCCAGAAGCTGTTGTAAACAAGGAAAAAGCTAAAGCCGAAGAGTTTGTAACATCTCTGAAGATCATTGAAGAGCAGATAACCAAGATTGAATCACTGTAATCTTGATATCAGCCACTGGCCATTATTGGCCAGTGGCTAGTAAGTACACGGAAGTATTTATAAAAAAATGGCTGAACAACTAATAATTCGTATCAAGCTTCACCATGGGCAACCAGACCATGGCCAACAAGATCACGAACAAAAAAAATCAGAGCAACCTCAGCCCAACAAAGGGGTAAACAACGAGGATATTAAACCTCTGATAGCAAAAATTGCCGCTGCAATCATTGCTGTAGTTGCAATCATACTTACTCTTCTACCAGGGGGTGAAACAACTTCTACCCAACAAGTAACTGAGCAAAATTCTAAAACCACCACTGCAGAAAATAACAAGGCTATAACTATTAAATCAAATAACGCACAAAATATTAGCTCGCTGAATAGCGGCCGCAGCCAAGTAAAACCAGTTACCCCTGTTGCTAGAAAAAAACCATTACCAGCAAGTAAGCCAATACCTACCCAAGAGATGGCTAATGCCGAGGAATTATCCAAGGCTCAAACTAAGCTACAAAAGCCACAAAAAAACCTAAGTTCACGCCCTGCTCCAATAACAAATCCAACTATAACCCAAGCTCAGAGCAAAAGCCTAACTCCTCCAAGCCAAACCCCGAGCCCAACTCCAAACCCCAGCTTACCCACAAATCCAGCTGATATCGCCGGGCAATTTACCTCTGGCATAAAAAGGCTAAAACCTATCGATGATCTTGGAACACAAATAAAACCCATCGCAGGTAAATTTACCCGCTCTATCTACTACTACACCATCATAAAAAATCAAAAAGGTAAAAAGCTTACCCATAAATGGGAGCAAAATGGCAAACAAAGAGCCAGCATCTCATCGCAGATAACCCAAAACCGCCAAATCATGTACTCCAGCAAAAAGATCACCACCAATATGACTGGAGAGTGGAAAGTATCCGTGATTGATGAAGCAGGCAATATTCTTAAAGTGGATCGTTTTAATTATTAATACGCGAAAAACATCCACTGCAAACACTCTAATATAGACAAAACATTAAAATTTCAATTATTTATCCTATACTATTTAACAAGATGGTAGCTATTCTACACCCAAGCATAATAGCGGCCTTAACCATAAATATACTTTTTTGGTATAAGCAGATATGGATAAACAGTCTCAACAGACGGATTTAGAACAGCAGATTTCCGAACTTGAAGGGTTAATTGACTCTACTCAAGAACCCCAGCTTGACCTGAAATCGCTGTCTGAATTCGAAGTGGTATTTAACAATAGCGCTATTGGGATCTTATACCTAATGAAAGACCGACGCATATATCGCGTCAATCAAAGGCTCTGCAACATCTTTAATTATAAAGCTGAAGAGGTGATTGGAAAAACCACACAGTTTTTACATATATCTGAAGACAGCTTTTTAAAATTCGCCAACCAGAACTTCCCCGAGCTAATTGATGGAAAAATAATCAAAACCGAATACCGTTTTAAAAAAGCCGCAGGGGAGATTATTTGGTGTTCACTTTGGGGCAAAGCCATATCCCCTCCACATCTTGATGAGGGCGTTATCTGGATAATTGATGATATTACCGAGAGAAAACATTTAGAACAGCTCAAAGAAGATGTTGAGAGAATGATGCATCATGACCTTAAAAACCCACTGGGAAATATCATGATGCTACAAAGCCTATTACAGCTTTCCCCCAACCTGTGTGAGCAAGAAAAAAAATATGTGGAGTACATAGCTGAATCAGGAAAAGAGATTCAGCACTTAATAGATATCCCTCTTGACCTATTTAAGATGGAGATCGGAAAGTATGAGTTTCATCCAGCAAGTGTTGATATTATCGGTGTGCTTAAAAAAGCATCGATTCATCAGCAGCTATCAACCTCATCTTCATCCAATAAAGTTAAGATTTTTATAAATGGACAACAAGCTGGGGATGACGACTCAGTTTACCTCGATGCTGAAGAGCATCTTTGCTACAGCATGTTCAGTAACCTTTTAGCAAATGCTAAAGAAGCATCTAAAAAAAGTGATGTGATATCAATTTATATTCAAGAAAATGGACAAATTGATATCACAATCCATAATCAAGGCGCTGTTCCTGAAAAGATACGCGATCACTTTTTTGAAAAATACTGCACCGAGGGGAAAAGGAAAGGGACAGGGCTAGGAACCTATAGTGCAAAGCTAATTGCAGAGATTCAAGGCGCTACAATTTCGATGCAAACCTCAGAAAAAAAAGGGACAAAGGTTACAGTCTCATTCCCCAAAAAAGCCACTAACACACCGTAACTATTAGATAAAAACCAAACACAAACCCATTGCAACTGTAATTTTTCCTTTTGCATAACAATAATGCCATACAGACTATACGGTTTATTTGTTTTAGTGTAAAAAAATGTGACGAGTTTGTCTTATTCAGTATTAAACCATTCTCAAATATAAGAATTTTATTATCTTTTCCCCATGGCCATGACCCAATCATCAACATAGTGAAATTCTATGGTATAGATTTTTACGTGGAAGCAGGAAATTACACCTAGATCTTAATTCCCTGCTGAAGTACCAAAGGATGCACATATGCCGATACGGAAATTGAAATCGGTACTAACAAGAGGGCGTTTAAGAATGAATATAATAAATAAATTAATGGCCACTGCTTTAGTGGCACTTTTTACCATACCAACTATTGCATCAGCCGCGTCGATGACCGGTGCTGGTGATGTCTACAGCTACACGTATGACGGTTCGAGAGACCGCCAATATAAAGTATATGTTCCGAAAAGTTATGACGGTACCGAAGCGGTCCCAATGGTCATGGCTCTACATGGCTGCGTTATGAATCATACAGATGCACTAAACATCTGGAACTGGGATCTAATTGCAGACCAAAACAATGTAATTGTGGTTTTCCCATACGTTACATCATTTACCGAGATGCGTAGCGAAGATTGCTGGGGCTATTGGTTCAGCAACCACGTTACAGAAGGTGGCGGTGGAGAGGTTGACGACCTACACGGCCTAGCAGTAGAAGTTGAAGGCAATTATGAAATTGACCCTGAAAGACGTTATATCACTGGTCTTTCTTCAGGTGGTGCAATGACAGTTGCTGCGGCTATTGCATACAACGAATACTGGGCTGCAGCTGCTCCAACAGCTGGACTTGCATATGGTGATGGCTCATCTTCAGTAACTTCTGAACTATTTGAAAGCGTAAGCTTCCATGTTAACAAAATTGAAACTGAGTTAGACGATACACGCGCAATTCCAATTATGGTTGTGCAATCAAGCAATGATGAAGTGGTAAGAATCACCGCGGGTAACTTAATTCGTGACTCTCACCTAACTGCATTTGGTGCTGATACAGCAGTTGATTCTACTCAAGACTGTACAGCTGAAGGCATCAGTTGTACTTTGAAAAACTACAACGATAACGATGGCAACCTCCTAGTACAAACCATGTTCTACAATGGTCCAACTGCAGGAACTCAAAGCGGAAGCATGGGTGCAGGTCACTACTGGGGCGGCGATGATGGCGACAGCGATGGCTGGGCTTACGCAACTGGACCAAGCTATAGTCAAAACATCTGGGCTTTCTTTGCAGATAAAACCTTTAGCGGTATTCCAGCAGCATGTGAAACTGATAATACAGCTCCTGCAACACCAACTGGTTTAACTTCAGAAACCCCACATGACAAATATGCTCTACTTAGCATTAACGCAAACACTGAAACCGACCTTAAAGGTTATCAAATCTACAACTCTAATGGTGAAGCTCTAAGTGGTGTACTTGGAACTACTAACATAGCTGTATCTGGCTTAGCCCCACAAACAAGCTATACAGTTTACGCTGTAGCAGTTGATGTTTGCGGTAATGAGTCCGGCGCTTCTAATTCAGTAACCTTCACTACTACTGCTCTTGAGTATATCCCTGATACCGAAACAGGCACATGTACTGAGCACTATCTAGCAGATCGTCTGGATAACTCAGAATATACAGCTTGTGGTTCTGCACATGGCTATACTGATGACGTTACTTTATATGAGCTTCAAGATGGAAGCTGGCAGGATGAAGATCCAAACGGCAGCACTCCTTCTGCACCTCCTGTAGGCGGTGGCGACTCAAGCAGTGGCGGCGGAAGTTCAACTGTGCCATCAACCCCTGGAAGCTGGGCTACCGATTCAAGCTTGGCTGGTATGCAAGTACACGTTTACGCTCCAAACTCTGTTACAGCTAACGGCAAACGCGCTCTAATGGTTGCTCTGCACGGTTGTGCCCAGGCAAACGAAGTTGTACGTGACAACTGGAGCTGGGAAGATGAAGCAGATGAGTACGGCATGGTGATCGCAGCTCCTGATGCACCTAATGGTGGTGTTATCTTTGGATGCTGGGACTACTACGATAGCGGTCACAGCTCTTCTAGCCCTAGCCGTCATGACGACAACCTGATTGATATGGTTGAAGCACTGCTGGCTGACACCAGCCTAGATATTGACCCAGATCAGGTTTATATCTCAGGTCTATCTTCTGGTGGTGGCGAAACATTTGTGATGGGTTGTGTACGTCCTGACATATTTGCTGGTATAGGTATCAATGCAGGTCCATCTGTTGGTACAAGCTCTGGTGACATTGGAACAGTTCCATACAATGTAACTGCTAGCTCTACCAAAAGCGTATGCGAAGGCTTCACTACTCATGATACAGACTTCGCTACTCAGCTGACCTCTGTGATTCACGGAACTTCTGATACCATGGTTGACCCTGACTTTGCAGGTGTTGATGCTGAAGCAATGGCCTTGATCTACGGTGCAAGTAAAGACACTGGTACCAACTCCATCACTGGTGGCGGAACAGAAACTACTTGGAGTGACGCTACTGGTGAACGTGTACAGAAGATCATGGTAAGTGGTATGGACCACTCATGGCCAGCAGGTAGTGACAGCTCAGGTGGTGGATACACTAACCACAACAGCGTTGACTATCCTGCAGTTCTGACTGCGTGGCTGTTCGCTAACAACCGTCGTGCTGACTTTACAGCAACTACTGTAGATACCGATGGTGACGGTGAAGAGGATGGTACTGACAACTGCCCTAATGATGCTAACTCTAACCAAGCAGACACTGACTCTGATGGAATTGGTGATGTATGTGACCCAACTCCTGACGGAACCACAACTGGTGATGCTGGTGATGACGCAGATGAGGACGGTATCTTAGATAGTGTTGATAACTGCCCTACTGACGCAAACACTAATCAAGCAGATGCAGATGCAGATGGTATTGGTGATGTATGTGACTCAGAACCAGCAGGTGCTGACGCAGATAGCGATGGAGTTGTAGATGCTTCTGATAACTGTCCTAATAATGCTAATGCTAACCAAGCTGATGCAGATGTTGACGGCATAGGTGATGTATGTGACGGCACTCCAAACGGTGACTACACTCCAACCTCAGCAGATGGAACATGCACCACGCACTACAACGCTGGAAGACTTGATACAACTGAGTATCTGGCTTGTGGAACTGAGCATGGTTACATTGCATCAATTACATTGTATGAGCTGGAAGATGGCACATGGGTAGATGATGTTCCTGCCGGCGCTGGTGATACAACAGCACCTGCAACTCCAACTACTCTAACTGTAACTACTGCAGCTACTTCACTAACACTGGACTGGGCAGATAATAGTGAGCAAGACCTAGCTGGCTACAAAGTGTACCTTGATGGCACATTAACAGCGACAGTTACTGACTCTACTTATACATTCGTTGGTCTAACACCAAGTACAACCTATACCATGGAAGTACTAGCTTATGACACCAGCAACAATGTATCAGCTAAAGCGTCAAAACAAGATACCACTGATAATGCTCCGTCTTGGACTTGCACATCAACCAATGCAAGTACATATGCGCATGAAGTTGCAGGAAGAGCATATAAGTGTGGCTCAATGAACATGTATGCATGTGCTCTAGGCTCTGATGAGAACTTGGGTTACTGGAATACATTCAACATGGTAACACTAGCTGAAACAGCTGAAGATTACTTTGAGTCTGGAAGCTGCCCTTAGACTAAGTCTAAAATAAGATAATGGAGTGATTAAACTCCCATAACAAAAAACCCCGGATTCCCCCGGGGTTTTTTTATACCATGAGTTTTTTACAGTACATAACCAGATTAAAGATCAACATTAGAATTGATTTGAATTCTCTACGCGCGTAGAGAATCTTGACAAGCACTTAACACCATGAAAAACAAAGATATCTTAAAACCAAAAAATGGCAAAAACAGATATTTGCACTCTATAAAATAAAAACCAGGAGTAGATTAGCTTCGGTGATACGGGTGATTCTTGGTTACCGTATAGGCACGGTAAATTTGCTCGGCAACCACCACGCGAACCAGTGGGTGGGGAAAGGTAAGTTTAGATAGGGACCACTTTACATCAGCGCGTTGTAAACACTCTTGTGATAACCCATCTGGACCACCAACGATAAGAGCAACATCACGACCGCCATGCATCCATGATTCAAGATTGGTCGCTAGCTCTTCGGTAGTCCAATGTTTGCCAGTGACTTCTAAGGCAACCACTAATGCGCCCTTAGGGATCGCCGCCAGAATCTTTTCGCCCTCTTTTTGTTTGAGGCGATTTATATCCGGGTTTTTACCCCGCTTTTCCATCTGGATCTCAACCGCCTTCAGCTGACACTCACCAGTCAAACGTTGGGCATATTCCTTATACCCTTGTTCAACCCAGCTGGGCATTTTGGTGCCGATGGTTATGAAATGGATTTTCATAATTTATTCTTGTTTAAACCACAAAAAAGAAGAAGATTATTCCTCTTCCTCGGTGATTGTCCAAAGTTTCTCTAGCTGATAAAAATCTCTAACTTTTTCCAGCATCACATGTACAACGATATCACCAAGGTCAACCAAAACCCACTCAGCAGTTGCATCACCACCCTCAACACCTAGTGGCTGCACACCTTGCTTCTTCGCCTCTATCGCTACATTTTCGGCAATCGATTTAACGTGCCTGCTAGATGTTCCTGTTGCGATCATCATCATATCTGTCATCGAGGTTTTACCCTTAACATCGACTACAGTTACATCTTTTGCCTTCAGATCCTCAAGGGCACCATTAATTAACGTTTGTAGCTGTTCTATCTGCATTAAATCTTTACTCAACCAATTTTCAAAAAATGATGCTTTCAATTTACTTAAAAAATACCGGGCAAGCATCGTACCCGGTATAGTTTTTTTCTATCAATAATTAACCGCGGATATGTCCGTCGCCAATTACAATAAATTTCTGTGTAGTCAGACCCTCAAGACCAACTGGGCCACGTGCGTGGATTTTATCGGTACT
This sequence comes from Gammaproteobacteria bacterium, assembly GCA_033852135.1. Classification (GTDB taxonomy): domain Bacteria; phylum Pseudomonadota; class Gammaproteobacteria; order QZLD01; family QZLD01; genus QZLE01. The sequence continues at coordinate 13,943 of JAWSVB010000010.1, read as the reverse complement.
AATACCAATCTCTGCACCGAAACCATATTCAAAGCCATCCGCAAAGCGAGTTGAAGCATTCACCATCACTGAGCTGGAATCAACCTCACGCATAAACTTTTGCGCATTGCTGAAATCTTCAGTGATAATCGCTTCTGTATGACGCGAACTATATTTTTCAATATGATCTATCGCTTCATCAATGTTCGCAACGATCTTCACCGCAAGCACTGGAGCTAAGTATTCCTCATACCAATCATCCTCAGTTGCAGGCACACCGTTATCAACATAAGCAGCTGATTTTTCACATACACGCAGCTCTACACCTTTCTCTTGATACATTGAAACCAATTGAGGCATAACCTGCCCTGCAATTGCTTCGTGCACAAGAAGTGTTTCTAAAGTATTACAGGTTCCATAACGTTGAGTCTTAGCATTGAATGCGACGTCAACAGCCTTTTTTATATCTGCCTTAGCATCGATAAATACATGGCATACACCGTCAAGGTGCTTAATTACAGGAACACGAGCCTCATTGGTAACCCTTTCGATAAGCCCCTTACCACCACGAGGAACGATTACGTCAACATAATCTTTCATAGTGATAAGCTCACCCACAGCAGCTCTATCTGTAGTTTCAATCACCTGTACCACATCAGCAGGCAAACCCGCTTTTGCTAGACCAAGCTTAATACATGCAGCAATCGCTTTATTAGAATGAATCGCCTCCGACCCGCCACGCAGAATCGCAGCATTACCAGCTTTCAAACAAAGACCTGCAGCATCTGCAGTTACATTTGGTCTTGATTCATAGATGATACCAATCACACCTAGAGGAACTCTCATCTTGCCAACCTGGATTCCAGATGGGCGATAGTTCATGTCGCTGATTTCACCAATTGGATCTGGCAGTGCTATCATTTGACGCAAACCTTCACTCATCGCATCGATGCGATCTGGGGTCAGCTCAAGTCTATCCAAAAGTGCTGCATCCAAACCTTTTTCAACACCAGCCTGCATATCTTTCTGATTCTCAACTCCAAGGCTATCTTTAGCAGCATCAATTGCATCAGCAATATATTCTAATGCCTTATTCTTTTTTCCAGTATCCGCCTTAGCTATCTCACGTGCAGCAGTGCGAGCATTCTCACCAACACTTTGCATATAATCTTTAATCTCTTGCATCTTCTTCGTTTCCTTAACCAATTTTTTTATAAGCTTATTAATACTCATTACTTATAAATTTATTCCGGCCATTGCCGCACCAAGCTCATGTAGCTTATGCCAAGGTTTACCCTGGCTTGCACCTTTAATGGTGAGGTCAATATCGCTGCATTTTTGCAGGATCTCACTCCACCTTTTAGCCGGATGTTTTTTAACTGCATTGCCAACTATCTGTTTGCGATTACTCCAAACTCTAGCGCCTTCAAGAGCAGCATTCATCGGCTTACCACTTTGCATCTCTGCAGCCACCTGCACGATAGTTCTTATCTCTCGCGCCAGAGCCCAAAGTACAAGTATCGGCTCAACACCTTCGGTCTCCAGCCCAAACATCATCCGCTCTACCCGAGAGATATTTCCTTGTAGTGCCGCATCAACCAAACCAAACACATCAAAGCGCGCACTGTCAGCTACGCTATTATTCACATCTTCAGTAGAGACACTGCCTTCACCGTAAAGGAGAATCAGTTTTTCAATCTCCTGAGCGGCGGCAAGCAAATTACCTTCAACTCTATCAGCAATTATTTGAATCGCCTCACGCGGTGCAGAGATATTTCTGCTGCGCATCCGGTTCTCGATCCACCCAGGTAACCTGGCACGCTCAATCGGCCACAAATAGACCAGAACTCCTGCAGCATCTAAAGCCTTAACCCAGGCTGATTTTTTTTGTCCGCCATCTAATTTACCACATTGAATCAAAAGTAAATTATCTTGCGGAATCTCTTCACAGTATTCTTTAAGCGCCTTAGTTCCTTTGGTACCTGGTTTTCCAGATGGGATACGCAAGTCCAAAATCTTAAGTTGTGAAAATAGAGACATGGAACATGCCTCTTGCATCAGCTCATTCCAATCAAAGCTATTATCGGCATGGAATATTTCACGCTCTTCAAACCCAGCTTTTCTGGCTGCGCTGCGAATTGCATCGGTAGCCTCTTGCATCAGCAGCGGTTCATCTCCACTGATAAAATAGATCGGAGCCAGACCTTTATTAAGGTGAGATCCAAGCTGTTCAAACTTAATTTGCACTAGCTTTTTCCTGCTCTTTACTCAGCTTTTCATCAGAGCTTTTCTTAACCAGAGAACCGTTATTTTTGACCAGCTGCTTAACACGGTTAACCAATGAGACTACAAGTTCATCCAACAAGTCAGAATCTATTTTTTGCTCCTCACGCTCCATCCCTAAAACATTATCTGGATCGTAACGATAAATTCGTACAACTTTAACTCTAGCCTGCTCTGCGAGCATATCACCAACATTGTTTTGCAGGTTATAAGTTAGGCTATGCGCAATCTCTTTATTAACTGAGCGCCCCTGGCTATCAACAGCAATAGATTTTCTATCTCTTTTCAAACCAATCACTGTGATTGAAACATCAGCAGTTTCACGCCCTTTTACCAGCTTAGCTCCTGCAGACTGCAGCGCTTTTTGCAAACGCTGCTCAAACTCATAATCCTGCTGCAATAAAATCAGATTAATATTTTGCATGTTTTCTGGCAGTTGAATGGAGCCGCGTAAACGCCACCCACAAGCTGTTAGCATTAACACCACTGCTGCTGCCAACACTATCGATCTAACCACTCTTGTACATGCTCTACTATTCATCTATCTACTACCATGCAATCAATTAGCTAACCTACAACCTAATTTCAACCAACGACCCAGTTTTAACCAACGACCCAGTTTTAACCGACGACCCAGTTTTAACCTACAACTATATTAACCAGTCTTCCAGGAACAACTATCACTTTTCTGACAGTTTTTCCTTCAATATGACTCATAACTTTCTCATCTTCCAAAGCGATCGCTTCAATAGCATCTTTGCTAGCATCTGCTGCTACCGATATTTTTCCACGCAATTTACCGTTAACCTGCACCACTAGTTCCAGAGTATCTCGCACCAAAGCCGACTCATCACACTTAGGCCAAGGAGCAGTAATTATATTGCTATCATGACCAAGCTCTTGCCACAATTTGTGACAGATATGAGGAACAATTGGGTTCAACATCAGCACCACGCTTTCCAGCGCTTCCTGCATCACTGCACGCCCCTGCTCTGATTTATCACCATCTTTTGAGTAAGCGTTTATAAGCTCCATAACTCCAGCAATCGCAGTATTGAAAGTATGTCTCTTACCAACCGCATCTGAAACCTTCTTAATGGTTTCGTGAGTCATTCTACGTAGCTCTTTTTGTGCATCATTCAGAGCATCTACGTCTAACGCTGCAACATCACCAGCAGAAACATGCTCAAATACAACACGCCAAAGTCGATTCAAAAATCTTGCAGCACCTTCAACCCCAGCATCTGACCACTCTAAAGATTGGAAAGGTGGAGAGGTAAACATGATAAATAGACGAGCAGTATCAGCGCCGAATCTATCAATAATATGCTGTGGATCTACGCCGTTATTCTTCGATTTAGACATCTTCTCAATATGCCCAATCTCAACTGGTTGCCCATCCTCTTTTAGAGTTGCACTAACCATTCTACCCTTGTCATCTTTGATAATATCTACATCAGCAGGAGCATACCAAATCTTACTTCCATCAGAATTCTCACGGCAAAATGTTTCACAAACCACCATACCTTGAGTAAGAAGATTTACGAATGGCTCATCTGAATCTAATAGCCCTTCATCACGCATCAACTTATGGAAAAAGCGTGCGTAAAGCAGATGAAGAATCGCGTGTTCAATACCACCGATATATTGATCTACAGGAGCCCACTTTTTTGCTCGCTCATCTAACATTGCAGTTGAGCAACCAGGACTCGCATAACGCGCGTAATACCAAGATGATTCAAAAAATGTATCGAAAGTATCTGTCTCGCGGATAGCATCGCCACCACAGGTTGGACATTTAGTTTCATAAAATTCAGGCATCTTCTTGATTGGTGACCCAGCACCATCAAGCACAACATCTTCAGGAAGCTTAACCGGAAGCTGATCTTCAGGAACAGCAACATCACCACATTTCTCACAAGAGATCATTGGGATCGGAGCACCCCAGTAACGCTGACGAGAAACACCCCAATCACGCAATCTGTAGTTAACCGTTTTATTACCTTTACCCATCCCTTCAAGCTTGGCAGCAATTGCATCCAAAGCGCCTTTGAAGTCCAACCCATCAAACTCACCAGAGTTTGCCAAAACCCCTTTCTCAACATAGGCTGCCTCAGATATATCCAGCTCACTACCGTCAGCAGGATAGATAACCCCTTTAATTTCGAGGCCATATTTTTTTGCAAACTCATAATCACGCTGGTCATGTGCAGGTACTGACATAACAGCACCAGAGCCATACTCCATAAGTACGAAATTACCAATCCAAACAGGAACAAGCTCACCAGTTAAAGGGTGAATCGCTTTAAACCCAGTGTCAGCACCAAGTTTTTCCATGGTAGCCATCTCGGCTTCCGCAACTGCATTCTTCTTACAGTTACTAATAAAATCAGCGATTTCTGAAGAGTTTTCAGCTGCTAATTGAGACAAATGGTGTTCAGGAGCCACAGCAACATAGGTAACACCAAATAGAGTATCTGGCCTAGTGGTATAAACCGCTAGTTTGTCTTCAGCACCTTCAACTTCAAACTCTAACTCAACCCCTTCAGATTTTCCGATCCAATTACGCTGCATGGTTCTAACCTGCTCAGGCCAACCTTCAAGCTTATCGATATCGTTCAGTAACTCTTCTGCATAATCAGTAATCTTCAAAAACCACTGCGGAATCTCTTTACGCTCAACCACAGCGCCAGAACGCCATCCACGCCCATCGATAACCTGCTCATTCGCAAGTACAGTCTGGTCTACTGGATCCCAGTTAACAGTTGCTACTTTCTTGTAAACTAAACCTTTTTTATAGAGCCTGGTAAACAACCACTGCTCCCAGCGATAATAGTCTGGTGAACATGTAGCTAATTCACGCTCCCAATCATAACCAAACCCAAGACGGTTAAGCTGGTTTTTCATATATTCAATATTTGAATAGGTCCACTTCGCCGGTGGAACCTTATTACTAATCGCCGCATTTTCTGCCGGAAGACCAAACGCATCCCAACCCATTGGTTGCAATACATTTTTATTTTGCATACGCTGATAACGACTAATAACATCGCCAATAGTATAGTTTCTGACGTGCCCCATATGGAGCTTGCCACTTGGATACGGAAACATAGAGAGGCAATAAAACTTCTCTTTATCGCTATCCTCTTCTGCTTTAAAGCAATTATTCTCATCCCAGAACTTCTGGGTATCGTTTTCGATCTGTTGCGCGTTGTATATCTCTTCCATCTTCTTCCAGGCAAATAGTTATAAAAAATGCGCGCCTATTTTATACGATTTATGTGATTTCTCCTACGGAATCAGCATTTTTTATTGACTATATTCCTTGCTTCACCGCTATTTGCTTATGAATGTGCTATATCTTTAATATTGAAGATTAATTTTAAACCCAACCTCCATACACAAAATAATTATTACAGGAAGAGGACGTCGCCATGGCAACTGAAAAAGATAAAAGCAATACTCCACCTGTAGCAGAGCGGGAAAGCCAAGCTCAAAAAAACCAAGCTCCGGAAGAGCAAACAGCAGAAGAGAAAGCACCTAAAGATCAACCCTCTTCTGAAGAGCGCATGGTTAGTGGCTATAATGAGATGATGGAGCAGATCAAAAAGATCTTCGAAAAGGCCGAAACACAGGCCAGACCAAAGATCATTCAAGCAATTGAAACTGCAAAAAAACACGCCATTGAACTTAATAAACTTACCAAAGAAGAAGCACATAGAATTGGAGAGTTTATCCGGCGCGATATCAATGATGCAGCAGAGTTTCTCGCTGAAAGTGAAGATGACCTGAGTAACTGGTTCCAATTCGATATCCAGCTGATTGAAAACTGGTTATGGGAAGCGTTTAGCTCAGTAGCAGATAAAACCAGGCTAGAGCTGTTAGCAATTTCAGAACGACTAGAGCATGACTCAAAGTATCATACCGGCGAAGTTACCGGACCAGGAACTTTGAAGTGTGTTGCTTGCGGCAAACAGATGAGCTTTAAGAAAACTGGCAGAATTCCACCATGTGGAGGGTGCCGCGCTACCGAATTTGAGCGTTCAACAAAGAAAAGAACTAAAAAAGATTAGTTAAATCACTACCCATATTTCAAACATCTAACTCTATCCCGAATATTTCAAAATATTCGGGATAATTATTTATGGATAAATCAGGAAGAAATTACAGCAGAGGATAGATCTTCGTATGCTTTCTTATTCTGCCAGCAGTGCATCTCTAGATCGTAAAGGCTGTCAAACTTCGGTGAGCATACGACGCCATTCTTTTTGAGAACCACTTTCACTTGGTCGGCAACTTGAATATCTAAAGCATCAAAAATACTATTTTTTGGTGCCATAGAATCATCTAAGACAAACCCTTTTTTAAGATACGAGTTTAGAATCGGGGTCCCTTTTGGCTTCAATCCGAGAGAATAAAGGACATCTGCGCGTTCCACCTGGTCAGGAATAGAATTAGCTTTTCTAATAGCATCGGCAGTTTTAATGGCCATAAAGTTTACTCCAGGTAGAAATAAATTATAAATGAAACAGCACCTATTGCTGCAGTGCGCAATTATAATTCAATTTTTAATGATTACAACCCCTTTCCTCGACAATTAAACAAGTCACACCATTTGCCAACAATTTCAAAAATAACATCAACAATCAGACAGCTATATACAATCAGTGCTTGGCATAAAACTCATCAAATGAGATCATAGACGGTTCGTTATTAACAGTGCACTGAAACTACTATGCTGGACCTTATATCTGTTCAACAGATTAAAAACTTTTTCACGGATCAAAATATATTTGATGCTGGGCAGCTTTTGCACAGCCAGGGCCGCATATTAGAAATTGACTCATCCCATAGATCAGATGAAGCACTGGAGATAAGAGCCAAAATCAAAGGTGACCGCAAAAAAACTCACCATTGTCGCTGTTTAATCACCAAGAACAACAAAGCCAAAGCAACATTAACGGCAAAATGCACTTGCCACAAAGGGGTTAACTGCAAACACATTGCAGCAAGCCTAATTGGTTACACAAGCGGTTATGAAACAACTGAGCAAAATGGAAGTTTCAATTTATTAATGGAAACCCTTGCCTCAGAACTAAAGAAAAACCAGATAGAAAAAATAGATCGCAACTACCATCCTAGTGAACGCAGGCGCCTTCTTTATATTCTCGATACACATAACGGCCAATTAATACTAAAGACCCACTTAGCCACAAAAAGCAGCAATGGCTACCAGCAAGAACTTCCCTACTCGATTCCAGAAGTTAAACAAAAAAGATACCCGGCCTATGTAATTGGTGCAGACCTTGAAATATTTGCTCTACTTAGATTTTCTAAAAAAATCGTAGGAAATGACAAGTCCAATAATTTATTGATTTCAAATACCCTAAAGAGTCGCCAAGCACTACAAACGATATTAAAAACTGGAAGATGTCATTGGCAAAATATTCATTCGAAAGCTCTAACGCTTGGGGATAAACGCCAATCAATACCAACCTGGTCAATAAACAATAATGGTGAATACATATTGCGCCTACAGTCTGCTGATACAATAACTAAATACCTGCCAACCACACCAATAATGTATCTTGATTTAGACAATTTTGTTTGCGGCGAATTGGTACACAGATTCACCCATGACTGTGCTAATTTAATCTCTTTCTCTGCAGCAAAACAATATGATGCGGCTGTGCGCTTTCAACAAAAGATATCCGAGATTTCAGACTCGCAAATACCACTACCAAAGCAGCTCCCTATCGATAACCGTGGAGTAATACAGCCAACCCCAATAATCACCCTTAAATCTATAGACGCATCCGATAATAATTTCTACTACAACTCGGTTCGCAACCAACCCGTTAAAAAAATCAATGGGATAACTGTAAGCTTTAACTATCTTAATAAAATTATTCACAATGATAACCAAGATAAAAATCAGGTGATTTGCGCTAATGATGCAGACAAATTAATCCGGTTTGAACGCGATATAACCGCAGAACATAAACTCATCGACAAAATCGCAAGCTTTGGGCTTACCTGCCTAAATCAATCAGAGAGATATGAACCAATACTAGAAAGTGACAACGAGGTTTTCATCTACGATGGTGGACACGAAATTGAGTTTTGGATGGAGCTAACTGCAGAACTATTTCCAGAGCTTGAAAAGAATGGCTGGGATATCAAAAATGATTCCAGCTTCCGCCTAATCAAAACCGAAACCTCAAATTGGTATGTAAAAATTGGTGGTTCCAACAACAAAAATGAAAAAGTAAGCCTGGATATTGGGGTCAGTAGTGATAATGAAGAGTACAACCTACTCCCAATTTTAAATGCCAAAAAAGATATCCTTAATAAGCAGTATCTCCGTAAAAACAAAACCACCATCCTCGATCTTGATGGGGGCAAAAAACTCCCGGTAGAATCCAAAGATCTAATGAATATTTTTGATATTCTCGCCGAATTAAATGATAAGACCTTTCTCAATAAGAACGGGACAATCTCACTTTCCAAATTTAATTTAGCAACTATATCCGAACTCGAAGATTTCGCAGAAACCACATCAGCAAAGTGGCAAGCTGATATATATTCCAAAGGGATAATCAACCAGATTGGCGAATTTAATGGTATCAAAAAGATACAAAAACCATCTGGCCTCCAAGCTACACTTAGACCATACCAACAAGATGGATTAAACTGGCTACAATTTCTGCGACAACACTCTTTCGGAGGCATTCTTGCAGATGACATGGGGCTGGGTAAAACCCTACAAACTCTAGCTCATATACTGTTAGAGAAAGAGCAAGGGCGTCTTACTAAACCAGCATTAATAGTTGCCCCAACATCACTAATTTTTAACTGGAGACAAGAACTAGAACGTTTCACACCAAGTTTATCGTTATTGATCCTCCATGGCACCGATCGCAAAGAGCAGCACAAACAGATCGAAAACTACGATGTAGTACTAACCACCTACCCATTAATTCACCGTGATAAAGATATTTTTCTGTTAAGTAGTTTTTACATATTAATTTTGGATGAATCACAAGCAATTAAAAACCCACGCACCCAAACAGCACGTGCAATTAACCTCATCGATGCCACCCATAAGATATGCCTTACTGGAACTCCAGTTGAAAACCACTTGGGAGAGCTGTGGTCGCAAACAAACCTAATAGCACCAGGGCTATTAGGAAATATGAAACAATTCCGCACCATATTTCAAGATCCAATAGAAAATGGGGCTATACAGGAACGCAAAGAGCAACTGCAAAAACGCATAAAACCTTTTGTCATGCGTAGAACTAAAAGCGAAGTGGAAAGTGATCTACCACCCAAAACCATAATAATACGTTCTCTTGAACTCTCCGACTCGCAGAAAAAATTATATGAGTCCATTCGAGCTTCAACCATAGTCAGTCTCAAAGCACTCCGCAATGCAGATAATATCAATAACAAGAACTATCCTGTTATCCTCAATGCGTTATTAAAACTGCGGCAAGTATGCTGCCATCCAAAGCTTACAAAACTCGATACTGTGCATAAAAACGCGAGATCAAATAAACTCGACCTGCTATTAGACCTGCTTCCTAAAATGATAGAGGACAAACGCAAGATCCTAATCTTCTCCCAATTTAGTTCGATGCTAAAAATTATAGCAAAAGAGCTAGAAGCAGCCGAAATCAACCACAGCATATTAACCGGTGAAACCAAAGACCGCGAAGCTGCCGTTAATACATTCCAAAACGGAGATGCATCAGTATTCCTTATCAGCCTTAAGGCTGGCGGCAGCGGCCTAAATCTTACAGCTGCAGATACCGTAATACACTACGATCCATGGTGGAACCCAGCAGCTGAAGATCAAGCAACAGACCGCGCATATAGAATCGGGCAAGACAAACCAGTGTTTATCTACAAACTAATATCCACCGGAACCGTAGAGGAAAAAATATTAGAATTGCAGCAAGAGAAAACCAAAATTGCCAAAGACATCTACAGCAGCTCTGGTTACCAGCTACACAAAGAAGATCTGGAAGAGCTGCTCGCTCCTTTAACATAAGGGAGAAATTAGAAGCTGTAATTGCCCATAAACATTGAAATTTAACGCTCTATTAACGATACTTTCAATATAATATCCAATTCAACCTAATCGGCTTACCAGGAAAATAGATGAATCAAGTACCTCATAGCTGGAAGAGTTTCATACTGAAGCTGGTGCTTCCAACCCTTATCACAATCTCACTATTTATTTTCTCAATATTCTATATTTACATACCTGAGCTCGAAACAGACATGATGCAGCTTAAACGTGATATGACCAAAGAGCTCACGCAAACTGCCTTAAGCGTATTAGAAGAGTATGCTGAAAAAGAGCGTAACGGCGAACTAACCCGTGAACAAGCGCAAACAGAAGCGATTGCCCGCATAAATAAAATGCGCTATGGCGATGAGAGCAAAGACTACTTCTGGATTACCGACATGCAAACCAAGATGGTAGTACACCCATACCGTCCTGATTTGAATGGTAAAGATGTATCGAATGAAGTGGACAGACACGGAAAAAAGATCTTCTTAGAGTTCACTAACCTTATAAAAGAGGAAAAAGAGGGTTACTTCAACTACATGTGGCAGTGGAAAGACAAGCAGAGCGTTGTAGTTCCAAAACTTTCATATGTTAAAGGATTTCCACAGTGGGAATGGATAATCGGTACTGGAATATATGTTGAAGATGTTAAGCGTGAAATCCATAGTCTAACTAGCAAATTAATAACCACATCCGTAATCATCATCGCCTCAATCTTGATGATTTTACTCTATATACTTTGGCAAACCCTCGTTCTTGAAAAGAAAAGACACAAAGCTGTCGAAGGTGAAAAGGAATCAAAAGAGAAATATAAAGCACTCGTTGAAGCCGCAACCGATGGCTTCATAATGCTACTAGAGCAAACTGAATTACTCTGCAACCCAACCATAATTGATATGCTTGGATACACCGATGAAGAGTTCAAATCCACAACGATCTATGACTTAATTAACCAACAAGATAATGATGGTTCAGGAAGTGAAGAACTAAAGCTACTCATGGATAACAAACCGGCTCCATCACAGTTTGAAGCACAACTAATTAAAAAGGATAAAACCACTCTCGATGTCATCTTAACGGCATCATTAATTAGTTTTGCTGGCAAAAAAGGGTTTATCCTCATCGCCCGTGATATTAGTGAATTCCGCCAACTTGAAAGAAAACGTCAAGAATCAGAAAGAGAGCAGCTAATTGTAGAGCTACAATCAACACTGCTATTCCTCAACCAAACCATCACTGATTTCGCTACCGACATCGTATCCTGCAACATGGACACCAGTATCGAAAAAGTTGCCTCAATCATGACGCAAAAAAATGCCGGTGCAATATTGGTTGCTGCCGAAAGTGGCAACCATGAATCCAGCAAATATATCGGTATTGTTACTGACCACGATATCCGCGAAAGAGCCATATCTAAAGGGGTAGACCTAAAATCATCAGTGGTAGAGATTATGAGTGCACCCTTGGTCACAATCTCCGATAAAGCGATGGTATTTGAAACTGCTCAATTGATGCAGGAAAAAAATGTACGCCATGTAGTGCTACAAAAAAGTAATGGCAAAATCGACAAAATAATTACTAATAGTGAACTGCTACAAGTACAAGGCTACTCAGCTGTTTCTATCATTGAATCAATTAATAAAGCTGATTCACTTGATGAGATCCAAAAGCGCCACTCAAAGCTACCAATGCTTGTTACCGCAGTACTAAACAGTGGAGGTAACTCAGAGAACGTCGCACGCATTATTGCTAAAGTGGCTGATGCCACTGTTATCAAACTAGTTGAATTCGCTTTAGATGAACTGGGCCCAGCACCATGCGAGTTCTCTTTCATGACCATGGGTAGCGAGGGACGTGAAGAACAAACATTAAACACTGACCAAGACAATGCCCTAATCTATGCTGATCCAGCACCAGAAGACGAAGAGATGGTTCAAGAATATTTCTTAAACCTTTCTAAAAAAATCTGTACCTGGCTCGATATGGTCGGTTATGATTTTTGCGATGGAAAAATCATGGCAATGAATCCGCAGTGGTGTTTGTCATTGAGTAAGTGGAAAGAGCAGTATTACACCTGGATCAACTCAGCAACACCGCAAGATCTACTCGAAGTCTATATATTCTTCGACTTCCGCTGTGTATATGGTTCATCACAGCTAACAGGTGAGCTACGCAAAGAAGCTTTCAAATACATCGATAACAACTCGTTATTTATGATCTTCCTGGCACGCGACGCCCTACTATACAAACCACCACTAAGTCTATTTGGAAACATCGTAACTGAATCAAGTGGAGAACATACAAAAACGTTCAATATTAAAGCTGCCATGCGCACTATTATCAACTTTGCGCGCATCTATGCACTGAAGCACAATATCTTCGAGTGCAATACTTTTGAACGCCTACGTATACTTAATGACAATGGCCACCTAGATGACTCAATGTATAACGAGATCTTTCTAGCATATAGCTTTTTAATGCAGATGAGGCTAAAGCATCAAGCCACCTCTGCTAAAAATGGATACCAGATAGACAACTACATAAATCCAAAGAAAATTACTCAAATCGAGCGTCTGATGCTGAAAAACATATTTGCTCAAATGAGCACCTTCCAAACAAAACTTGGAATAGACTTCAGAGGCGCAAGAGAAGACGGAATTTAGGGGTAGTTATTGGATATTTACCAACATGCAGCGCATACAGAAAAGCTTTATGGGGTTAAAGCACTCGATATCCACAAATGGATAGATCAATACTTTAAAAAATGGCAGTACCTGCTGTTTAAGATCACCGAGATCAAAGAGATATATAACCCCTATGACCACCGACAGCACTTACACCACAAAGAAGCGCTGCCATTGGCTTTAAAAGAGTTTGAAAATAAATACCCAGCAGAGATCATTAAAAAAGTATTCTTACAGCACATAAAGGATGACTATGCTGGATATGTACCGGACAAAAAAGATTATCAGGATGAAAAGTTTATAAAGAAATATCACCCTTGGTGATAGAAGCAAGCTTGGTGATAGGAGCAAAACACCAGCGGGTAAAGCTAAGCCAAATTAACAAGCTCCTCAGGAATTGTGCATTTTTCACCAGTTGCCACATCCATAACCACAAAAATCATCTTAGCTTTTAGGATAACCACATCGCCTTTATCAATCTCTTGGTAAAAAGTGATGCTAGTATTCCCAACATTCATAATAGAAGTTTTAATAACTAAATCATCTTCAAATGTAGCCGAGTCGATATAATCTACAGATGCATGCACCTTATGAATCATGATTTTTAGATCACGCAAATCAGGACAAAATAGGCGCATAAAATCACCTATACCGACATCCATATAGGAGTTATAAACACCATTATTTACATGTTGGTAGTAATCGCACTCTTCAAACCGCACCTTAACTTTAGTCTCAACAACTGTTGACATGAATTTGCTGCTCCGTTTTATCCGTATTATATATAGGGGAAAAAATATATGCGCTAAAGATAATATCATACTTATTTGCGTCAACAGGAATGATGAAAACATTCAGGTAAATATAATTACCTAACCTTTAGCGTTATATTCAGGCATAAAAAAACCCAGTTAGAT
>JAWSVB010000009.1:0-85804 GCA_033852135.1 Gammaproteobacteria bacterium | reverse complement strand
ACATATTTCAGGACGGGACAGTAAAGCAATAAAAAAAGGCGCTTTTATAAGCGCCTTTGAATCATCTATATGATATTTGGGATCTAGATATAAAGAACTTCTAAAATCTCAAGTTCTCGCACCCCACCAGGTACAGGAATTGAGATCTCATCACCCTCTTCTTTACCTACAAGCCCTCTGGCAATTGGTGAAGAAACAGAGATAAGACCTTGTTTAATATTGGCTTCATCCTCGCCAACTATTTGATACTTTTCTTCTTTATCGGTGTCGACATCCAGAAGTATCACAGTTGAACCAAAGATCACTTTTCCGCCAGCATCCATCTCGGTAACATCAATAATTTGCGAGTTACTAAGTTTACCATCGATATCTTTGATTCTGCCTTCGATAAAGCCTTGCTGTTCACGAGCTGCATGATATTCAGCATTTTCTTTTAAATCGCCATGCGCTCTTGCTTCAGCAATAGCCTCAATTACCTTTGGTCGCTCTTCATATTTAAGTTTCTTTAACTCTTCACGAAGTTTTTCTGCGCCCCTTAGCGTTAAAGGTACTTTATTCATAATAGTTATCCTTAATGTAACTCTTGTAGACAGTAAACCGTTTCATTATCAATATGGTCTAGTGCCAATATCGTTGCTCTCGCTCCAGCTATAGTTGTAGTATATGGAATCTTTCTATTCAAGGCTTCACGTCGAATAGAGAATGAATCAGCAATCGCTTGTTTGCCCTCAGTTGTATTTACAATCAGGGAAACTTCACCATTTTTCATAGCATCAACAATATCTGGTCTACCTTCAAGCACCTTCATGATGATAGTGCATTCAATGCCATTTTCTTCCAGCACTCTTGCAGTACCGCGAGTTGCAATAACATTAAACCCTTTTTCAATTAGTTGCTTTGCTACATCAACCGCCGATGCTTTATCTGCATCCCTAACACTGATAAATGCGCTGTTTCTTTCAACCGGTAGCTGAACACTTGCACCTTTTTGTGCCTTTAAGAATGCTTCTGCGAATGTAGTACCAACACCCATAACTTCACCAGTTGATTTCATCTCTGGCCCAAGGATTGGATCTGCACCTTTGAACTTAGAGAATGGGAAAACTGACTCTTTTACAGAAAAATGACTTGGTTTTAGCTCATCCAAAGTACCCTGCTCTTTTAAAGTCTTTCCAGCCATACATCTTGCTGCAACCTTTGCCAGCGGTCTACCAATTGCTTTAGATACAAAA
This sequence comes from Gammaproteobacteria bacterium, assembly GCA_033852135.1. GTDB lineage: Bacteria > Pseudomonadota > Gammaproteobacteria > QZLD01 > QZLD01 > QZLE01. The sequence continues at coordinate 84,572 of JAWSVB010000009.1, read as the reverse complement.
GGCACTGTTCTTGAGGCTCTTGGATTAACCTCTAGCAAAAAGATCTTGTCACCTTGAATTGCGAACTGAGTGTTCATTAAACCAATTACACCGATCTCGTGTGCTAATTGTGTCATCTGCACTCTGATTCTGTCTTGGATCTCTGCACTTAGAGTATATGGAGGAAGTGAACATGCTGAATCACCTGAGTGAACCCCTGCCTGCTCAATATGCTCCATGATGCCACCAATTAGCACATCTTCACCATCACAGATTGCATCAACATCAACTTCAACAGCATCATCAAGGAAACGATCTAGAAGTACAGGAGATTCATTAGATACCTTTACTGCTTCTGTCATGTATCTCATGAGATCTTTTTCGTTGTGTACAATCTCCATCGCGCGACCGCCTAGTACGTAAGATGGTCTAACAACAAGCGGGTAACCAATCTCGTCAGCCAGTTTCGGCGCTTCTTCTGCATTCATACAGATACGGTTTGGAGGCTGAATCAAGCCTAGTTTTTCAACTAACTGCTGGAATCTTTCTCTATCTTCCGCCAGGTCAATTGAGTCTGGAGATGTTCCAATAATTGGTGCACCAGCTTTCTCTAGGTCATTAGCTAATTTAAGAGGTGTTTGACCACCATATTGAACAATGATCCCTTTAGGCTTCTCTTTGTGTACTATCTCAAGCACATCTTCTAACGTTAATGGCTCAAAGAATAATCTATCTGAAGTATCGTAATCTGTAGAAACGGTCTCTGGATTACAGTTGACCATAATGGTTTCATAACCATCTTCACGCATTGCAAGAGCAGCATGAACACAACAGTAATCAAACTCAATACCTTGACCGATTCTGTTTGGACCGCCACCAAGCACCATGATCTTCTCTTTGTCACTTGGGTTGGCTTCACACTCCTCTTCATAAGTAGAGTACATGTATGCTGTTGCAGCTGAGAATTCCGCAGCACATGAGTCAACACGCTTGTAGACAGGTCTAATATCAAGATCGTGTCTTCTATTGCGCACTTGCATCTCTGTTACTTCAAGTAGTTTAGCCAGGCGTCTGTCAGAGAAACCTTTTTGCTTTAGCTTGAATAGCTGTCTTGCTTCGATATCAACAAGCTCAACACCTTTAATTGAATCTTCTATATCAATGATCTCTTCGATCTGTGCTAAGAACCAAGGGTCAATAGAAGTGAATTCATTGATATCCTCTAGAGACATTCCTGCTCTAAATGCATCCGCCACATACCATAATCTGTCAACACCAGTTGATCTTAGGTTTTTACGAATAATTGAGTTTGCATCAGGATCGTCAAGATCAACATGCTCATCTAGTCCATCAACACCAATCTCAAGACCTCTAAGTGCTTTTTGCATAGACTCTTGGAAGGTTCTACCAATAGCCATAACTTCACCCACAGACTTCATCTGCGTAGTTAATATTGGCTCTGTACCTGGGAATTTTTCAAAGGTAAAACGAGGAACTTTAGTTACAACATAATCAAGTGTAGGTTCGAATGAAGCTGGTGTAGCACCACCTGTGATCTCATTTTGTAGTTCATCCAATGTGTAACCAACAGCAAGTTTTGCTGCCACTTTTGCAATTGGGAAGCCAGTAGCTTTTGAAGCCAGTGCAGATGAACGCGATACCCTTGGGTTCATCTCGATAATGATCATCGCACCATTTTCTGGGTTTATAGCAAACTGTACGTTTGAACCACCAGTATCAACACCAATCTCACGCAGCACATCAATCGATGCGTTACGCATGATTTGATACTCTTTATCGGTAAGAGTTTGCGCTGGAGCGATTGTTATCGAATCACCAGTGTGAATACCCATTGGGTCCAAATTTTCAATCGAACATACGATGATGCAGTTATCAGCAGTATCACGAACAACCTCCATCTCGTACTCTTTCCAACCTAGCACTGACTGTTCAATAAGAACTTCAGTAGTTGGCGAAAGATCAAGCCCATGCTCTACAATCTCAAGGAACTCTTCATGGTTATAAGCGATACCACCGCCAGAGCCACCAAGGGTAAATGATGGTCTAATAATTACTGGATAGCCTAGCTCTTTTTGAGCATCTAATCCTTCTTCAATGGTATGTACAACAAAAGATTGTGGTGTATCGATACCAATCTTTGCCATCGCTTTACGGAAACGATCACGATCTTCAGCTTTATCGATAGCATCGCGTGATGCACCAATCAGCTCAACACCGTATTTATCTAATACGCCGTTATCAGCAAGATCCAGTGCGCAGTTTAATGCAGTCTGGCCACCCATGGTTGGCAGTATTGCGTCTGGCTTCTCTTTCTCGATGATTTTTTCAACTACCTGCCACTCTACTGGCTCAATATAAACCGCATCTGACATCTCTGGGTCTGTCATGATGGTAGCTGGATTCGAGTTAACCAAAATTACACGATAACCCTCTTCTCTCAAAGCTCTACAAGCTTGAGCGCCAGAATAATCGAATTCGCAAGCCTGACCAATTACGATAGGTCCTGCACCAATAATCAAAATACTTTTAATATCTGTACGTTTTGCCATGTCTTCTGTCTTTCTCTATCGTTGTATTCTATCTTTGATTGACGTTACGAGTTCTCTTGCATAAGTTCGATAAAATGATCGAACAAAGGCGCTACATCGTGCGGACCAGGGCTTGCCTCAGGGTGACCCTGAAAACTAAATGCAGGTCTATCTGTCAGATGTATACCTTGCAAAGATTGGTCAAATAGAGATTTATGCGTCATCTCTACATTTTCTGGCAGGGTAGCTTCATCAATCGCAAAACCGTGATTCTGACTAGTTATCATAACCTGCTTAGTTTTTAGATCTTGAACCGGGTGATTACCACCGTGGTGACCGAACTTCATTTTCACTGTTTGTGCACCACTAGCCAAGCCAAGAAGCTGGTGTCCTAAGCAGATACCGAATACTGGAATTTTGGTCTCTAGAACTTCTTTAATTGCTGAGATAGCATAATCACAAGGCTCTGGATCACCAGGCCCATTGGATAAAAATACACCATCTGGATTCATTGCTAAAACTTCGCTTGCAGGTGTCTGCGCTGGCACAACAGTAAGCTTACAACCGCGATCTACCAACATGCGTAAAATGTTTCTTTTTACGCCATAATCATATGCTACTACGTTATATTTAAGTTCTGATTCTGGGGTTTCTTTTGCTTCTTCAGTCCCATCGGCAAGTTCCCATGAACCCAATGTCCATGAATACTTATCTTTAACAGTAACCTCTTTAGCAAGATCCATCCCTTTAAGCCCTGGGAACTCTTTAGCAAGTTCAATAGCCTTGCCTTCATCAATATTATCACCAACCATAATACAACCATTCTGCGCACCTTTATCACGCAAAATTCTGGTCAATCTTCTAGTATCAATATCTGATATTGCGACGATTTTATTACGGATTAGATAGTCACTAAGGCTCTCTTCAGAACGCCAGTTACTTAAAACAGGAGGAAGATCGCGAATAATTAATCCGCTTAGGTGTAACTTATCTGATTCAGCATCAATCGCATTTGTACCAACGTTACCAATATGCGGGTAAGTTAATGTAACGATCTGCTGACTATAGGAGGGGTCTGTTGCTATCTCTTGATAACCGGTCATTGAGGTATTAAATACAACTTCTCCCGTTGTGATACCATCTGCACCAATGGATTCACCGCGGAATATACTACCATCTTCTAAAGCTAAAATTGCTGGCTTGTTCAAAGCTTTCTCCAAATTCAGACGTACAAAAACGGGAGGTTAAGATTAATTTCCTCCCGTGGATTTATGAATTTTGCGTAAGTAACCCAGTTTATTCACAAGATATGCTGAAATTCAGGTGAATATGTGTTGGTTGGGCACCAAATCTGGGAGTGAATGATACTTGAAACACTAGGATAATGTCTATGGCTAATATCAATAATATTGAAGTATATTGATGTTTTTAGCCTTAATACGAAATCAGAACTCTTTTTGAATGCTTATCAATGGTTTTTCATTCGCTATTAAAGTAGATAAAAATGCAATTAAGCACACCACCATTTCAATATACAAATAAAAAACCCCAGATATTCTGGGGTTTCATAATACTTACACTTAAGTTGTGTCATTTTTTATTAAGAGTTGTCTTTAGAAATCAGAGATCTAAAACATCCATCATGTCATAGATTCGACCTTCTGACTTATCAGCCACCCATTTAACTGCTCTAACCGCACCATTTGCAAATGTCATTCTGCTTGATGCTTTATGGGTAATCTCTAGTCTTTCACCAATATTAGCAAATAATACTGTGTGATCCCCAACTACATCGCCTGCTCTTACAGTTTCAAAGCCTATAGTTTTTCTATCACGCTCACCAGTATTCCCTTCACGCCCATAAACTGCGCATTCTTTAAGGTCACGACCAAGTGCATTGGCAACAGCTTCACCCATTTTTAGGGCTGTTCCAGATGGCGCATCTACTTTGTACCTGTGATGAGTTTCGATGATCTCTATATCTGCATCGTCACCCATAACTCGAGCGGCCATATCAAGCAGCTTTAGGCTTAGGTTAACCCCTAGACTATAGTTTGGTGCAAATACTACTGGAATAACTTTTGCGGCTTCTTCAATTTTGCCTTTTTGTTCATCAGTTAAACCTGTTGTACCAATTACCACACCCTTTTTAATTTTAACCATTTTTTCTAAGTTACTAATGGTTGGTTCTGGCAGGGTAAAATCTATCAGCACATCAAAGTCATCAGCAACATCTTCAATCGATGATGCAATAGTTACTCCATTTTTACCAATTCCAGCAAGCTCACCTGCATCCGCTCCCACGAATGAGCAACCTGGGTATTCAACTGCTGCACCAAGCTCTACACCTTCTGCATTATTGGTAGCCTCTACCAGCATTCTACCCATTCTGCCTGCAGCACCTGCTATTCCGATTCTTATCATTTTAATTCTCTTATAAAATTATTAGTTCAGTTTTTGACTGTATCGAAAAACTTTTTGACCTTATCCATCCAAGATGATGATTGTGGATTATGCTTGCTATTACCTTTAAAGCTATCTTCAAACTTCTTCAACAGGTCTTTTTGCTCGCGTGTTAATCTCACAGGGGTCTCAACAACTACTCGACAAAGTAAATCACCTTTGATTCCGCCGCGCACAGGTTTTACCCCTTTGCCACGAACTCGGAAGATCTTACCGCTTTGAGTTTCTGCTGGAATTGCTAGTTTCACTCTACCATCGATACACGGTACTTCTAGCTCACCACCCAATGCAGCAGTAGTGAATGAGATTGGTACTTCACAATATAAATTACTATCTTCACGCTCAAAAATTGAGTGGTCTTTAACTACCACTTGAACAAATAGATCACCTGCTGGACCACCATGCTTACCAGGCTCACCTTCACCACCAAGCCTGATTCTATCACCGTTATCAACACCTTCTGGCACTTTTACAGAAAGAGTTTTAGATTCTTTTATCTGCCCTGTTCCACGACATGTACGGCATGGATCTTTGATTACCTTACCGCTACCATGACATCTTGGACATGATTGCTGAATTGTAAAGAACCCTTGAGAAACTCTGACTTCTCCAGATCCACCACATGTTGGGCAGCTCTCCGGATGTGTACCCTCTTTGGCACCGCTACCACCACAACTTTTACAATTTACGTTTGCGGTATAGTTAATCTTTTTCTCACAGCCAAGAACTGCTTCTTCAAGGCTAAGCTCTAGCACGTAGCGTAAATCTGCTCCGCGCTGCACATGACTTTGTTGTGATCTTCCGCGACCACCACCGCCACCGCCGAAGATATCTCCAAATACATCGCCGAATATATCGTGGAAGTTTCCACCACCTGGACCACCTCCGCCCATTGATTGATCTACACCAGCATGTCCAAATTGATCGTAGGCTTGACGCTTTTCACCACTTGAGAGAATTTCATAGGCTTCTTTTGCCTCTTTAAATTTCTCTTCAGCATTTGCTTCACCAGAATTTCTATCAGGATGATATTTCATCGCAAGACGGCGATAGGCCTTTTTAATTTCAGCCTCGCTTGCATTTTTCTGGACACCTAGTGTTTCGTAAAAATCTCTTTTGGACATCAGTTATCGCTCTTTTTTTACCTAGCAATAGTTTGCTGGATATATACTTCTTAAAATGATCTTCTTATAAATACTTTCTTTTAAGCAATTAAGGGATGTAGCTGTTTATACAACTACATCCCGAAATTTTCAGATATTTATGCCGAATTAGTCTTTTTTAACTTCTTCAAACTCAGCATCAACAATATCATCATCAGAAGCATTACTACTTTGTGCCTGCTCTGCGCCAGCAGCACCTTCCGCTCCTTCTGCACCTGCTTGTGCTTGCTGCTCAGCGTAAACACGCTCCGCAAGTTTGCCAGAAGCCTCAGTTAGCTTTGTAGTTTTCTCTTCGATCTCTTCTTTGTTATCGCCATCTTTAACAGCTTTTAGCTCTTCCATTGCTACTTCGATGTTTTTCTTCTCTTCTTCTTCAACCTTATCTTTCATCTCTTCTAGAGCTTTTTCAGTTGCATGAATCATCGCATCAGCTTGGTTTCTTGCAGAAACTAGCTCTTGGAATGCCTTATCTTCTTCAGCATGAGCTTCAGCATCCTTAACCATTTTCTCTACTTCTTCATCAGATAAACCACTGCTCGCTTTAATTACGATAGATTGCTCTTTACCAGTTGCTTTATCTTTAGCAGATACATTCAAGATACCGTTTGCATCAATATCAAATGCAACTTCAATCTGAGGAACACCACGTGGAGCTGGTGGGATATCAGAAAGATCAAAACGACCAAGTGATTTATTTGCAGAAGCGATTTCACGCTCACCTTGGATCACATGAATTGTTACAGCTGTTTGATTATTGTCTGCTGTTGAGAATACTTGCTCAGCCTTACTTGGAATTGTTGTGTTCTTCTCGATCAGTTTGGTCATTACACCGCCCTGAGTCTCAATACCAAGAGATAGAGGTGTTACGTCAAGAAGAAGTACGTCTTTTACATCTCCACCAAGAACACCACCTTGAATTGAAGCACCAATAGCTACAGCTTCGTCAGGGTTTACATCTTTACGCGGCTCTTTACCAAAGAAGTCTTTAACAACTTCTTGAACCTTAGGCATACGTGTTTGACCACCAACCAAGATTACATCGTTAATTTCACTTGTGCTTAAACCAGCATCTTTAAGAGCAATCTTACAAGGTTCCATTGTTCTTTGAACCAGATCGCCAACTAGAGACTCAAGTGTAGCGCGAGTTAGTTTTAAATTAAGATGTTTAGGGCCGCTTGCATCAGCAGTGATATAAGGAAGGTTAACATCTGTTTGCTGTGTAGATGAAAGTTCAATCTTCGCTTTTTCTGCAGCTTCTTTTAATCTTTGTAGAGCTAGAGGGTCATTGGTTAGATCCATGCCGCTAGATTTTTTGAATTCAGAAACTAGATAATCGATTACAGCTTTATCGAAATCTTCACCACCTAGGAATGTATCACCGTTGGTTGCTAGTACTTCAAACTGATGCTCGCCGTCGATCTCTGCGATTTCGATGATTGATACGTCAAATGTTCCGCCACCAAGGTCAAATACAGCTACAACCTTATCGCCTTTCTCTTTATCCATACCATATGCAAGTGCAGCTGCAGTTGGCTCATTGATAATTCTTTTTACTTCAAGACCAGCAATTTTACCTGCATCTTTAGTTGCTTGACGCTGCGAGTCATTAAAGTATGCAGGTACAGTAATTACAGCTTCTGTAACCTCTTCACCAAGATACTCTTCAGCTGTTTTCTTCATTTTTTGCAGTACGCGAGCAGATACTTCTGGTGGCGCCATTTTTTCGCCATGAGCTTCAACCCATGCATCGCCATTATCAGCTTTTACGATTTTGTATGGAACAAGGTCCATATCTTTTTGTACGACTTTCTCATCAAAGCTTCGGCCAATAAGTCTTTTTACCGCGAACAATGTATTTTGTGGGTTTGTGACGCCCTGACGTTTAGCAGGCTGACCTACAAGAACCTCTCCATCTTCAGAAAAAGCTACGATTGAAGGTGTTGTACGATCACCCTCGCTATTCTCGATAACTTTATTATTCTTGCCATCCATAATAGCGACACAAGAGTTTGTGGTTCCTAAATCAATTCCTATAATTTTACCCATTTTAATCTCCAAACCTTTAATTCAAAATTCTGTTACTTAATACATGGGGACTGACTATTATTTTTCAACCCCGTGCTACTGTTCAATTTATCTAAAATTTATTTGCCACTGACAATTTCTTTTGCCAATAACTAAGCAGTTTCATCTATTGATGGTTGCTCTTCTTTTTGCGGACCAGGACCATTAGAAACCACAACTAAAGCTGGCTTAACTACACGTTCGTTAAGAAGGTAACCTTTTTGCACTACGTTCATCACAATATTTGCTTCAAATTCAGGTGATGGCAGCATACTTATTGCTTCATGAAATGCCGGATTGAATTTTTCACCAACTGGATTAACTTCTACGATTTTGAACTTATCAAACATTGAGCTGAACATCTTTAATGTAAGCTCAGTTCCCTCTTTGATCTTAGCTATATCAGCATCATCTTCATGAGATGCTGCATACCCTAGATCCATACTCTCTTTAATCGGTAAAAGTTCTGCCACAAATTTATCAATTGCATATTTATGCGCAGATTCAACATCTTTAGTTGCTCTTTTACGCACATTCTCAATATCAGCTTGTGAGCGTAGATATAAGTTCCAATTCTCATCAGCTTTTGCTTTTAACTCTTCAACTTGCTGCCTTAGCTGGTCTACTTCACTTAGCTCTTCAGATGTTTCAATTTCTTCAGTTGCTTCAGCCTGATCTTGCTCAGTTACTTCATCATTTGCTTCAGTAAGATCATTCTCTTCTTTTGACATTTGTGTCTCCACTTCTTGCTTGTCTAATTGGCTAACTCGCAGTGTAAAAACCTGCTTTTAACCAGCACTAAATTTCTGATATTTACTAATTGGGGACAGGAAATTTAAATTCAAGGGGAAGTAAAAAAAATTAAGCAAAAAACATTTACTATAAAAAACAATTGATGGTCTGATTAAGATGGAGTTATCATCAACTATTATCTTTTTAAATTGCTGTTTATTTATTATAACCTCTGAGACAAAGTCTCTTATATAAGGCACTTGAACCACTTATGTCACATAAATTCAACCGCATTGGAATTGTCGGAAAACCTACTTCAACAAGAGCTGCAAAGACTGTTGATAGAATAGCTGATTTTCTTCAACAACGATCTATTGAGGTGATGGTAGATTGTGAGCTTAATCTCTGCAAATCCTGCGGAGGAAAAACATATGAGCTGGAAGAAATTGGTAAGAACTGCGATTTAGTCATAGTAGTTGGTGGCGATGGTACCTTATTAAGTGTTGCTCGCTCTCTAGTCGACCTAGAAAAGCCTATATTAGGTGTTAACAGGGGGCGTCTTGGTTTTTTGGTTGATGTATCCCCTGAAGATCTTTCTGAGATTGATGAGATTCTTTCTGGCAATTATGTATCTGATATGCGCATGTTGCTTGATGTTAAGGTGATGAAAGGTGATGAGGTTATCTCATCTTCGCGCGCGTTAAATGATGCAGTCCTCTACAAATGGAATACACCTCGTATGATCGAGTTTGATATCCATATTGACGGTAAGCTATTAAATAGCCATAGATCTGATGGGTTGATTATTTCAACCCCTACAGGGTCAACTGCATACGCCCTTTCAGGCGGAGGACCATTGGTTCACCCAGGTATGGAGTCTTTTCTTCTTGTACCAATATGCCCACATACATTATCAAACCGTCCAGTTATGATTGGTTCCAACAGTAAGATAGAGATAACTTTAAGGGATGATTTTGTTAAGCAATCTCGCATTAGTTGCGACGGGCAATTGGACTTACTTTTGGAAGACGATGTTAAAATAGTCATCACCAAAGAAGAGAAGAAACTGCATCTTCTCCACCCAAGTCATCATGACTTTTTTGAAATTCTAAGAGCTAAGTTGCGCTGGGGCGATCCATCTCTAGGCTAGTTACGAGCTAAAACCACATCAAGGATTACGATGATAACTCAGATTTTTATCCGCAATTTCGCCATTGTTGAACAGCTAGAACTGGATTTTATCCAAGGCATGACCGCTTTTACTGGTGAAACTGGTGCAGGCAAGTCAATTCTACTTGACGCTATAGGCCTGATTTTAGGCGATAGATCTGATTCGGATACTGTTCGCCATGGTACTGATAAGGCAGAAATAGTTTGCAGCTTTGATATATCAAATATAAAACCTGCCAAAAAATGGCTCGATGAAAACGATCTATTATTGGATGAAAATGATTGCTCAATAAGGCGCATAGTTAGTAGTGAAGGACGCTCTAAAAGCTACATTAATGGCTCTCCTGCTCCACTACAATCACTAAGGCAACTTGGAGAGATGCTGGTAGATATACATGGGCAACATGAGCACCAATCACTTACAAAAAAAGATACTCAGCGCGATATTCTCGATGAATATTCTAAAAACAAACCGTTACTGCAAGAAGTTGCTAAAATTTTTGCTGAATATTCTGCAATTAAAAATAAGCTAGAAGACCTTAAAGATAATAATAAAACATCTCTTGAGCGCATCGATTTTCTTCGTTTTCAAATCAACGAATTTGAATCCCTAGGACTATTAGAAGATGAATACGAAAAGCTAACTGAAGAGCATAAAATTCTCGCCAACGCCGGCAACATCTCTTCAATTGGGCAGCAAGTTTCACAGCTATTGAATGAAAATGAACAGTTTAACGTAAATGATGTTTTGGGACAGTCGCTATCACTCATTGAATCTATTGGAATAAAAGATAAGAAGCTAGATACCATAACTGAGCTTCTTAGCTCTGCACAGATTCAGATTGATGAAGGCTATAGTGAATTAACATCTTACATTGAAAACATAGACTTAGACCCAAGCAGACTTGTTTTTGTTGAAGATCGCATTGCCGCAATAATAGATGTGGCACGCAAACATCACTGTGAGCCAGCTGAATTACTAGCAAAATTTGATAGTTTAAAAGATGAATTGTCTTCTTTAGAAAATGCTGAACACATTACAGAAGACCTGGAAAAACAACTTGCTGCTTTAAAATTAGAGTACCAAGAAAAAGCTGGTAAATTATCAGCAAAACGTTTAAAAGGTGCCAAAGAGTTAAGTAAAAAAATCTCAACATCGATGGATGAACTTGGAATGACTGGCGGAGTATTTGATATAAATATCTCAAGTAACACGTCAGAAGAGCCACTTAAGTTTGGTACCGACAAAATCGAGTATTTGGTTTCAGCCAATAAGGGGCAACCACTTAAACCTCTGGCAAAAATAGCATCAGGTGGCGAGCTATCTCGCATCAGCCTCGCTTTGCAAGTTGCAGCAGCAAATAGCATTAAAATCCCAACTATGATTTTCGATGAGGTAGATACTGGTATCGGTGGTGGTATTGCACAGGTAGTTGGTAATAAGTTACGTGAGCTATCTAACGGAAGACAGGTGTTTTGCGTTACACACTTACCTCAGGTAGCTTCAAGTGCACATAACCATTTAAAGGTTGAGAAAAGTGTCAGTAATGGAAGCACTAAAACAAGTATAAATTCTCTTGAACCTTCACATAGAGTAGATGAAATTGCACGGATGTTAGGTGGCATGACGATTACAGAAAACACTTTAAACCATGCTAAAGAGATGATTGAACACGCAGAAGTTTAGTTTAGCTATTCTAAGCTAAAAACTTGTTTAAATTATATCTGCAAGTTGGGTGTGATTACTCAGAAAACTTAACTATGCAGTTTCTGCCACGCTCTTTCGCTCTGTACAAAGCTTTATCCGCTTCAAGGGCAAGTTCAGTAGCATCTTTACACTCAGGGAAGGTGGCAACACCAGCACTAAAAGAAACAGAAAATTCACCTTTAGATGAGTGTTGTTTAATAGCTATAAAGTTCTCTCTAATCTCATTAAGAATTTGCAGTGCAAACTCTTCATCTGCATCTGGCAATACTACAGCAAACTCCTCGCCGCCATAGCGTCCAATATAATCCGATTTTCTTAGCCTTTGTTGCAGAACGCGAGCCACACTTTTAATCACGCGGTCACCAACATGGTGTCCATATGTATCATTAACCGATTTAAAGTGGTCAATATCTATCATTGCAAAGGTTAGTGAACCATTCTTACGCACTGCTCTAGCAACTTCATGCGTTAACTGGTCTTTAATTCTGGTATGGTTTAATAACCCAGTGAGGTTATCTGTAACCATAAAGGTACGGAGAATTCTTGCTCTCTCTGCTCTAATTGCAACAGAGCGGATTAAGTGTGGAGGATTTATAGGCTTAGTAAGAAAATCATCACCACCTAAGCTCATTGCATCAAGTTGGCGTTCAATCTCTGTTTCTGCAGATAAAAACACAATTGGAATACTTGCGTAAGCTGGGAATTGTCTAATCACTTTAGCTAATTCCATACCACTGCATTTTGGCATATACATATCCATAAGGATCATATCTGCCGAAACCTCTTCCATCACATTTAAGATATCGAGAGGATCATTTATTACACTTGTTTCCATCCCTGCACGTTCGAGAATTGATGAATAGTAAAGCGATTGGGTTGCACTATCTTCAACAATCACAATGTGCAGCGGGTCTACCTGGTCTTCCCCTGTTAGCTTATCTAACTGGTCAATCATCTCATGCACATTTAATGGTTTAACAAAATATGCATCTGCACCAGATCTAGCTGCAGTTAAACGATGCTCGATGTCATCATCGTCTGATAGAAATACAATTGGTAGATCTTCGTGGGCAATTTTACGAATTTGGTCAGCGGCTTCTGCTGGAGAGATAGTCATTCCAGGGACATTTACCGACATGATAATTACATCAGGTATATTATCCGTACTTAGTTCTTCAAATAGATTCACATAGGAATCAAACATAGAGATGTTATAACCAAAATGGCTAACCTGATCTACAACATCTTCATATAAAACGCGATCATTTTCTAACAAAAAGACTTTGTAATTATTTAAACGTAATTCAGAAACATCAAACTCTTGGTCTTCTTGGTTTTTCCAATCTGTGTCATCGATCTCTTCTAACTCTATCTCTTTCAGAGCACCAAGATAATCGGCAAATACTTCATTTAGCTCTTCACCGATAGATTCACCACCTTCTACTACAGGTAAAAGAGCCACATCGATGATTCTGGCTAATTCACTTACCTGATGAAATTTAAGTGCCACGCCTGAAGCTGCTAAATCATGCACCAGCCTATGCATTGCATGCACAGACTCTCGTGAGCCTGTTTTTCTAACATTTAACCAACAGAATTCAATATCAGCTACCTTAGCAGGCAGCTCATCTCGGAATTTCTTTCTTAGTATTTGTAATTTCTGATTTTGACCTAAATCAGTGTTGTTCATAACAACTATTATCCTAATACATATCTAATTGAACTTTAAACAAAATATTACCAAGCAAAATCTGTTAAATAGTTTTTAAAATTTTCTGAATTCGCTTTTAAATTTAAGAATAGCAGACATTAATTTATTTAGTTGCTTACATACATCGAATGAATCACACTTTGCTTTAATATTAATTATATTTATATTTTAGCAGCCCCCGTAAATGCTGCTGTAATGAACCACTTCACATTTCTGGTGCAAGTATAAAAAAAAATTTTTATTATTTTAAGTTATTTGAGATATTGCTTCTATAATTACCAGTATAAGTAAGTAACAAGGAGTTGTGCCATCAGGTTGTAGAGGCTTTGAAGAATTTTTAAAATTGATCTAACTATAGGTTTTTTTAAAACTTTAAGGTGAGAATAGCAACATTAAAGATGGCAAATAAAGATACCGATGGGAAACTCAGTGATATCTAAACTAACAGGCGGAATTATTGCCGGAAAGAAGAAAGATAAGAGCGACGAATATAATTTCGACCCTGATATCGTTATGGCCGCATTACAAAAAACGGCGGGAAGTGTTGGTAGCCTCGGCACTGAAGTTGTTGATATTGCTGGCAGAGTTGAAATGCTTGATGAGAAAATCAAGCATGAAGAGGAGATGTTTGGAAAGCTATTAGAGATCTCTAGCATCTTAATGGATAGCAATAAACGAGTGGAATCTTCGGTAACGAAAGCAAAAAATCTTACAGCTTCTGCAAATGAAAATATTGAAACCTCTAAAGGCACAATCGATTCTTCCCTCTCCGATATAGTTACACTTACTGAATCTGTTACCAAAAGCTCCGACCAGCTTTCTGAATTAAGCGATTCTCTTAAAGAGGTGCGCAAAATTGCAGTTACTATTAGCTCTATTGCCAAACAAACAAATCTTCTTGCTCTGAATGCAACTATTGAAGCATCAAGAGCTGGAGAAGCTGGCCGTGGTTTTGCAGTTGTTGCTGAAGAGGTTAAAAACTTAGCCAAAAAGACTGCTGATTCCACCATACAAATTAGCTCTACCCTTTCAACCTTAGGTAAAACTATTGAAACCTTGATTGAGCAGGGTGACGAAAATAAATCTACAGCTGAAGACGTACGTAACGGCACCACACAAATACAACAAGTTATTAATGAAATTGGATCAACCGTTGCACTAATTGATGAAGAATCAACAATGATTGTTGATGCAGTGCTGGAAATTGATGACCAATGTCAAAAAACTGTAGAAGGGTTAAATGACCTAACTACAGATGTACAAGATGCAACGCAAACTGTAAATAAAGCTCGTGAACGTGCTTCTACCCTTAGATCATGGACTGAAGAGTTAATTCGCTATACGGTTGTTCCTGGGGTTGTTACCGTTGACACCCCAATGATTGAGATGGTGAAAAATAAAGGGAAAGAAGTTGAAGAGTTATTTGAAAAGGCACTTAAAAATGGGCTATTAAGCGAACAAGACCTCTTCGATCATAATTACGAACCAATTCCAAACACTAATCCTCAACACTTTTTGACTCGATACGCTGATTTCTGCGACAAAAAATTGCCTGAAATTCAAGAACCTGCATTAGAGAACGAAAGAGTTACTGCTTGTGTTACCGTTGATGTAAATGGATATATGCCAAGGCATATGAACTTTAGATCACACCCACAAAGACCTGATGATCCTGAATGGAATATGGCAAATAGCCGTTACAGGATGATGTTTAATGACCCAGTTGGAATAGCTGCTGCAAGAAATACCAAACCTTTTTTGCTACAAACTTATAGAGCACCGCTTGGAAATGGAGAGTATGCTCTAGTTAAAGACTGTTCGGTTCCTTTATATGTTCAAGGCAAGCATTGGGGCGCACTAAGATTAACTTATGATCTCAAAGTAACTCACGACTAGGTCTTAGTTATTCTTAATCTAATATTTTACTGATGTTTGCGTTTTTTACTAAACGCAAAAGGATAAATTGGTAGCACAACTAATGAGTAACCCAGAACTATTATCCACCATTCATAAAATTGCGGTTGCATCTGGAAAACTTGGTGTCCAGATTGTTGAGATGGCCGGTAACCTTGATACAACCACCATACAAATATCTGACAAAGCAAAAAGCCTACGGGAATTTGAAACCATATCATCAAAACTTCTAAGAAGTAATTCTGATATTGGTAATGCTGCATCAAGTATTACTGGCGCTATAAATATTGCTTCGAGCAAAATTGATGTATCTGATGAAACTATCCGTGAATCACTAAACTCATTATCTTCACTTACGTCTTCAGTTGGTGATTTAGGCAATCAAATCACCTCATTCAAAGAATCTATGGATAAAGTTGGTAGCATTGCCAAAAAAATTGGATCTATTGCTAAACAAACAAATCTACTTGCCCTTAATGCTACTATTGAGGCTGTGCGCGCAGGAGAAAGAGGAAAAGGGTTTGCTGTTGTAGCAGATGAGGTTAAAACCCTATCTAAACAGGCATCAGATGCAGCCGCTGATATTGATAAAACTCTTGGTGACCTTGATACCATCACCAACAGATTAACTAATAAAGGAAAAATTTGCGCCGATCTTTCAGGTAAGTTTGGTTCTAAAACTTCTGAAATAACGGCAATGTCTTCTCATGTAAAAGACATGATAAATTCTATTGATAGCGTTTCACAAAATATCACAGCATCGGTTAATGAGATCGATAACGTCACCTCCTCTGCTGCTACTGAAATGGGCAAACTGGTTGATAATTCCATTGCAACAAATGAAGAGCTTGAGCAATCAAAACCTGCGCTTGAAAACCTTTTAGTAAACACACAAGAGCTTGTAGGACTGACTGCTATCGATGGTATTGAAACTATTGATACGCCATATATAAACCTTGCTATTGAGCTTGCACAACGTGCACAAAAAACTTTTGAACTGTGCATTAAAAGAAAAGAGATAGATGAGAAGGTCTTATTTGATTTCAACTATGAAATTATTCCTGGAACTAATCCAACGCAATACAAATCTACTTTTCTAGAAACAACTGACCACTATTTCACTGAATTCCAGGAAGAAATAGCAAAGAAACTCCCAAATATCGTTGCAGCAGTATGTTGTGATTTAAATGGTTATATTGGCACCCACATGAAAGCAGTGTCCCAACCACCAACTGACGATCCAGAATGGAATGCTCAACACTGCAGAAATAGAAAAATTTATAACGACCCTGTAGGAATTAAATCTGCTAGAAACCAGGCAAAATTCCTGCTGCAAATATACCGCAGAGACCAAGGAGCTGGAGAATTTCTCATAGTTAAGGAAGTAACAGCACCTATTCATATTTTTGGGCGCCATTGGGGTGCTGCTAGAATCAACTATACATCTTAACTTATCAAGGAAGATTAGATGTTCTTTAAAAATAAAGATAGCAAATCAAAGTCTGGCGAAAATGACGACCAAGTAAATATCTATACTCGAATTATTAGAAATACAATTTCTCAAAGTGACGTTATCGAGAAACAGATACGTAGCACTGAAACACGAGTACTTTCTGCTATTGAAAAAACAGAACAAGAAAAAATTCTACTTGATGAACTAACCCATAACTCACAACATGCTATTGATGCAATAAACTCTATTAAACACCATACAGATGAATCATCTGCTATATCAGAAGCTTCCTTGCATGAAATAATGGGAACAAAAACTGATATACATAAGTCACTTGATGCAATACAGCTTTTAGTTGAAACATCTTCTGAAATTCAAGATGATCTTTTTGCAATATCAACAACATTAAAGAGAATCGGCAAAGTCGCAGCTGGAATCAATAACATTGCCAAACAGACAAACCTTTTGGCATTAAATGCTACTATTGAAGCAGCACGAGCAGGTGAATCTGGTATCGGCTTCGCTAATGTAGCAGAAGAGGTAAAAAACCTTTCTAGTGAGACATCAAAAGCTACTACTGAAATTGATTCCATCTTAAAAATTCTTAATGGTCAAATTCTACGCCTAATCACTGAAAGTACCGAGGGTGCTTGCAAGCAAAAAGAGCTAGATATCTGTCGTAAATCTATAGACAATATTTATGATTCTTTGAAAATGACTATAGAAACTGTTTCATCTGCTTCCGGAGTTATAAGTAGAAATACCGATGATGTTGCTAGCCAATGCAATTTTACTATTGAAAAACTTAATGGCCTAAAAGAAGAGTCAAATAACTCTCTAGAATCACTTATGATTGCCAAAGATAACTCTAACATGCTTGTTCATGAATCAACTCAACTCATTGAACAATCAAAGTCAGAAGTTGACAACTAACACATACAAGAAGTACAACGTCGACTAGTTCTCGTTTTTTGATTTTTTATCCAACATTTATGGCACTATTATTAGAACAAATTTCTGATATGCTAGAATGAATTAAAGTCAAAATTATTAATTAATCATATATGGATGCACGTTAGGATAAATAGTGCATTAACTAATTAAACAAAAATAAATAAAGTATAGCTATGGCCTGGAATTTTCGTAAAAAAAATAATGAGATGATACAAAAGCGTGATTTCGATGTAGATGAACTACTCGATTCTATGCAAAAAACAGCAGAAGGTGTTGGAGAGCTTACACTAGAAATTGTTGGAATATCTGGTCGAGTTGACTCTTTGAGCCAACAGGTTGATAACGAAGCTAAGATGTTTAATGATCTTAAAGCTAATGCTACCTCAATGATTGAAAGCAACCACACTGTAAATGATTCGGTTAATATGACAAAGGGTGTCATAGTAAATGCCATCGATCATATCCAAGAGTCAAAAGAAACAATCAGTAGCTCTATCCATAACATTAAAGAGCTATCAGAATCTGTTACTGAAAGCAGTACAGAGCTGATAAAACTTAGCTCTGCCCTACGCCAAGTTAAAAAGATCACATCTACTATCGCTTCAATTTCAAAGCAAACTAATTTACTTGCACTAAATGCAACTATTGAGGCATCAAGAGCTGGCGAAGCTGGTAGAGGATTTGCTGTAGTAGCTGACGAAGTAAAGTCTCTTTCCAAGAAAGCTGGTGAAGCAACATCAGAAATTTCAGTAACAATTAATGAGCTCTCTAATCAAATTGAATCACTGGTTAAAATGAGTGAAGTTAATAATCAAAAAGCTGAATCCGTAAAAGATGATGCTCAATTGATTGATAATGCCATCAACTCTCTTGAACATGATATAAATGCTATTGATGAAAACTCATCCAATATCGTCGCGGCTGCTACAGACATTGAGCAACAATGTAATTTGACGGTCGACGGTTTAAATAACCTTACCGAAGATGTTGAACAAGCCAATGTCACCTTTGGCAAGACCAAGGGTCGCATCAACGCTTTACGTAATAAAATTGAAAATATTGTAAGACATACATTAGTTGATGGCGTTGAAACCATCGATACCCCAATGATTAATACCTGCAAAAGACTGGCGCAAGATGTTACCAATCTATTTGAAGGTGCAATTAAAAATGGGCAACTCGATGAGTCTGATCTGTTTGACTTTAATTATGTTGAGATACCAGGAACCAATCCGGTTCAATACACCACGAAGTTTGTGAAGTTTTGTGATAGAGCCCTTCCTGGAATCCAACAACCTGTGCTTGAAGGTGATAATAAAAGGATTGCCACATGTACCGCTACTGATATCAATGGTTTTATACCCAGACATATTAATGCAAGGCATAATCCTCAACGCCCAGACGACCCAGCTTGGAATAACTTAAACTGCCGTAGTATGCGAATATACAACGATCCATCAGGTATGAATGCTGCAAAAAATAGAAATAAATTTCTATTGCAAACTTATAGAATCCCCTATCTTGGTGGGCAATTTGCAGTTCTTAAAGACTGCTCAGCACCGGTATATGTACATGGAAAGCACTGGGGTTGTATGCGTATTACATACGACATACAAGTTACCGATGAAGAGGGTAATGACATAATGAATACTGAAGCGTTTAAAAAGGTAATCAAGCAAGATAACTACCTTAAAGAACATGCTGATAAAGTTAAGCTCTCTGATAATTAATATTACTCACTTACTGTAATAAATTATCTAGGGGTTTTGATTTACCGTAGTCAAGTCATCACCAGATATATATAATCCCCTACTAAACCTAGGGGATTATACTTATGAAACTTACCAAACTACTTTTACTAACATTTTCCATTTGCTTTCTTGCAGCCTGTTCTGATGGTCCATCAGAATCAGATATTGAATCAGTGATGCAAAAAAACTTCGATGACTTTAGCGAGTTAGTCCCAGCAGGTTTGGGCAAAAACATGAAGTTTGAGATCCATGATATAACGAGTTACGGTTGTGAAAAGGCACCTGACAATATCTATATATGTGACGTTGAAATTGACATGAGCGCACCGATGGTTGGAAGAAGAAAAGATAGAAGCAAAGTTGAGTTCATTCAGAAAGATGGCAATTGGCAAACAACAGCACAGTTTAAACCATAGACATTTAAGCCATAGTCATAATTGAAAATCCAAAACTTATATTTGAGCACATATAAACGTGCTCAAATATAATCCGACAAACACCCTACCCATCCAGCTAAATATCATTAAATCATTGGGGGTAGTTCTGTAATAATTCCAGCATCACTTTGGCGGCGTTAGATATTGTTCTGGATTTATTTAATACTACTCCAAGCCTACGCTGCATTGGATGTTTTATTGGAATAGCGCAAACCTCCCCCCCAGAATCATTACTACCAATCATGGTACGCGGCAAAACACTCCACCCCAGCCCAATTGATACCATTTTCTTAATAGTTTCAAGATAGTTAGTCTCAATATTAATATCGATACTTAAGCTTTCTTTAACAAACAGGTCTTCAACTATTGAGCGAGTGAATGTGTTCTTTGCCGGGAGAATAGCTGTAATATCTACAAGATCCTGCAAAACCACTTTTTTCTTGGTTAGTAATGGGTGGTTCTTGCTAATCACAAATTCAAGCGGATCTTCCCACAGTTGAATTTGCCGCACATGGTCATTTTCATATGGAGGGAGAGTTACAATACCTAAGTCCAACTCTCCCCTCTCCACACTTGAATAAACTTCTTCAGAACCAATAAAACTTATCTGAGGACGCACATTTGGGTATGAACCTATATACGACTGCAATAGTTTTGGTAAGCGGTGTAGCCCAATGTGATGGCTGGTTCCCATTGATAATGTACCTGCAACATTATCATTTAAATTACTTATCGCTTTTTTAGCATCTTCAACCTGCTCTAGAATCTGTCTTGCGCGCCTATACAGCTCCTCCCCCTGGGAAGTTAGCAATGCTGAATGCCCTGAGCGATCCAAAAGCTTTGCATCTAAAAAATCTTCTAAAGCTTTAATCCTCTTGCTTACAGCAGGCTGAGTTATAAATAACAGTTCAGCAGCTCGTGAGAACGATTTAGTATCGGCTACTGCGACAAACGCTTTAAGACTTATATGGTCCAAAACAACACCTATTAAATTACCAACAGTTATCACATTTATATAAACAATAAATTCTTGTTATCAATATTAGGGTAATAACAAATAAAAGCAAAATTTATATTTGAAATATATAAATAGAAATTTAATGTTTAAATCAAAGCAATGACATCCCTACCATTTACATAGACAACTGTTTTATAACCTTTTGTTTGCATTCTAAATCAATTTAAAATATTCTTAGCCGCAATAAAAAAACACCAACTACATATATCACCAAATGGACCTAAAATGACAAATACTAATTTTATGCGCTTAGCAGCTGGAACACTGCTTATTGCTTTTGCTGGAGCTGCTTTCGCAACTCCAATGCCAATATCATCTGAAATTTCTCTGAATACTGCAGTAGGATTTGACCCTATAAACACTTCTACGTTTACGGGAAATAGCGATAGTGGGGCTTTCTATGACACTACGTCTTCAATTACATCTCCTTTTATTGGTTCATCATCTGCTACAAGCTATCAAGATGGATCAACTATTGAATCAGTAATATTAGTTGAATCAACTTGGAACGACGCTTACTCTGGAAACTTAAACTTTACCGGAGATATTGCATATGAGCATACCAGCAATAATAAAGTAGACTTTGCTTGGAACATGTTTGGTAGCACATGGAATTACACCTTTGCCCATGATAACTCAGGCCAATTTATCCTTAATTGGGATGCAGCAGTATTTTTTGATAGCAGTGTATACGAGTACACTGACGCAACGTTCAAATATCAAATAAATGGTGTTTGGGAGAATTTTGACAGAGACGTAACCACCATTGTTATTGATGTTACCGATCCTGGTACGTTTGAATTTGGTATTGGTTGGAATCCATATGGACCAAATGGTTCTGGATTCTATTCATCCCCATCTTCATTCACTGCTAAATATGACATGGTAGCTGATTGGGAATTTATTCAAGATTCTTTAGAAATTCCAGAGCCATCTCTAGCGATAATTTTGTTATCAGGTATTGCTGGAATGGTTATAAGAAAAGTTAAATCCGCTAAATAACTTACAAAACTATCCACTGATTCATATTCAAAAGTCACTCATATCAAAACTATGATATGGGTGACTTTTTGGTTAAGTGGTAGAGCCTAAGCTGTGATAGAAAACTTATAAATCATCAATTATTTTTCTTGTTATCTCCGCAGCTCTACCAACATAATTACCACAAAGATTCATGCGCAAGTTATTGCCGATAAATTTTCTCTGCCCATCTTCAGTACCAAGATTACATGCTAATAATTCCTGGCAGTTAGATGAGCCAAATTCAGCCTCAAATTCTGAAATCAATCTTTGTACCGCTGCATAATTTTTATCGAGAGACTCATCTGCAGTTTTGCGTCCTGTTACTAAACTAATGGCTAATATGCCACCAGTAACAGCCCCACACATATTGCTGGTTCTAGCCATACCTGAGCATAAACCACTAGCGATTCCCGGAATTAGGTCTGACTTAACTCCCTCCTCTTCGGCAATAACCTTAAGGACACTTTCAGCACATAATAAGCCGGAATCGAAGGTTTCTTTAGATTTATTAAATGTATTGTTCATTGCGCTAACTCAAACACCAACTAGTTGAATTGATTAAGCGTCAGTCTTTTTTGACCTTGTATTTATAGTATCAAGAATCTCATCAAAATCACCATCAATCCCAATAAGATTGATATTAAACTGTGCAAATCCCAATGTTTTATTGGTTTTAACAAGAAATCTTTTTAGCAAACTCAAATTCTTCAGGTACTTAGGTGCTGCAGTTTCTTCGACATAAAGGCTGATAAAAGGATTTTGCCTTATTTGCATAATCTCTGCCTTGTTAATATCACTCCAAAGTATCTTGCCAACACCAATACTTCTATCAGTTATTCCATCTTCATCCATTCTTATTCTTGGTCTGTTATCCAAAATCTCTTTTAAACAAAATGTAATGCCAATACCAAAGAAGCCAGCGGTAATAATGCCACCCCACAATTCAGCAGTATCAAAAATGGCATATACACCAATTGCCACAAAAATAAGCGATAAAACTAAAAGAAAGATGTATTTAAGTTTTGAATTATAGTATTCGATGATTTCCATATTTTTTGCTTCTAATTAAATCCAATAACAATATGCTCTAAATGCTCTGAGCTAAAATTCTATCTAAATGATTTGCGAAAGCCTGCCTGTCACTTTGGGACATCACAGCAGGTCCACCACCCATCTCTATACCACTTGCGCGCATCGTATCCATGAAATCACGCATATTTAAACGCTGTTTAATGGTATCAGCTGTATACATCTCTCCACGCGCACTAAGAGCATATACTCCCTTCTCCATAACTTCCGCAGCCAAAGGAATATCGCCGGTAATTACTAGATCACCAACCTTTGCCCTTGCTGCAATCTCATTATCAGCAACATCAAACCCCTTTGGAACCTGTAACATCTTAATATTAGGCAGTTGGGGAACAGTTAAATATTGATTAGCCACAAGAGTTAAGTTAACCCCTGTTCTTTTAGCAGCGCGGAATAAAATATCTTTGATAACTACGGGACAAGCATCTGCATCTACCCATATATGCATGTGTAAAAACCTTTAATTAAAACTCAGAGATAGGCAGGAGTTTAACATAAGTAATTACTAATTATAGTTATATAGTTGGCGTTCTGACATATCTATACCTTATCGAAACATAATCACATCAGGCTTAACAAATATTTCAATATATTGATATATGCCAAAAGTCATGGTTTTAAAGCGTGACTTTTCACACTATTGCGCATCGCAACATTTAACTATTATGCAGACTTGGACACAGAACAGACCAGTCGGTCGTTCACTTTTAAATGGTTTTAATTTGTAAATGGGAATTTTAATGGACATTAAATCACTTTTAAAACGTACAGGAATTATTACACCTGCACTAACTCTTGCTCTGGGGCTTTCTGCTATTACACCTGCAATAGCTGCAACTATTGAACCGGCTATTAAAGCAGTAGATTTTAAACTTCTTTCAGACAACAACAAAATTGCTGGTAACAGGTTCATCGTAAAATATCGTGATATTCAAACACCGGGTTTTGGGGCACCTGTTCTATCACAATATGATATTGAAACTTTTACACCGCTATTTTATAAGGCTAATAAGCTAAATATGAGCCTTAATACAGAGGATTTTTCAAAATGGCACCTTGTTAAGTTCAAATCAGGTCAAAATATTCAACAAGCCTATGAAGATCTTAAAAGTGATCCAAATGTAGAATCTATCACTCCAGACTGGATTCTTAAAGCAAACCTAACTCCAAACGACCTAGATGAACAGCTATGGGGGCTAAGTAATTCAGGACAGCAAGCTCAAAAATGGGGTGATTATATTGATAACGTTGGTTACGACACATATTTTGAAGCCGGCACACCTAATGTTGATATCAGCGCAGCAGAAGCATGGGATATAAAAACAGATTCTAGCGATATAATTGTAGCTGTAATTGATACTGGTATCGATTATAACCACGAAGATCTAACTAACAATATGTGGGTTAACTCTGGTGAGATTGCTGGAAACGGAATTGATGATGATAACAATGGTTATATCGATGACGTATATGGTTATAACTTTGCTTATGACAACAGTGACCCTATGGATGATTTTGGGCACGGTACACACTGTGCAGGAATCATTGCTGCAGAAGGTGATAATGGCATCGGCATCGCTGGTGTTAGCTGGAATGCAAATTTAATGGCTTTAAAAGTTTTGGATGCATACGGCAATGGGTATATTTCTGATATAGCTACTGCAATCATCTATGCAACTAACATGGGAGCTAAGGTTTCAAATAATAGTTACGGCAGCTTCTTTAATGAGCAAGAACTTTTTGGCAGAGCAGTAGCAAGCCCTCTTACAGATGCATTTACAGCAGCAAATGATGCAGGCATGGTTGCTGCAATAGCCGCAGGTAATTCGCGAACAAACTTGGATGATATTGATAGTACAAGTGAAGAGCTTTCTGCTGCTTACCCTGCAAATGTAAATCTACCAAATATTATCAGTGTTGTTGCCACAGATGCTGATGATGTATTAGCTCCATTTAGTAACTACGGTTTTGCTGATACAGATATTGCTGCTCCAGGCGTTGGAATCTACAGCACTATGCCAGGCAATAGTTACGACTTAATGAGTGGTACATCTATGGCTACACCTTATGTTGCTGGTGCCGCAGCGTTACTTATGTCACAACATCCTGAGCTTAAGCCTTATGAAGTTCGCGCAATTATCATGGAGAGTGGAGATTCAGTTCCAAACTTGCAAGATATAACTGTAAGCGGCAAAAGGCTAAACCTATATTCAGCTTTAACACATCTTTCAACCGATACCGCACAGTGTGATAGTTTCACATCTACAGTTTCAGAGCACGAAGCTGCAAACCGCGCATATAGCCAAACTGAAACTTCAGGACAAACATGCTGGGGAACATTTTGCTGGGGCGGAGCAACAACCACCACATATTATGCAGAAGGCTCAGATGAGAACTTAGGAACTACAAGAACTGCTGTTGTAACACTTATCGAAAACACACCAGGTATCTTCTCTACCTCTTCTAACTGTGAAGGTGGAAACGATCTTCCCCCTGTAATCGCTCTTAATGGAGAAGTTAATGACTACATTCTTCTAGGATCCCAATTTCAAGATTCAGGGGCAATAGCAACAGACCGTGAAGATGGTGATATATCTGCAAACATCACTGTAACAGGCAGTGTTAATTCCAATGCCGTTGGTAACTACCCTCTTACTTATGAAGTGACAGATTCTTCAGGTAATAATGCAGTTAAAGTTACAAGATTTGTTAACGTTAGAGAAACAGATGGCGCTCCTCATATTTATGTTGTTCCTGCTGGTGCAGGTGATGCTCGTGAAGAGATTGTTTATCACAGAATGGGAACAGAGTGGGATGACCCTGGATACTTTGCTTGGGATAGAATCGAGGGTGATTTAACCTCACAAGCTTCAATTGCTGCACTTGATATCTACAGTGAAGGTATAAGCCAAGTTGAATATTCAGTTACCGACTCACAGGGTAATACTGCAACTTCATACCGCAATGTTGCTGTAATTGATGAAAACAAGCCTTTCATCATGACCACAAGCAACCCACAAGATGTTTTCACTTTCAGCAGTGATGACGTAGTTGAATATGCGAGTGATATTCAGGAATACAATGAAAAAACTGGAAGATGCCCTGTTTTCGCAATGTTTTCTATGCCGGTTGATTTAAATGATGGAACAAACGGCACTATTATAAGCACTGGTGAAGCTAATCTTTGTGAAGCTGGAATATATAACATAGATCTAAGCTTCACAGATTCAGATGGATATACTGATACACAAACTATCCGAATAACTGTATCTGATGGCTCATCAAGCTGTGTAACAGCTAAAAATAGTGACCACATTGCAGCTAACCGCGCTGAATTAAAATATAACGTTCTAGTTTATGCAAACGGTTCTCAGAATTACCTGGGTATGGGGAGCGATACTTCGTCACTTGAGGAGACTTCAGCTGGCACTTGGACAAAAGTTACTACATGTCCATAGTCAACTGAGATGTGTGTGATTAATAGTTAATTACATACATGAAGGAACAATAGGTGGAAGTCTTTGGCTTCTGCCCATTTTTTTATACATTAAGATTTTTTTAAGCTTATTATTTATGGAGCTAGAATATTAATATCACCAAGGAACATAGTGAACTCTGTTTCCATAACTGGTAGTAAGGCTTCTATCTGCGCGGAGTCTCGTGAATGTATAGCCTGCTCTAGATCAAATGAGGCTTGCTGAAAAGCCTCTGCTGAGATGGTGGCAGCAACACCTTTAAGGCTATGACAAAGCCTATGTGCCAACCCATAATCTTTCTTATGCAGATATTCTTTTAGCTTTTCAATACTATCGCCGTAATCACTTTTAAATAGATGACATATCTCAGTGAAAAGACTTTCATTTCCTGCCAACATATCTAATGTGTTATGCACATTAATCGACTGTAAGTCATTTGGATATTTAGTAATAGCTGATTCTTCCCCGTTATCGGCTTCAACTAAAATTGGCTCAGGTATTATTTGAACTCTTCTATCCCACTTTAAAATTAACTCATAAAGGTCTTTAGATTTTACTGGCTTAGAGATGTAATCATCCATACCGTTAGAGATGCATGATTCTCTATCGCCTTGCATAGCGTTTGCTGTCATAGCAATAATCACAAGATCATTTGTGGCTGGCATAGATCTAAGGATCTGAGTAGCTTCAATCCCGCCAATCTCTGGCATATGGATATCCATAAACACAACGTCATATCTATCTTGCAAAGCCATTGCTATTGCTTGCTTACCATCTTCGGCGATATCAACTACAGCACCGACTCTTTCAAGCATCTCACGGCCAACCTGCTGATTTATCCTATTATCATCAGTTAGTAGAATTCTTATCCCTCGAATCTTTTCAAGAATCTCTACTTCATCATATGCTTTTTCATCATTTACACTGGATTTGTAAATAGGTTTAAATTCATTATCTGGCAGAAGACTTTTACAAACTGAGTTAACCAGATCTGATATTTTAATCGGCTTGGTAATGATATTTGAAATTTCTTTAAGTTGATCTTTAGCAATAGAGTTGTCGTAACCAAAAACAGATAATAAGTTTAATTTAGCATTAGTAGCAGATCGCAATTCCGCAAGCCTGCTAGAGAAATCTTGGTCTAACATATCAGCATCAACAAGTATTAAGTCATAATTAGCTTCAGATGATACTTGTTGCATTAGCGATGCATAATTATCTGAGCAATCTGTATAGATACCATGATTTTTAAGGGTTTCTTTTAGGTAACTAGCTTCATGCTGATTAGTTGCAGCTATAAGAATTTTCTTTTGTAAAATTTGTTCTGGAATCAGGCTAAGGCTGTTATATAAACCAATACTATTCGAATCAGAAACTTTCATCTCGGTAGTAAAGGTAAACTTACTTCCTTTACCTATTTGACTAGTGGCACTTATATCTCCATTCATCAATGCGACCAAATGTTTACAGATACTTAAACCAAGTCCAGTACCACCAAATTTCCTGGTGGTGGAGCCATCTGCCTGCGTAAATGGGGTAAATAGCTTAGGTAGTACCTCTGGTGCTATACCAATACCTGTATCTGAAACCATGAATGAGAGTGTAACCAAGCCATTTTCTATCTTGGCTATATCAACAGTTATTTGAATCTCACCTTCATCGGTAAATTTAATAGCATTGTTTATGATATTAATCAAAACCTGGCTTAAGCGCAGAGGGTCACCAATTATCTGTCCAGGGAGCTTTGAGCTTGGGTTGATAATCATGCTTATGTTTTTATCAACTATTCTGGTAGAGAATATATCAGATATATGGTCAATTACTTCGTAAATATTAAACTCTGTCTCTTCAATATTTAACTTACCAGCTTCAATTTTTGAGAAGTCGAGAATGTCATTAATAATCCCTAGTAGGGTCTGCGAAGAGGTATTAATTTTTCCTAGATAATCGCGCAGTTTTGTGGACATATCACGCTGTAGAGCCAGCTCAGTAAGCCCAATAATCGCATTCATCGGTGTTCGGATTTCATGGCTCATATTAGCCAAAAACGAGCTTTTAGCATCTGCAGAAGCTTCGGCTGCCTGCATAGCAATCATTAAAGCTTCATTTTTCTTTCTTTCAGTATCAACCAATTTTTCCTGAGTTACTTTCAACTCAGATAAGGTGTTCTCAATCTCGCTTTTTTGCTCAGCAATCTTGGAGTATAAACCGGCATTTATAATGGCCGTTCCAATGAATGATGATAGAAGTTCTAAAAAGTTTATATCTTCCCTTGAAAGGATAATTTGCGATTCAAAGCAACTAATAGATATAACACCGATAGATTGACCATCTTTATTAATCGGTAAGTGAATAATTGATTTTAACCCGTCCATCCGCTCTAGCATTATTCTATCATGGCGGTTCATCGGCAGGTTCATCAGCTGCGGAACATCAGGAAAATATAGGTTCTGATTATTTAAATAACACATAGAATACGAACCACCTTCATAGGTGATTTCATATGGGTTATCTTTGGTTAATTCAGACCATAACAGAGCCTTATCCTTATATTTTTCCTCTTTGGTATAAGATGAGACACCATGCAACAGGCCATCTTTTTCAACTAAAATCACAACCATATTAAACGGATAGCGATTTAAAAACTCATCTGAAATTTTTTCGTAAATCTTATCGACCGAGTTCAGGTTATTCACATCATTAACAAAGTTAAGAAACTGCGCCCTCTCTGCAATACCTGTTTCTACTATCTGCTCTTTTTGCTTCAGATCAGAATATTTAATTGCATTCTCAATTGGGTCAAAAAACATTGAAAGTTTTTTGCATAAAATATCAGTAGACTTGCGGCTAATAAGCTCAGAATTATTAAATAACATGATAGCACCCAATACTTCAGCGCTATTGTCTTCCATATTTGTCAAAGGAATACTTACCATGTTAAACATCTTCCATGCTTTAAACCTTGCACGGGTAGACTCTGAATAACTTTCGATATTATGACTATCAATTGAAACAATTTTTTTATCTGCAATTACAACTGTATTTTCATCATTTGGCCCCAGCGTATAGTTAAAATGCTGGAATGTTTTTTCAATCGCTTTAAATTCACCAGGCAGTGAAACTTTGTTACAGGTAAGATGTTTTCCATCTTTACCTAACAGATTTATTGAATACCCATCGACTCCATCTATCTTACCTATCTCCTCCCCCAGTATCTCAATAATTTCATCTACTTTAATTGTCCTACTTATTCGATGAATTATTTCAAGGGTCTCTTGTTGCTGGCGCTTGATGTGCTCTTGCTCAAACTTATTTTTTACAATCAAAAAATTCGGAGCCAAACTGCCAATAAAACGGTAGATCTCTTCACATGTTTCTTTAGTAAGATTTAGCTGTTTATCAATTGCTCCAAGGTGAATTACAGCTATGGTTTTATCACCATCAATAATTGGAAGAATTAAGTTCTCTTTAATATTGAGCAGTTCAAGACTATTACGGTCAATTTCAGGAATGTCATTCAAAGATTGAATTGCTTCAGAGTTCGCATAAATCCATCTTTTTGAGAGTGCAACAGCGGCAGAAACAGATAATTTAGGGTTTAAAGGAACATCAACAGACACCCGCTTGCGGATATCATCGCTCACTTCATCTTTAGTATAAAAAGTTAAAAATTTAAGAATATTTTTGTCTTCATCAATAATTTGCCCTGCAGACATGTTGAATCCATATCTTTTATGCAATGCATTGAGGATGACATTTAATACTTCTTCTAGGGAATCTGAATGTGCAATCTCATGAATTAATGAAATTTCATTTTGCAAAATGTCGACATTACCTGACCCTTGGACCACTATTCCACTGTATCGATCTGAATTTATTTCAGTATCTAATTTTTTTAGATTATTTTGCATCTATTTTTTATTGTTGTTCTATGTTTGCTTATTTTTATTTTTAGGTCGTATTTTATTATTCTAACAACGGCCACATACAGCTTGATAACTAATTATAGATAGTTTAATTATGTAAGTCTTTTTTCATTCACTGTTTTGTGAGTCTTATCAATAAAATAAGTTCATTTA
Source organism: Gammaproteobacteria bacterium (assembly GCA_033852135.1). GTDB lineage: Bacteria > Pseudomonadota > Gammaproteobacteria > QZLD01 > QZLD01 > QZLE01. The sequence goes on along the minus strand of JAWSVB010000009.1, from coordinate 53,839 downwards.
GTAAGGTCATTTTAGTATCTATCGGAACAATTTGCGAATACTTTATCTTTTTCACAGCTGCTTTCTCTTTCTCTCAAGCTGTTTTATGAAATTTTTACCAGATGATTTTGCAGTTTTCCCTTTACTCTTAACTGATATCTTTCCATTAGTCGGAACCTTTTCAAATCCAACACTCTGGAATGCAGCTTCTTCTGAGTCATATACCTCATCATTTGATATATAAATATTTTTGTTTTTTCGCCTAACTTTGGCGACTATATGTAAACTACTTAGAGCAGCGTCTTCATCAAGAACCTCTGCCTCAGTAAGTTCGCCCCAAGTAATAAATCCCTTAGGGGTACCGCCTGCTAACTCAAGAAGATGCATACCAAGCTCTGCATACCCTGCACAAACAACTAACCTAGCACCACCAATAGTTATAGGGTTTGCAAATATTTCATCAACTGTAGGTGGATTCTCCCTCTCTTTAGGGGCTTCAATTCGATGCTGAAAAAAACCACCAGCATAAGCTGCATAGGCATCTTTAACAGCCTCATTGGATTGTTTCTTTATAGATTTGAAGTGAGTTTCTATTGATGACCTGTTGATTTTAATTCCTGGGTCTTTTCCTGACTGTTTCTCTATAAGAATCCTCGCTTTAACTTGTTTAGGAATTATATCTATAAGCTCTAAATAAATTGAGTTATTAAAAGCAAGTATCCCCCCAAATACTTTTTCAAAATCATCGGAAAGCTCATCTAACGTATTTAAATATCCTTTCGATTCTTCAATTGTTGGCCCATTTTTATAAGTTTTATCATTGAGCATAATGAAATAACGGATAATATATTCAATTCTCTGAACTGATTTTTCGCTGCCTTGATATTTATAATTATCTTCTCTGAATTTTCGATTAATTTTCGCAATTTTACCCTTAATTTCATCAAACCCTGAAGCACCAAGGTCATATATAGTTCTATGTCGCGAATATTTACCTTTCTGGCTATCTCTATGCTGTTTCCATGCAGTAAAAATAGGGCCAAGTTTCTCCATCTCGGATTCGATTGAGTCACGCTGTCTATCCAGGTGTTTAATACCATATGCGGAAGCAAGGCTAAGAGAGTCTTTTGCTTGAGCTAATATTGCAACAATTTTTTTAACCATATACATAGCACTAGCGTCACCACCACCTTTTGACCTAGCTGTTTTATATGATTTTTTGCACTCATCCATTTTATCTTCTGCTTCGGTGAGTGATGCTTTACTTGATTTAAACCTTGCCTGGGCGTTATCACTATGAACTTGAACCATTTTAAGCTCAGAGACACTATCTTTAAGATTTGTGAGGTTATCTTTGCTCAATGCTAATGCCCAGTTAGCATTAATAGAATTTCTAGATATATTACTGTATGCACCTTCGCTTTTGGCAGATTGTTCACTATCAGAACTTACTTTTAATAGGTCTTTTTTAATACCTGCTACAGGGTTTTGTTTAGAGCGTTTTACTATTGCATCAAGGGAGTAAAATTCTTTGTTTTGTTCAAGTAGTTTAAGTGCTTTTTTTGCATCAACATTTGCATCATATAATGCCATTAACCCACAAATACCATGGGATTTTGTTATGGCTTTAGCATCTTTATTTACAGCAATCGCGCGCGTTAATGCGCCTATTTTTTTATCATCTTCAAATGTATCTACCAATATGCCAACAATATAAATATTGTGTAAAAGTCCTGTGCCGTACTTTTTTAATTTCCCTTTTTCATCGTACTCTACCCCTGGCATAATTTCATTCAAAGAATCGTTATAATCAGCTAGTTGGTCTGCTGGTATCTCTTTAGGAGCCTCATCCCTTTGTAGCTGCATTGTGCCACTATTATTTTGTTGTACTACATGGGAAAGTTCGTGCGCAATTAACTTGTTACCTTCTATTGTATTTGATTGATAATACTTTGGGGATAGGACAACATCACTCCCATAAGTATAGGCTTTTGCATTAACTGCTTTGGTACTTTTAGCATCCTCATAAAATCTAACAGAGCTAAAATCTGCATTGTATTTATTTTCAATATCGCTGCGAGTTTTATTTGGAATTGTCGTAGGAGACGCATCTGTAAGTATGCTTCTTATATGACTGCGCTGAGCAATTGGCTGTTTATTACTTGGAATAGATGAGCTATCACTATTTGAAAAAACCGCTTCACTAGCAGCCTGTTTTGCAGCTGCCTCTTGGTCACCACCACGAAGAATGGTGCCAATTTTATCTTTGGCCAAAGAATGCTTTGGTTCAGCAATATCACTGCTATTTTCTACAGTCTCTGAATTATTTTTATTATCCTTTGCTGCATATTCCATTTAACTAAATCCTGAAAGTATTTACCCTATTCATAAGTACTATTTAATTATTTTGTAGTACTTTTTTCCTTCTCATAAATGCCTTAACAAAATTATCATTTGAATTTTTAGCAGTGCTACCTTTAGCTCTGATACATTTCTCTTTTAAATATCCTACATCTTTGAATGCTGCCTCAGCAGTTTTATAAACCAAATGATTTGAAATATAGAATATTTGACTCTTTCGTTGTACTTTGGCAACTAAGTGCACTGATGTGAGGTTTGTATGGTTCGCAAGTATCTCTGCATCAGTATACTTTCCCCATGAAATAAAACCTTTTGACTTTGCACCTGCTAACTGAAAAAGGTGCATTCCAAGCTCTGCATACCCAGCACAAACTTGCATTCTTGTTCCGCCTATAGTTATCTTATGATTATATATATCATCAACACTTGGTTCTTTCTTCCAGCCTGGAGCTGGATTAACTCGGTGTTGAAAATATCCAGCTGCGTACGTTTTATATGCGGATACAACAGACTGATTAGAACCATTTTTTAAAGATACAAAATATTTTTTAACATTATCCTGAGATGGTTTTATGCCTGGGTCTTCGCCAAGTTTAGCGTTCATTCTCATTCTAGTTTTAATCTGGTTCTTTATAAGAACTACTAACTGCTCATACAAGCCAAACCCTACTGGAATATGCTTTGAAGATAATTTCCTTAAATCTTTAGGTATTTCACCAAGATTATTTACGTGTTTTGCTAGCTCTTCAAGGGTGGGTGAATTTGTATAGTTATCATCATTTAAAGAGATAAAATAGCGAACAATTATTCCAACTCTAACAAGGGAATCTTTAATTCCACTTAATTTACCTCTTCTTTTGTAAATGCTTACGCTTAATGAGTTTATCTTTTTTATAATTTTCCTGAAATTAGACTTATCCAGACCAAATGTTTTTCGCTTTTCATAACGAACTTCCATCTGTACAGATCTATATTTATTCCACTCTTTTATTATTTGGGATAATTTAATTGATTCATAATCTATATCATCAAAAATATCTTCGACACCTTTAACCCCACCAAGTGATGCTAATCCAAAACTTTCTTTAGCTGTCTTTAATTGTTTTAGGGCAGCACTAGCTGTTATTACAGCTTTAGTTGCAGGCAAATCCCTATTATCCGCATGCGTATACTGTTTCAAGCTTTTTTTAAGTTTACCAGAAGCAATCTCAAGATCTTTTATACCTTGAATGATTCTTAGCTCACCATTAGAGGCTGATGCCTCACGACGACTCAATAAGGGCACAACTTGTTTTAAAGTACTTAGATTTTCTTTACTAAGATTAAGATCCCAACTAGCCTTAACTTTATCTTTGTTTACATTGCTATAAGAACCACCTTCACGAACATTGCGAGCCGTATCACGACCAACTTTCGTTAAATTATCTGCAATAATATTTGGTTTTTGTTTTGAACGTTTTAAAATTGCATCTGAAGAATAGTAACTGGCTCTGTTTTTTAATAATTCAGCTGCTTTTGTTGCATCAATATTAGCATCATGCAAAGCCATAATCGCTGCCAAACCATATTTTCTTGAAAGAGCTTTTGCATCTTTGTTTGCAGCAATTGCTCGAGTTAATATTGCAATTTTTTTCTCATCCTTGAATGTATCTAGTAAAATCGAAACTACGTATATATGGTTCAATAAACCAGATGATACTTCTACTTCTTTACCGCCACTTATAACAGTTCTTCTGCGCGTAATTTCATTGAGCGAATCATTGAATTCAAACTGTTTTCCTTTTGCTGCCGCAGCTGGGACTTCATCCCTTTGTAGCTGCATTGTGCCGCTATTATTTTGTTGCACTACATGCGCGAGTTCATGCGCTATTAATTTATTTCCTTCAGTTGTATTAGGTTGGTAGTACTTTGGTGAAAAGACTATATCACTTCCGTATGTATAGGCTTTAGCATTTACAGATTTGGTGGTTTTAGCATCCTGATAAAATCTTACCGAGCTAAAATCTGCACTGTATTTATCTTCTATACCGCTACGAATATTATCTGGAATTGTAATTGGAGTAGCACCAGAAAGGATGTTTCTTATCTGGCTGCGCTGAGCAATTGATTGTTTATTATTTGAATTAGATGAGCTATCACTACTTGAAGAAACCGCTTCACTAGCAGCCTGTTTTGCAGCTTGCTCTTGGTCACCACTGCGGAGAATACCACTAATTTTTTCTTTAACTAAAGAGTGTTTAGATTCAGCAATATTCCCACTGTTTTCGACAGTATTTGAGTCGGTTTTGTTGTTTTTTGCTGCATATTCCATTCTATACTTACTCAGACTCTTCTACTTCTGGAGTTGACTCTGGAGTATCAGACGGTCTCCAGTTAGGCCACTCCCATCTATTTGGGTCATCACCTGCATCATATATTGATTGGTCATCTGCTATAAATACACGTGTATATTGATTGGTATATCCAATCGCCCTTAACCCAATGCCTATTGAACTAAATAACTGTGTGAATGAACCTTGAGGATCAAAGGTAAACTCTCCATGAACATTATGATTATTTACAATAAAGCCTTGCCCAGTGTTCATCTCCATAACTGCCATCATTGCGTGGGTGTTACCTCTATAGACATTTTCTCTAAGGACGTCTCTTGTTCTTTTATCCATAAATAAGAAACGAAACCTATTAGAGCCATCATCCAAAAAGTGACGAGCTAACGCTACAAAACCATCACAATCAATAACAAATCTACCTGCACCATCTTGAGAAAGTGCATCATATAACCCCTGTATATTACTGCTTCTTGTAGCACCGGGAAAGCCTTCATAATCCACCCCTCCGCCGGAGTGCACAAACTGGCTGGATAAAGCATTGCCTAGCGCTGTCTTTACCTGTTCTAAGGTTGCGGTACTAACTAGCTGATGCATATGCTGAGTCATAGATTGTAAAGATGGAGTTTGTGAAACACTACCTTGAACTGATTCAGCTACAGTACTAACAAATGAGCTCCTCTCCTGAACCAATCCAACCAACTGAGCAAGTGTGATATCGAAATCACTTGAATCCTCCCTTATCTCAATATCTTCGTTACGATCAAATTCATATTGCAATTCTGAGGTTAATCTAATATCTACAGTTTCATTTAAGATGCGAGAAAGTGGCTGACCTTCAGCCAAAGAAGCTAGCAATCTTTCTGTTAGCGTTTGGCTATTAACTGCACTCCTGAATCCAAAAGCCATCAATTGTGCTGCTTCTTCCCAACCTCCAACTCGTTGAAGATCTGTTGCAGCGGTAATTGCATTTGAGACTACAGATTCATGGTCATTTTCCTCTGCAAATCCACGTATTGTATTTCTCGCCTGCCAGTAATATCGCTCAATATCTGTTATGACATAACCATCATCTAAGCTACGAACTGCATCACCTTCATCAGTTAATCCACCAAAACGATTTACAAACTGTGTACTTTGTCCAAAAAAATCATTGGAGTGGTCAGCATCATCAGATTGGTCATCTAACCAATCATCAGTAGGATCTAACTGAGCATTAATCGCTCTTTCAATTACACCAGTATCAACACAACTAGTTTGCGATAAATTAGTAAGTCTGGATCGATATAATGCATCAATATCTATATCGAATCTTCCATTATCATCTGCATCTGTTACTAAAATTCGCAAAGCAGCTTCATAGGTAGTTGGAACACTACAACCAGTAATTCCCCTGCTAACCCCCATCTCATCCATGATTGTACCCATAGCGGCACGCTGACAACCATTTAAATCATCACCTAGGTGCTCTGATTCTGGGATTAGCCCTGCTTGTTGCAGGTTATAAAAAACCCTTACTAATACCCCTAGCTCAATCTCTTCAGCATTATCTCTAGCCTCGCCCTCACTATTTCTATAGCGAGTGCTATATTCAACTCTACCAGTTATATCAACTTCTCTTCTAATTACGTTTTCATTGCTGCTTGTTCGTTTATTTTGAACTACATGAGCTAACTCATGAGCAAGAGTTTTTCTACCTGAATCTGAATTAAAATTTATACTTGGGTTAGAAAAATGGATGTCAGAACCAAGTGTAAATGCCCTAGCATTAACCTGCCTAGCAAGACTAGATGACTCACTGGAATAATTTAAACGAACACCTGAAAAATCGGTGCTAAAACGTGGTTCAAAAAAGTTTCGTTCAGCAGTTGAAAGTGGACGATTTTTTAGGCTTGATGTAGCAGTTTGCGATGCAGTGCTTTCTGCAGTAGCACTTGCGGATATGCTCTTAGACAGTGCAGCGTTAGCTAAACTGTCAGCTTGTGATTCAACAGGGTCATCTGCTGCACCTAGTTTGGCAGAAAACGATCTACCAGCGAGTATTCCTCGCACATTTTCTTTGCGTAGAGAGTGACTTTCATGCGGTTCTTCAAGCACTGGTGTTACTAGCGCTGGCTCCGCTTCTGGAGCTTTTTGTATTTGGTCGCCCATTTGTTTTTCTTTTATAAAAGCACTATAAATTAAACGGTCATTCCCGCGAAAGCGGGAATCTGTTATAACTTGTTTGACATCAGTATTGTCGAGATTCCCGCTTTCGCGGGAATGACAAAAAAAGGTTTTACTTTAACCCTAAATTATTCTTAACACCTGCAGCTGTCTTTGTAACATCTGCTAATGATGTACCCACGTTAATATCTGGATATCCCATAGTTTTTTCAAAGAAACGAGCTCTTTCTTCATTTTCAACATCAGTTGCGATTTCAATATTAGCTTTAATTGCTTCTTTAAATTCATTGGCAAACTGTTGCTGTTCAACTGCTTCACCCTGAAAACACCTGATTTTATTACTCCATTCACGCTCAAAACTGAATAGTTGCTTTTTCAGTTTTGCTGCAGCCTCATGAAATATTCCAACTCCACTGCGGACATCCATCCAGGTTCTCATAACATTCTGAAACGCTATTAAGCCTGCAAGCAGAGCTGTAATCTGTGTTGCGATTGTAGTGGAAGCCGCGTTACCATTAAGGGTGGCTAAAAGAAATACAGCAACAGGCAGTAACAGCAACAGTAAAGCACTGATAAAGAAGAAAAAACGCCTTTTAGATGTCTCTTTGGCAATTTTGTTTTGATACCAGAATATATTTAGGTGAATCTGAGTTATAAGCTCAATCAGATCTTCATCAAATCTTTTATCATCCAGTCCTATTCCAAGGTTATGTTTCATTACTGGTAGATCCACCCGAGCTTCTTCTGGGTTTCGTCTGGATGATTTGTTTGCCTTTTCAAAACTGTATTGTTTCATTGGGTTTTCCTGGCTTTTAATTTTGTTTAAACAAACTTATTCAATAGAGTGACTATGATATCGGCAAACTCTTCTGTATTTTCCACGATTTTATTTACCTTGGTATTTTGGTCTTCAGCTGATTTAACAATCTTCATCAATTTTGTTAAACGCTGAAGGTCTGCAGGCTCAGGAAAAAACTCAGCAATCTCTTCATCAGTCATTCTGGTAACAGAAGATACTTTTGCAGCGAGCTTTGCATCAGTTATGGTTACGCTATCATCGATAGCATCATTTAAATCACTTTCAAAATTATCCCAATCTATCGGCATGTCCTTTTCCTTGTTTTGGTTTTCATGTTACTTATAACTTTTCTGGATACCGGCCTTCACTGGTATGACGTATATCTAATTGATAACCAAATAAACCAGCGCAGTAGCTTTAATTATAAAGAGTTTTTAAGCTCCATAATCTTCTCTTTATACTCTTCAGCTATCTCTAGCTTCTCATCAGCCATTTTAGCGCCATCCAAAAGCTTAGTTACAATCTCATCAGTTTTATCGATTACTTTGGAGATCTTCTCTTCAGTTACTCCAGCTTTTGCCAATAGGCGATTTCTATTTTCGGCAACCTTTGATGCAGATAACAAAAATGAAGTAACAGAATTATTAATTGCTTTGGCCTGTGCATATTCATTTTTAAGTGAATGCTCAATTTGTCTTTCCAGCTCATCAAGAGGTCTTATCAGCTCGATTCTCTTTTGATTTATTCTTTCCTGTAATGAAGTTCCAACCATCATTAAAAACTTAGCTCTTTGAGTATTGTCATTCTCACGGACAACTGTATTCCAGGCATTAGCTATCTTAGGCCTACGAAAAAACTCATTTGAAAAGGTTGGTAACCATTCGTGTTCAATGAATGTATCTATATCTTTACGCTTTTGCTCAAAAAATCTATTCAAAAGCCTTATATTAGCTGCTTCTAAGCTTTCAATTCGTTTTCCAAGTTCAGACGATAATGTTGGCGCTTCTGAGGGTATATTCGCGCATCCAGCAAACAAAAAAGTTACTAACCCAATAACTAATAAGTTACACAATCCATTTTTCATATTGTTTTCCCTTTTACTACTCACTAATAACAATAACCAATATCCCGAAAACTACCAGTATTTATTCATTAATGCTTTAATCGTATCCCACTGACTCCAGTCGACACCAGAATCCATCTCATCTTTTGATATCTTTGAAGCAAGATATACACCGTCACCAGCTTTAACCATATTTCGAACTATGTATACAATTGAATCTTCATCATCATCACCACAATCACCAGACAGTAGTGCACGAATGATGCCTACCCACCCTTTTCGAGATACGTTTGTATACGGAATCGGTTCTGTGGCTATACCACGCCAACTTTTAATTCTGGTCAACCAACGTGCAGCATCATCTTCTTTTTTCTTTGCAATCCAGTTAGCACCAATATTATTAGAGCTATTACATTTTAGGGTGCACATATAAAGAAATACATCCCAATTTTCACCTTGGATTGAATTATCAAATATATCCATACCTAATTCCGAAACTATTTTCTGGAACCTATCATTTGTCTGATAATACAAAATAGCTATAACGGCAACTTCATCTTCTCCAACACAAGCACCATCCCAAGTATCGTTTGGATTATTCAAAAGTAACTTGAGGGCATGTTTTGTAGTACTTACAGGCAAATTGAGATTAAGTATCTTGCTTACATCATATTGCCCCTTATCGTTAAGTAAGAACTTAATTATTGCCTCATCAGTATTACTTTTGAGAAACCCGGGATCATGTAATATTGCTTCATAAAACTTACGGGCATCAGGGTTATTATTTCTCCCCAGAGCGAGTGTTTCATCGGTAGATAACTCTTTTCCTTTTGAATCTTTATGCGCTGCTCTCCAGGCATTCATAATCTCTGCCTGATTTGCTGTTACTGCTTCTGATGATGTTTTAACATTTTCCTCATCAACTTTACCTGCAGTAAATTTTTTCAGGTCAGTTTCCATTGCATACCATATTGGTCCGGCGACAGGATCTTTCATAATTTTTGGAATATTAGGACCTGGATTTGCCATTGGTGTTTTCGCGCCCACGTCAGAAGCAGGAACACCTGCAGCCGCACAAAAAACTTCAGCTATAGAATTGAATGTCTCACCACCGACAATCTCAGCATCTTTATCTGTTCCAGTATCATCTCCACGGAACTTATGGGAAGTATTACGACTATAGCGCATATCAATCCCACCTTTTAGCTCACACAAAATATCATGATAAGTTTGCGGTCTTCCTGATGAACCATCATACACTTCATCAAAAGCTCGTGGATATTGATGTCCAGATGCAAAAGTATCTTGTAAAAAATGAAGACCAAATGCCTCATTTGTTAAAGCAGTGTGCATATGTTGTTTTGCTTTAGATAATTTATTTTCTTTTAAATTTGAATGTGCAAGTTTCGCATAATTTACTGCTTTATCATGATGAGTTTTCCACTCTTTTTCAGCAAGAGGAAAAAAGTGACTCCAGTTTGACTGAGCTAATAATATATACGTTAATGATCCATAGCTGTTTCGGTCTAAATATACTGCTGAGCCACGATGGTCACCAGCCATTTTTGTAGCCCAACCAAGGCTTCTTTGCGTTGGTTCTATCCTTGTATCATCATTACTATCTGTAACCTCGTGATTAAAGGTGATCGAAAATTTATCACCGTAATCAAGTCCGGTATCTGCTGCTTTGGCTTTGGTGTTGGTTTTCTTAACACCATCTAATAGCTTTGTTTTATGCTGAACTAATTTTTGGCCTGCAATATCACCATAACGTTTATGCTCATGGCCGCTCCACTTACGCAGTGTATTGCCAGAATCTTGCTGCATAGTATGCGCAATTTCATGGGTCAATATCGCTTGGCCTGATTCTGTATTTGGTGAATATTGCCCCTGGCCAAAATATATATCACGACCTACACTAAATGCCTTTGCATCTACTGCATTAGCAGCCTCGGCCGCTCTACTACCAGTGTGGATACGTACATCAGAAAGGGACTGTCCATAGTAAGATTCATACCCCTGTTTTTGTGAACCAGAAAGGGATGAACCGCTATGTTCAAAACCAAGATTTATTCCGTTGGATGATGAAACTGGAGATGTTTTAAATGGCGCTGTTTTGCCACCAGACATATACCCTGCAGCTGCAGAATCAGCCTGGCTTTCTGTTGCATCATCGCTAGAACCAAACTTAAGCTTTCCCTTTACAGATGATGCATAGAGAATATTTCTTATTTGCTGCTGCCTATCGGCACTATTCGATTCTTTGCAAACAGTATCACTGCACTGGGCGGTAGATTCCTGTTTTTCAGCTTGGCGTTTTTTCATTAGGCTTCCATTTTCTGTAAAACAACCTACTTAAACACTAAAAAGTTAGCAGCCTCTTTCAATCCTTTAATAAACTTTTTGCTGATAACTGCATAAGGGCTTTGGGCCATATTTGCAGTGAACATTCCATTACCAACAAACGGAACCATTGCTATATCTTCTGCTGTTCCTGCAGTGCTAAATTTATTCCCACTCATGGAAAGATATAGTGCTAATACCGAGTTATCTTCTTCATGTATCACGTTGTCTGTTAACGCAAGAGTATTGAATGCTGGCAAATACTGTTTAATCACACCCGTTGCTGGAACAGAAACAGAAGAAACAATTGCTTTGATTGAAATAAACTTACTCCCAGTAATACTAAGGTCAGCCCCTGGGCTTAGATAAGCTTTCATAGTTTGTCTTGCAGTCAATAACTTCTTACGTGTAAGAATATTTATTCCTCGCGAAGTTTGTGAGCTTAACCAAATATCTCCATTTATATCTGTAGATCTGATTGTTCCACCAACATGGTTATTGAAAAGACCAAGGCACGCACCAAATCTTTTGGTTTTTGTAGTCCTAATAGCTCTATCAAGTGATGCTCTTAACACTGCCTCTGAAGAATTAGCATTTCCGACTGAAGCAATGAATGATTTAAACATGTTTTGAGGTGATACTCTTGAACGACGAATACGGAAGTTATTTGCTGTTAAAGCACTAGCCCCTGCCTCTGAAGATATATGACTAACTTCATATTCATCAACAAGCTCAGGCATAGCGCTGATTCCACGTTCAGGAGTCAATCTTGCCCAGTTAGATCTAGTTGCTGCAGGTAACTCAACAATTTTCTTTGTTACTTCATTTAATTTTTTTCTATAAGTTGCTGCATCATCTACAGGGTCAATTTCCAATAGTTTATCCATGTCTCCTGCAATTGCGTGCATATTTCTGCCGCGCACTCGCACCCCAGCACTAAATATTTCTGGTCTGCCTGTAACCTCTGTCCAACTTGAAGTCATGGTGTTATTTTCCCAGACAATCTGGGTTTCATGTTTTGCTGAACCAACTACAACCATAGGCTTAGCTGCTACATTTGAACCTGTTCTGGAGAATAGACAACCTTGCGCTGTTACCTTCATACCTTCCATAAAGATCTGTGATGCACCTTTAAGCTGGAAAGTGATATTTTCGAATATCAATTCGTCTGCTTCAAAATCGTTTTTGGCGCCTGCAAAATCTAATGTAACTGCTGCTGAAGAGCTGCCAGATATTCTTAAACTGGTGAATTTATTTGCTTTTGGATTTTCTGGTACGCTGTGCACACCAGGCTGTAGGCATATCCATAAACTTTTTGCACTTAAATCTGCTTTTAAGGCATCTTTAAGAGTTGCGTACTGCCCACCTTTACCCACAGTGATAAGGAAGTCACTACCGCCACCTCCAGATGGTTTTTTATTAATTGCGATTAAAGCATCTTGAACTGATTTGATACTTGCTGGTGCCAACACACCTGTTAAACCGTTATCAGGTCTTCGTAGAGAGATATTTTCCGCATCCAGAGCATCAATATCTTGCTCAATATCAACTACTGTCTCCTGAAGATTTTCTAAGGCATCTTGCACATTTTTGGCATTACCATAAATATCAGTTGATAGGTTTTCAAGAGCTATATCGCGCGCTTGAATATTGGTTAAGCTTGGAAAGTTAAGCTGACGTTTTTGCTCATCTGTTAACGCCTGAATTTTTCCATTACTGGCGATAGTAGCGATTAATAGATAGTTATGTTTTATACCTTTTGGTAATACTCCATCTTCGCCATCATCTGAAGCGCTAAGTATGATTCCACCATCATAACCATCTCTGACTACAACTTCCCAGTAATCACCAACGATTATGTTTTTGTTCTTCAGCTCAATCTGCATCTCATGATCTTTCAGATGCAAAGTAGCTGTATTGGCATCAACATTTACACTACCGTGGCTCTTATTGCTGTTAACTTTTAGTGGTGCAAATCTGTCTTTTGCTGGGTAATCATTAGTTTTAATAGCCCAGCTACTTCCAGCTTTAACAAGTGTGCAGCAACCATCCCAGCGTCTAACATAGTTAAACTTTTTACCAGAATCAGCTTCTACCTTTGTCTTAAGCTCACCACGTTGTAAAGCTAAACTAGCAGAGCTTTCAAGATGAACACCGATATGCTTTTCACATGCATCATTGTAGTGTTCAAAAATCCAATCACCAGTTTCAAAATCTTGTGGTACTGGGATCTCATTGTTGTCATCATCTAAAATCTGATATGCCTCAGCACCATTCTCACATGACCATTTGATAGTCACTTCTGAAGGGCTGGTTGGGCTGCCTTTGATATCGTGCACTTCAACGCGGAAGATGTAGTTACCAGATTTTTGTACTGAGCTGCTGGCAAATGTATCTACATCAAAAGAATCACCTTCGACATCAACGGTTCTGTTTTTTAGTATTAGTCGGCTATTACCTGATGTTGGATTTACTTCAGTTGATTGCGGATCTAAACCTAATTTTGCACATTTTATCTGTACCATTCTTTGAGTTCTGGTACATGTGTCAGCACCAAAGAGAGCAGGATCTAGAAGGTTTTCATCTTCTAAAGAGGTAACTGCTCTGTCCCAAATATCTGCATAGATATGTACGCTTTTACTTGGCAGTTTGCCTAGCCCTGGTAGATCCAGCTGTTTTTCAAACGAAAATAGCTGGTTCTCAGCACCTGGAGATCTCAGCTCTGCAGAGACACCGTTGACACTTATCTTTCCTGGCTGAATTTTAAAATCACTTCCTTGCGTGGCGATTTTAAGGCCCGAGTCTTTTGGTGTTCCGCTACCGATAACAGCCTGTGCTAACTGGTTTAATCTACCGTTAACAATATCAACGAACTCATTCCAGTCAGCATCGGTAAGCATTCTTCCCTGCTGCTGATATATACCGCTGTATTGTTTCTCTTCCTGATAACTATCTCTTGAAATTTGTGTCTTCATATCTTTATCTCGTTAATAAAGTTTGTGATAAAATTTTTGAAGTTCCCTGAGCGTAGCCGAAGGGTATTCAATAAATTATTCTTTGTTTCATAGTTAAGAACACTTCGGCTACGCTCAGTGAACTTTCATTTTGTTGGGCTTCGCAAGCTCAGCACCAACCTACATATTCGTTAAATACTCACCCATGCAACTCAATCGGAGCGCGTGAAAGTGTTTCATCTGGAATCAGCGCGATCTTTAAACCGACTGGTAAATTCTCTTTAATCTTTAAAATTACTGCCTCATAGCGCAGGCAATATCTTTGTTGATGATATGCCCCTATCTCGCCACCATTTTCTGCGCCAAATTTTATCTGCTCAGCTGCTGCAGGGTGGATTACACCATAACCTTTTTCGGCCCTATCTTTTGAAGGGAATCGGGTCGTAAAAAACAGTGGGGATTCATCTGTACAGTTAAACAGTAAATTTGGCATTCTCAATCTATCTTGAGATGGGAAGCAGCTATAACGAATGCAACCATCTATCTTTCTGTTATAGCGGTTTTTCTCTTTGCGTAACGTACCTGCAAAGATACAGTCACTGGCTTGAATTTCAGGAGTTATAGCGCTTTTTATTACTGTGCAATATTCAAATTGCGCCATTCCTGCTTTGAGATAAACCTCTTCAAAAATTGTTCCCACTGCATCCAGAGCTGGTAGTTGCTTTGTATGAATTGAGTTGATGGTTAAATCTTTAACTGCACAATTTATAAAGCTGATATTGGTTTTTTTGATATCGATATCTTTATCAAATACTAGGTTTTCAAATTGATAGATCTTGTTTTGCAGCAAGTTGATTTTTGTGCTGATTTTAACTGGTGATTCAGTTACCGCACGATAGGTTATTTTTTCAACTTTCTCTTCAGAACCGGCACCACCAATATCTATCTCTTCTTTGGTTATTTCGATCTGCTCTGCAGAGTTAATCTGTGACCAAGATATTTCCGGCATATCATCATTGAAGAACCCTTGCGGTACTGGGCAATACAAAAGAACACTGCGTGGGTTTGCGTGCCCACTCTTCCAGTCTGGGGTTCTTATATCAACGGTTCTACGGGAAAGATCTTGATAACTCCCTTGATGCAGTGGAACAGCAGATCTATTTTTTTGAATCCAAAGAACATCCTCACCATCTTTAGATCCTCCTCCAAAGCGGGAGATATGAGTTTCTGCTGTTGCCTGCTGAGCCTTAACAGCCATTGAGTATTTTCTAACGTCAACAGTTGTGGTTAACAGCCCTGGGTGTTTGGCTGCCGTTAATGGCTTGCTGCTATCTACCTCTTTCTCGCCATAGCTGCTTTCCGGCATAATCGGGGCATCAATTCGCGGAGTCATCGCGACGCGCTTCCACCCCTCCTGCACCTCAACCTCCATATCGCCAATATTTTGTGCGATCTCTTCGGTTGCTACAACTGTGCCGCGCCTTTGTCTCCACCTTACTGCATTAGCAATCTCTTTCGATTGACCTTTGGCATCTGGTGAAACCAGGTTTACATCGAGCAGGTCTGAGAAATAAGGGAGTAACCACGGCTGGCAACTTATCTCTTTCTCATCTTCAGATGATGAGTTAAACGGAAAATTATCGGCATAGAATTGGTCGATATTGTTTGATATCTCATCCAACAAACCACCAAAAACTGAGAGTAGTTGCTGTAGATCCCCTGACGATTCATCTGATTCATTATCACGAGCGCGATAAACCGTTGGCATCAACTTATACAGCATCTCGCTATGGCTTAGCTTGTCTTTTTGTTTACTAGTATTACTCATAGGGAGTAGTCCTCCACCGTGATGCTAATCTGTGGAATATTGATATCCAGATGCACTAATTGCTTGGGTGATGGTTGCACCATTCTAACCACATCATCATCCCCTTTGATAACTCGTGGGCGCTGCGCATTTGCCGGTAGATCAATGTCTATGGTGCAGTCGGAGTTGGTAACACCCTCTATATTTTCAACCACCTTATAGATCTCACCACGATGTAACGATTGACCCAGCTGGCGATTATTAACTGAGAATTCAGCGGCAATCTTCTGCTTAACTTCGTTATTAATAACTTCAGAACTGTAACGATTAAGGTCTGCTCGAATGGTGATATTGATACTTACAACCACCGGCTGATAGGCACTGATTTTTATAATAACGCCTGGAACCGCACGTTTTTGCAGAAACTCTTTAATCTGGTCACTGACAAATTCAAGCCCTGTTCCACCAACTGGAACAATCACCACATCGATAAACTCACGCCGGCTTTTGCTCATGGTGCTCATAAATGAACTTGCCTGCAGC
Source organism: Gammaproteobacteria bacterium (assembly GCA_033852135.1). GTDB lineage: Bacteria > Pseudomonadota > Gammaproteobacteria > QZLD01 > QZLD01 > QZLE01. Next base: position 37,497 of record JAWSVB010000009.1, on the reverse strand, counting down.
ACAGACGAATGGGTGCGAGCCAGTTTAGAAAAGTCATCCAATGAAACCGCTCTTTCTAAACTCAATACAGCTCCCGGTGCGTTTTGCCCCATCTGCTGTGAGTTCTCCATCTGGTGCCCACCGTATGTAGCACTTGGTTGATACACCTCTTTTAGCAATGGGTGCATCTTTGCTGGCTTGGTAATCTTTTGTGCTGGGATATTACCCCCTTCACCAACACCCTGTCTGAAATTCAGGCGTACATTATTCTTACCGGTAGGAACGCGTCTACCATTGTTTCCGTCACCAAACTCGATCTTAATATTTCCACTTTCTGCCATCTTGACAACATAGTGCACATCAACAGAATCTGAGTCTTTTAAGTTGGCTACCTGCGACCATTTCTGACCATTTATCAAAACTTCAATATCGGCTCTAACACCAGTAGACATTGAACTGTCTGGGACAAAACTTACATCTTTGGCGTTTACCTCAAATGTTTGATTGGCAACAGTTGCATCACCACTACCAAGCACCATAGCTGGTTTAACTGCGCCATGACTAATAGCTACGACATTTGCATAGATGCTTATGTTACCAATCTCAAAACTAGCGGATAGATTATCTGCAAGCGTTATGATGTCACCACTGATATCCTTAATGGATGTCAATATTGTATTACTGCCGTTTTCGATTAGTACTTTGCGCCCCAACCGAAGAGATGCAGGAAGATGTTGCAGGGCTATTGTTTTACCTGCAATAACATTGTGATTCTCCGTAGCATCAATCACATAGGCCTGCTCTTTAAAGGTTGTGTAAACCTTGGTCTGCGAGATAAAGAATGGGCCACCACCTTGGTCATTCCATCTGTTTTCAGCAGTTATATAAGCTGCCTCTTCGTCTTGATTGATTCGCGTACTTTCTACCCTACCCCAGGCGATCTGGGCCCCACGAACTACTGCTGCAAAATCACCTGTAGCAATCTGTTTTGGCTCGCTTGTACAGATAGTTTGTACCAATCTTCCGTTATTACTTCTGGAAAGAAATGGGTCAACATCCCATGAGCTATCAGTACGATTTGGAACATTAAGTGTTTGTGGGTTTTTTATCTTTAAATCAGATAGGCTTCCGGTGGTTGCTTTAACCATTGCATGGTCTGGATTCCAAACTAATGTCAGCACTGTGAACCCAGGTTCTAATGTTGCATCATCAACCTCGGCACCTATTGGGGTGTATTTAGCAGCTGTTACATTGTAATGCACAAGTAGATTCTTTGCTTTTAGAGAGGTACCTTTGTGAACTCTTGTATCACACACCCATTTATTGGCTAAGTATGACCAATCACCAGCAGCATAAACCATCATGATATAGTTGCTGTTTTTCTTCACCGGGCGCTTGGCATAACGCACGATTGGCAATGAAATAGTATCAATGATTTTGGAATGGCTGTGGTCGATTTGCCCAACCGCTTCACTGAAAGTAACTCGGTTTTTGTTAATCTCTTTAACTCGTCGATAGCTATGGCTTCTACCATTGTAGATAGCAACAATTTCACCAGATAAAAGATCTTTAGGTTCCCCTTTTAAATGCAGGGTTTTATCAACCTGTGAACTTAAAGAGATTGGGCCTTTTGCCTGTAATTTTTCCTTGGGTAATAGGTGGACCGTGGTATAACCTTTTCTGAAAGAATCTGATATATCACCACCAAGTCCAATTGTAGTTTTATCTTTCTCAACTTTGAGCGCAGTTATAAGCAATGCCTGAGTCTTACCAGCATTATGACTCATAGTTGATTCAAGAATTACCGGCTCACCAATTTTGAGCTTTTTAAACTCACCTGCCAGTATCAGCTGATTCCCAGACATTCTTTCTGGGTTACTGTTATAACCTTTAGCTCTGAGGAGGTTTAGCTGTGCATCTACCTCGAGTTTTTCAATAGTTTCATAGGTTTTTGGTTCTGAACCATCTTCCGGAGCGTATTTAAATTGCACCCCTTTATCTACTATTCCCAACTTGTCTTCTTTAACAAATAGCGCGATATCTGTTGTAGCTGAAGCTGGAGGAGCTGGATAATAGTCAAGCATTGCCACCAAGCGACGCATACTATCCCACTGCGTTGCAGTACCTATATATTTTTCATTTGCATACGCATTTATATGTTCGGTAAGGACATGGCATCCACGAGCAAAACTGCGTGAGACCTCAAATAATAGGTCTTTGGTTGGCCCATCTTTATAATTGGTGCCAGCATACTGGCTTTCTATTCTGGCTTTTGATTCCGACTCAGTTTCATTATTTGAGTCATGCTGAACCTTTTCCCACTGTGGAAACTTATCTGCTAACCCTGCTCTTATCTTTTCCAGATATGTAGCGGCATTACCATCTACATATTGAAACTTTTCCAGGCCAGCACGATTCCAGCGCGTCAGGTCATTAACTTGATCTTTAATTTGACTGTTATCTGTCATTATCCTCTACGACCTCCCTGGAATTTCAGGTAGTAATATCCACGAGCTGGGTCGGTGGAATTGTTGTCACAGATAGCTATCTCCAGGCCATTAAGGACAACTCTTCCAGATTCAGATTGGTCGGTGAAGGTACTGCCAGCACGCTTAAAACGTTCAATATGGATATTCTGCACACCATCTATATTCATTAATACTTCAAAGATATCTCCAGCAAAAAGATCTTCACCAAATTGAAGTCTGCCAGGCTGGAAGAATCCACCGTCTGTAGTTGCCAATGCCTGATTTACTGCATATTGCACCTCTGACTGGAAGTAGTTCGGATCTACTGTAACCATGAGTGACATGAAGATTCCAACCTCTTCAGCATCACATAACTGCACCTCTTGCCCTATCATGCGATACGACTCTATGTATGGTTTTAGTATGGTGCGGATCGATGGATTACCGGCAAAATCTGGTACAAAAATCTCACGAGATTTATGAAAACTTTCTATCTCATCGATTATCTGTTCATTGTATTTGGTTTCGCCTTCATGGTGCATCTGTGCATCAAGTTTATTACGTTTCCAGGGGATAACGGCAACTTTGATAATTAACCATGAACCACTCCATTCACTCCAGGAGTGAGCGCGCAATACCAAAGGGTGCTCTTCAATTCGGTTTACATAATCATCCAAAGTGACCATGCGGTGCTGGTCATGAATCGAGCGAATCCCCTGCTTTTTGGCCTGCTCCATCTCGGCTGGATTATTCAGCCAGTAGTTATCAAAAACTCTTTTCTCTTCTGCGGCAATCTCTGCAGCAGTTCCAGTTGATGTTGCTGAAGATGTAAACGGCTCTTGTTTTTTTGCCTTAGCAAGTGCCAGAGCATCATAACCAATAATCTGTAATAACTTACGTACTGAATCTGGTCTGCGCGCAATCTCTAAGAACGCCTCAACTGTTACGCGATCTAATTTATCTGAAAGCAAATCAAGTACAGATGATAAAGCCTCAGTTATAACCACCTCTAAATCAGCTGGCGTCCAACGGCTTCTTTCTGGAAAGCGAGCTATTAGCTCCTCCATCATCGCTAGGCGGATACTGTCGTAATCACGAGTTTGCCAGTTGAAATCGTCACCTATCTCCGGCAACTTATTTGGAAGCTCTACTATCCTTTTACCGCAGTCGGGATAGTGACCTTCAAATACTAATTCTGGTGTTGGGCTGTGAGCCATTACAATGACTCCTTAGAGAGTGAAAATGTTTGTTTTTCGGTAAAACCAATTGTTGCCAGAGTATAAGCAACATTGATGTGTAGCATCTCGCCATCGCCAGCCACATTCACATCGATTGTCTTTGGGTCCACCTCTCCATGCAGCGCTTGGGCTAGAGATGAGATAAGTCTTTTTCGGGTAATCTGCCACATTGCTGATGTATTTGGCTCGAAAACCAGGGTGCGCAATCCGGCACCAAATTCTGGACGAAATACCCTTTCACCAGGGCTGGTGAACAATACCTGCTCGATCTGGCCACGCACATGTGCGCTCCTGTTCGCTAGGCTGGCTCCATCTTTGCCAACTCTAAGCGGAAAACTCAGGTATGGAGGATCTACTAATCTTTTTCCCATGTTCATTTTTTGAACCTAAATCCTTAGATAAACCTTTTTCATTTGGTGGGCAGTGCCCACGCTACATTGTTTCGTCATTACTGTGCTTACTTAGCACGTCATTCCCGCGCAGGCGGGAATCTACTCTTAACCTTTTCTTTCGCGCTTTGCGCGGCAATATGAAATAAATTCATATTGCTGGATCCCGGCCTTCGCCGGGATGACGGTTTCCTTCTTGGAAAACCCTTAATTGTCATTCCCGCTTTTTACCACGTCATTCCCGCGAAAGCGGGAATCTCTTTGGCGCTTGTATTCTCGAGATCCCCGCTTTCGCGGGGATGACGATTTAATATTTTTAAACCTTTCTTTTGGCTCAGCGCCAACCTACATTCTGAAATAATACATTCAGGAAAACGTCATGAGCGATGCTTAGGCTAGGCGAAAATCATTTAAAAAGCGGAGTTTACACGCAGTAAATGAGTATTTTTCAATGATTTTCAACACCGCATAAGCGAGCGCAATAGTTTTCCTCCTAAGCAGACGTTACTTTCATCGACAACGTCGACATCTCACCCTGCGGTATCGGCGGCCCCGAAGGCCCCATACTTGTTGGATGAATATGAGTAGCGAACATGGTTAGAAAGCTCTGACCTTTTATAATCGGCTCTCCACCTACACCACCAAGCTGTACCTGCTGAGCATCAAGGTTTATGGTTTGTGCTTGAATCTTTATTCCAGAAGCTCCCATCTCAACCTTGTTACCATTACTGTCTTCAACTACAACTCCACTTGAATCCATAGTTGCTGTATTACCATTTGCATCAACAATTTCTATCGAGCCGCCTTCGGCATCCATAGTAAGCGCACCATCATCTTGGGCACGCAGTTCAATCGAACCGTTATTATCAATCTTAAGCATTGCCCCACCTGAATGGGTGATAAGGATCTCTTCTTCATCTTCCTTATCCTCTAGCTCAATAGAGTGACCTGACTGTGTGCGTAAAATCTTTCTGGTTGGTTGTGCATCATCACCTGTTGGCATTACCTGTTCTGGCTGCCAGAAAGTTCCTGTCCAGATTGGGTGTGATACCAAACCCTCTTCAAACTCAACCCATACTTGTGCATCAACTTCAGGAATAAAACTCATACCAATATTGTCCATACCGCCGTATGGAAGGCATGGCAAAGCCCAGCCGGTAACCTCTTCACCCAGTACCGAAGGCACCATAAGTTTGAGCTTACCAAGTTTATCTGGATCTTCTCTATCAACTACAAAGCCTCGATATTTACCGAAGTAGCGCTGTGTTGAGCTTTGCGTATTGTCTGTCATATTTCTCGTTTATGTTTCATTTGGTGGGCAATGCCCACCCTACATTCTTTATTCGTCATTCCCGCACAGGCGGGAATCTCTTTAGCACTTGTATTTTCGAGATCCCCGCTTTCGCGGGGATGACGCATATTTTATTAACCTTACATTAATCTTCTAAATCAACGCCGCCATGCTGCCTAAAAGGCCGCTTTCAATATTGTCACCAAAGGCATTACGAATCAGCTTGAAATTCTGCTGATATCCTTCAAAGGAGAAGGTATGAGTTACTGTATCTACGTAATAGATCCCGCCTAACCAATCACCAACTCCATCTACCGGAACTGGCTCCCCTACTCGTAAAACATGTCCGTAGAAGGTGCCATCAAGTGTGCCTTGGGCTTTAACCTTCATTGATAATTCGTTTGCCTTAGCCTGGGCTAGAGTCATTCTATCCTCTTCACTTACACCAGCAGCTTGATTACGCATCTTCCAGGTAAAATCTGGCAAACCAGAACCACTGCTATCTGCCGCAGTTGTTCCCATTAAAGGAAGATCTGATGCTATGGTCTGCGTAACAACTCCTGAGCCATTTTCTGCTGCCACATCAAAAGCAACCATATCGGGAGAATGGGAATCAACACTACTGGAAAATTTGCTGCAGTTTGTTTCATCACCGGCATAAACCATGATGGTTTCTTGCGCTTTCATCTGTATTCGCATCGGCCCAAAATATATTTCGCCAGCTGTAATCATCAACTCATAACCATTAGCCTTGGCACGATCTTGCAAAAAGACTATATCGGTTGAATCTTGATTTATTACGAGCGACTGTTTGCCAGCCTGGCTATCTGGGTGTACCGCTAAACCATGAGCACCTGCAATCTCGCTAACTATCACAGCATCTGTGGTTGGAGCAGTTGCCCCCCAGGATTTACCTACATGGAGTCTATCCAGAGCTATCGATTCATCCTGGCAGTTAACAGTAACAACCGCATTATTATCACTTGGGTAATCTACCGATATATCACGGATATAACCACGCATAACCTCTTCGGTGTTATCGCCAAAAACAGCCTCAATAACTATTGGCTCCCATGGGAGAAAAACATCTGCATCTTGCACATCCCAGGTACCATCGGTATCTCTGACGGTGTTAAAAGTCAAAGTTGCTGTGGTTGCCCCTTCTCGTGATGCATCTACTTTCACCTGTTGCAGATATTGGTAGAAATCAGAGATCTCGCTCTCTTGCGATCCTACCTTTATCTTGCACTCTGCCGGAGCATCGTTTTGAGTGAATAGAGAGAGTAACGACATCGTTTTATCTATAAGCCTCGATCAGTTTTGCAACTTTTACATATTCGGATGTGGCTTTATCAGCGATCCCGCGGCACATACCTATGCCTTTGGCTATAAGCTCGATACATAGCTTTTTTACCAGTCTGAAAAGAATTAATTTTTTAACTTTTTTCATGTTCCCTTTCCCTTGTTTTGGTGGGCGGTGCCCACCCTACATTTGCTTACTTTGTAGGTTGGTGGTGAACGAAGTGAACCCCAACGCTTCACCAACCTTTTTTTGTTGGGCTTCGCAAGCTCAGCGCCAACCTACTTTCCTTTAGTTCGTCTTCCCGCAAAAGCGGGAATCCATTCTCTAACTTTTTTCTCGCGCTATGCGCGGCAAAATGAGCTTCGCTCTTATTTGCTGGATCCCGGCCTTCGCCGGGATGACGGTTTCCTACATGGAAACCATATTTAACTATTCCGATTCCCTTGGAATCAAAATAATCTCACCAATCATATTGCTATCTAATATCAGGTCGGCTCCGTATGAGATATGTGGATTCGCATCCAGAATGCGCCACCACATACGGTCGTTGTTGTAGTAGTTCTGCGCTAGGTGGTCTAAACGATCCCCCTGCTTTATCTCATACTCAACTACACCAGTTGCCGGTTTGATATCTCTAAATCTTAAGCCTTTAAAAGCCTGACTTTTACCTTGAGTGGTGGAGCCTGCAGATGGTGTAAATCCTGGAGTATCTTTGTATCTAGATCTATCGGCTCGCATCAGAATAAGCCCCCTATCTCATTACCCAGATTCATCGCTGCTCCTATAACCTGGCGAATCTTCTCTGCTTTGTAGAAGATATTGTTACCTTCGATAACCTTCATAGAGAGACTAACTTTGGCACGATATGGGACCAGGTTGGGAAAGTGGTCCGTCTGCTCTACGGTTATTGAGGTTAAAAATACCGGTAAGACATGGCTGCCCCAGATAAACAACAATACAGATGCTGATTTATCACGCTGAAATGCTCTGCTGCCACCGAAACCTAATCCGGCCAACATCTGCATGCCACCAGGGCCGCTCTCTTTTGGCTCTACCATTGTTCTTAAAGTATCGAGCTCTGGTTCGATACCGAAGGTCTCAGCAATTGCATTACCCTCTTCCAGTCTTTCGGTTGCATCAATCAATACGTCAATGGTGAAGGTTTCTGGCTCTACACTTACACCCTGTGCAACCTTTGGCGTCTCGGTAGGTAAAACAAAATCATAACCACTTCTACCGGGAACATTGGTTTTTTTGATAGTGATGGTTCTGGTTCTTGTAAGGGTTTTTGGATTGAAATCAAACCCTAATACCAACGGTGGTATTGAGAGTGCATATTCAACCAAAACTCCTTTTGTTACATTTAACATCAAGCAGTACCTTGCTGTTTATTTGTCTGTAGTGAATTAATATTCTGAGAAGATCTGTTTTGCGAAGACGGGTTTTGCCCACTAACGCTTTGCGCAAGAATGGAGTTGGCAATATTCCCAGCTATTGACTCATCTGTATCGTTTACTTTTGCAGTTATATTAGAAACCGACATAACATCTATCACTGCGGAGTTAGTTATTTTGGCGCTTTGCAGATACTCGCCAACCAAGCGCGCTATATTTCCACCCCGTGCCTCAAACCCTTCTGGCAGTTGAATCGACATTCTATCTATATGAATCATTGTTCCCTCTCTTTCAATTCAAACCACCCTCTAAATACTCCTTAAGGGGGCCAAGATCTGAATCAAGCAGCTCTCTTCCATCTTTTGCCATCTCGCGCCAAACTGCCGTAGCGAGATGTTTATATTCAATATGTGTTTCATCAGCAGCTGCAAGGTATGCTGCATTCAGTGCTGCATTCTTGATATTTCCGCCATTAAAATTAGAGATTTTGGCTAAAACCGATAGATCAATTTCGCTGGATATCGGAGCCTTTGGTGGCAGGCTTTTGCCCCAAATATTTTTACGCGAATTAGCATCAGGGCGTGGGAATTCAACCACAACCTGAAAGCGGCGTAGGAAAGCTGAATCAATATTCTTACGGATATTTGTGGTGAGAATACATGGAGTGCTGATTGTCTCAAGACGAGATAACAGATGGCTTACTTCAAGGTTGGAATAACGATCTTTAGATTCCTTGATATCGCCCCTTTTGCCAAACAAACTATCCGCTTCATCAAATAGTAAAACTACATCGCGGCACTCAGCTGTATCAAAAAGGCTATTCAGGTTCTTTTCCGTCTCACCAATATATTTACTAACCAGACGTCCTAAATCTACTTTATACAATGGGCGTCCAATCTGACTGGCAATGATTGATGCCGCTAAAGTTTTACCTGTTCCAGATGGGCCGCTGAAAAGAGCTATAGGGCCACCAGTCTTTTTACCTTGCCACTGCTCAATTACTGTAGATTTGTGCTTAATCCAGTTGAGGTATTCCTGCAACATCTTGATGCGGTCAGCAGGGAGAATAAGCTCATCCCACGAATACTCTTCATCAACCAGAGTTGCACCAGGAAGTTCGATAACACTGCTGTCATTACCAAGAAATAGCTGCACCACACCAGGCATTAAACGTAGTGGCGAGTAAAGCTCGAAATCATCATGCTTTATCAGATTTTCATTCAGCAGATTTGAGCCACGCTCAAACACTTTATAAAACTCACCAAGAGCACTCAAATCGATACACAGTAGATCTATCAATAGTGCTGCAGATGGAAAGTTGGAATTGGTTGATTGCAATCTTTGATACGCCCAACCCACTGCAGGGTCAAGCTCAGGAGCCAACATACATGCTAGAACATCGGCTTCCATTAGCGTCAGCTCGGATTTACATATATTTTCCCAAAACGGCTGATTGCTTCTGAGTGAAAAAATATCATTTTGAACTGCGCTTAGTTTTTCATATTCACTGTTAGCTACCGCACCATCCTTGCGACTTGTCTCTAGAATTGAGCAAAGAATACGTACCCTTTCACACTCGAGCTCGAGTGTAGCAAGGTCGTTATTTTCAAACTCATCTAAAGCAGTAGCTAGCTTCATTATTTTTTAGCCTCACATACGGTGGTTTCAATACCGTGCTCTTTTATCGTTTCCATATCTGCTTTCTTATAGGAGATATCAGATACAGTAATAAGAGAAACTTTCTCAACTGGCGGAGCTTGGATCTTTTTATCTTTAGGGATAATCGGTGTTATGGAGATCTCGTATCCAATCGATGGTCTGTAGGTAACATCACGCTGGTTGTTCCACACCTGATTAATCTCTTCGGTGCTTAGCCCTTGTTGAACTATCTGGATAAAGAACTCTTCACCATCTTCAATCTTCACCTGCACAAATGGTTTCTCATGCAGGATGCGGATAACTTCACCTAGAAAACGCAGGTCGTTTTCCCCCGAGCTTACATTATCTTCAGTAACTGCAAATGGAGTTATCAGGCAATGGGTTTTAGTCATTAAATTCTCGCCTGATGTGGTATCTGGCGAAAATGCATATGGCTCAATTCTATAAAAGAAAAGATTGATCTTATGGTCAGAATCCTGCCCTGCCGGCTTTGCATCTGCTGGGTTACCAACAACCACGCGAACATCAGAACCATCATCAATAATATTATCACTGATATGTCTGGCAACTGCGTTGCAAACCTTGGAGAGGGAGGAAGGGGAAGGAGCTGCCATTTATATTCTCCTGGTGTAGTTCTTGCTTGAGTAACTACTGCTATTTGATTGATTACTAGGTGCAGATGAGAAAGGGTTAGCCGATGAACTTGCCCCTGTAGATTCACTTTTAGACTCAGGAGCAGCATTAACTATTACATCAATCTGACCAATGCTAACTTTAGGCTGTAATAGATTTGCTTTAGATGTACGGTTTTCACCTTGTGGTTTATTTTTTAGCTTCTGCGCTCTGTTATTGGAACGTTGTGACCCTAGCTGCTTTTTACCATTTAACTCAAATAGGTCTTCAATTTGGGTCTCAGCTTCAGATTTTGCCTTTTGGCTAGGAGGTCTATATCTATCATTTGGCTTGCTTGATGTGGAAGTGGAAGCTGAAGAGAGAGCACTTACTGCAGACTCTAACTCGGAGAAGATACTTGTCATATCTATCGAGTTTTTACCCTCTCCGCTTTCACTGTTTTTATTTGTTCTAGGCCCATTAGTGTAATGCTCAGGACCTTTAGTGTAACGCTCAGGCCCGTTTTCTAAACGTCCAGGCCCTTTAGTGTAACGCTCAGGCCCCTCAGTGTAACGCCCAGGCAAAGTGCGCTGCCCCTGACTGTTCCTCAGATTTATGTCCTCCACATCTGTACTCGTCCTACTTTCACGTTCATTAATCTGACTCTTTGTGAGTTCGACCTTTCGATCATAGAAAGACTCGCCTGAAATATTACGACTATTGTGGAAATTTTTATCACACTCACGCTCAACAGAACTGCTCTCAATAAACTCGGAATCCGACTTATAATCACGCGCATTTTCGGCATCTGACTTCTGCTTCCGATCTATACTGGATTTATTCACAATTATTTCATGTAAATGTTCGTCAGAATCACCACCTTTTGGGCTAATCATTTGCGACTCTTCTGAACAAGGGACATTATCACGCACTCGAGATCGCGTTTTCAGCGACCGTTCTACCTGAACTCTGTGTAACTGAGCAGCTAAGTCAATCTCAAGGTTATCCTCAATTGATTGCTCATCTGCAAAGTTAAATTCTTCCCCTTCAACTTCCGGGGTATCATCTTGATTTGATAATTTTGAGCTCTGTAAATTATCATTTGGTAAACTTTTTGCCTCGCGCATAAGACTATGCGCCCCATTACTCTCAGCTGATTTATTACTAAACCTTGGTATATGAGTATCGGAATCGATATTGGCATCAGCCAAAGGAAATGCATTTGGATTTCCTTTCAAGCTGTCATTCTGTAAATCATGTTTTTGCAAACTACTGCTTTGCTGACTAGATTTTTGCGCACTATTTTGCAAGCTAAGGCTCGACAAATCATGGCTGTGTACGCCTTGGTCAACCATGCCATTAGAAGAGTTATTTGAGCGCATAAAACCGCTGGTGGCAGATGTGTTACCTGCACCACTGTCCTGAATTATCTCGCTAAAAAATCCCACTATATGGCCTCTTCTTTTCCATCTTTCGTTGGGCTTCGCAAGCTCAGCACCAACCTACATTTTTCTTCAAATTACCATCGTATTTTCCTACCCTTCGGCTACGCTCAGGGGTCGGAAATAATCACTCTTCAGCAAAACCATCCTGGTCTATTAAACCAAGATAGATCTCTCTTCTACTTCTGCTTAATGCCAAAATCTCCGCCTCGCTCCAGTTATAATTAAGAGCTATGGTATGGATCTCATTAAACAGATCTTTGCCCAAACCTTTCTGCAACAAATAGTAAGGGTCTAATCGAATTTGATGCTCTGTTCCACACTCTGGGCAACCAGCATTGATGTTGGTAATAATTCCAGGTGAAACCTCATCAAGCGCCGCCTCAATCTTCTCCATATCTTCAGCGGTAAACTCGAGATCCTCATTCGAGCAAAGGCACAAACCGATTAATAAATCTTCTGCGCCTTGCATATCTATTCTGCGATGAGTCGAACTCTTAATACTTGCTATCGCCTCTTGGTCAACACCGGTTGGGACACGGAATGTCTTGGCCCCATGCGATGTTTCTAGAGTAACGAATGGAAAACTCTTCTGCGCAGGTGTTACCGGTAAATCAGAATTAGTAAGTTGGAAATCAAAATCCACCTCACAATTTGAGCACTTTTTAGAGAACCAATAAGAGTCATAGCCAAGCATAATTGCCAGTTTGCGCATCAAAAATTGTCTATCCGCAACCGAAAAATTATGCACTATCTCACGGGTAGGTTTTCTACCCTCAAAGGTCTCTAGTGCAGCCACCAAAACAGAAGTAACCAAAACTGGCACAGATGTAACCTGAGCAGGAACGGAAGCAGGAGTAGATTTAGCTCCTGCCATCGCTTCAATAATGTCCAGTTCCATCTGCCCGGTTAAAGAGCGAAAACTATAGCTCTTTAAACAGGTTCGGCCATCCCAATATCCACCAGGAAGGGTTTCCATTAGTATTTACTCCGCACTCTTAGCAAAATCAGGCTTCAGTTGGCTCTGATACGCTAGTATCTCTTTCCCACCCTTCATGCTGCAAAGTGATAGTTTGGATACCAACAGCGTTCATGCTACCGGCATCTAAATCAGGCAGTGCCTGAAAATCTGATACCCAAGCACGATAAAGCTTATAAGAGATAGCAACCTGACCTTGCAGATTAAGAACATTAACGATGATATCTTTTCTGAAATTCTTTAAAGAGATCGCAGAATCGCCATCGATATTGTTCACAGACTTTGCCCAATCCTCAAAAATAGGATCGTGTGTCAAACCCATCTCTAAAGTAACCGGCTCATAGCTTGAACCACCAGGCATTACTCTCTCATGAGAAGGATCGCCTGCACTACGCCATTTAACCGCTTCAGTTTTCTTCTTCAGCGCGCCCATTTTGCGTAGACCAGCTACTGACTTACCATCGATAATTACCTGAAACTTAAAAGTTCTGTAAGGATCATGACGATGCGTATTAACATTAAACATTGGTGCTGCCATTGTATTTTTCCTTTATCTAATTCGTTAACTTATTGCTGTCCAACTTTTTGTTGGATTCTCAAGATTACAAACTCAGCAGGTTTTAACGGCGCAAAACCAACAACCGCAATCACCTGTCCTCTGTCGATATCACCTTGAGTCATTGTGTCACCAAGTCCACAACGTACAAAATAAGCATCAGAAGCCTTAGTACCCTGGAAGGCACCGGCACGGAAAAGACCATTCATAAACGAATCGATATTCACACGCAGTGAAGACCAAAGATCGTTATTATTTGGCTCAAACACAGCCCATTGAATGCCGTCAGAAACGCTTTGCTCGATGAACATAGCTGTTCTTCTAACTGGAACGTAACGCCACTCAGGGTCAGCCTTAGTAGCAAGAGTGCGCGCACCCCAAACAACAGAACCATAAGATGGCAAAGTTCTAAGAGCATTAATACCAAGAGGGTTCAAATAATCCTGCTCGCTGTCTTCAACGATATACTCAAGACCATTAAGGCCAAGTACACCAGTCTCAACACCTGCAGGAGCTTTCCACACACCACGTCTAGAGTCAGTCTTAGCCCATATGCCCGCTGCAAAAGCAGAAGACTGAACCAATACATTCTTAGCAGCTCCAGGGTTAGTGTCCGCATTGTAGAAAGGATTTGAAACCTGTGCCCAAGGATAATATGTTGCGCAATAAGTTTTAGTAGGAAGACCAAGGTCGGTTACATCCTTCTCTTTCTCAAGCTCAGTGCTAGGAGGAAGATCGACAATAACCATACGGCTCTTCATCTGCTCACAGTGAGCAACTGCAGATTCAATCGCAGGCTTATGAGTGCTGTTCCACCATTTACCAGGAAGACAGATAACGTTGATATCACGAATCTTCATAAACTTAGCGAATACATCATCATAAGCGCCGTTATCAGCAGCAGCACCATCACTACCACCAGCTAGAGTAACTTCAACCGCATCGCCAGCAGCAAGCTTATTAATAGCAACAGCTTTAAGGCCAGATAACGCCTCAGCAGTGATGTAGTTAGAAACACCATTGATATTACCAACGATATACTCAGCTTTATCAGCAGAGTTTAAGCTGATGTCAGCGAATCTCTCTGCAGCTTCAAAAGCTTTACCAGTACCAGTTCCAACTTCAACAGTGAAAAGCTTAGTACCAGTTTTAGGGGTAATCTTAACAACGATAGAATCGCCCCAAGCACCCTCATTAATAGCTGAAAACGTAACCAACTGGTCCGCAGCAGCTGTGCTATTTGCAGCAGCATCTGGGCTTAAAAGATTCTTTTCAGAAGCTTTAGCACCTTTAGCAAGACGAACGATATAAGCCTTGCCGCCACCGTTCTTAAAGAAAGCATAAACAGAGTGACCTACAACATCACCAACTACATTTGTAGAACCAGTGATAGCAGTTTCAGTATCCTGAATACCACCGAAAAGATCTTGGTACTCTTCCCATTTAGAAATCAGTACAGGCTCGCCGATAGAACCTTTAACGGTAAAACCAATAAATGCAGCTGTTGAAGTACCCACGGCCTCAATAGGTTTAGAACCGCTTGATAACTCTTCAACATATACCCCAGGATGCAGATAAGATGGCATAACACCTCTCCTTGGTTAAATTCTTTTAAATTAATAAATCCCAGATAATAGGGAAGCAAACACATTTACGAAAATAAATTACAAAAAGATGACCTCTAACGGCACCCGCAATGCAATATTTCGAATCTTTCGCGATACTACATTAAATCAAACGGATCTAACAGGATACATGCTGTAAAAACCTGTTATTTACTACTTAATTAAATACTTAAGTATAAGTTAAACATAATGTTAGACGATAATATTAGAACGTTAGAATAGTAGAGTGTTAAGATTTAGATGTTTAGGGTATGGAGTTTGTTGAGGGTTTGGGTGGGCTAGCTTTAGCCCATCGATTATACAAAGATTGAATTATAATGATATGATAACCAAAGTTAATGATGAGTGTTTTTACTTTTTTGTAGGTACTATCTCCTGAATATTTACAGGTTAGACTCACAAAATTTGACTGACACAATAAACCAATCAATTAAAAAATGGGAAATGGACTGTGAATAATTTTTTTCGTTACGTTATTTTATCTATCGCTTTTTTTGTAAGCGCTTATATAAATACTGCATTAGCATGTGATACTAACATCAATACAACTGACTGCCATTGCTCTTATGATGAGTCTGTATTTGATTCATTTGAAAACAGGGAAATTATTGATGGCGGAAACGTTTCTTATAACCCTTACTCTGGGTTCAATTTTAACGGATTCACACACTGGTCAATAATTGAAGATGCCGGTGAAACATTTAATGAAGCCAATATTGATGTTACCTCTGGAAAACTGTGGGCAAGAAATACAGGTTCTGGGCAACGAGGTTGGACCGACATATATAATTTTAGAATGTTAGCAGTTCCAGAACCAAGTAATACCCAGTGGAGCAATATGACTGTCTCTGCAAAGTTTTACCCAAAAAAATGGCAAAACATTGCAAGCTCATATGCTGGATTGCACCTTTTTTCCCGCTATCAAACTGAAAATGATTTATATGTTGCATCGCTAAGATATGATGGTGCGATATATATAAAAAGAAAATGGTGCGGCAACTATATAAAAATTGCCAGTCATGTTGCCAAAGATGAAAGCAATCAGAAATTAGCTATAGATGGCATACTTCCTCTTAACAAATGGTATAAATTGGAATTCTCTGTTAACGGAGATATTGCAACATTTAAAATAAATGGGGTGCAGCAATTTATACTATCTAGATATAACAACGGCTATGTTGATCTAACCCAACCATGGAATCTAAATGCAGATCTTATTGAAGTTATCCCAAGTGGTACAGCTGGTATTAGATTAGATTATGTATCAACCTATATGGATGATTTCTTAATAACCGATTAATAACCTCATTTAGAAATTGGTTCTGCCTTATTCCCACGCTCTGCGCGGGAATAATCCCCGTAGGATGGGCACCGCCCACCATATAGCGCTTTTCATAATTGGCGGGCAATGCCCACCCTACATTTCTTCGCAGGAATGAAGTGTTAAAGAAAACAAGGGGACATTCAAAACAAGAAAATTGACCTTAATAACAATTATTTATATGATTTATAACAAACATAAAATAAAGGAAATAAATATGGGACTTAAAATCACTTTTGAAAGGGTGAAGCAGAAATTAACTGTTGAAAGAACTTTCGTAAATTCTGCTGGTAAAAATGATATTGAAACCATAATAATGGAAGCAACTTCTGGCGGTTGGGATAAACATAAACCTTTACCACTTGGAAAATGGACTATCGCTGAAAACCCTACTGGAAATAGGAACTATTTCGCTCTTTTTTTTCAGGACGGTAATATCAATGACCAGTTTAAAGATGGACATTGGAGAGATGGCATTCGCTTTGGGTTTCACAGAAGCGTCTATGGTACTGGAAGTCATGGTTGTATTATGACTAATACAGCTGCTAATAAAACTTACGCTGATTCTTTAGCTAAATGGGAAAAAATCCAAAAACTAATTAGAGCCACTCCAGTTAGTGTTTTGACTTACCAAAATATCGAAAACCCTCGCCGCAAAGACAATACTGTCTATAAAATAAAATCTTACGGTTTCATAAAGGTAGTACTATGATTAAGCCTAATAAATACCGGTTATTTGCCGCAATTATATTTTTAATAGCTACATCTTGTAGTGCCAGCACCCCAATTTCTGAAATCGAACAGTTTTCTTTTAAAGCAAATCTCTCACAAGACTGGGTGCTAACTAACAAAACAATTTCTTATATAGAAAAGCCATATGATATCAGCCTTACATATGTCAAAAATCATGTCACCTTACAGATTTCACAAGGAAAATGTTCTGACTGCAAAAACTTAATGGCAAACTTTAAATCCAATATGGCCCATGTAGAAAATGGGAAAGCAGAAGTAATTAGTTTTAAAGGAAAAGACGCTGTTTTATCTGAATCGCTGCATGACTATAAGAAGGTTAAAATGGTTTTGCTACAAACGGCATCTGAAGGGGTATATCATAAAATCTCTTTTGTTTATTCAAGCGAATACGCACCAGAAAAGCAAAAGAAAATCAGAGATGAGTTTGATACGCTACTTCAAAATATTACAGCAAAAAAATAGATAATCTGAGATTTTTACCGGCAAGATGCCGACAGTACTAGGGTGGAGATTCCGTCTGTCTCCCATGCTTTACATGGAAATCACTATACGGTTACTTTAGCAATTCCGACTTATTTTCCATAATCCATGCTTTAACGGTGCTTAATAATTTTTCAGCATTAGAGATGCACTCTTTAACCGCACTTGCAGGCACAATATCACCTGAATAATCTGATACATTGCGTTGTTTGCGCAAGGCATCCAGTACAATAACATTCTGTTTATCTAAACCAATTGTTTGATGCAGAACCTGTATCATAGTTCTGTGATGACCAGGTTTACTCGTCAATGTTCTAAATCCATTTGCCTGTAATGCAATATTAGATAACTGCATAATAGCTTTATATGCTGCATCAAATCTATTCTCAGAACTAATTTCTGTTATATGCGCATCAGCAATATTACGCTCTGCAGCTAAAAGCAGCCGTTTTATAACCGCAGCATCTATATCAATTCGTTCTAAGGATATCCCCAATAGGTTATCCAACCCCATTTACATCCCCTATAATATTTATTACTGGCTTTGATAATACATCATTTGTAAATGCATCCTTTGAAAGACACATCTCCTGCCACTCTTGTTTGCTATATATTTTGGGGTTTATTTCTCGCCCCAATGATTCCTGAATAGAATAGGTTGCGCTAACAACCTCAGTAAAACTTACATCACCTATTATCATTAGGTCAATATCACTTGCTGATGTTTCTTTACCGCTAGCAATAGAGCCAAATATAAACGCACAATCTATATTACCTACCAACGGCGCAAGCACACCCTTGATGACATCAGATATACCAAATGTTTTTTTAACAATCAAAAGTAACTCTTCATAAATTGGGCATGCTGGATTAGCCTGAAAATGATGCTGATTACCAATTTTGGTCAACGTTAGCACACCAGCGCCAACCATTCGGTCTAGCTCACGTTTAATCGTTGCGACACCCATTCCAGTCAAGCGTAATATTTCTTTGGTATAAAAGCTTTTTTGCGGCTGTGAATATAACAAGCCCAGCACTTTTCGCTGAGTAGTGGTAAACAAGGCTTCTTCTAATTGGCTCATTTTAATCTTTATTTCAAGTTCACATTATGTGTACTATAGTTCACATATTGTGAACTTTCAATAAATGACGTCCACCTATATTCCCATACCGATATAAAATCACTTAACCAAATTCTCCAACGTACCCACCCCTTCAATCTCTAACTTAATAGAATCACCACTATTAAGAAGATGTCCATTCTCTAGCCCACAGCAACCAGGCACTGTTCCGGTAGCGAAGAATTCCCCTGCATGGAGCTGTTCTTCCCATGATGCATATGCTATTGCCTCTGGCAGTGAATAATGCATTCCTTCCATATCATTCTCTGCAATCTTTTTACCATTAATAGAGACGCTTACTTTTAACTTGTCGATAACTGGGAGTATCTCATCCGCTGACACTACGATATTAGAGATTGAGTTGGCGAAGTTTTTTGCCTTCATTGGTCCAAAGCCGCTGTTCATCTCTTTCATCTGCACATCACGTGCAGAAAAGTCATTAAAGACTACAAATCCGCCAATAGCTTTTTCGGCCTCTTCTGCCGTGGCATTTTTTAGTGGCGCACAAAGCACAACTCCAAGCTCTAACTCGTAGTCCAATTCACGCGTGTAAGATGGTATCTCGACAGCTGCGCCATTGGTTATAAAATTCAAATGATTGCCGAGGTAAAAAATTGGGTATTCATACCACAGTGCTTTGGGTTTTAATTTGGGGAATATCTTGCCAGTTATCTTTTCATAGAAATTTATTATCGTTAATTTTTTGGGCAGGTACTTTTTTATTGCACCTCGAGTAGCATTAATGCAGTGTTTTTCATACAGCATGAAGTCTCTGTATGAAAGTGGTTGGAATGGCATTACACGCTCTACCGCTGAGATATCTACACAAGTTAAATTGCTTTTATTTGCGTTTATCTTTTCCGACAGGATACCTGGATTGGCTTTGTCATATGCCAAAACATCTACTATTCCGGTTAAAGATAGATCTTGTGATAAATCATTCACACGATACCAGCAATCGCCATCTATTGAGATGATAGGATATGAGCTTGAATCATTTTCTTTAACGAGGGAAATCTTCATCAAATACTCCGTTATTTAATTTTGAATTACGAATCTTACAGAAGGTTTGTTTTTCGATAAACCAAATAACTTAAAATGGTTTTTAAATCACAGTAATATCTTAAAAAAAGTGTTAGATTTATAAGAATTGATGATTGCAGCTCTTTTGGGTGAAATATGATGCAAGTTAATAGTATTAATTCAGCTCTTAGAACAAGTAATATTGCTAGCACTACTAATAAAACCAGTGGTGTAAATATTGCAATTACTCCAAATGAAAATAACGTTAAAACTGGCGATAAGTCTGATAATAAAGCTACAGTTGCTGTAACAACTCCAAACAAAAGTGGAAGCGTTGAAATTGGTCGTGAGCAAGCTGTGAATAGCTATGTTAGGCATACGCAAATTAATATGCTTAAAGATGTTTCCAATATTAACAGTGGCGCATCACCTCTAACTCTTTATGCATTAAATAATAGTGATATTGATTCGAGTGATATCAGTAATTTAGCAACAGTAAATAGCCAAAAAAAAATGGCTGAAACTTATGTTGAAACAACTAAACAAATTAACAACTCTCAAGAGTCAAGTGGCCCAACTAACCCAACAGAAGCCCAAGATCTTTATAAAAAAGCATCAAGTGCATACATAAAACACTCTCTATTTTTTGCAGGGGTAGATAAGGCTTCTTCCGGCTTTACTACTAAAGCCTAATACGGGCTAGATATACTTAACTGCTAGATTTTTATCTAGCAGTTCTTGATTGAGAAATACCCCTTCCTCGACAATCTTAGTCAAATCAGTCTCTCTTTTAATAAAAAACACATCTGCCAGATAGCGAGTAAACTTATCTCGATAATAGGTTTTTATCGCTATGAACTTACACTGATTTAAACACGCCTCGATATAGTCTTTAGCGCTCTGTCCTTCTGCGGTTTCTAGTGCTTTGGCGTTGATTCCCCGCAGCCTTAACTTTTGCATGGTCCAGGTGTTAAAGCCTAAATCTATATCTACCCATATGGTATCTCCATCGATAACCTCTAACAGATAAGCCTTGTAGGTGTAATACGGAACAACACCTTTGTCCATATTGGTAAATCGGTATTCTTGCTTACCTTTTGCTACCTGTATTACATCTTTAGCTGGACGCCCTGGTTTTTTGGTGTCTGGGCTTTGGTTTGAGGTTTGGTGTGGACTTTCGATGAAGATACTAAACCCTAAGTCGACCATATCTCTTCCCCTTTTCTTTCTTAGGCGATAAGTAAATGGCTGGCCGCGAGTTGTTTTTATAGTTGGTTTTTCTAGCTGTTTTGCTGAGTTTTTATTGTTTTTAAGGAGTTTTTTTAATTCGCTAACACTTAGCTTTTCATTAACTATTTTGGACTCAAATGCTTGCCTGGCCAGCTTTTCCGGCACTCGAAGCAACACTCGAATATGCGACCATGTCAATTTTCCATGCGCGTGGAAAATGTTTGAATATTCTTCATAAAACTGCACACTATCATATAAAAGAGTCTTAGCTAAATCCAACTCAGTTGCCAATTGAATGATGAGATTATCACCATAGTCGGCTCTATCGGCATTCTGCAGTAAATGCTCTTTTATATGCTTACCTATATTCCAGTAACTCAGCCTCTTCTCTTGCTCCATCGCAAGATAGGCGCGCTCTTTACCTTTTTCAATTTCATCACGAATTATATCAATAAGAGTTTGAACTTGAGGTTCTATCTGTATAGGTATTAGCTGTGTAGCTATAATTTCTTTGTCCATAAATAAAGTATACGATAAAAAAATTTCTATTTTAACAAGATCTTATAATCTGCTGCTTTTGCATTGTGTCACCAATACATGTTATGGTGGTAATACATTTCACCACAAACAGGATAAATTTTGTCTTCCCTAAAGGAATTAAGAGACACCGATTGGAGTAATACTAACTGGAAAGAAGAATTAAAGAACAATATTGATTCGATTGAAGGATTAAAAAATTACATTGATTTAACCCCGGATGAAGAAGCCAAACTTGAACAAGTTGTTGACCACCATCCGATGAACATACCCCGCTACTATCTAAGCCTAATAGACCCAAATTCCCCTAACGATCCCATTAGAAAATTAGCAATTCCGACTGAAGATGAGTTGGTTGTTGCCGGTAATATGGGTGAAACAACTCAAGACCCATATGGTGATGATAAACACAATAAAGGCAATGGTATTCTACATAAGTACCCTTATTCTGCCTTAGTTGTAGCTACTGAATATTGCTCTATGTACTGCCGCCACTGCTTTAGAAAAAGGCTGGTTGGGTTGCCGAACGACAAAACTGTCGAGAACTTCCAGAATGCTATTCAATATATTCGTGAGCACAAAGAGATTACCAATGTGGTTATCTCTGGTGGTGACCCTTTCCTAATAGAGACCTCTCTATTGAAAGAGATGTTGAATGGATTAGCTGATATCGAGCATGTTAACTATGTTCGCATCGGCACCAGAGCTCCAGTTGTCTACCCTATGCGTTTTTTCGATGATGAGTTAATGGATTATCTTAAGGAGTTTAATAAGAAGAAAACTCTTTATATCCCTACCCATTTTAACCATGCGAATGAGATTACCGACGTTGCTCGAAAAGCCATTCTAAGAATCAGGGAAGCTGGAATCACGGTTAATAATCAAGCTGTGTTTTTGAATGGCGTTAACGATAGCATTAAGGGGATCGAGGATTTAATGAATGGTCTGGTACGAGTTGGAATCAACCCTTACTACCTGTATCAATGTATGCCGGTTTCTCGAGTTAGGCAGCACTTCCAAATATATTTAAAGCGCGGCTTAGATATTGTAGATACGGCGAAACAAAAACTCGACGGCTATGCTAAAAGATTCAAATTCATCATGGGGCACGAGATTGGTAAGATTGAAATCTGTGGTCGCATCGATGACAAATTGATTCTGAAGCAGTTGCACTCTGAAGCTGAGAAAGTAGAAGATACTAGCCGTATGATGGTTATGCAGTTAACCGATACCGCTGGTTGGCTGGATGATATGGAACAGGTGCAGATTTAACTCCTTTGTACACCATTTCTATCTTGCCAATATGCAGGTAACGTAAGAAAAATAGATGATGCTTATAAACGCCTGATTCTGTCAGGCGTTTTTTTATACCAAGAAATTTCCAGCTGCTCTATAATACAAAATCTTAAACAAAATATATCGCTATGCTTACCATATCAAACACTGTTGAATTAGCTGACTGGGAGATTGAAATCAGTGCTATCCGCGCGCAAGGTGCTGGTGGACAGAATGTTAATAAGGTATCCAGTGCTGTTCACCTACGCTTTGATATTAAGCGCTCTACCCTGCCACCTTTCTATAAAGAGCGTCTTTTAAAATTATCTGACTCCCGCATAACTAAAGATGGCGTAATTGTTATCAAAGCACAAAAATTTCGCACTCAGGAACAAAATAAAGAAGATGCTTTGGAGCGATTAAAGGAGTTGATTCTTGCATCTGCAGTTGTGGTAAAAAAACGTAGGCCAACCAAGGCAACCTACGGCTCGCAACAACGCCGTATGGATAAAAAGGTTAAGCACGGTAGAAATAAGTCATTAAGGGGAAAAGTTGATTATTAGTTTCTGCACTTTAAATTATTAAAAATACTACCCAGCCTCGAATAAATTTTGCAATACATAAAGATCACTTCACCTTTTTTGCTGTAAATCTTGCAGGCGGTTAGAAAGTTTTATGTGGAGAGTTTTATAAGTTCACAGTTACCTTCACAACCATCATAAACTTTTTCCCATATCTCTGCCCCCCTTTTTAGGGTATTAAATCTGTGTCTAAATAATTTAAACAAAAAAATACCCCGGTGATTTGCATCAACGGGGTATTTTGAAAGTCGGCTTTCTAAGTGATATTACTTAGCAGCTTTCTTCGCTTTTTCAGCTTCGATTACTTCTTCAGCTACTGAATTTGGACATGGTAGGTAGTGTGAGAATTCCATTGAGAATTGACCACGACCTGATGTCATTGTACGTAGTGAACCGATGTAACCAAACATCTCTGCTAGAGGTACGTCAGCTTTAATACGTACGCCTGAGCTAGCTGTTTCTTGGTCTTTAATCATGCCACGACGACGGTTAAGGTCACCAATTACATCACCAACGTGATCGTCTGGAGTGAAAACGTCAACTTTCATGATTGGCTCAATTAACTGAGGACCAGCCTTTGGAATTGATTGACGGAAAGCACCTTTAGCTGCGATTTCAAACGCTACTGCTGAGGAGTCAACTGCGTGGAAACCACCATCAAATAGTTCAATTTCAAGGTCAAGTACTGGGAAGCCAGCAAGTACACCTTCGTCCATCATCCCTTTGAAGCCTTTTTCAATAGCAGGGAAGAACTCTTTAGGTACGTTACCACCAACAACTACAGAGCTGAATTTAAAGCCTGAACCAGGCTCACCTGGTTTGATACGGTAGTCGATTTTACCAAACTGACCAGAACCACCAGACTGCTTCTTATGTGTGTAGCTATCTTCAATCTCTTGAGTGATTGTTTCACGGTATGCTACCTGTGGCTTACCAACGTCAAGGTCGATGCCGTATGTACGGTTTAGGATATCAATTTTGATATCTAGGTGAAGCTCACCCATACCTTTTAGAATTGTTTCACCTGAATCTTCATCTGTTTCAACACAGAATGTAGGATCTTCTGCAACCAGCTTACCAATCGCGATACCCATTTTTTCTGAACCAGCTTTATCTTTTGGAGATACTGCAATCGAGATTACAGGCTCTGGGAATACCATTGGCTCTAGAGTGATAGGATCTTTAGGATCACAAAGAGTATGACCTGTTTGTACGTTTTTCATACCTACGATTGCGATAATGTCGCCAGCTTCTGCTCTGCTGATTTCATTACGGTCATCTGCGTGCATCTCTACCATACGGCCGATACGCTCAGTTTTACCTGTGAATGAATTCAGGATAGTCATACCTTTTTCAAGCACACCTGAGTAGATACGAACGAATGTAAGAGCACCGAAACGGTCATCCATAATTTTAAATGCAAGAGCTTTTAGTGTCTCGCCATCTGCTGCAACAGTTGCAACTCTATCAGTTTCTTCACCCTCTTCATTAACGATTGGCTGAGGCTTAACGTCAGTTGGGCAAGGAAGGTAATCAACAACAGCGTCAAGTACTAGTTGAACACCTTTGTTTTTGAATGCTGAACCACAGTAGGTTGGGAAGAAATCAAGGTTGATTGTACCTTTACGGATAC
This sequence comes from Gammaproteobacteria bacterium, assembly GCA_033852135.1. Lineage (GTDB taxonomy): Bacteria > Pseudomonadota > Gammaproteobacteria > QZLD01 > QZLD01 > QZLE01. The sequence continues at coordinate 12,608 of JAWSVB010000009.1, read as the reverse complement.
ATTTTTTGATATCGTCTAGAGAAACTTCTTCACCATCCATGTAAGCCATCATGATGTCGTCGTCTTGCTCTACAGCAGTCTCGATCATCTTCTCACGGTATTCTTCAACTTGGTCAACCATGTCAGCTGGAATTTCTTTGATTTCGTAGTTTTCTGGAAGACCTGTGTCATCCCATACGAATGCTTGGCGAGTTAGAAGGTCAACTAGACCAACGAATTCATCTTCACGACCGATTGGAAGTGTCATTACTAGTGGGTTAGCACCTAGTACTTTTTCAACTTGACCAACAACTTTTAGGAAATCTGCACCAACGCGGTCTAGCTTGTTTACGAAGATGATACGAGCAACTTCTGAATCATTCGCATAACGCCAGTTTGTTTCTGATTGAGGTTCAACACCACCAGAACCACAGAATACGCCAACACCGCCATCTAGTACTTTAAGTGAGCGATATACTTCAACTGTGAAGTCAACGTGTCCAGGAGTATCGATGATATTTAGACGGTGGTCATCCCAAAAACATGTGGTAGCAGCTGACTGAATAGTAATACCACGCTCTTGTTCTTGGTCCATGAAGTCTGTTGTAGCAGCGCCATCATGTACTTCACCAGTTTTATGAATTTTACCGGTTAGCTTCAAAATTCTTTCTGTAGTGGTAGTTTTACCAGCATCAACGTGCGCAAAAATACCAATATTTCTATATTTGGTTAAATCAGTCATTTTTCTACTCAATCAGTTAGGTCTAAAATAGCGCCATAGGATACATTATTTTGCTGCATTTTAAAAAATTTTTAGGTGCATATTTATAAGAAATCTGTTCATTTAAAAATAAGCAGAATATCACTCTGTAATTCATTGTTTTAAAAGCATAAAACTTTGGCTGATTTTAGCAATTTTTCTAAATCAAAAATATTAAGCATTTAGTAGCTGCATTCATTTACAAAAATGCTAAAAAATATGTTGTTAATGAGTATATTAGTGATACTTATTTTTTATGGTGCAGTTATCGTAGGGGAAGTCTTATGGTAGAAACTTAAAAGCCACTTATCTCTAAGTGGCTTTTAGTAGCAGAAAACTAAAAGAGTTACTTTCCTCTATAGTGATTTTCCGCACTATCGTCGTATTCAAAAGCACCCAAGAATGTCAGATACTCATCTTTACCAACACTTGATTGTTTTACACTGTATTCACACTCAAACAGCAATACAATCCAAGTTATTTGCTCGATCTTTTTCTTTTTAGCCTTACTCATTAATGCTGGCATATACGATGCTGAGAATGAACATTCACCTGCAGCACGCATAATGGCAACGGTCCCCTCTTCAGCACCGTTGGTTTCCATATTATCTGGCAGAAAGTAATTCAGCCTAAAATTCTTTGACCAGGTGTTTTTAGCGTGTTTATTGTTGTTGCTAAACTCTTCTTCAAAGTATTCATCTGGAATATCTGCATATGGGGTCTGCGATACCCATACAGATACTTTGTTCTTTTTAGAAAAATCGAAACCTTTGCTCTTTGTCTCTCTTTTCTTTTTTTGCTCTTTAGCTGGTTTCGCTTTTTTTTCTTTGTTCTCTTCCATTCTATTTCCCTTACTAGCAAGTATATTGGCTGCCTAAATTATTTTAAGCAGCAAGCCCTTGCTTAGATAGATATTCATCATATGAACCATGAAAATCTTCAACGCCATCTTCAGTAATCTCAATAATACGTGTAGCAATCGAGGATACGAATTGACGGTCATGCGATACAAATAGCAATGTACCTTCGAAGTTTTCTAACGCTAGGTTAAGGGACTCAATAGTCTCCATATCCATGTGGTTGGTTGGCTCATCCATAAGAAGAATATTTGGACGTTGCATTATCATCTTACCAAACAGCATACGCCCCTGCTCACCACCTGAGAGTACTTTTACTGATTTACTGGTTTCGTTTTGCGAGAACAGCATACGCCCAAGGATTCCGCGCAGTGACTGCTCATCGTCATCTTCTCGTCTCCACTGCCCCATCCACTCCATCAGGGTCATATCTTCTTCGAAATCTGCACTATGGTCCTGAGCATAAAAACCGATGTTACTATTCTCAGACCACTTAACTTCCCCTTGCATTGGGTCCATAGTCCCTGCAAGGGTATTTAGTAGCGTAGATTTTCCAATACCGTTTTTACCAATAATAGCGATGCGCTCACCCACTTCAACCATTAGGTTTACGCCATTAATAACTATGTTTTCAGCGTAGCCTTGCTTTAGGTTCTCAACTTCTAGCGCATTTCTGTAGAGCTTTTTCTCTTGGTCAAAACGGATATATGGGCTTTTACGACTTGATACTTTCACTGCTTGTAGCTGAATCTTATCCAGCTGTTTCTGACGTGAAGTAGCCTGCTTCGCCTTTGATGCATTAGCAGAGAATCGACTTACAAAAGCTTGTAGCTCTGTTATCTGTGCTTTTTTCTTAGCATTTTCATTTTGCAATTGCTCACGAGCTAACTCAGCTGCTGTCATGTATTCATCATAGTTACCAGTAAACATTCTTAGCTCACCGTAATCCAAATCTGCCATATGGGTACAAACACTATTAAGGAAGTGACGGTCATGCGAGATGATTATCATGGTGCTATTGCGCTGCATAAGGATATCTTCCAGCCAGCGAATAGTGTGAATATCCAAGTTATTGGTTGGCTCATCGAGAAGCATGATATCAGGATCTGCAAATAGCACCTGAGCTAGCAACACTCGAACTTTAAGACCTGGAGCAACTTCACTCATTAACCCAAAGTGTTGCTCTACTGGGATACCAAGACCCATTAATAGATCACCTGCACGTGATTCAGCGGTGTATCCGTCCATCTCGGCGAATTCACCTTCAAGGTCTGCTACGCGGATACCATCTTCATCTGACATCTCTGGTAACGAGTAAATACGGTCACGCTCGGCTTTAACTTCCCAAAGCTCTTTATGACCCATAATTACTGTATCTATTACGGAATATTCTTCATAGGCAAACTGGTCCTGACCTAGTTTTGCCATACGTTCATTCGGGTCTAATGAGACTGTTCCTGCAGACTGTTCTAGCTCTCCACCTAGAATCTTCATTAGCGTTGATTTTCCACATCCATTTGCGCCAATCAGGCCGTAGCGTTTTCCGCCACCGAATTTTACCGAAATATTTTCAAATAATGGCTTATCGCCAAACTGCATTGTGATATTAGCTGTCGAAATCAATGTTTTATTTCCAAAATGAGGTGTTACAAAAGGGTAATTATGCGGCGAAGATACAGGTAGAATGGGTTAAGTGCAAGATTTGAATGCGATTCTTGTTAAAATATTAGCAAAAACAGATATACAATTCAGACTAGGGATAGCAACTGTACTATCTGTTACTAGGCCTCAGTAAAAAATCACCATCGATAGGGATAAATTTTGAAGCTGAATATATTAAAGATGTAGCTGTTAGCTGCTCAACCCCATACACTTCGGCAGTTACAGCATAATCTGCTCTTATCTTATTAATCAGCAAATCAAAATCACCATCACCTGATGCTAGAACAACTACATCTGCATCTTGGGCATGCTGCATAACATCTATTGTTATACCAACATCCCAATCACCTTTGGCTGAGCCATCGCTTCTTTGGATAAATGGTTTAAGCTTTACTTCAAAACCTATAGCGCGCAGGATATTCTGAAATTTACGCTGCCCCTCATCACCACTATCTATCGCATAAGCTACAGCTTTTACCACTTCACGCCCAGCTGTTGCCTTGGCCCAAAACTCATTGTAATTGAAGTGGCAATTATGACCCTGCTTAGTTGTATAATAGATGTTTTGCACATCTACAAATATGGCTACTTTTTCCATATATCTGCTTGAGTTATCTCATCGCTAGATTTTTTTGGTGCGCTTTGCTTGGTCTGCTTTCTCTGAGACTCTTGCTTTGGAGACCCTTGCTTTGGAGCCTGGTTTTTCGGAGCTTCTTGCACGGGATCTTTTTGCTTAGACTTTTCTTGCTGCTCTTTCTCGCCACAATATTTAAGTTGCAATCCTGTCAGGAACCTACGAATAACTTGATCCTTACATTTACGAAAATGCTGGTGATTTGATTTACGGAAAAACGCACTCAATTCATGCTTACTTAAATTAAAATCAGCTAACTCCAAAATTGCCAATATATCCTCAGCTTTAAGGTTAAGCGCTATTTTTAATTTCATCAGAATCATATTATTGGTTAATGTTTTCTCAGGTACTGGCTGCTCACCTTCTCTTTTTCCCCGTTTTTCGTTAATCAATCCATTAAGAAAAACCGCCAGCTGTTTATCATTACATTTGAGAAATATTGGGTCTTCTTCACCTTTTAACCAACCACGAACTTGGTCGCGCGTTACCTCATATCCACCTGAAGCAAATATTGAACCCATTTTTGCATCACCATAATCAAAAATATAACGGAGGCGGCGGAGGATATCGTTATTTATCATTTTTAATACTCTAATTTAAACTAATTTGTGTAACGGCAACTATCTAACCTAATAATAATTGACTAACTTAGTACTAGTGAAAATTGCCTTTGAAAATTACTTTTGAAACTTATCTAAAATTTTGTTTTTAAAAGCTGCCTATAAAAACAGCATAAAATCACTTGCTAGCGCTTCCACACATCATGTTCATCCATTTGTGAACTGATGTATAGCTCCTCAACCTCTTTTCTCGCCCACGGGGTTTTACGCAAAAACTTAAGGCTAGATTTTACTGACGGGTCACTATTGAAGCATTTAATCTTGATGCGTTTTCCTAGCTCAGGCCACCCATAATCCTCAACCAGAGTAGTTACTACTTTCTCAAGAGTTATACCATGCAGAGGGTTATTGGCCTGTTTGTCATTCATTTTATGGTGTTTCCAGGCTTAATATGTAGATTCATTAGAATCAAACAGTTCTGATTCCTGCTTTTTTGACTCGCTCTCTTTTAACTTACGCTCTTTTGATTCAGACTCTTGTAACTCACGCTTTTTTAATTCAACCTCTTTTAAATCACGCTTTTGCGAACGTTGTTTATTACGTTCACTTTGATTCTTCATAAAAGACTCTAGCTCTTTCTCAGCCCACTCTTTGGCCTCAGATTCTGTTGCGAATTCACCTTGGCTTTTAGACACAGAAGTTTTCTTAGATGTTACTCGTCTAGTAATTTCTGCTGTCCAGCAATCACCATTCTGCACTATACGAAAATCGTATTTCTTGCCTTTTGTCATTTTATTAATATCCTGAGCGTTATTTGAGAGTGGTAATAAGCCTATGATTCATCTCTAAACAATTGAGATTAACCGAATATATCCACGAATAACGCGACATAATACACCCAACAACAACCAGCCACAACGCACGACTTTATATTATTTAAACAATGTAATATTTAAAACTGATATCCATTTAACTTATTTTCTATGTGGCATAAAAAAACCGCTGCATCTTTGAAGCGGTTTTTTTAGCAAAAAAGTTAATTCTTTATTGGTTAACTTTCTTTAAAAACTTAAACTTTTGACCACTTCCGTACATGATTTTTTTGTCGCTGGAAAATTTAAAATGCTGAGTTATCCCATTTGGCTCTTTGCACTTAAAATTTCTACCATAATCCCCACAAGACCAACCACCTAAGCGGGTAACATTAGGTTTTAATTTAAACCAACCCACTCGTATCGCACCGTTTTGATGATAGGTAACATGCATATGGTAATTGCTATTTTCCATACCTTCGTAGATATATGTGGTTTTTGCATTTGCTGCTATTGGCAACAGACAAATTACCACACCTAAAAATATTGATAATCTCTTAATTAATTTCATCTCATATCCCAATTTTATTTACACGGATTTCCACATTTCTTATACATATAATCCGGTACGTATTTTGATTGTCCGCCACCTGTAGATCTACTGATTGAAGTGTATTTTACCTTGCCATAACTACAGAAAACTTCTAACTCTAACTTCCCATTAAAGCCTTTATTCATCTGCTCCATGCTATTTTTCATATGACCAGCATAGCAACCCAAACCTTTTTGATACTTAACGTTTACCTGGGCTGCATTTGCAGTAAATGAGAATACAAACATACAAGCTGTTAAAATTAACTTTTTCATCTCTATCCCCTATTTTTTCTTTTTAAGCATCTCTGAACATTTAAACCTAAGAGCCATAGGGTCTGTAATTGGGTAGCCTTTTTTAGCTGAATATGCCTTCAAATCTTTCATACATTGGTTTAATTCTTTTTGAGTATATTTTTTCGCATGAGCCTGACTAACTCCCATAACCCCTACAAGAGTTACTATCGACAAAATTGCTGCTTTTCTCATTATTCTCTCCTTGCTTCCCGCCAAATCAATATTTAAAAATCTAGAGTTATAAATGCATATGTTAGCGCATAGATTAACTTTAAATATAGTTAAATTAATTGAACTATATCTGCTTTTTAAATAAAACTACGTCATTAGCTATGAACGTTAAATCATAACCATAAGTTTTAGCTATAAATTCAAATGTATCACGGCTATAAAAACATACATGGGTCAGGTCATTTTTATAATGCCAACTGCTAAATGCTTGTTTATCTATAACCATTTTGGTCATTAACCCCAGCCAACCACCTTTTTTTAACATTTTAAATAACGTTGTGAGACCCTGGTTTGGGTTATGAATATGCTCTATAACTTCCGTTGCGCAAATAAAATCATATGTTTTCTCCATCACCCCTTTGTCATTAAAATAATATGGGTCATAAAGATCCACTTTATGCCCATGTTCCTCTAGCATTTTCGATAAAGTAGGTCCTGGGCCACAGCCAAAATCCAGCCCATGCATATTTGAGCTTAATCTTTCTAATAAAGGCTGTGCTATACGCGAGAGAAATTGTCTATACCCCTTATCGTTATCATCATTTTGATGCAGGTCGTATATCGCTTTTTCATCATCTGCACCAACCCAATAGCTGTGTGGGACAAAAACAAGTTTACATACATTACACTGCATATATTCTCGTCGTTTATCCTTAGAATAAGCTACTGTTTTTTTACTTAGACAAAGGGGGCATCTCTCTATATTCATCTTCTGTATTTTTTATAAAAAGGGTCATTAACTATACATTAAAAGTGTTTTTCCTTAACGCGATTTTCACATAGCTTAATTTCATGGAATAAACATTTGATAATTTGTTTAAATATCGCTATAAATTCACTGAATATATTTTAAAGGATTTAACTCATGCCATCGTTTGATACTGTATCTGAAGTAAATATGCACGAAGCCACTAATGCTGTTGACCAGGCCAACCGTGAACTTTCAACAAGATTCGACTTTAAAGGGGTTGAGGCCAAATTTGAACTGAAAGAATCAACTATCACCCAAATAACTGATAGTGACTTTCAGCTGCAACAGATGATGGATATATTATTTAATAAACTTACTAAGCGTGGCATTGAGCTTTCCTGTATTGATATCGGTAAGATGACACCAGTTGGCAAGCAGGTAAAGCAAGAGTTAACTATTAAGCAAGGTATAGAAACAGATCTTGCTAAGAAAATTGTTAAGCTAATTAAAGCAAATAAATTTAAGGTTCAAGCTGCAATTCAAGGCGAAAAAATACGCGTTACTGGCAAAAAACGTGATGATTTGCAGCAAGTAATCCAGTTTCTGAAGAGCTCTGATGAGATTGAACTACCACTTCAGTTTGAGAATTTTAGAGATTAATCTATCTCTTTTCTAAAAACTTGTAACCAAGTACCCTTATTCTTATGCTAGGGTACTTGGCTAAAGCCACAAACAACACCCTAGCCAATAAAACAGGTTTATTTAGACAAACGAGTTAAGGCCCAAGCCATACTTAGCCAGCTTGAATTTATAAAGTCATAGGTATATTTTCATTCCTTACACCTAATTCTTCTTAAAGATTCTCATTATTCTGCCGCTAATTAACTTGAGTAATAAAATTTTATGCAAGGTAGATGATGATGGATAAGTTTCTCTTTCGCTGGACCCTACTATATTTTGTAGTGATGCTTGCACCAACTGTGGTTAACGCAGAGATTGTTACACGCGAGTATACTCCAAACTTCGACCAAACAAGCTGGGTAAACTATTCATCAAAACAAGCATGTCACCTTTCGCAACAAATCCCATATTATGGAGAGTTTATCTTCTCCCATCGTGCTGACAATAAGATGTCTGCGGGTGTCTGGGTTGATAACCCGCCACAAAACGAAGGTTATGCTAGATTATATTCTATGCCGCCAACATGGAAGCCAACCACTGCTAGCCTCGATCTTGGTCGCATCCTTATCTCTCCATCACAACGCCCATTTAACTTCAAACATCAATCTGCCAGAAGATTAATGAAAGAGTTAGAACTTGGTAACTCACCAACTATATTTTATGAAGATTGGCTTGATGCCATGGATGATGTAAAAATAATGGTATCCCCAATTGGATTCCGTGACGCTCTCAAAAAGCACCATTTATGTATCAGCAAACTTGACCCTATGAGCATCGATGATAAAGCCAAGATAGTCTCAGTTAAGTCTATGTCATCTGCACCTAAGACTGACAATATGATCTCAAATGACCAGCTAAAGAACACATTTTCTGATTCTGATGGTGAGACTACAGTCTATTTTGACACCAATATTTTCAACTTAACTTCTGAAGCAAAAAAGACTCTTAATGTACTTGTTGATTATGTAGACAATAATCCCGACTATTCAGTAGTTGTAGTTACCGGCCACACTGATGATGTTGGTACTGACCCCAATAATATTGCCCTTGGACAAAAGCGAGCTGATAAAGTCAGGGATTACCTAGTCGCTAAAGGGGTTAAAAAAGAGATGATTCAAACAATCTCTGAGGGTGAGCACAGCCCTATTAAAACCAATAAGACAGCTATTGGAAGAGCGGAAAATCGTCGCACCCACATTCAACCGAGATCTTAACTCCAAAGTATTATCTTTATAAATAACACTTTGTTTGACTAGTTTTATCCAACAGCTATTTTACATAGGTCGTTGCTACAACGGCCTATTTGACTGCGCTTTCAAGCAATAAATACTATAAATATGCGAGCTAGTTAACAGTACCGCACATGCTGATAAAATAAATAAGAAATTTCTTCTAAACTTCTATTTATATGGAAGAAAAACAATTGGCACTACAGCCTCTCTTACTGGAATATTTTGCATGGCTAGAAAACAGATAGACAAGAAGGGAATTAGGAATCTCGACCGCTGGGTAAAACGGATAGTAGAAAAGGAATTACCCGCGCTTGGCTTTACGGTTGAATCCCTATCTTCAATTATTTCTAGCAAAAAAGCCACTGCAACTGATTTATCAAATATAATCCTCGCTGACCCAGGAATGACATCTACAATCCTACGTGTTGCAAATAGTGCTTTCTATAGAACCAATGATTCTGAAATAACCACGGTTAGCCGTGCGGTTGTCCTGTTAGGATTCGAAACAATCCGTAGTTTAAGTCTTTCTGTTTCAGTTATGGATAAACTTCTAAAAGGTGATGTAAAACAGCGCCAACTAGAGTTAATGGCGCAATCTATGTTTGCCGCTTCACAAGCAAAATCTCTTGCGATTAAAAGAAACTACCCATACCCAGAAGAAGTTTTCATAGCCACCCTACTCTATAACCTTGGGGAGATGACCTTCTGGTGTTTTTCATCCCAAGAATCGACTGACTTAGATAAATATCTTAAAAACCCTGATATTCCGAGAGCTGTTGCAGAAAAAGAGGTTCTAGGCTTTAGATTTGCCAGCCTAACTAAAGAGCTTTCACTCCATTGGAAACTTGGAGACACAGTTCGAGATGCCCTTATCTTTAACGATGGAAGATCAGGCCCTGCAGAAGCCAGAAATGTAGTTATCAGCCACCAAATTGAATCAGCCATTCGTCGCGGATGGGACTCTCCAGTTTTAAACTGGGTTTACCAAAGAACTTCAGACTTCGTAAAAGCTCCAGTTTCTCAAGTTGCTGAGTTAGTAGAAGATACGGCGGAGAAATCACAAGAAACAGCAGATACGATGGGGATAGACTTATCTTGGCGTGTTGCCCCACCTGCGAATAAAGATGAGCTTGAACATATAAAACAAACTCAAAGTGAGCGGGTTGATGAACCACAGCCTCACCTGCAAGATCAGATAGTTTCTGAGATTGAGAAGATGATCCCAGCAAAGCCAGATATTCAGCTTATCCTACGTATGATACTAGAAGGGATTCATCGTGGCGGTGGGATGGATAGAACGGTTTTAGCAATTCTTACCCCTATGCGTGATAAGCTTGTTGTAAGATTTCAGCTTGGGGATGATGAACACCAAATCTCAAAAAAGTTTAACTTTGACCTTTCGAGCAGAAACTATCGTTTATTCCCATATATTATGCGCCAACACAAAAAACCAGCATGGTTAAGCCCTGCTGTCTCCAGCACTTTAAATGATATGCTCACTCATGAAGTTAGCTCTATGATTGGGTGTAAGGAGTTCTTCTTAGCTCCTTTAGTGCTCGATGGTAAAGATATTGGAATCATCATTAGTGATAGATCAAAGAGTGGCAGAGATTTAGATTTGGATTGTTTTAAAAGCTTTGTCTCTTTCGCGCTTCAGGCGAATAAATGTCTAGGCAAAATTAATGAATCTCCTGTAAAAGAGTATATAACCAGATAGTTAGATTACAATAGTAATATTTATCCAGTTATTACAAAGAATCCAGCAACTTATCTACATCTTCTTGAGAAGACTTCTCCTGTAAAACTGAATCCGTGCTTGCTTTATACATACCGTCAACAGTATCTGCAATATCGGTTTTTTCCATTATTCCGCTAATTTTCGCTAAAACTTTACCAAATTCGTTAAGCTGCTGACTAACACGATCTGAAAACTGTAGTGCCACTTCAGCTCTACTTAATGCTGATAAAGCCCCCTCTTCATTGTAATCATCAATACAAGATCTAGCTTCAGCGATATAATCTAGTACAGAGTGACTGTCGCTAGCTATATCAAGCTTAATATCTTCCATTTTTTTGATAATTCCAAGACCATTCAATGTATCATTAACCCTAGCTATCATTATCTGATTAATTTTTAAAAGATTAAGCTTATCTCTTATCAGGTTTTGTGTAGTTAATATTCCATTTACTTTGGCTAGCACATCATCTTGCTCTAGCGGCTTAATAATATAATCTGTTGCTCCAACACGTAATGCTTTTAATACTCCAAACCTTGTATCCAACCCAGTGATAAAAATTACCGGAGTAGTGCAAATATCTGTTGTATTTCTAATCTGTTCACATAAATCAAAACCACTTACGCCATCCATCATAATATCTAATAAAATCAGATCCGGTTTTTCACTTTTTGCACGAGAAATACAGTTTTCCCCATTCTTCTCTTCAATAACTGCAAACCCTGACTTCGTCAAAATTGCAGATAGCAACAATCTAGTAGTTTCATCATCATCAACAACCATAATCAGATATTTATTTGGCATGCTAGCTCCTTTTCCGTTGTTAAAATTATAGTACAAATTTATATTTCTATAGATTTATGAAGAATTATTAACGAGGCAATAAAAACATTTGAGAATTGATCTACAAATTAAGTATCGAGCAGTTGATATAAGGTTTGTATGAGTAATAATTTAACTAACAATTATTAAAACTATGTATTTTGGAGAATAGATGATGGACATTATTCCATCTAAAGAAGAATTACAAAAAACCTACGCTGCGATTAAAGGAATAGAACTACCAACCGTACCTGATATTGTGCAAAAGGCTAATGCAGAGCTTTCAAAACCAGACCCAAATATCAGTGAACTTGCTGAATTAGTAAGTAAAGATCCGGTTCTATCAGGTCAAATATTAAAGGTTATAAACTCACCTTTTTATGGGCTAAGCAAAAAAATCGAATCTGTGCAGAAAGCAGTTGTCCTTTTAGGCCAAAAGAACTTAAAAAATGTACTAATGACCGCAGGATTAAGACAAGCGATGTCTGGCAGTGATGATTCCAGAAAAACATTCTGGGATAGAGCTGCTGCTACTGCGGCTTGTGCATCAGGCATTGCTTCAATGGTTCATAATGTCCAAGCTGATGAGGCTTATATGACAGGGCTGTTTCTTGATACCGGTGTTTTAGTACTACTAGAGAAAAGTCCCGCATACAAAAGAGTATCGGACAACCAACCGATGTACCCCTACTCCACTGTAATATTTGAAGAGAACAAATTCGAAACTAACCACCCTAATGTAGGATATTTACTTGCACTAAGTTGGAAGATACCGGATGCAAGTGCTTTAGCAATTCTTCATCACCATACAAAAGAGCTTGAAGCATTTGAAGATAACAAGTTACGAGCGCTTATCGCCATTATGCAACTCAGCTATTGCCTAGTTGCCGAAGAGTTATCAGAAACTGAGATGACAGTACCTGAGCACCTTAAATTTAAAGAAGGAGCAATTAAAGAGCTTTTACTAAATGAAAGTGACTTGCAGGATATTGTTGTTGCAGCTGTACGTGAATCAACCTAAACAAAACTTTTTATAAAAAACTGTCTCGTCCTAAAATACGTT
>JAWSVB010000034.1:0-3559 GCA_033852135.1 Gammaproteobacteria bacterium | reverse complement strand
TCTTCCTGTGACCATTTTGCATTTGATATGTATTGAATTTTTGCAACACATTCGCCTGATTGCGCTAGTAGTTTGCGCTTAATGGTTCCGTCTTTACCCAGTTTGCTATCTTCTTCCGATTGTTCACAGTCTTCAAAGTGATAGGCGAGTCCTTGTATTGGCTTACCCGCCGAATCAACAAATTGATATTCAATCCAGTAGTTTTTCTCGCACTGTACGGTGGAGTTGTTTTCGCTGGCCGGTGCGTTTGGTGGTGTGCTTTGGTTTGCTTGTACTTGTCCGGTTGAGGATACACTGTGGGTGCTGTGCTTTTCTTCATTGGGAGCGCTATTCCCGCTGCTGCTGGATGCTCCTTTGTTATCTGTTGCAGGATTCCGTTTGCGCTCTTGTGCGTTTTTGGTTCTGTCTGGTGATTCCTTGGCCGCACTTAGGCCCAATGCGTCGGTGTAGCTGGTTGGGTTTTTACAGTAGTTGTATGCGTTTTTGCCACCAAGTAGCCCAATCGGATCTTGATTTATGTATCTGCCGGTATTTGGATCAAAGTATCTGTGACGGTTGTAGTGCAGGTCACTCTCTTCATCAAAATATTGACCTTGGAATCTAAGGTTGTTTTGGATCTGTGCTACCTGTCTGGAGATAACTTTTCCATAGGCGCTATAGTGTGCCTGCCAAACCAGATTGCCTTGCTGGTCTGTGATCTCTTGTGGTGTTCCCAGATGATCCAGATGGTAGTGGTAGATATTGGCATTTTGGATCTGCGCTACCGGGCGGAAGGTGTTTGGTTCGTGCAGATATATCTTCTTGGAGTTGGCTCTTTGCTCAGCTACAAGTACATCTCCATCCCAGATAAAATCAATGGTGCCGGTATCATCTTTCTTTTGGATACGTCTGCCCAGCGCATCGTATTTATATTTGGTGGTAAGGCCTGCCTTTTTGGTTTCGATCAGCTGGTTTTCCGCATTGTATTTGAATGTGGTTTTATGACCGGTTTTAGTATCGATTCGTTGGATGATATTTCCAAGCTCATCAAATTCAAATTCCTGGCCTTTGTATTGGGTCTGGCGATTTCCTTCTGAAAAAGATGTTTCTGAGTTTTCCTGTCCATCATTTATTATATTGCCGGCCGGGTCGAATTTGAATGCCTCTTCGGTCATGCCATCTGCATGGATGAGCTGCCCTAAAGGATCATATTTGTAGTCGGTGGTGGAATTAAGATTTACGCCAAATCCGACCCTTCGGCGTAGTTTATCCTGAGCGTAGTCGAAGGGCTCAGGGATCTGGTCTTGCTCTGAAGGCTTCGCAGAAACAAGCTTGCTTTGAACAAGATGTCCGTTTTGGTCATACTGATACAGCTTTTCTAGAATAGGTGATTCACTGCTTTGTGCGTTGAATGTGCGTTGCTGAGTTAATCTGCCTTGTGGGTCATAGTGCTTGTCTATTGATAGCTTTGGTTGTGTGTCTTGAGTAAAGCAGACACGCTTTGTTTCCATGCCGGAGTTATTGCGTTCAATCCCAATTATGGTTTGATTGTTGTAGCCAACGCCTGTGCATTCCCCTTTATGGTTATAAGCATATTTGATTATGTTGCCATCGGGTAGGGTAGTGCTGATGCGGTTGCTATCCAGATCATATTTATGGGTGATGCACTTGTCATCCTGCCACTCTTCCAGCAAGTTGCCGCAACCATCATAGTTAAATTGCAGACGTTGGTGTTTATTGTCTGCATGAATCAGACGATTTAGACGGTCGTAGGTGTATTCGCAGATCTCTTGCTCATCGGTTTCGGTATTTTTAGAAATACGTTTTGTAAGGTTACCCAGCTCATCACGTTCGTAGGTTATCTCTCGCTGCTCACCATCTTTATGGAAGATAAGATGACCAGCTGCATCGTATTCATAATGCTGAGTTCTACCATCAAAGCCAACTTCACGGGTGATATTCTCATTATCATCATAACTCAGGCGATAACGCTCACCATTTTCATTGATAAGACCAACCAGGTTGCGCTCTTCATCGTAGAGATACTCAAATGAGCTACCGTCAGGCATGGTCTTTTTGCGGATATGCGCCAGACCATCATAGCTATAACGGGTTACATTGCCATTAGCATCGGCGTATTCGGCAAGCCTGCCATCGCTATTGTAGATAAAGCTTTGAATACTTACTCTACCGTCATTTTGGGATGCTATCTGATCCAGAGGTGTTTCATAGTCATTTAGGCTAACCCCTTGAGCGATTTTGGTGACGCGGCTCATAGAGTCATATTCGTAGCGGGTTAGATCTCCATCTGCTGATAGGGAGTGGGTTATACGTCCCAGATCATCGTATAGATATTCTGATAGCGAGTTGGTCTCAACATCCCAATCACCCACAAATTCTGCCTTTTCATTCCAGATAAGCTTGCGTACACGCCCACTAGGGTAGGTGATCTGCCTTAACGTGCCATTAAGGTTGTATTCGTATTGTGTGGTTCTGCCGGCAGGGTCGGTAAGCTCAATGATGCTTCCGAAAGGATCAAACTTGCGCTCCCAGACATTGCCTTCGGCATCGGTCATGTAGATCGGATCGTCGATCTCATTGTAACGATAAGATGTACTGCTGCCGCGAGCGTCGATAATTTCGGCAAGCTTACCATCTTCATCATAGTTAATGCTCTTCTTGGCGCCACTAGGATCCATAGTTTCAACAAGACGCCCGATTTCATCGTATTTATTACAAGAAGGAGCGCTCTTGCCAACTGACTGTTCTAGCAATAGACCTTTGCTACTGTACTCATAACCGGTTTTGATACCACGGCCATCACGACTGAAAGATTTGCGAATTTCTGGTTTGTATTCAAACGAGTAGTCGTAATAGCCATTATCGCCATACTGATGGATACACTTGCCGAGAACAGAGTGGTTGTCCCACTCAAAATGAAGATTAAAGCCAGAACGTAATGTGCGCTTGGTGATTATGTGGTTATTGTATTCGTATTTCTCCGATGCATCGCATGCATCGATAACTTCAATAAGGTTAAACTCCTCATCGTAGCGATAGCGTACGTATTTGTGTTTTAAAGGCTCGGCGCGACGGGTTTTTTCATCAACGGTTCCGGCAACGATTGCAGATACGTGACCTGATTTTTGGCGTTCGATAAATACGCAACGGCCGGCACGGTTATCAATGCGGGAGATATTGCCTTTTTCGGTATAGATGCACTCAAGGGCATTGCCGCGAGGGGTAGATATATGACTAAGGCGATACCTTCCAGCTTGCGGCCGAAACACATGATGGCTGCCATCAGGAAAAATCACAGTAAATTCATTAGGGCCCTCACAGCGCAGAACCAAATTCTCAAATGGCTGACGTGATTCAAAACCTGGGTTTGGAAGCGGGAAGGGGATCTCGCGTGATTCGGCATCGCGATAAATAACACCGCCAAGACCATCAGGGGTGGCATCAACAATAATCTCGGTATCAAAAACCGTACCCCAACCAAAACCCATGCCATTATCAATATTAGCTGCGGTGCTGCGATAGGTGCGTTGCCAAACCAAGGCTAAAGGCCCTGGCATTT